>JAEPDS010000003.1 GCA_016842065.1 Candidatus Thiodiazotropha sp. 'RUGA'
GCTTGACGCTGATCGCCTTCATCCATACCGCAGCGGCATTTCTGATGGGTACCTTCGTGATCATCCATATCTACATGACCACAACCGGCAAAACCCCAATCCACTACATCAAGACCATGGTGACCGGTTACGACAACATCGAGCTGACGGAAGCGGAGATCGCCTACATCGAAGAGACTCATGCGATCGCCATGAAGGATGAGCCATAGCCTGACTGGCCGCAGAGCGGCCGGCCGTTGAGGCCAAACAGGGCAGAGGCCACAGAGCCAGCGGCCAAAGAATTGAGCAGGCTGCCGGCCTTGGGCAATCCTTTGATTCGTGAGTACAGAGTGTCAGGGGTGAGCACTGGCTGATGAGACAACGGGTTTCGCAGAGCCTGATGCACCAGATAACCACGGTGCCCGGATGCTGGAATTGCATCGAAGCTGGTATGCCGACCATGGGCTGACAAGCAAAAAAGTCTCCCTTTCACCACTTGCAACAGAGTCTAATGGTGACCCGCCAGACAATGCGGGATAGAATCACGCTTTTTTCACACTTAAGGCTAGATGCTACTCATGCGTACTTCCCAGTTTCCACTCCACACCGTCAAGGAGACCCCGGCGGATGCCGAGACCGCCAGTCACCAGCTGATGTTGCGCGCCGGTCTGATCAGAAAACTGGCATCCGGACTCTACACCTGGCTGCCTCTGGGCCTGCGGGTATTGCGTAAAGTCGAACGGATCGTTCGTCAGGAGATGAACCGGACGGGCGCCCTCGAGGTGTTGATGCCGACGGTTCAACCTGCGGAACTGTGGCAGGAGTCGGGCCGTTGGGAACAGTATGGTCCGGAGTTACTACGACTGCATGACCGCCATCAGCGGGATTTCTGTTATGGACCGACCCATGAAGAGATCATTACCGACCTGGCGCGCAACGAGCTGCGCAGCTATAAGCAGCTGCCGGTCAACTTCTATCAGATCCAGACCAAATTTCGCGATGAGGTGCGTCCCAGGTTCGGTGTCATGCGTGCCCGGGAATTTCTCATGAAGGATGCCTACTCCTTCCATCTCGATCAGGCGTCACTGCAACAGACCTACGATCAGATGCATCAGGCCTACAGCCGGATCTTCTCCCGCTGCGGACTCGATTTCCGTCCGGTGGCCGCCGATACCGGCAGCATCGGCGGCAACGCCTCCCATGAGTTTCATGTACTGGCCGAGTCCGGTGAGGATGCGATCGCGTTTTCCGATCGCAGTGACTATGCGGCAAATATCGAGCTGGCGGAAGCGGTCGCAGTGGCGCAGGCAGACAGCGACGGGGATCAGCCGATGTCCCTGGTGGATACCCCTGATGCGAAAACCATCCAGGAGCTGGTGGAACAGTTCGACCAGGCGATCGATCACACGGTAAAAACCCTGGTTGTCAAAGCAGCCGAAGAGAGTGACTCGAGCTTGATCGCCCTGCTGGTCAGAGGAGACCACGAACTGAACGAGATCAAGGCGGAAAAACTTCAGCAGGTCGCCTCTCCCCTCTGTTTCGCCAGCGAGGAGGAGATCCGCGAAAGCCTGGGAGCCGGTCCCGGTTCACTGGGTCCGGTCAATCTGCCGATACCCATCATTGTGGATCGCAGCGTGGCGCAGATGAAAGATTTCAGTGCCGGCGCCAACCAGGATGGCAAACATCTGTTTCACATCCAGTGGGGACGGGACCTGGAGCAACCTGCCAGGGTTGCCGATCTGCGCAATGTCCAGGAGGGGGATCCGAGTCCCGACGGCCAGGGTACACTGACAATTGCCCGGGGCATCGAGGTCGGCCACATTTTCCAGCTGGGGGACAAATACAGCCAGGCGCTGAATGCCACGGTGCTGGACGAAAACGGCAAGGCCGTGGTGATGACCATGGGGTGTTACGGTATCGGCGTCACCCGGGTGGTGGCTGCTGCGATCGAACAACATCATGACGACCGGGGCATTACCTGGCCGACCTCTCTGGCCCCGTTTCAGGTGGCGCTCTGCCCGATGAAAATGAGCAAGTCCGAACGGGTCCGGGAGACGGTGGAAGAACTCTACGAGCAGTTGAATGCTGTCGGCATCGAGGTCTTGCTGGATGATCGTGACGTCAGACCCGGCTTTATGTTTGCCGATATGGAACTGATCGGCATACCCCATCGCATCGTGGTTGGCGATAAATCCCTCGACCAGGGCCAGGTGGAGTATCGGGCACGCGGAGATTCGGAAAACCAGTTCATTTCTGTGACGGAGATCGTCAACCACATCAGCTCAGTGTTAATGAATAGATAATTTGAACAACAATTAACATCAGAGCGATTGACACAACCCTATCCGAACAAGGACACTACTGGGTTTTTCCGCCCCGGCTGGGTGGATTGCTAATTTGAGAGGCATGAGCAGAATGACCAAACAGACTTCTTTTAACCGCGATGAGCTGTTGAGTTGCGGCAACGGCAATATGTTTGGCCCGGGCAATGCTCAACTGCCTACCCCGAATATGCTGATGATGGACCGTATCACCAAGATTGCAGATCAGGGTGGTGAGTTCGGCAAGGGGGAGATCCAGGCAGAACTGGATATCAATCCCGATTTATGGTTTTTTGACTGCCACTTTCCTGGAGACCCGGTAATGCCTGGCTGTCTGGGCCTGGATGCCATGTGGCAGATTGTCGGTTTCTTTCTTGCCTGGATCGGTAACCCGGGCCACGGTCGGGCATTGGGCGTAGGCGAGGTTAAATTTACCGGCCAGGTATTGCCCTCAGCCAAGTCTGTCACCTACCAGATCGACGTGAAACGGGTCATTACCCGAAAACTGGTGCTTGGTGTGGCCGACGGTGTCATGCGAGTGGATGGCCGGGAGATCTATACCGCCAAGGATCTGCGGGTCGGGCTGTTCACCTCGACCGACAACTTTTAGTGGCAATCACAATCTTCCCAGCTTTAATTCCACGGCATAAGGTGTAAACACGCCTCAAGGCCGAGAGAGGCACTATGAAGAGCCAATGGAACCCAACTGAAGCGGCGGCCTGCGAAAACGAGTTGTCGCTACGGGTTTATACCTCCCGCTTACTCGGTTCCGATCCCACGCTGGTGCTTCACGGTGGCGGTAACACCTCCGTCAAGATCGTTGAACCGGACCTGTTCGGAGAGGATCAGCAGATCCTCTACGTCAAAGGCAGTGGCTGGGACCTGGCCAGCATAGAAGCAGCGGGCTTCACCCCGGTACGCATGGATCACCTGCTGCGTCTTGCCAAGCTTGATTCCCTCAGCGACAGCGAGATGGTCAACCAGCTGAAGACTCATCAGACCCTGGCAAGTGCCCCTACCCCATCGGTGGAAGCCATTCTGCATGCTGTGTTGCCATATAAGTATGTGGATCACACCCATGCGGATGCGATCGTTACCCTGACCAACACCCCCCAGGGGGAGCAGCGCATCAGAGCGCTCTATCAGCAACGGGTCGTCGTCATCCCCTATGTCATGCCGGGCTTTGATCTGGCGCGTACGGTGGCCGAGCAGTTTTCCCAGCAGGCGAACGATCAGACCCTGGGCATGGTGCTGTTGAATCACGGTATTTTCAGCTTTGGTGATAACGCCAGAGAATCCTATGAAAGGATGATCCAACTGGTCGACGAAGCAGAGCAATACCTGCAGAAAAACAGCGCTTGGGAGATCTCCCCTCAGGCACAACAGAGCGAAGCCCAGCCACAACGACTGGCCCGCTTACGCAAGGAGATCTCCGATGTCGCCGGCACCCCGGTGATCCTGCAGAGTCACCGCACAGAGCAGGAACTCAGCTTCTGCCAGCGCGCCGACCTTGAGCAGATCGCCAGCCGTGGACCGGCCACTCCGGATCATGTGTTGCGCACCAAACAGTTGCCGATGATCGGTAGTGAAGTGATCGAATATGTTGGCAGCTACCAACGCTATTTCGAACAACACGCACCGCACGCCCGTACCCCGGTGGAGATGCTCGATCCGGCGCCGAGGGTGGTGCTTGATGCCGATCTGGGCATGCTCAGTATTGGTAAAAACAGTGCTCAGGCAAGCATGGTGGCTGATATCTACCGCCACACCATGAGCATCATTCAACGGGCAGAGATGCTGGATCAATGGCAGGCCCTGTCGAGCCAGGAGATCTTTGATGTGGAGTACTGGGAACTGGAGCAGGCCAAGCTGCGCAAGGCCGGTAGTGCGCCCGCTTTCCAGGGTGAAGTGGCACTCATCACCGGTGCGGCATCCGGCATCGGTGAAGCCTGTGCAGCCTCGATGTTGCAACGGGGCGCTGCGGTGGTGGGACTCGACCGGAATCCGGCGATCACTCAGCTGTTTAGCGAACAGGCCTTTCTCGGCATTCAATGCGATGTTACCGATACGCTGGCACTGCAACAGGCCCTTTCCGACACCTGCTTGAATTTCGGCGGTCTCGACATGCTGGTACTGAATGCGGGTATCTTTCCATCCGGCTGTGATGTTGCCGAACTTGAAGATGCCAGCTGGCGTCAGGTAATGCAGGTCAACCTGGATGCCAATCTGGCCCTGTTACGGGAGTCCCACCCCTATCTCAAATCCGCCGCCAGGCAGGGGCGGGTGGTGGTCATTGGCTCAAAGAATGTTCCTGCCCCCGGACAGGGTGCGGCCGCCTACTCGGCATCCAAGGCGGCACTCAACCAGTTGGCCAGAATCATTGCCATGGAGTGGGCCAGGGACAATATCCGAATCAACAGCCTGCACCCTGATGCGGTCTTCGATACCGGCATCTGGACGCCGCAGGTGCTGGAGACCCGGGCCAAACACTATGACTTGTCGGTGGAAGCTTATAAAAAACGCAATCTGCTGGGGTGTGAGATAACCAGCCACGATGTGGCTGAGTTGGTAGCGGAACTCTGTGATCTGCGATTCAGTAAAACCACGGGTGCCCAGATTCCCATCGACGGTGGTAACGACCGGGTCATCTAGGGCCGGATCGACAGGACTCAGCCGACAGCCAATTCCACTGCCGGCTCTCCCTCCACCAGAGTGACCCCATTCAGATCGCTGGCCCTGATCGACTCCCCCAGCAGTTCAACAGCCCGGGGCCTGGGAAAGCTCTTGCGCCAGGCCATGGCGATGCAGCGTTTGGGGGATTCCTGAGCCAATGGACGGGTGGTCAGCAGATCCCAACGCATCGAATCCCCGCCGATGGCGGAATCGGGCAGAATCGAGATACCGATGCCGCTGGCTACCATGTAACGGATGGTCTCCAGGGAGCCCCCTTCCAGACTCTTCTGCAGACTGATTTCCCCATTGGAGTGTTGCAGACACCTGGGACAGATCGCTTTCACCTGTTCCCGGAAGCAGTGCCCTTCACCCAGAATCAAGACCGTCTCCTGCTCCAACTGGTCCACCGAGACGTTATCTTGTGCGGCCAGCGGATGATTGACCCGCATCAGGACCGAGAAAGACTCCTCATAAAGTGGTCTGGTGACGATCCCGGGCTCCTCGTAAGGGAGCGAAATCACCACCACGTCGAGCTCTCCCTGCTTCAACTGCTCAGTCAGAGCGGCAGTATAATTCTCTTTGATAATCAGGCTCATATCCCCGGCACGGGAATTCAGGACAGGGATCAGTTTGGGAAACAGATAGGGGCCTACAGTATGGATGGCGCCGACCCGCAGTGGGCCATCCAGCTGGTCCACACTCTGACTGGCGAGTTGCCGGATGGTACCGGCCTCTTCCAATACCCGCTGGGCCTGGGCGACAATGCGCTCCCCCGCTGAAGTCAGGGAGACCTCACCCTGTCCACGTTCGAACAGCCCGACTCCCAACTCCTCTTCGAGTTTTTTTACTGCTACGCTGAGTGTAGGCTGGCTGACGTAACAGGCCTCTGCGGCGTGGCCAAAGTGTCTTTTCTGGGCCACAGCGACAATGTATCTTAATTCATTGAGCGTCATAATCTATATTGTAGACGAGCCAATAGAAAAAATTAATTGACGGAAAAATGTTAACTTATCAACAGAATTCGACTCAGAATGTGGAACAATTCCTAAGTTTAGGACATTGAAGCAAAATATCAGTTTTAGATTTGATGACTCCTGATCTAATATTATGGCAATAAAATGATCATCCTGCTGGGGCCTGGAGAATCAAATTGCTCGTCAGCTTGAAAAATATAAAGATGAAACGCTCTATGAGTAGCCATCCCGACAACAACAAGCCAGAAATATTCCGGCAAATGCCTGCTGATGGATTGAACGTACTTCAGATCACGGATTGTCATCTCTATGCGGACCCTTCACGCTGTCTGCTGGGCATCAACACCCTTGAAACTTTCGACCAGATATTGGAACAGGCTCTGCGGGAAGCGGGCAGGCCCGACCTGATCATGGCCACCGGCGACCTGGTGCATGACGCCTCCGACAGTGGCTACAAAAGGTTGCTCGGCAGATTCAAGCTAACCGAAATCCCAACCTACTGCCTACCCGGCAACCATGACCAGCCGGGGAAGATGACTCAGCTGCTGAATCAGGACAATGTTCACTGTATCCCCAGTGTCCAGGCCAAAGGCTGGTCTCTGGTGTTTCTCGATTCCACCATTCCGGGCAGCGACGGTGGCCGCATCGATCAAACACAGATGGCCCTGCTGAAACAGCTGCTTGAAGAGCACCCGGACAAGAACACCCTGATCTCCATGCACCACCACCCGCTGCCAGTGGGCAGCCGCTGGATGGACACCATGGTGTTGGAGCAACCCCAGGCCTTCTTCGATCTGCTACAGAAACATCCTCAGGTAAAGGGGATACTCTGCGGACATATTCATCAGAATTTTGAAGCCACCTACCAGGGCCTGAAAATTCTCGGCAGCCCCTCGACCTGCGTTCAATTCACCGCCGGGGAAGATGACTTTTCCATCGATCCGACGCCCCCCGGGTATCGTTGGTTGAGCCTGCAGGCGAACGGTGAGATTGTCAGTGGTCTGAACACCCTTCCGGAGATACCCTCAGGGCTGGATCTGGCCTCCATGGGTTACTGAGGCCGCTTCAACCCAGCCTGATCGGCACCTCACCTGTCACCTTCATCCCCACATCGCTATGGCCAATGCGTAGCGCCATCAGCTCCACCCCGGATCTTTCCACCACCTGCCGCAACACCTCTGCATACTCCGGGTCGATATGATCTGCCGGTTTGAAACAGTCGCCCTCGGGGCGGTTCAGTGCATAGATCATCACACCCCGCTGTCCCGCATCGCATAACTGGGCCAATTGCTGCAGATGTTTGCGACCACGGGTCGTCACCGCATCGGGAAAACAGAGACAATCCTGCTCCCATAAGGTGACGTTTTTAACTTCAATCCAGACATCCTGCCGCTCGCCGCCCGGCAACATGAAATCAAATCTGCTGCGTACTCCCTGACTCTGATGAGAGACTTCACGCCTGACCTCGGGATAATCCGAGAACGGCTCCAGCTCCCCGGATTGGAGCACCTCTTCGATCACCGGATTGGTTCTGCCGGTATGAACCCCGATCCAGCCCTGCCCCATGTCCACCCGCTCCAGGGTCCAGGAGAGTTTTCGGCGAGGGTTGTCGCTGTGACTGATCTGGACCGGCGCCCCCGGTTCCCAGCATCCTGACATACTGCCGGTGTTCGGGCAGTGCGCGGTAACCACCTCACCACCCGCGAGTTCCACATCGGCCAGAAATCTTTTGTATCGTTTGATGATATGGCCATCAGTCAAAGGCGGCAGCCGCATTCTGTCGATCTCCAGGGTAAATAATTCAAACTATGCCGGGGTTATCGCCAAGCCGCTTGGTGTATTATCATGTAGCAATACGATGTGGTAGTAATATCGTAAAAAACAATAAATACCACATGCCGATAAAACGACCACCCCACCAGAGGTATCACAACATGAGACGTTTGAAATGGCTTTCACTTTGCACCCTGATCATCCTGGGATCTGCAGATCTTCATGCCGACGGGGATAACCGGCAGTTTAATGTCAATCCAGGCAACATGATGGGTGGCATGATGAACCCGATGCGTAACATGTTCGGTGGCTATGACAGAAACCAGGGCGGTTATTACGACAACTACGACGCACCCTACTATGCCCCCCAGAGCTATCCATACTACCCTCAGGGATATGGTGCCTACCCGGGTGCAGGCTACCCTCAGGCTCCGGCTGGTTATGCAGCACCCGCAACCCAGTATCCGGCCACCCCCGCGTATCAGCAGCCCAGCCAACCGGCCGCACAGGCTCCCGCCTATCAGCAGCAAGCCGCACCGGTCTATCAACAGCCACAACCCGCAATGCCGCCGGCAACCCCCTACGCCAACGCACCCCAGGAGCAGTTCCAGTTCCGACCCATGGATCAACCATCGACGATGCAGAATTCGGCTCAACCCGCCAGCCCCAGCTATGCGCAACCTCAGCTTGCCGACCCTCAGGGTGGATCAGCCTACTATGGCAGCCCTGCACCATCTGCCGCTCAGGGATACCAGCAACAACCCCAGGTTCCGGTGGACCCAAGCATGAAGTTCCGCCCCCTGGACCAACCCGGTTACTCTCAATAGTGGATAGCGGGAAAACTGACCAACAAAAATAAAAACCGCCTGGATCGGGATACACCATCCCCTGCCACGCCATGAATGATCATTGGCAGGGTTCAGGTGTAACTTTGAATTCGAACTAATTGGGCTGCTTGTCTTCAGAGACCTTAGGGCCGGTTAACACCAGAGACATCACTAACCAATGGTGAAGTCGGCATAGTTATGCTGATCGATCACTTCACAGGAGACAGCGGAGACACTGGCACCTGAAGGCCCCCTGCGCAGCCAATCCTTGAGTTCATCCAAGGCATCGACACGGCCACAGGCAACCACTTCCACACGCCCGTCGCTCAGGTTCTTGGCAAACCCGGTAATCCCCAGTCGCTGGGCTTCATGTCTGGCGGATGCCCGATAGAAAACCCCCTGCACCCGACCACCAACAAAACAGCGCACACAGATCTCTCCGCTGCTGATTCGATCACTCATCTGCTATCCTCAAAACAGCCTTCTCACCTGCCCTGACCAGCACCGACTCGGGCGGCTGAAAAGTCGCTTCAAGCAGATATCGGGCACCATTCGCATCTTCAGCAACAGGCTTCAGCCCCACTTTGGAAATCTCACCCTTCAACCATTGACCTCGCAGGCCGATCTGCACGCTGATGCCCGGCTTCAGTTTATCCGCCTGCTGAGCAGTCACCTCGGTAGTGACCTTCATTCGCCCGGTATGACAAAGATTGAGCAGTGGTTGCGCCTGCTGGCGATTGATTACCGCCTGGCCGGGCTGCACGTAGATCTCCTCGACAATACCATCAAACGGAGCGGTGATACGGCTGTAATCGATATCCAATCGAACCTTGGCCAGTTGAGCATCCGCTTCGCGATAAGCCGCATCCGACTCAGCCGCTTCAATCTCAGCCTGCTTACGTTCATGGTCGGACAGCAGAGTTCGATCGTAGAGCTCAAGGGAGCGATCCAACTCTCTTTTGGCCTCCGCATTCTGCTGCGTAGCCGCCTCAAGTCTCGATTCGGCGGCTGCCAGACGGCTTGTATAAGCCCGCTGGTCCAGTTCGATGAGTATGGTTCCGCGACTGACCTTCTCGCCCTCCCCGGCATTCACACGACTCACCATGCCATCCACTGGC
Source organism: Candidatus Thiodiazotropha sp. 'RUGA' (assembly GCA_016842065.1). GTDB lineage: Bacteria > Pseudomonadota > Gammaproteobacteria > Chromatiales > Chromatiaceae > Thiodiazotropha. Next base: position 9,666 of record JAEPDS010000003.1, read on the forward strand.
GTACTCAGCTCCACCTGCTGATACCAGCTGGTTACCGCCTCCAGATCCAGGGCCAAAGACTGTCCGCTATACAACAGACAGATTAGCATCAGCACCCTCATGATTACCCCCTTTTACTTAATTATTAATCCAGCACCTTGATCGGCCATCTCCAGCCAAGTCTCTGATCAGCCACTACTGATCAGACAGCGTAGCGGAATCTCTTAGAGATTGATCCCACTCGATTGCAAATAAGCCATTATTATCTTTTATACATTCTATATCTTATATCCTTGTTAAATGGTAATACCATGAAAAATGCCATGCACAAAAAAACCGCCAAACAGTTGCAGTAATGTCAAATGACCGAGGCTGAAAGCTGAGCATGAAAACCTGCTTTGTCAGGTTATACAGCACCCCGTCGTATGGATCCTCAGTGCCAATCACCACACCAAAACAGGCTTATCATAGCCCATTAAACACCAGGAAAGATATAATAAAAACAGCGCGTTACCACACTCCCATCCAGCGGACCCAAGTCGACCAGAAGTACGCGACTGTTGGGCCACGCGGGAGAACATGACCTCTATGGCTTACTCTGATAGAGCCAATGGCATGACAGGCCGCTCCGTATACCAATACGGGTCAACAGACGATCTTCTCAACATAGTCAGGATGACACTCAACTATCAAGCTGACAGACCGATATATAGAGTGAGAGGCGTCTACTCCGAAATTATGCTTGCGGCTATAAACTGACGTGCAGCGGGGTTTCAAACATGATCATCAGCCAATCTTCCCTCAGCATGGATAGTCATCGCACCGCTGAGGTCAAACACGAAGTTAAGAGCCAACTCACGTTGTGGCACGGAGAACGAAGCGGCGCGGATTCAGAACAATCCCGCACGCCAGGCAGATCGCTTGTGGTCCGTGCCGAGGCCCTGCAGGTCACTATTTCCCAGACAGCCCATTCACTGCAACCGAAAGAGGCACTCCTGAAACTCGACGATGCGGCTCCCGAACCCCACATGGGGGAGCTGAAAATTCAATTGATCAAGATTATGATCGAGCATTTCACCGGGCGTGAGATCGATATTCTGACGCCTGATGAACTGCAGCCGCAAGCGCAACCTGTTGCGACTGAACCGACCCACCCTAAGCTAGAGCTACAGGCTCCGGCCCAATCCGCCGGCTGGGGAATGATTTATGACTTCTACGAGTCACATTACGAGTCGGAACATGTCGATTTCAAGGCCCAGGGTAAGGTTCTGACGGCGGACGGACGTGAGATCAGTATCGCCCTGCAACTCAGCATGAGCCGTGAGTTTCTGCGTGAATCGACTGTCCAGATACGTGCCGGTGATGCGGTCATGAAGGATCCCCTGGTAGTCAACTTTAACGGTACTGCAGCACAACTGACGGAGCGCAATTTCCACTTCGACATCGATGCAGGCGGCCGGGATGAGCAGATCGCGTTTGTCCGACCAGGCAGTGGTTTGCTGGCACTCGATCGCAATGCAGACGGCCGCATCAATGATGGTAGCGAACTGTTTGGTGCACTCAGCGGAGATGGATTCAGTGAGTTGGCCAATCACGACAAGGATGGTAACGGCTGGATCGATGAAGCGGATCCAATCTATCGTCGTTTGCGGATCTGGACAAAATCAGCTGACGGTCAGGATTCGCTCATGGCGCTGGGGCAGACCGGCGTCGGAGCAATCTATCTCGGTTCGGTTGAGACCCCCTTCCTGCTCAAGGATGCAGGCAATGAAACCCTGGGGCAGATCCGCCAGACTGGCATCTATCTCTCCGAAGATGGGGAGACCGGTAGCCTTCAGCAACTGGACCTGGTGGTTTGATTCGGACTTGAACGAGCAGTTGCGGATTCGTTTCCTGGTAACTTACAGGGAAGTGTGTTGCGCTCATCCTGTGGCACCGATCCGGCAATCATCAACATCCCGCATCAGAAATTGAACAGACGAGCGTTCGATACCCGTCGGCACCTGCCTATCAGACCCTAAGGCTTCCCGGCACCTTTCTCCGCTTCCAGCAAGCCCCCTGTCAGTGCCTTGAGATGGGCCAGTGCCAACTGTATCTGATAGGTGTTCTTTGCCTGCTGGAACTGGATATCGGCAATCTGGGTCATCGAGTCACCCAGGTCCGATGAGAGATCGAGCTCATACAGGGTACGGCTTCGATCCAGGTAGAGATCCCGGTAATCCCCGGTGACAGTGATCTCCTCTGCGGCCACACGCAGTTGATTGAGCTCCATCCAATAGTCCAGAACCTGTTGTCGAAGAGCAAGCTCATAAGCCGCCAACTCAGCCTGCTTCTGTTGCACTCTGGCACGCTGCCTGGCGCTATCCGCCTCGACACGACTACCCTGATAGAGAGGCACTTCAAAAACCAGCGCCGCGGTCAAAGGATTGCGCCCGCCAAGTTCCCGCTCATAGGTGGCTGCCTCCAACTGGGCACGAATCACCGGATTGCTTTCTGATTCACTTGCCTGCAGCTGTTTTTGTGCCGCCTGAAGTTCCGCTCTCAGTTTCTGCATCCCCGGATTGCCAGTTAACGCCAAAGCCACCAACTCATCAACATCCGCTAGCTCTTCCTGCGCTTCTAAATTGGGCATTTCCAACTCAGCGGGAAGATCGAGGGGACGGTTCAGACTGATTGCCAGCTGGGAGCGGGTGATGCGCTGGCGGTTGCCGCTCAGTGCCACCTTTCTTCTGCTTTGCTGGTAGCGGCTTTCAAGCTCAAGCATCTCCACATCAGAGACCCTGCCGAGCTCATTTTTGGTGCGCGCACGATCGAAGCGGATGTAGTCGATCGACAGGGCTTCGGTGTCGCGGGCATTCTCCAGATCGGCCAGCAGCACATTGAAGTAGCGGGCCATGACATCGAGCCTGCGCTGCTGACGTACCTCCATAAGCTGCCAGCGACGGGACTCCAGATCCGCATCCGCAGCTTCCAGGGCGTGCGCCGTGCGTCCAAAATCGTAGAGCTGTTTACTGATTTTGAGCCTTGCCAGGCTGTCATTGTGGGTCTGATAGATGGCGATTTCCGAAGGCTCGATGGCACGCAATTCAGCACTCAGATCGACGCGCAGATCATCGTTTGAATCGGCCTGGTGCCGAGCAGCTTCAGCCTGGGCCAGCGCTGCATCTGCAAGGGTGCGTTCCGGATGTTCCGCATCCGCAAGACTCAGAGCGTACTCCAGCGTCAGCGGCGAAGGCAGGGGCTCCACAGCCATCGCCCAGCTGCAAATCGTGCTCAGCAGAAACAGCAGCGATAGCCTGCAACAGGCTCTTTTGGACAACCTGACCACTACTTGCGCATTTCCTTTTTCTTGGCTCTTTTGTAACGGGAAAAGTTGCTCGACTTGTAGTGGCCGTCCACAACGAATTCACCCAGCCACATGAACTCATCGGCGGTGTTGGTCGCGCCAGTGAATCGGGTCAGCAGATTGCCTTCGAGATCAAAGAACGCGAATACCGGAGTCGCTCTTACCTTGAAGTGTTTGAAGGCAAAATCCTTCTCTTTGATCGGATTTCCCTTGAAGTCGGAGATCTCCACATCACCCTCGATATCCACGGTATAGACCTGGAAATGTTCCTGAAAGTAGTCCTGCACCGCCACCTGGTTGAGGACACGGCTCTTCATACGGTGACAAAAGGGACACTCATCCATTTCAAACATGATCAATACACCCTTTTTTCCCTCCTCCCTGGCGACCATCAGCTCTTCACTGAAATCCCCCAGAGATTGATTGAAAAAGTGTTCACCGGGGTCGCGGGTTGCAGCCGTTGCCTCGGCAAGCGTCAGGCAGAACAAAACCAGTATCAGGATGGTTCTTATCATCTATCGCTCCTTAGGATTTGAAATCACTAATCCCTAGTTGCTCTCTTCTTTTATGAAGGTTTCCAGATCCTCAAGGGTCACCGGCCCAACCTGACGGGCAACCAGCTCACCTTTGGGATTGACCAGAAATGAGGTAGGCAGACCGGGCACCCGCCCCAGCTCAGTACGTGCTGCCGGCTTGGTCAACAGGATCGGATAGCTAAGAAACTGTTCGTCGACAAAGGTTTTCAGACGGTGCGGATCGATACGCTCCATGGCGACACCCAATACCACCGCATCCTTGTCTTTGTGATTGTTGTGGAACACCTCCAGTTCCGGCAACTCCTCGCGGCAGGGAGGACACCAGGTCGCCCAGTAGTTGACCAGGACCCACTTCCCCCGATAGTCGGAGAGACGGTAATTTTTGCCATCCAGGCCCGGCAGTTCAAAATCCACCGGCTCTGCCACGACCGGTTGGATAAACAGCCACAATCCACAGATCAACAGGATACGGCTCAGGGGATTGTTGCAATGCATAGATCTCTCCAGTGGATCGGTATTCGTCTAGGGCTTGTTGCCACTTATTCAATCAGCCCGCTATTGGACGATCTTTCAGACCGCCATTTTCATGCTTAATTCCGATAAGTTCAATTCAGGTAAACCATAATCGGCAACCTGAAACAGATCAGAGGTGGAGCAAAGCTCAGCTGAATCCAGAGATCCCCAGGGCAGCTGTCATAACAGGAATATTCAAGAATTAACTTACTAAAATACAACAACTTTGTCTAAAAATCAGGGGTCTTTCACTGGACCCATGAATTATACTCCATCTATACAAAGATCAATTAAACCACTGACAAAACGACCTGTTGCGGGAGAATGCTGCGTTGATGATTAATCATCCCTGTAGCAGCCAATAATGATATAGTTTCCGCCAGGCCCTGTTAGCAGGCCCTGGTCACCCGCATAAAGGAAACGGACCGACACCACACCATGTTTGATTTTTTCAGCCAGCGGACACCTGCACAAAAGCAACCTCAGTTCTTTGTGCCCAAGGCCGACCCATTCGAAAACCCGTTGGTTGAGACCGATCCTCATGCGTTAGCCCAGTGGGCGACGGCACTTCCCTTCGCCAATCCACAGCAGCTTGCCGAAAACGTAATCACCAGCCTGAGCCGTCTGAACCGCTATCCCGGTCAGGTAAAGAAACGCGACGAGTTGATGCAGATCTATGTCACCCCGGCCATGCGGTTGGCCCACGGCATGTCCCAGCGCAAACAACACGCACCAATCAGCCTGGTGCGGCGGGTGATGCTTGAGATGGCCTATGGCTATTGCCATATCGTCAATCACTGCATCAGCAGTAAGCAGAATAAAAAATCTGCGCAGAAGCTCGGGCAGGCAATCTACAACGCAAACAAACATTTCACGCTCGAATACCTGTTGGCCTGTGAGGATTTTGATTGTCGTTGCGTCTCCCCCTATCAGCATGTTTCAAGGCTGATGACCTATGCCTGGGAACAGAATCTGCATCTGCTGGAGATGGAGGATCATGACCAGAGCGAATCTCACCAGGCGACGATATCCCATCAGTACAATCGCTTTCTGCTGCTGCTGTTGCTGGACCCTTGCCATCTGCAGGAGAGTGAACCCAGAATCTGCTTCGACTATCTGAACGATCTCGCTGGCGAAGCCAACATCATCGCACCGGATAAGGATATGGATGCCGCCGGCCGCTATGTGATCGATCGCCTGGGTGAGGTGCCTCCCTACCTCTACCATCCTGACTGCCTGGAAAACCTGCCGCTGCCCAGGTTTACCCTGTTCGATCTGAGCCCCGTCAGCAAGACGCTGCACCAACAGCTGCGCCTGATGGAAAAGTCGGAACAGAGCAAGCCGGCCTGCATGAATCGATTGACCACCAAAGAGGCCAACAATCTACTGGGTCGGATGCTCAAAACCTGGCACATACGACTCAAGCGAGACAGTGAAAGACACAACACCTCGGGCCAGATCATGGTCTGGATCGGGGTACAGAATGCCTATCAATACCTGGCCGGACAGAGCACCAACCAGGAGCCTGGTGATGAGGAGATCACCATGACTCAACCGGTTGGCATGCGGGATTCGGCACACCGTGTCGGCAATAAAAGAATTATCGCACTACGCAGCAATCAGAGTCGTTCCGGTGTCGCATTGCGGATACCGCGACAGGCTGTCTCGAAAGAGCTGATCGGACAACTGATCCTGATCTCGACCCATGAGAGCAAACAGGGCAGTGACTGGAAACTGGGGGTTGTCAAACGGGCCATGAACTGTGGCAACAACCTGCTGGAAGTGGGCGTGCAGTTTGTTGCGGGCAAGCTGGAACCGATCACATTACGACTCGCCAAACTGCAGAGCGAGGAAGAGTCGAACCCGGATCACGGCGGAATATTCATCGATCAGGGCCACAACAACCGCAGCTCTCTCATCGTACCCAAGCATTTCTTCGTCATCGGTCAGGAGTACCGGGTCGAGGAGATGATCCCCTCCCCGAGCATCAGTCCACTGCAACAGCTTGAGACCACAGCACATTTCGAGCGCTTTCGGATCAAGAGTGTGTAACATTTAAGCCCGGCGGCCAAATATCAATCCGTTGCCCCATGCCGCTCATGCAGCAACTCCTCCAGCGGGCGATCCATGCTCTGCTCAAGGCTCAGGTTCAAGCTTTCAAGCAGCTCTTCGAGGGCCATGGGGATGTCGACCAGCTCATTCCGATCGGGGATCACATAGGCGGCCGACTGGTAGAGATCCTTCAGCATCACCTGCCTCAGGTCTCGGGCCAAAGCCCAGCCTTTCTCATCCGCTCGAAGGACCAGGTGGGCTTTATAGAGGCTGTTCAGCGAGGCTTCGATACGCTCTTCCGTGGTGTTAACGATACGACTTTGAAGCTGCCGGGTGGTCATGGAGAGACCCTGCCGTTGCGCCTCACTTAGCTGGCCAAGCAGTCGCAGCGCCAACAGAAAAGCGCCACCCCGCTGCTGGGCATGCTCCCGCCAATCCTCCCGATAGATACCCAGACAGTAGGTAAACTCGGCCCCAAGCAGGGTGACCAGCCAGGAGAGATAGATCCAGATCAGAAAGATCGGTACCACGGCCAGTGCGCCGTAGATCGCTTCATAGGTTGGAAAGGTGGTCACATAGAGTGCAAATCCCCGCTTTGACAGCTCAAACAGCAAGGCTGCCAACAGTCCGCCCAGCAAGGCGTGGCGCATGGGTACAGATCGATTGGGTACCAGCGCATAGAGCAGGCTGAAAGCCAGGGCGGAAATCAGCACCGGCATCATGCTGAACAGCTTCGATCGCACCATCACCACCGCCTCGGCCTGTTCGAGCAGCGGTATGGAGACCAGGTAGGAGGTAACGCCGACACTGACCACAATCAGTATTGGCCCCAGCGAGAGGATTGCCCAGTAGACGGTAAACTTAGCCAGCGGTGGACGCTGCTTCCTGACGTGCCAGATGGTGTTGAAGGCCTTATCGATATTACTCATCAACAACAGAGCGACAAGTACCAGAAAGACAAACCCCACACCGGTCAGCTTGGCCGCTTTCTGACTGAAATTCCGCAGATGCTCCTGTACAGCCTCACCGGCTGCGGGGACAAAATTCTGAAACAGAAAATTCTCGATCTGTTCCGACATTCGCTCGGAGGCGGGAAAAACCGAAAACAGGGCCAGTACCACCGTCATCAGCGGTACCAGAGAGAGCAGCGTGGTATAGGTAAGCGCAGCGACATGCTGTATCCCCCCATCGGCGGCGAAATGGTGAAACACCAGGCGCAGAAAGGCACGAACATGCCTTATGCTCGATGACAGGGTCTGTTTAGCGTCCTGTGGATTCATGACCGGTTTTCCTTCTCGCACCTGAAAATAAGAGTACTCACGCCAGAGACGAATAGTACTTAATTAGCGTTATTTGGTGGGGCATGGCCCCACTCTGCACAATGAATTCAATAGTAGGGTGGGGCCATGCCCCACCCGAACCCTCTGATAAGAAAAGAGGTAATGAGTTTTCGTGCTTAACTTTAAGTAAATGCTATTCACACCAGGGACTATTAAACCATGAAGGGGATAAAGATCACGAAAGCTAGACATTCGAACGGCTAGCTCAGAATCGAAACCAGGCCAATTGCCCCTATCAGATACACCACTCCAGCGATTTCAGGGCCTGCCGTATTCATATGGAGCAAGCACCACCATCCGGATACAATGACGGCCAAACAGCATAAGACAGGACAATCAAATGACCACAGAGATCTATCACAATCCCCGCTGCAGCAAATCGAGACAAACTCTGCAGTTGCTTGAGGAACAGGGTGTAGAGCCGGAAATCGTCGAATATCTGAAAACCCCGCCGGACAGTAAGACCCTGGAGACCATTCTCGATATGCTCGGTCTGGAGCCACGTGAACTGATGCGCCGCAAGGAGCCAGAGTACAAACAGAATCAGCTCGACAATCCTGAGCTGAGCCGCACGCAGTTGATCGAGGCGATGGTCGCTCATCCCAAGCTGATCGAACGACCGATTGTTATCAAGAACGGCAAGGCCGCCATCGGTCGACCACCGGAAAAGGTTCTGGAGATCCTCTGATCCCGAATATAACTGATACGGAAGCAAACCTATGGCACAAGTCCTAATCCTATACTACAGCCGCCACGGTGCCACCGCAGAAATGGCACGCCTGATCGCCCGCGGGGTCGAGGAGATCGCCGGCGTGGAAGCCAAATTACGTACCGTCCCGGAAGTATCTGCGGTGTGTGAAGCCACTGAAGAGACCATCCCCGAGCAGGGCGCCCCTTATGTCAGCGAGTCCGATTTCAGGGATTGCGACGGGCTGATTCTCGGCAGCCCGACCCGCTTCGGCAACATGGCCGCCGCAATGAAGTACTGTATCGACTCCACCAGCTCGTTGTGGATGAGTGGTGCCATGATCGGCAAACCCGCCTCAGTCTTCACCTCCACTTCCAGCCTGCATGGCGGGCAGGAGAGCACCCTGCTTTCGATGATGCTGCCGCTGATGCACCACGGCATGCTGCTGATGGGCATCCCCTACAGTGAGACTACCCTATTGAGCACCCAGAGCGGCGGCACTCCCTATGGAGCCAGCCATACCGCGGGCAATGACAGCAAGCAGCCCATCACCGACGAGGAGAAACGCATCTGCATCACCCAGGGCAGGCGCATGGCGGAAATCTTATTGCGACTGGAAAAACAGACCTGACCCCATGTCCAACCAGCTGCCTCTTGGCCTGAGCATCAGACCGCGGATCGATTTCGCCCATTTCGTGATCGGCAGAAACGGTGAGGCGGTCTCCCGCCTGCGCGGCGAACAGGATCCCTATATCTATCTGTGGGGAGATTCAGGTTCAGGCAAAAGCCACCTGTTACAGGCAGCCTGTCAGCAGTCCCAGTCCAAAGGAGAGCAGCCGGCCTATCTGCCATTCAAAACGGAACACGGGCTGCAACCGGAGATGCTGGAAGGACTTGATGGTTTCTCCCTGGTCTGCCTGGACGATCTACAGGTACTTGCCGGGGAGCGGGCCTGGGAAGTGGCGATCTTCAATCTCTACAACCTGTTGCAGGAGCGTGGCGCCAGACTGATCGTCGCCTGCGACCGCCCGCCTGGGCAGCTCTCCCTGCATCTCGACGATCTGGCCTCCAGGCTGACCTGGGGCCCCTGTTACCATCTGTTCCCACTGAATGATGAGGAGCGACTCGAGCTGCTGATCAGTAACGCGGAACTGCGGGGGCTGTCGATGAGCGTTGAAACCGCTCAATTTCTGCTGCAGAGAACCCCCAGGGATATTCACTTCCTGACCATTCTGCTGGATCGACTCGACCAGGCGTCACTTGCAGCCCAGCGCAAACTCACTATACCCTTTGTCCGGGAAGCGCTGAAACTATGACACAGAACCCTGATCCAAGAGTATGTAAATCCTGAAAGTAGGTAGTGATATGACAACCACACAGAAAATCATCGAAAAAAAGCTGCAGGAATCCTTCACGCCGCTGCACCTGGAAGTGATCGATGAGAGCCATAATCACAGTGTGCCGGATGGGGCCGAATCCCATTTCAAGGTGGTACTGGTGAGTGAGGCATTTGAAGGCGAAAAGCTGATCCAGCGCCATCGTAGAGTCAACAAAGTCTTGGCGGAAGAGTTGAGTGAGGGGGGTGTACATGCCCTCGCGCTGCACACCCTGACACCGGAGGATTGGTTCAACCACGGCGGTACGGTACCCGCTTCACCTGAGTGTCTGGGTGGCTCAAAACAGAGCTAGCCGACGATGCTGCACTGGCTCACCAGTCTCATCTCCAAACCGCTGCGGCGTGATCCGGCACGCCAACGACAGGTTGATCAAGAGACCCGTCGCCTGGCACTCTACCACTTCCCCCTCTGCCCGTTCTGCATCAAGGTCAATCGCGTCATCCGCAAGTTGAACCTGAAGATCGAGCAGCGCAATGCAGCCAGTGATTCGAACTGGGCTGACGAGCTGCAGCAATGCGGTGGAAAGTTGCAGACACCCTGCCTGAAAATTGAGCAACAGGATGGTGACCGTTGGCTCTATGAATCGGATGACATCATCCGCTATCTCAGACAGAGATTCGCGACCTCCCAGGATCTTTCGAAAGATCACATTGCCTGATACGAAACGCTTGGGCAATAAACCGCAAACCAACGCCAATCACCGCGAACTGTCGCAAATCGATGCTGCAACAGGATAGTTATTCGCGAAATTTTGCGGTGATTGGCGTTTTTTGCGGTTAATCCTCTTTACGAAGGGCCAGACTACTTCAATGAGTTCTGCTCAAAATAGTCCCGGGTCAATTTGAAGACCACCGGGCTGAGCATCAGCAGCGCAACTAGATTCGGAATCGCCATCAGGGCATTCAGCGTATCCGCCACCAGCCAGACAAAATTAAGATAGTCCTGCGCCATCGCGCCAACCGGAATCATGATGATCCATAGTACGCGAAATGGAACGATCGCCTTGATCCCCGCAAGGTACTCAACGCAACGTTCACTGTAGACACTCCAGCCCAGAATGGTGGTAAAGGCAAACACCGCCAGACCCACACTGACAACCAGACCACCAACACCAGGCAGCGCCATCTCAAAGGCGGCAGAAGAGAGTGCCGCCCCGGTCTCGCCCGTGGTCCAGACCCCGGTGACAACGATCGCCAGACCGGTGACCGAACAGACGATCAGGGTATCGATAAAGGTTCCCAACATCGCCACCGTACCCTGACGCACCGGACTGTCGGTTGCCGCAGAGGCATGCGCGATCGGCGCACTGCCAAGTCCGGCCTCGTTGGAGAAGACACCCCTGGCCACACCAAAGCGAATCGCAGCCCAAACCGCCGCACCGGCAAAGCCACCCGTGGCCGCCACCGGAGTAAAGGCATACTGGATGATCTGACCGATCGCCGCCGGAATCTCGGAAATATTCAGAACGATGATTACTCCCCCGGCCAACAGATAGGCGATCGCCATCAGGGGCACCAGTTTACCGGCCACTTCTGCGATCCGACGGATACCGCCGATCAGCACCAACGCCGCCAGCACCGCCATCACCCCACCGGTAACGGCCGGATCGATACCGAGGCTTTCGTTTTTCAGCAGTGCCTGAGCAACCGAATTGGCCTGAACGGTATTACCGATACCAAATCCGGCCAAGGCGCCGAAAACCGCAAACAGGGTTCCCAGCCAGGCCCACTTGCTGCCCAGACCGTTCTTGATGTAGTACATGGGACCACCAACGTGGTTACCGTTCTCATCCACTTCCCGGTATTTGACAGCCAGTACCGCTTCCGCATATTTGGTGGCCATACCGACCAGCGCGGTACACCACATCCAGAACAGAGCCCCTGGACCACCCAGAGCGATGGCGGTGGCAACCCCGGCGATATTACCCGTGCCGATGGTCGCAGAGAGCGAGGTCATCAGGGCGTTGAACGGGGTGATCTCCCCCGCTCCCCGGCCTTCGCGCCCTCCCCAGAGCATTTGAAATCCATATTTGAGCCGAGCCAATGGCATCAGCTTCAAGCCGATCATCAGGAACAGCCCGGTACCCAGTATCAGCACCAGCATGACAGGCCCCCAGACAATGCTGTTCAGCCCGCCGATCAGTTCTTTGAGTAGTTCCACTGCATACCCCCTTATCTATTTTTATGTTGCATGGCAGGTAGTTAGGACACATTCGAAGTGAATCGCCATGCACCTTGCGGGATCTCACACGATACTTCCGTGGACCTACTATACACACTCACAAGTTTTCGGTAAAAAATCCCAAAACACCCATTTTGCTTGAGATTATTGGCACAGAAGACTAATCTGGTACTGATTACATCCAAATCGTTTTGGTGAATGAATCCATGTCTGTCTGTAAAAGTCTTAAGGGTTACTCCCGAAAACATGAACGTGTAGCAGATCTGTTTTCGTTGTTGGCGGTTGCACTACTGTTCGGCACACTCTATCTGGTGGTCAGCAACTATTCCGATGTCATCAGCTGGATGAAGACCGATGCGGTAATCCATGTGCCTGTGGTGGTCGGTGTACTGATTCTGGATCTGTTCCTGATCTATCTGTTCCTCAACATCGGAGCGGCACGCTTTGAAGAGGAGGAGGAGGGATGTTTCCATACCTTCAAAGGACGCAGATCGGGTAGCGGCTCTGTCGGCAACGTGTTCACAAGCTGGCTGCATCATATGGAACAGGTCGGCAGAAAACATCGCTGAAATCTGTCACAATCGGCGGATGATCAAGAACCGTCGTCGCCTCGTAATTGTCTCACTTCTCTGCGCAGCCGCACTGCTCCTGGATAGCGGCTGCAGCTCACTCTCAACCAGTCGTCTGGCAGCCAACCTCTCCAACGCCATGCTCAATCAGACGGATCCGGAGATTGTGCGACATGGTGCACCGGCCTATCTGTTGTTACTCGACTCGTTTATCGCAGAGAACCCCAACGATCGGGATCTGCTCTATGCCGGCGCCAGACTGTATGGCGCTTATGCGGGCGGACTGGTCAAGGATCCGCAACGACAGAAAAACCTCACTCAGAAAGCGATGGACTACGCCACCACAGGATTCTGTGAAGCGGAGCCGGAGCTCTGCCACGACAGCCACAAACCGTTCGAACAGTTTGCTGCCACCCTGGCCAACAGCGAAGAGCCCGACCTGGAAGATCTCTATCTCTACGGCGCCACCTGGGCAGGTTGGATTCAGGCACACAGCGATGACTGGAATGCGGTTGCTGATCTGGCCAAAGCCGAGTCGCTGCTGCTGCGGGTGGTCGAACAGGACCCGGGCTATGAACAGGGCCGTGCTCAGCTCTACCTGGGTGTGATTCGCAGTCAGATCCCCCCCGCACTGGGTGGCAAACCGGAACTCGGCAAACAACATTTTGAGTCGGCCATCGACTATTCCGGGGGCCAGGACCTGATGGTGAAACTGGAATACGCTCGACACTATGCCCGTTTGGTTTTTGATAAAACTCTACATGACAGATTACTCAATGAGGTACTGCAGGCCGATCCGGTAAAAAGCGGCCTGACATTGAGTAACATCATGGCGCAGCAACAAGCCAAGTCATTGATAGAAGAAGATTATTTTTAACAACCTGCCGATGTAACATCTTGTAAACAGTGAACATCTATACTACGGTAGTTGAATCGACTGACAGCACCGCGGAACGGATTGCACGCCGGGGTAACCGAGCAAATACCCCACATATCCCAATGACATTCTCCCTGCATGAGTCCAAACAGATCAGTCTCACGTATAACAAACAGAGTCAGGACCGCTTGGATTAGTGATAACGGGCATAATCACTGACTTTACTCTTTGACCTTAGAGGATTAGACACATGTTCCGCCTGCTGGCCATTCTCATCATGACACTCGCACTGCTGCCAGTCAGTCATGCCAAGACCACTTTGAAAATTGCCACTCTGGCACCGGATGGCACCAGCTGGATGAAGCAGATGCGGGCGGCTGCCAAAGAGATCCATGAGAAGAGTGAAGGACGGGTAAAGATCCGCTTCTACCCCGGTGGAGTCATGGGGAACGACAACAGCGTGCTGCGCAAAATCCGTATCGGCCAGTTGCAGGGTGGCGCCATCACCGGAGGCGGCTTGAGCAGTATCTACTCCGACGCCCAGATCTACACACTGCCGTTCCAGTTCCGCAACCTTGAGGAGGTGGATGCGGTACGCGAGGTCATGGATAAGCGGATCATCGATGGCTTGCAAAAGAAGGGCTTCATCAGTTTTGGCCTGAGTGAAGGTGGATTTGCCTACCTGCTCTCCAACTCACCGGTGAAGACCACCGACAACATGAAAGGGCTGAAGATCTGGATACCGGAAGGCGACAAGGTGAACGCGGAGATATTCAGCAAACTGGGTATCGCACCGATCCCCCTGCCGTTGACCGATGTACTGACCGGCCTTCAGACCGGCTTGATCGATACCATCGCCAGCGCCCCCATCGGTGCCATAGCACTGCAGTGGCATACCCGGGTCAACTATCTGACTCAGGTCCCGCTCGCCTATCTCTACGCCACACTGGTAATCAAGGAGAAGGCCTTCAACAAACTCACTGAAGCCGACCGGGATCTGGTCAAACAGACCCTCCAGTCCACCTTCGTCAAACTCAACCAACAGAACCGAGAAGACAATATCGCCGCTCTCTCTGCCCTCAAAAAACAGGGCATCGAGTTCATCAGCCCGACTGAACAGCAGCAACAGGCCTGGGAGCAGCATGCCAACATAACGCTGCAGAGCTTGCGCAATGAAGGTGTGGTCTCAATCCAACTGTTGGAAGAGATGCAGAATCTGATCCAGCTGCAACGGGATTCGAATCCAGTCACAAAACAGACTGAAGAGATCTTGATCAATCGTCGTGATACCGCACTCAAGTCCAGCTTTAATGAGTCCCACTCGATGCAGTAAGCAGAGGGACTGAACCGGAGAGCAGCCTAAGACGATCTGTCCGCTATTTCGATCAAGCTGAGGCTTGCAGTGGATAACCGATGCAGAGAGAATGTCACTCTCTCTGCAACTGAGTATCGTTGCAAAGGATATCCAACTGAGACCGGATCAACCGATGGATTCATTCATCGATAACAGACGATATCCTGAAAACCAATCACTCACACTGCAGGTATCGCTAGCCATGCCGGAAATGAATCTGTTTAAACCAGATAAGGCGGATGGAGAGAAGGAGAATCTGGAGACTCTGTTGAGCAGGAAAAACGTCACGATCGAGCGTATCCTGAGTCCGCCGAACAGTGTCACTGAGATTCTGCAACAGCCCCATGACGAATGGATCAGCATCCTACAGGGTAGTGCGAAACTCGAAATGAATGACACACAATACTATCTTCATCGAGGGGATTGCGTATTGATTCCAGCCAACACACCCCATCGCGTGCTGACAACCAGCCACCAGCCTCACTGCATCTGGCTCACGGTACATATACGTTAATCCCAATTCCGCGCTGTCGTATCGCACCACTGCCATTAGCTGAAACCAGTAACTGGCGACACCCGTAATCGATGAGCGTAAAGAATAGATACCGGTTTCACAGCCAGGCAAAACATCTGTTACAAACCGAAATAACTATCTATCTTGATATGCCGCTATAATCGATCCCCATGATCAATATGCTCCAGACCATTCGCCAGGTCATCCACCGCTTCGAGGAGTTGCTCACGGCAATTCTGCTGGGTGGCATGATACTGCTGGCAGGCAGTCAGATCGTACTGCGCAATCTGTTCGATTCCGGTCTGATCTGGGCAGACCCCAGCTTACGCATCATGGTGTTATGGATCGCGCTGCTGGGTGCCATTGCAGCCACCAGGGAGAATCGGCATATCCGTATCGACCTGCTATCCCACATACTTTCAAAACGCAGTCAATCCCTGCTAACCGTTGTGCATGATCTGTTCAGCGCCCTGGTCTGTGGCCTGATCGCCTGGCACTCAGCCCGTTTTGTCTACTTCGAGTGGCAGGATGGCACCCAGCTGTTCTCCATACTGCCGGCCTGGATCGGAGAGATCATCATACCGATCGGCTTTACCATCATGACCATCCGTTTCATCGTCAACATCCCGCTGCATCTGATGAATAGGAAGACCACATGATCGTCACCATCGGCCTGATCCTGCTGGCACTGAGTGGTGCACCCCTGTTTGCGGTGATTGGTGCAGGAGCCCTGTGGGGCTTCTATCAATCTGAAATCGACCTGTCCGTGGTCGGCATCGAGTTTTTCAGACTGGCAGAGACCCCCGTTCTGCTCGCCATTCCCCTGTTCACTTTTGCAGGTTACCTGTTGAGTGAAGGTAATGCGCCAAGTCGCCTGGTCAGGCTGACCCAATCCCTGCTCGGCTGGATGCCGGGGGGCATGGCCTTTGTCGCCCTGGTCGCCTGTGCCCTGTTTACCGCCTTCACCGGCGCTTCCGGTGTGACCATCGTGGCGCTGGGCGCCCTGCTCTATCCGGCATTGAAACAGGCCGGCTACAAAAAGAGTTTCAGCCTCGGCCTGGTAACAACCTCAGGCAGCCTGGGCCTGCTGTTCGCGCCGGCCCTGCCATTGATTTTGTATGCCGTAGTAGCCCAACAGTTGGGTATTGGTGGATCGATCACAGTGGACGATATGTTTCTCGCCGGCATTCTGCCGGGACTGCTGATGCTGTTCATCCTCATGGCCTGGGGACTCTATTCCGGTCGCCACCTGCAACTCACCCCCTTCTCCTTTGCGGAAGCCCGCAGCGCAATCAAAGATGCCGCATGGGAACTGCCCTTGCCGGTGATCCTGCTTGGCGGTATCTACAGTGGCTACTTCGCCATCTCTGAAGCGGCCGCCGTTACCGCACTCTACGTCCTGTTTGTTGAAATGGTGATCCATAAGGAGATCTCATTTCGACAGCTGCCCCGCATCATGCATGAGGCGATGCTCTTAGTCGGTGGCATCCTGGTCATCCTCGGCCTCTCCCTGGCATCCACCAACTACATGATCGACAGCGATGTACCCGGGATGCTATTCAGTTGGCTGCATGAACGGGTACACGACCCGCTCACCTTTCTGATCCTGCTGAATATCTTTCTGCTGGTACTCGGCACCATGCTGGATATCTTTTCCGCTCTGGTACTGATGGTTCCACTGCTGCTGCCGGTTGCGGTGGAGTATGGTATCGACCCTGTCCACTTGGGCATCATTTTTCTGGCCAATATGCAGATCGGTTATTTCACCCCACCAGTGGGCATGAATCTTTTCATTGCCAGCTACCGGTTCGGTAAACCGATTGCCGAGATATACCGCGCCACCCTTCCCTGGTTTCTGCTCCTTTTCGGCGCGGTATTGGTGATCACCTACTGGCCCTCACTCTCGCTTGCCCTGCTGAACCGGAGTTGAGGCAAGCCTCTACCCCAAAACTCAAACAGCGCCAATCCCAGCAGGATCAACCCGGTGCCCAACCAGACCCGCTGATCAATTTGCTCACCGTTAAGCCACTGCCCGGCCAGCAGGGCGAAAAGCGGAGTAATCAATGTGATCAGCGCGACCTTGGTGGTCTCCACACTCTTCAAAATATAGAAGTAGAGGGCAAACCCAAGCACCGAGCCGATGATCCCCAGATAGACGATCGATGCCAGGGCCCGCTCGCCAATCACCTGAGGCCAACTCTCACCCTGAATGAACCAACTCAGCAGGAACAGGGGCACTGCGACCAGCAAACCACCCGCTGTCACCACCAGTCCATGCAGTTGAGCATCGATCCGTTTCACCCAGACCGCACTGGCGGAATGGGTTATCACCGAGACCAGCATGCCGCACAGGCCCAGCGCAAATTCAGGACCCGCTTTGATGCCGACACTGAAGATGGTGACCAGACCGGAGAGTGAGATTAATACAGCTACCAGTCGCGAAGCGTCCATGCCTCTTTCGTTCAGCCAATAACGAGCCATCAGACCGGTAATGATCGGTGACAGACCAAAGATAACCGAGATCCAACCGGATGGGATGTACTGCGCAGACCAGTAGACTGAAGTCATCGCGATGAAGATACCCAGACCAGCTGCCATATAGGTGTGTCGCGCCGTCTTATGCCATGCCAGTCGCAGTCCGATCAGGCGCAGCAGGAACAAGGCCAGCACCACACCGATCACCATACGTCCCGTTACACCGAACAGATAGCCCACACCCTGACCACTCCATTGAATGGCCAGGGGTGTGGTACCCCAAATCAGCAATACCCCTACATAGGCTGCTGGCACAGACATGTTGATACCCTCCATAACGAAAAAGGCCGCAGATGTTTCCATCTGCGGCCTTATTAAAATCCTGTGATTTAAACTGTCGTTTAACCGGATCTTCTGACCACAGACGGATCACCCACTGCCCAGAGGAACAGTCGGCGCTTAATCACCATCTTGTTGGTCGGTTTGATCTGATTCATGCTTTGAGCATTGCATGGATCCAAGCTTGAGGTCAAGCCAAGATTTTCCAATTTGGGCATTGCTGTCTGGCGATCGGTAATCGGGCCAGTTGCCTAATCAACCAAATGGAGAGTGCAATATGCATGGATTAATTCCACCAGCTGTTACAATCCCTCTTTTCAGGTCCCGGTTCAGACCATCATGAAGATCAAACTTGCAGAACTCTTTCCATCCTGCGCCATTGTGGTCACGGCTGATCAAGCCATGTGGACCACACCACTGTGCGATGAGGAAGAGAAGCTGATCGAAACGGCGGTGGAAAAGCGTCAACAGGAGTTTCGAGCCGGACGCCATGCCGCCCACCAGGCTCTGGATCAGCTCAGCGCACCCTGGCAACCGCTGCTGCGTAATGAAAAGCGTCAGCCGTTATGGCCGACAGGTTTTGTGGGGAGTATCAGTCACTGCCGTGGTGAATGTGTGGCGGTGTGCGCCAAAGCCGCTGAACTGGCCAGTCTGGGTATTGACGTGGAACCTCTGGAGCCCCTGCCCAAGGGGGTGGATCAATACATCCACACAGCCGATGATCATGCCACCATGCAGGCAGACAACACGCTGCCGGAGCGATTGATCTTCAGTGCCAAGGAGAGCCTCTACAAATGCTTCTATCCACTGATCGGCGAACACATGGGATTTCAATCCGTATCACTGAACATCGATGCGGAGAATATGCGCTTCGATTTCATCCCTTCGGCAACCAGTACCATCCCATTCCCGGCAGAACTCAAATTCCACGGGCGCTTCATGACCAGCGAGAGTCATCTCTATACAGGATGCTATCTGACAGGCAACTGAGAGGCCTGGGCTGACTCAGCCCATGAGTACGGATACTGCGGTCGCAGTCCAGCGTTCACCGCCAACCGTCGGCTTGCCGCTGCCATTCCACAGATCGGCGGTCTGTTCCGGGGAGATGCAGTTGACCTGCAGCTCAACCGCTTCACGATTCAATGCGGCGATATAGCGATCCTTGCCAACCACGTCGATCAGATCGTAGTAGTCGATGTTCTTACCGAACTCACTATTGATGATATCGATTGCATCATCCACATGAAAGCTGTCGACCAGCTCGATCAGGCGCGTTTCAACCGCACTCTTTTCCGCCAGCACCTTCTGATAGGCTTCCCAGATCAGCTCGCCGCGCCGGAACATATCCTCGTTCCAGTTATCCAGGGCATGGCGTACCGGCTGGGTGGTCAGGTGCGGATACTCCTTGGACAGCTTCTTCAGCTGTTGAACCGCTTCTCTGGCAGCATCCAGAAACTCACAATTTTCAGTATCACTCATAGGAATACGCTAGTTACAGACCTGTTATTACTAACGGCATTCAGAAAAATTCCTTTACCGGCTCCTGCCGACACAACAATCGCTTCAGGCTGGCGAAGCGAACCACCACCCCGTATACTTGCCGACTGATTTATTCACCCGACCCAGACAATGTACACGGTTACCAAAGAGATCCACTTCTGCTACGGCCATAGGCTATTGAACCACAAGGGTAAATGCCGCCATCTACACGGCCATAACGCAACTGCGGTGATCCATCTGGAGTCCGCACAGCTGGATGAGCTGGGTATGGTCTGTGACTTCTCGGAGATCGGCGATTACGTCAAAAAGTGGGTCAATCAGAACTTGGATCACAACATGCTGCTGCACCCAGATGATCCGGTGTTGCCACTGCTGCAGGAAGCCGGTGAGTCGGTCTATGTAATGCCCTATAACCCAACCGCAGAAAATATTGCACGGCTGATTTTTGACTATGTCGAAGCCGGCGGCTTTCCGGTGGTGGAAGTAGCGCTGCACGAAACCGACAGTGCATTGGCGAGCTATCGAAAACCTTAAGCCTAGGGCCTGTTAACACGAATCCAATACGCTCTGTTGTGCCTGCCTGCCCGACAAAGTCGGAGGCTGGAGTGATCGTACCCATACCTGGCGCAATGCCCCACTAGTGCAGAGGCCTGCATCTCAAGAACAAGAGATCTGACCGAGACTGGATGGCGATACCAGAGTACGACTGTCCCGGCCATCTCCACTGGCAGGCTCACACTGACTTATGAATTACAGCGAGCTTCTTACTCTGCAAGGCATC
This sequence comes from Candidatus Thiodiazotropha sp. 'RUGA', assembly GCA_016842065.1. Classification (GTDB taxonomy): domain Bacteria; phylum Pseudomonadota; class Gammaproteobacteria; order Chromatiales; family Chromatiaceae; genus Thiodiazotropha. The sequence goes on from JAEPDS010000003.1 coordinate 30,107, forward strand.
TCTGGTTCCAGTCCGTATATCGATTCAACGTGAGCGAGAGAGCGTAAAAGCGACTCATCAATGATCTCTATTTCGCTGCCTTTTAGCCTTAAAATGTTCTTTGATGAGAGGTTCTGCAGAATGCGTGAAAATGTCTCCGGCTTCATTGACAACCTGGCGGCCAATACTCCTTTGGCGGCCGGCAGGGCGAATCTGGACATTCCGACTTCATCCATTCGTCTTAGCAGCATGGCGCACATCCTTGTCGTGGCACTTTGCAGCGTCAGATCATCGATCTCTTTAATCAGGCCGCGCAAGCGCTGACTCATGGTGCCCATAATTCTGAAGCAGACCTCAATCGATCCACTCAATATATGAAGGAAGCGTTTGCTGTCGAACGAGATTATACGTGCAGGCCCTAATGCCTCAGCGCTGACTGGGTAGATCGGATGCTCCATAAACATCAAAGCTTCAGCAAATGTGTTACCGGGCTGGATGATATCGATGATTTTCTGATCACCATTGGATGAGACGCGAAAGAGCTTGATCTGACCACCAATCACGAGAAAAAAACGATTAGCATCGTCACCGGTCTCAAATAGGGCTTCGCCATCTTTCAGTGTGCTGATATGGCTGCTTTCAAGCACCTGCTCGACCTGATGGTCATTCAGTGATGAAAACAGATGTGCAGATCTGATATCGATGTTCATATCTTGCTATTCCGGGTATAAGCATTAGTAAAGCCTAGGCTTTTCTCACTTCACACCTCAATTCAGTCACATCTTTCGCCTTGCCTTGCAGCTAACACCATACGTGTGGCTATTTGCAGGCAATATTGTCCTAAATGTAGCTGAAGTCGTTTGACTTTAGTCAAGGAGGGCTCAGGCGGGAGACTTAAAGTGTCAACAAGAAAGAGGTAAGGCATTACTCAGGACAAGGCCTTCGCAGAGGGTGCTTGATCAAACTAGAGAGGGGAGTTCGCCAAGCCAGGCGAATCCTGTTTCCCCAGCGAGGCGGACCAAATATGAGACCAAAAGGGGTTGTTTATCTGGTTGGCGCGGGACCCGGTGATCCTGATCTGCTGACCGTAAAGGCGCTGAGACTGATACAGTCGGCCGATGTTGTGGTCTATGATCGGCTCGTCTCAAGCGAGATCATGGATCTCATACCCCCGGGTATATCACGAATCGCCGTGGGAAAGGCACCCGGCCTGCACTGTGTACCGCAACAGGAGATCAATGAGTTACTGGCCAGCCTGGCGCGGAAATCCAGAAACATCGTTCGCCTTAAGGGTGGTGATCCTTTCGTCTTCGGTCGCGGCAGCGAGGAGGCGCTCCATCTCGAAGCGCTGGGTATCCCATTCGAAGTTGTTCCGGGTATCACAGCGGCATCGGCTGTCAGCACATACGCAGGTATTCCCCTGACACATCGCTCAATGTGCCGTGGTGTCAGGTTGGTAACAGGCCACTTACAGGAGGGCGACAGCCTGGAACTCGACTGGCAGAAGCTTGCCGATCCCAGCGCAACACTGGTGGTCTACATGGGGCTTTCCAACCTGGCTAAGATCTCACAAGGCCTGATCGCCGCAGGGCGTGAATCATCAACGCCCGCAGCAGCAATTCAGGATGGAACCACTCCCCGCCAACGTAGAGTGATCGCTTCTTTGGGGACATTGGAGAAGGCGGTCAAGGAAGAAGGGCTCCGCTCTCCTGTCATCATTATTGTCGGTGAGACCGTATCGCTTGCAGATCGACTCGACTGGTTCGTGACAGAGGAGGGCCGCAATGAAGCGCACTGCCTTGATCGTCCTTAGTCTGATCTCCAGTGCACAAATTGCACTGGCTTCCGATATCTCTTCGGTGCGGAAATCAGAGCTTTTAAATCTACTCAAACACGATTGTGGTTCCTGTCATGGACTGTCCCTGAAGGGGGGGTTGGGCCCTGCGCTGACGCCGGATGTATTACGACAAAAGCCGATCGAATATATCACCGCCACCATTCTCTACGGACGCAGCGGTACACCCATGCCTCCATGGCGTCCATTCATGTCGGAAGGTGAAGCAAACTGGCTTGCTCAACGTATCAAGGAGGGGGTTCAATGAGCCGCCGGCTGATACTCCTCCTGTTAATGTTGATTGCTGCTGCTCCCATAGAGGCAGGCGAATTGCGCGGCACCGGTGATTTGGGTGTGGTGGTTGAGCGTGCCAAAGGCAGTCTGCAGGTTATCGAGACCAGCGGGAATAGCGTGCTGGGGAGAATCGACGGCCTGGGGGATCTGTCGCACGCCTCCGTGGTCTTCTCCAGAGACGAACGCTACGCCTATGTGTTCGGCAGAGATGGAGGTCTGACTAAGGTTGATGTACTCGAACATCGAGTCGTCGCGCGTGTCATTCAGTCCGGGAATAGCATCGGTGGCGCCATCTCCCAAGATGGACGCCTGATTGCGGTATCCAACTATGAGCCGGGCGGGGTTCGCATCTTTGACGCTGAGACGCTGGATCCTGTAGCAGACATACCTGCGGTTTACGGAGCTAATCTGCAATCAAAGGTCGTTGGTCTGGTGGATGCCCCCGGTAACCGTTTCATCTTCAGTCTATGGGATGCTGGTGAAATCTGGAGTGTGGAGATGAGCGACCCAGAGAACCCGGTTATTACCAAATACCGTGATGTGGGAAAGAACCCCTACGATGCCTTAATCACGCCAGACGGTCGCTACTACATTGCCGGCCTCTATGGTGAAGACGGACTCGCGTTACTCGATCTCTGGTATCCGGAACGCGGCGTTAAGCGCATTCTTAACGACTACGGAAAGGGGGAGCAGAAGCTACCCGTCTACAAGATGCCGCACCTGGAGGGTTGGGCTAAGGCCGGACGCCATCTGTTCATTCCTGCCGTGGGACAGCATCAGGTGTTGGTGGTCGATACCGACAACTGGCAGGAGACCGGCAGGCTCGATGTCCACGGACAACCCGTTTTCGTAATGGCAAGGCCCGATGGACGCCAGATATGGGTCAACTTCGCATTCCCATACAATGACACCATACAGGTCATCGATACCCGTGATCTGAAACTGGTCGAGACATTGAAACCAGGCAAAGGTGTGTTGCACATGGAGTTCGAGCCCAGGGGTGGCGAAGTCTGGGTCTCAGTGCGCGATATCGACCGGCTGCAGGTTTACGACACATCCGATTTCAAAATGCTGGCTGATCAACCGGCGGAAAAACCATCCGGGATCTTCCTGAGCGCCCGAGCACATCGTACAGGTCTCTGAGATGGCACAGAAAGAGTCTATTCTTGATCGCCCTTTGAATGAGCTTGAGCGCAGGCTGCTTAACGATTTCCAGGAGGGTTTCCCACTCACCTCGCGACCCTTCCGCACCATTGCGGAACGCGTGGGTTGTACAGAGGATGAAGCCATGTATACCCTACAACAGTTGCAGTCACATCAATTGATTAGCCGTGTTGGGCCGGTATTTCGTCCCAATCGGGTCGGCGCCAGCACTCTGGCCGCGATGGAAGTCCCGGTCGAACGTCTGCAGGCGGTTGCCGACATCATTAACCGATACGGTGAGGTCAACCACAACTACGAGCGTGAACACCGGCTGAATCTGTGGTTCGTCGTTACCGCGGCCAACCGGGAGATGCTTGAGAGCGTTCTGCATGAGATCGAGCAGATAACCGGACTGGAGGTTATCGACTTGCCCATGATAGAGGACTTCCACATCAATCTCGGGTTTCCCCTGCAATGGGTATGATCGGTAACGCTTCGAGCCTGATCTGTGATCCCCTTGATCGGGAGCTGGTTCAGGCTATTCAGGGCGGGCTACCTCTCGTGGTCAACCCCTATGCAGCGATCGCCGAGCAGATTGGCACGAGCGAAACGGAAGTGATTCGTCGCTTGGAGCGACTATTAGAGAGTGGCGACATACGCCGTTTCGGTGTTGTGGTCAGACATCGGGAGTTGGGCTATCGAGCCAATGCTATGGTGGTCTGGGATGTGAATGACAAGCGCGTATCGGAGATTGGTCGATTAATCGGATGTCAGCCATGTGTAACCCTCTGTTACCGTCGACCACGTCGTCCTGGCCGTTGGCGCTACAATCTTTTCTGCATGATCCACGGCCGCAGCCGCGAGGGCGTACTGAATAACCTCCAGGCGCTCATTAGAAAATGCGGCCTCGAAAGAATCGAACACGAAGTACTTTTCAGTCGGCGCCGTTTCAAGCAGTGTGGCGCGCGTTATGTGACGGAGAAGGAGAGCCGAGACCCTATCCCTTCTGTAAACTCATTGACTGCGGAGTGACTACATGGCCAGCCTGTCAGCACTCGATCGCCAACTGATCAACCGTTTCCAAGGCGGTGTCGACCTGTCCAAAAGACCCTTCCAGCAGATGGCCAGACTAGTCGACTCAGACGAATCTAAGGTAATGGAAGCGGTGCAACGCCTGCTGGACGACGGCTGGCTTTCACGATTCGGCCCCCTCTATAACGCGGAACGTCTTGGGGGAAGTCTGGCACTTGCCGCCCTGGCTGTTCCTGAAGCGGTATTTGACGATGTGGCAGAGCAGGTGAATGCTTTGCCGGAGATAGCTCACAACTATCGACGTGACCACTGGTTGAATATGTGGTTTGTATTGGCCACAGATTCCAACGAGAGTATGGCCAGTATTATCAGTCACATCGAAGGGATAACCAATCTGCGAGTATACGCCTTTCCCAAACAGGAGGAGTTTTATCTCGGTCTATGGTTCGAGATTGGTGAGGATGGCGGTTTCACCACTCGTTCCATCCCCGCTAGTACATCCTGTGGCAGTCACCATCTTGATGAGCTGGACCGCTGTATTATCGCTGAAACCCAGGCCGGTCTTCCGGTGAGTCACGATCCCTGCGAACAGGTAGCTGAAAGAATCGGTTGCTGGCCCAGTGAGGTGATCGAGCGTATGAACGGCATGCAGGAGAAGGGTGTCATAAGACGAACGGGGCTGGTACCCAATCACTACCGCCTTGGCTTTCGCGGCAACGGCATGACCGTCTGGAACATACCGGATGCACAGCTGCGCGAAGCGGGACTGCAGCTGGGTTCACTCGACTACGTCAGCCACTGCTACTCCCGGCCGCGCCATCTCCCCGACTGGCCCTACAACCTGTTCGCCATGGTTCATGGCCGGGACCGAAACGATGTGAAAGAAAAACTGATTGAGATGGGCCAGGTCCTGCAACCCTATCATCAGGGTCACGAGGTCCTGTTCAGCTCGGCGGTGCTGAAGAAGACCGGCATGCGGTTGAATCTCTAGGAGATAGCCATGTTTCGAATCAGTCGCTATCTGCACGCGTTGCAAAAATCGCCTGTAGACGGGAAGTCGCAACGGCCTGCCAAACCAACCGGCCCAGTGGTGATCTGGAATCTGGTACGCCGCTGCAATCTGACCTGTAAACACTGTTACGCCACTTCCGCCGATAAAGACTTCCCGGGTGAACTGGACACGCAGCAGGTCTTCGACGTGATGGATGATCTGAAGGGTTTCGGTGTTCCGGTACTGATTCTCTCCGGTGGCGAACCGCTGATGCGTCCGGATATTTACGATATCTCAAAACGTGCCAAATCACAGGGGTTCTATGTCGGCCTCTCCACCAATGGCACACTTATTGATAAGGACTCAATAGGCGAGATTGTGGATGTAGGATACGACTATGTCGGGATAAGTATCGATGGCTTGCGTGAGACCCATGATCGTTTTCGGCGTAAAGAGGGCGCCTTCGATGAGTCTCTCCGAGGCATAAGGCTCTGCACAGAGGCCGGCCTCAAGGTGGGCTTACGGTTTACGCTCACACAGGACAATGCGGCAGAGCTACCTGGTCTGCTGGATTTGATGGAGCGAGAGCGGGTTGAGAAGTTTTATCTTTCTCACCTTAACTACGCCGGGCGCGGTTACAAGAATCACCGTGATGATGTCCACCATCGAATGACGCGAGAGGCTATGGATTTACTCTTTACCACCTGTTGGCGGGATGTGGAACAGGAAAGGCAGCGTGAGTTTGTTACTGGCAACAACGATGCCGATGGTGTCTACCTTCTTCATTGGGTGGCCAGGCAACTGCCGCAACACCATGATCGCCTGCTGGAGATGCTCAAGCGCTGGGGCGGGAATGCGAGCGGTGTCAATATCGCCAACATTGACAACGAGGGTCGGGTGCACCCGGACACCATGTGGTGGGACTACACCGTCGGTAGTGTCAAGGAGAGACCTTTCTCCGAGATCTGGCAGGACACCGCAGATCCACTGATGGCCGGACTGAAGCAACCACAAAGGCCCCTGGAGGGGCGTTGTGCAGCCTGTGGTCGACTATCCATCTGCGGTGGTAACAGCCGGACCCGGGCCTGGAGAATGACAGGTAACCCCTGGTCAGAGGATCCCGGTTGCTATCTAACCGATGAGGAGATCGATCTGAAATCCGAATCCAACACATTGGCAGCCTGTTGAGCCCATTGTGCTTAGCCGGACCATGCAACGCTTAACTTGCTGTATTGTCGCCTTGTTACTCCTGGTTGTATCAGGTGGACTCGTTTACAAATTCATTCTGCAAGGTGATGTCACACCGGCCAGCGATGAGCGATTGGTCATTCTGATGCCCGAAGCGGAACGGCATCTGGTACTGGCAGAGATGCGAAGTTTTCTGGCAAGCGTCCGGTCCGTCACCACTGCCGTTGCAATGGATGATGCCGATGCGCTGGCCAAGGCGGCACAGCTTGCAGGCATGTCCGCCGGTAGAGAGATGCCCGGATCACTCGTAGGACGTCTACCGATGGAATTCAAACGTCTTGGCTTCGACACCCATCGGCGCTTCGATCAGATGGCGTTGGACGCAAAACAGATGGGGGACATGCCGTTGAGTCTTCAACAGTTGACCCGGGTACTGGACAACTGTGTCAGTTGTCATGCGACTTACCGTATCGATCGCATGGTGGAGTGAATCAATGTTGGCGAAAACAAGTAACATCATACTGACCTTCAGAAAGTACTCGTCTCTGATACCACTACTGCTTGCCATCGCAGTTACCAAAGCCAGTGCTGGGCTGCCTGAAATGTCGGTCAATGAACTCTACCGCACCCACTGTGCTGAATGCCACGGCACGGACCGGCTGGGGGGAACGGGCCCCGCCCTGCTGCCCGAGAACCTTCGCAGGCTGCGCCCAAAAAAAGCCTTGAAGACCATTGCAGAGGGACGTGCCGCGACCCAGATGCCTCCCTTCAATACACGCCTGAGTACCGATCAGATCCAGGCGCTGGTGGACTATGTCTATACCCCGCTCGAGCATATCCCAGAGTGGGGAATGCAACAGATTGCCGCCAGCCACATCGAGCATCATGCTCATGGCAGCCTGCCGGCGAAGCCGCTCTACAAGGCCGATATCGATAATCTTTTCGTGGTGGTGGAACTGGGAGATCATCACGCGACCCTGTTGAATGGTGACACCTTTACGCCGATTCACCGCTTTCAGACCCGTTTCGCCCTTCATGGCGGTCCCAAGTATGCAGAGGGAGGGCGCTATGTCTACTTTGCCTCCCGCGATGGCTGGATCAGCAAGTTCGACACCTTCAACCTCACCTACACGGCTGAGGTAAGGGCGGGCATAAATACACGCAATCTGGCCGTTTCACATGACGGTCGATTTGTCATGGTGGCCAACTATCTACCCCACACTCTGGTAGTGTTGGATGCAAGGGATCTAAAACCGATAAAGGTGATCCCTGTGGAAGATGAGAAGGGCAAGAGTTCCAGAGTCAGCGCTGTCTATACTGCAGACCCCCGCTCATCCTTCGTTGCCGCGTTGAAGGATATACCTCAGGTTTGGGAGATCAGTTACGAGATTCCTCCGTCGAAAGGGTTCGGGCAATGGATTCATGACTATCGGGAGGATTCGGGGGAAACGGGAGTGACCGAACCCTTCCCGATCCGGCGAATCAGGACCCAGGACTATCTCGACGATTTTTTTATCAATCAGGACTACACGCAGATTGCCGGCACGGCGCGCGATGGCAAGGGACAGGTGGTGGATCTCGATCTGGGACGCGCCGTAGGAGCCTTGGACCTTCCCGGCATGCCCCATCTCAGTTCAGGCATCACCTGGCGTATCGGTGACCGCCGTGTGATGGCCACTCCCAATATCAAAGCCGACAAGGTGACAGTGCTCGATACCGACAGTTGGGAGGTGATTAAGGAGATACCAACCCTCGGGCCTGGTTTCTTCATGCGCAGCCACGAGAATAGCCCCTACGCTTGGGTAGATGTGTTCTTCGGTGAGCACAAGGACGCCATGCACGTGATCGATAAGCAGAGCCTGGAAGTGGTCAAGACGCTCTATCCGGCACCCGGAAAAACCTCAGCGCATGTGGAATTCACCATGGATGGGCGTTACGCGCTGGTCAGTGTCTGGGACCAGGAAGGAGCCTTGGTTATCTACGACGCTCGCACCCTCGAGGAGGTCAAGCGACTGCCGATGAAGAAGCCGTCCGGCAAGTACAACGTACACAACAAGCTGACCCGTTCTTCAGGGACCAGCCATTGAACAAGGTGAATATGACATGGAAATGAAGCCCTTTGGCAGACTCATTGTGGTCGGCCTCCTATGCTGGTTCAAACAGGGTTGGGCAGAGACGCTGACGCTTTCCGTCGACGCCATCCAGGTGGAGGACGGTGATACGCTTAAGATCACAGTGGCAGACGGCATCAAACGGGTGCAATTGATTGGAATCGATGCGCCGGAGGATACTGAGAACCCTAAATTCGTTGTTGATGGAAAGCGCACCGGCCTTTCCCAAGAGACCTTACTGTCGTTAGGTATCATTGCCACCGGACACCTGAAAAAACTTATCGCTGCAGGTGACGAATACGAGCTTAGATGGGATTCGGATAAGCCTGACAAGTACGGACGACTACCGGGAGAGCTGTTCACACAGTCCGGAGTCTCGATTCACGCCCGAATGGTGGAAGAGGGCTACGCCATTGCATTGCCAGGGGCGTCGTCAACGCTTCAATCCCTGCAACGGCAGGCCGAGAGCGAGCACAAAGGACTCTGGGGACTGCTGGCGAAACCAACTCGCCTTTGGGCAGGGACCGACAGTTCAAACTGAGCCCCCGCAGGTCGATTCTGACGAATAACCACCCTTTGAGGGCGGTGACGAATGGTTTCTTTTTTACCGACTCGTGGCGGCTGCGGATTCAAACTCCTTACCGGTCAACGTGTGAAGAAAGGCAGTGATAGCATCGGCGTCCTGAGCTTTGAGTTCGGTATCCAGCTGAATTCTTGCCATGATTTTTACTACCCCGGAGAGTTCCTTTCCCGAACCGTCATGAAACCACGGAGCGGTGATTACCACATTGCGTAGAGAGGCTACTTTGAAAACCATGCGGTCGGTCTCTTCACCGGTCACCCGAAAGCGCCCGGGGTCGTCCGTATTATGAAATTCGGCGCTCACCCCGAGTTTCTCCAGTAGGGTACCGCCGATCATCGGGCCATCATGGCAGCGCACGCAGTTATGGCGGATAAAAAGAGTGAGCCCTGATTGTTCCTGGGCGTTCAAAGCCGTTTTATCTCCGCGCATGAAATCATCGAAGCGGGATTCACTGCGCAGTGTGCGCTCAAAAGCCGCGATGGCCTCCGCCAGATTGTCATAGGAGAGGGGTGAGGCGTCCTCAGGAAAGGCCTTTTCAAAGGCGTCCACATAGTCAGGAATGGCGCTGAGTTTGTTCACCACGCTCGCTTCATCCGGCATACCCATCTCTATCGGGTTCAGTATCGGTTGACGTGCCTGATCCGCCAGGTCCTTGGCGCGACCGTCCCAGAACTGGGAACTCTGCCATCCTGTATTGAGTACCGTCGGGGTATTGCGGTCTCCGAACTCACCGCGGGCACCCGGTGATGTGGGAAGGTTATCCATGCCCCCCCTGCCGTCACCAAGCGGGTGGCAGCTGGCACAGGATTGGCTGTCATTGATAGATAGGCGGGGATCGAAATAGAGCGCTTTCCCCAATTGGACGCGTTCCGGTGTGTCATTCTCACTACCGGGCATGGCTTGGGGCAGTGGAGCAAAATAGCGGTTGGCTTTTCTTATCAGACGATCGGTTTTATCCGCCTGGACTCCAGCAGTGAACAGGCACAGCATCAAGACCACTATGAGACTGAGCTTGAGTTTCATTTTTTGGCTCCCAGGGCTGGAGGAGTGCTTTTTAACAGCCCTAATTTCAATCAAACACAAAGGATCGGGTATCGCTCAATGAGCGGTGTACGCCGTGACACCTGGCGCAGATGACGACAGCGGCCTCGCCCAGTTTTCTGCCGGCCATTTTAGGCTGCTGTTGAGTCAAAGCCTCATCCAGTTCATCGAGTGTTTTTACGCTTGCATCACCGAGAATCCGTTGACGGGGAAGTTCGTCTTTATGACATGAGTCGCAGCTCTCCGCCAGTCTTTGAAGTTGCCCGCGGAGCTGCTGAACAGCTTTCTGAGCGTGGCTCCATCGATTGTCCACACTAGCTATCTTGATGCGGTTGATCGTTTGGGAGAGGGTTTCCATGTGGTCTCCATATTCCTGCGGTCGGCCCTGGTCGTCAACAATCTCGATCTTGCTAAAATCCGGCGAGCGATATCGCAGAGCGGCTAGCACCCGGTACTCCCGGTGGCAGTTTCGGCAGTTACGTTGCAACCTTGAAACTGCGCTGGCCACATTCTCGAAATCCCCTGTCTGGGCTGCTGTTTCCAGTCGTTCGGTTTCTTCCAGCTCAACCTCATCCTGCCACTCGGGCACCATTTCCGGAAGTTTACGATAGTGCGCTGTGAACTTGTCGGTCCACTTGCGAGTCAATTCCAGGTCTCTTTCTGCGGCATACTCGTCTACGGCCTGTAGTTCCCGGCGAAGCGCAAACATGGTGTGAAGCCAGACCTGCCTCTTGTTTTCCGGCTTGTACCATTGTGAAAGTGAGTCGGGTAGCAGTGAGAAACTGCGCTCCTGTTCTGCAACGGAGTAACTGCTTAAAGCTGCCAGCAGAATGGCGGGAATGGCGACAAGCCAGAACTGTTTTTTATGAATCATGTTATCTTCGTTATCCCAACTGGGCGGAGGTGTTTAGTCAACAACCTTTTGCAGCCCAAGGTGAGAAGTTCGCTCGCTACCAATCAGAAGTCAACAGCAGACTACTCTACAACGTGCACCACACCTTTCATCTGATGACTCTCTTGGTGGGGCTCGCAGACATAGTGGTAAGTACCTGCCTTTTCAAAGGTGCGTTCCCTGATATCCCCAGGAAAGAAGTAGTCGCCGGGCTCTTCGCCGAGGACTTCAAACCAGGCACTGTGATACTGGCGCTTTTCATGGTTCTCCCAGCGTACGGTGGTGCCTACCTTGACGGTAATCTCTTCCGGCTGGAACTTGTAGTCCTTCGCAATGACTGTGACTACTTCATCGCCACCGGCAACTACCTGTTGCGCAACAAACAGCCACACCAGCAGAATTATCCTAGATCGAAACATAATGGTTCTCTCCGTTTCATGGTGGCCACTTACGATCCTGTGGTCTGGAGTTAAACGGCAGTTACTGTGATATTGCGTTGATCTCCGCCTCTGGATTGTCCAGCCCCAATTTGTAGCCGAGTGAGACATGATGAAAGCGGCTGTTGGTGTAATCATCGTGGATTGCAAATCCGAAATTGTAGACTGTGCCTTTTTCGATCTTCACATCACCGGATAATTCAGATTTTAGCTTGCGCTTGAAGGTGGCGGTCCAGTAGCCGGCTTCCTCTTTAATACTACCCTGTAGTGCTTCACCGCCTTTCATGACGCGCTGCTCAAGGATGTGTCCATTCTCTACACTGCCGCTGCCGCTGCTTATCCGTACCAGATCCATGGTCTTGTGGGCGTCTAGCTCCGCCTGCAGGGCAGCGTTGTCTTTCAGTTTGTCCCAGCCGCCAAGTTTTTTTCCACGCCGGCCCTTCTCTTCGACCTTGGTGCGTGACTCCTTGATGTATTTGGTCACACCGTGGCTGAAATCGAGGGGAAGTCCTGCCGCCGCCGGATCATCGGGATGGCCGGGCATGGTTCTAAGATCTTCGTGACAGGTCCCCCAGCAACCGGCCTGAGAGGCGTACTCCAACTCATCGGTGGCCAGCATAAAGGCCAGCTTCACCTGATTGTCGGGATCCATTTTTCCGCCATCCACAAAGGAGATGGGCACATGTTCGGTGCCTTCCCACTGAAACCGTAGAAAGAGATGCTCATTGTCGTGAGTCGCCTGCACCGTCACAGGGATGGCAGCCCGTTTTCCTTCGGGTGGGGTTGGCTCGGCTTTCTGACCGGTCACCATCTTTTTACCCATATCGGCGAGCTCCTTCTCGTGGCAGACCGTGCAGCGATCACCGGCGCGGAAGGGCCGGGCGCCGCCGTGATACTTACCCACCAGGGTCCACTCCATGGAGGTCTGGCCGGGATAGAACAGGGTGATCTGACGTTCTCCAGCTTTCGACCAATCAACACTGCCGTCCACATCCCCTCCGGCAGGTGACGCAGCCTTCTGTGGTGCGGTTGCAGCAGCGACAGGGGCACTGACCTCGGCTTTTACCGCATTAATTTCCGCCTGGTCGTTAGCCAACGCCAGTTTATAGCCGAGCGAGACATGGTGAAAACGGGCGTTGGTGAAGTCATCATGGATGGCAAATCCAAAATTATAAACTGTACCTGGGTCTATCGCGATATTACCCAAGCCTGAAGATTTCAAGGGACGTCTGACTTCCACAGTCCAGAGTCCCGCTTCCAGCCAACCCTGTGCATCCACCTTGCCGCCATCGTCCATGATCCGCTGTTCGAGTACGTAGCCGCTTTCCGTATTGCCGCTGCTGTTCCATCGGATCAGGTCCATGACCTTATGCGCATCACGCTCGGCCTGGATGGCTACGTCGTCTTTCAGTTTGTCCCATCCGCCAAGCTTCTTGCCGCGACGCCCCTTCTCCTCAACCTTGGTACGCGACTCCTTGATGTATTTTGTCACGCCATCGGAGAGATCCACATTGAGACCTGCAGCGGCTGCATCCTCCGGGTGACCTGGCATGGTTCGCAGGTCTTCATGGCAGGTGCCCCAGCAGCCGGCCTGAGAGGCGTACTCCAGTTCGTCTGTGGCCAGCATCAGGGCCAGTTTCACCTGATTCTTGGGATCCATCTTGCCGCCGTCCACGAAGGGGACTGGGACATGTTCCGTATCCTCCCACTGGAAACGTAGATAGAGGTTCTCACTATCATGGGCAGCCTGGACTGTTACCGGGATGGCGGGCCTTTTCCCTTCAGGGGGAGTCGGTTCGGCCTTCTGCCCGGTCACCATCTTTTTACCCATATCGGCGAGCTCTTTCTCATGACAGACCGTGCAGCGATCACCGGCGCGGAAGGGCCGCGCGCCGCCGTGATACTTACCCACCAGTGTCCACTCCATAGAGGTCTGACCGGGGTAGAAGAGAGTGATCAGGCGTTCAGGCGATCCGCTCCAGTCGACACCAAAACCACGGGCGGCCGCAGCAGTTGCGGCAGCGGCTCCGGCATCTTGTGATTTTGCCGCGGCGAGGGCCTGGGCCACGGCGGCTTGGATTTTCTTCTCTATGGCCAAAGCCTGCGCCTTGCGGCGTTCACGCTCTTTGCGTGACGCTTCCTGACGCGCCACCTCTTCAGCAGCCTCCGCAGCTTCAGCCTTGGCCAGTCCCTCTTTGAAGGATGCGGGTATTTCGGTCTTATAGTCCTCAATGGGTTTGGCCCACTCCTCCAACTCCTCCTCGCTGATATCTTTGTGTACCGGTTTATGTGCAAGGCCTTTGTGGCAATCGATGCAGGTGTTGCCGTTCTCCATGGCGAAGACATGCTGATTGCGGGCACGCGGTTTCTGCTTTTCGGGATTCATGGTGTCCCAATCATGGCAGTTGCGGCACTCTCTCGAGTCGGTCTCCTTCATCGCGCTCCATACCCGGCGGGCCATGGTGAGACGGTGTGCTTCAAATTTCTCTGGGGTATCTACGGTCCCCAACATTTTGTGCCAGAGTTCGTTACTGGCTTTGATCTTTCTGACAATCTTGTGTACCCAGGGGCGGGGAACATGGCAATCCGGGCAGCCTGCGCCGACACCGCTTCGATTGCCGTCGTGGGCAGTGCCTTTGAACTCCTGATAGACATTCTCCTCCATCTCGTGACAGGAAATGCAGAATTCCATGGTGTTGGTGGCTTCCATCACGGTATTGAAGCCGCCCCAGAGTATGACGCCGATGACCATGAACAGGACAGCACCACCCAGTGTCGCACCAAACGCGACTTTGCGTGAAAGTAGGCTTTTAAATAAAGACTGCTGATACATCGCTTTCCCCGTGTAGGTCACAATGGTCTGCTTATTCACCACTCAGGTGAGTCGGGTGGTGTAGAAGTTGGTGAAAGCGGCGGACATGGGACTCAGCACCATGTCCGCCTTTTCTTCAGTTACGTGCGTAACACCTTACGGACATCAAGTGACGTGATTGACCCGATTGTGCACGTTGAACTTGCCAGTCGGTGCGAACAGACCTTTGACACGTGCCTTCTCTTCGAGGGTTTTTGCATCAAAGATGATGATCTCACCGTTTGGCTCCTTCGAGTCACTGCGGTTCCAGACAGAGGTCCAGACTTCGGTACCATCGCTATTGAACTCGATGTGAACAGCCGCGTAGCCGGGCTTATCGGTCAGGCGAATCGTTTTGACGATCTCACGGGTCTCTTTCGAGATGACCTGGATGGACTGCTGCACTTCAGGTTCCGGATGTTTAGTCTGGTCGGCCCAGAAGTAGTCGCTCTTGGGATGAGTGCGGATAAACAGGCCGGGACCGTCGGTTTCGACTTCATAACAGATTTTCCAAGCCTGATCTTTGTGGCCCGCAGGGTCGTTACCCCAGGCAGTGACTTTGCCTACACCCAAGTGAGTGGTGCCGCCGACAGGACCGCATTTGGGATCGACCCAGTTGGCTCCCGGTCCGGGATGGGGCAACTTGTCCACATCGATCAGCTTGGTGAGCTTCTGGGTTTTGGTGTCTACGACCACCATCTGGTTGGATGCGTTGGCGGCGATCTGGAAATAACGCCCCGTCGGATCATAGAAGCCGTCATGCAGATACTTGGCAGTATCCATCTTGGTGATCTTCAGGTTGTCGATATCGCTGTAATCGACCTGCCACATCTGGCCCAGCTCCTTCATGGAGACCAGCCAGCTGGGGTGGTTGGGTGTATCATAGATAGCCGCTACACGGGACTCGTTGACGTATTCACCATCCACATTCACACCCCGGGCAGAGACCACTTTCAACGGCTCCATGGTATGGGCGTCGGCAATGACGAAATGGGGTGGCCAGTAACCACCACCCACCACATACTTGCCGTCACCAGAGACGGCTACGTCTCGAGCGTCATAGGCGATCTGCACCTCGGCAACCTTCATCTTGTCAGGGGTCTGCCAGAGATCGATCTTGGTCAGTTTGCCGTCGCGGCCCTGGGTATACCAGAAGCGGCCGGCGTCCTTGGCTTTCAGATTCTTGTGATGCTCAGCAGCTTTCAGTACATGTACCGCATAGCCGGTTGGCACGTGGGCAACAACCTCTTTTTTGTCACCGTCGATAACTGCCACTTTACCCACGTCTCGCTCGATGACCAGGAAGAAGTTCTTCCAGTTACGGCCGTGCAGAGGCATGGTGGGATAGTCTTTCGGGTCTACGAAGACCTTGTGGCGCTCTTTCATCAGGGCCAGAGACATCTCAGGCGGAATCGGGGGTTCCATCTGAATGTAGGTGGCCATCTTCTTGATCTCATCTTCAGTCATGATATCGTCGAAGTTGTTCATACCACCTTCGGTACCGAACTTGATGATTTTCTCTAAGCGTTCCTGTCCCAGTTTCTGCGTTTCCTTAGGCTCCAGACTCTTACCTGTCGCGCCTTTACGCAGGGTGCCATGGCAACCCGCACAACGCTGAAAGTAGGTGGTCTTGGAAGCCTCAAAGTCCGCTTCGCTGAGTGTGGGTGTAGCGGCCTGGGCAGCAATACCTGCACCGCCGATTGTCAAGCTGATTGCCAAAGAGAGCGTACTGACGCTGATACCTGTCCGTACGCGTGGCCTGGAACTTCTAGTCATTGGAGTAATCCTCCCTCGTGTTTCGATAGTCGCACGACAAATTAAGCTCCTGGGTCAAGTCATCAACCTTGACAAATGTCAAATCAAAAAATGTGGTTTTACAGGATAGTCAATCCAGACAAGGTATTAGCTCCGAATCCGGTTTGGTTTATTGCGGGATAGAAATGACCCAATCCGTATCCGGTCTGCCTTTTGTTATCCATTGACAACCGTTTCGGGATGCTCGTCATGCGTAAGAGCTTACAGACTTTCGGACTCTCCCTGTTTATCGTCCTGGCCTTTCTGGTTATCGGTATCGGGTTTCTGTTTGGTATTGATAATCCGGTTCCGTGGATCATGATAGCGATACTCATTGCATTACCCATGATCCATAAGAAAATGACATCACGGAAATTTGTTGCCTGGGACGACAACCTGAGTGTGGGAATAGCGGTCATCGATGAGGATCACAAAAAATTACTCTCATTGATCAATAATTTACAGACTGCCGTACTCTATCCGACCGGCGAGGCATTCGAACGCCAAGCATTGAGTGAATTAGTGGATTACACCAAGTATCACTTTGCAAGAGAAGAAAAGCTGATGCAGGATAACGACTATCCGGATTTTGAGCCGCACAAGGAACAGCACGAAAAAATGATCATGCAAGTAAGCAGTTACATGGATGCGTATGAAAAGGACCGTGAAGCGACGATTGATGAATTGACCAGTTTTCTCAAGACTTGGTTAATCAACCATATTGCAGGCACAGATCAGAACTATAGTCAGTTTTTACGAGACAAAGGGATCCGCTGAATCCACTGAAATTGACCAATCAGCGTATGAGTAGAGTCAACTGCCTGTATTACGGTTCAAAAAGTAGCGGACGATAGAGATCGTTGTCCAGAGTGCGGGGCGCCGCTCCACTTTCACAAGCACGGTCTCCGCTTGGGTAGCAGGTAGAAATTTATCACGCTTTTCCTTGCTCCTCGAATAGGGAACTGCGGAATAAATTCCAGCATTCCCGGTTTCCGGTCACTGTTTCCCGAAAACATAGTTTTTTACCAGAAAACAGTGCTGCTTCGGTTAAAAATTGGCTTGTTTTCGAATGCTTAGTGCCCCAAAGTTGAATTCCAGGCGCACTACCCCCTCCCGATAGATACCGCTACCTGGTGAGGTCTCATCGAAAGAAACAGTTGTGCTCCCATGGCCGCTACTCGTGTGGCCCGCTAGACATGAACTTCTATTTCTCGCTGATAAGCCATATAGGCCTTGGCAATATTACTTGATAGATAGATCGCAGACCCTGTGAAAACAATACCAGGAAGGGCTGGGAATGGTTGCGCGATAAAGTCGCCTGCTAACAGCAGGATAATCGCAGATGCATGAACGATATAGTGCCGCCTGGCTGAACGCTCAGGTATAAAATGCTTCATGGAGGGAAGTTGAGCGTTAAGACGGCGTCTTTTCAACACAATCGCCTGTAGATGGTACCAGCATAGAAAAGGCAATACCCTGTAGATAATACCAATTGGGATGGTCAAGCCGACGCCGATGAGTAGCAGAATACCAACAACAACATCCCGTTCCGATACTATCCACATCGCCGCCGCCAGTAAAAGGCAGCCGATACCGGTCCCTATGAACAAAACGGTTGAATCGATAATGGACCGTTTTCTTTGCATTAAAATCACAAGAACTCCTACTGCAATGAGACATAAGAGAAACATCACCCCTGTGATACTTGATTCAAAAACCAGGCCTTTTACAAAGATTGATAGAGTAAAGAACGTCAATAGAATGACTATAGATGGCGCATAAATCTGTTGAAGTAGCAGTGGAATTTCTCGAGTGACATAGAAGATTGGCACAAGCTTGAACAGTACAGAAAAAAGCACGATACCCAACCACCCCATCATCCCCCAGGAAAGGTGGACGGTAGTCACATGTTGCATGTCATTCAGTGCCACCTTGCCCGCTAAAGAGAGCACCAGGAGTATGCCAAGCAATACAGTCGGGATCACTGAAAACCAACCCAGCCCCAGTTGCAAAGTGATCTTGAAGGGTACGGATTTTCCTTTTATCGCAAGACTTGCAGCTACAAGAAAAATAGAGAATCCAACGCCAATCAAAGCTGCTCCAAGCATTAACAGTTCGTGATTTAAAAAGAAAAATCCACTACTCAGTGAAATTGCACCCAGCGCTAAACTGAGGTTTACAATGCTGCTCACGAGCATTACAGATGGCATTGGCGTACCGACCACTACCGGCAGAAGCTGAAACATTGCCCCGGTCATGACCTGTGCGAGAAAACCCACAGTAACGAGATGCGTCAATGTCAGCGCCAACGGACTCCAGCGCGATATATAGAGATCCTGACCATTGAAGATCAGAAGCAGACCTATTGCCACAGAAAAAAGCGCTGCACTGAAGAAGAACTTGAAGGGAACAAATAATGGTGGCGCTTGTTCCAGGGAAAGTCCCGATGTATTGATCACCTGACTAGTGCCTGTTCAAACGAATCCAATACGCTCTGCTGGGACTGTTATTGTGTCCAGCAAGACGGGAAGAGCGTGGGGTAGTTTGGCTACGTGAGCGAAAGATAACGCTGCTATGCGCCAAAACAATCCCATCCCCCTCTTCAAACTCAATAAGGGGAGTTTCGCCTGAGAAAGCGCCACGAACCGTTGCTCGTCGCTCATTTGGAAAAGCCAAACCACACTCCTCGCGCCTCGTTTGGCGCTTTTTCAGACGCAACAGGGCATATTGGATTCGTGTGAACGGGCCCTACCCTAGGCCGAATCGGTAACCGGAGGGTGCCCTGTGTGCCAGATACGAATAAAACACTCGCCATTCGTCCACCGGCTATCCCATGAAAAATCCATCTGTCTCAGAAGAGAATAGAGTGGGAAGGGCTCTCGATTGTGGCGCACACAGAGCCAATCCTCCCTGGGCAAGGTCTCAAGCATATCAAGGATGCGTTCGAGAGGAACCGGCGGCTCCAGTTCACGTACATCCAGCTTGCGCTCCATCATGATGCCTCTGAGATCCGCCTCGACACCTCCTCCTCTAACGTCTGCACGGTTTTGTCTGCCATCGGATAGAGCACACTCTCTTCTTTCGAATTATGCTGCTGTATCATCATAAGGAGAGTTTCAGAGGTGCTAAGTCCGTTATCCCGTGACTGCTCGATTATAGCCGTTCGCAGAACGTTAATGAGATATCGTATTTGATCATGCTCCATGCTCATGACTCTGACTGGACCGCTAGCAGATACAGTTGCTTCCTCAATAGCGGGAAAAAGGAGATCTTCTTCGATAGAAAAATGACGCTCCATCATCTCAGCGAATGAATCAGCGTTCGACAAGGCATCATCCCACTCAGACTTGGTAATCGCCCTTTCTATTTCGACAAAAACCTGATCAATACACCGATGATCTTCTGTCATCGATTGAGATATCTTAAACATAGAAATGCTCCCGCCGTCTTTACATTGATTCTCGGTGCATTTCGATCTCTGGCCTTGACATTTGTCAATCGTAATATTTAAAAATATTAGACAGTTGTTATTAACCAGGTGATTAAGAATAACGGGCATATTCACATTCATGGATGAGAAAACAGACGCAAGAACATTCCCGCGAGATGTTATCGGGGAGAAACGCCGACAGGCTCAACCACCACATAAATAGGGGATCACGAGAATGGGGATTGGAGAATCTGTAGGAGTTCACGCTGATACGGTTGGGTGCTGGTTAAAACAGGAAAAGCACGACCTCACGGTTAATCACACTGGCCGGTACGCCAACGGCTTCAGGCTGATGAAGCTACCCACCACGTAAACTTGCCGAGTAATCCATTCACCTGGCCCAGGCAGCGTTTACGGTTAGCAAAGAGATCCAATTCTGCTACGGCCATAATGCGACTGCGGTGAGCCACCTGGAGTCCGCACAGCTGGATGAGTCGGGAATGGTCTGTGACTTCTCGGAGATCGGCGATTACGTCAAAAAGTGGGTCAATCAGAACTTGGATCACAACATGCTGCTGCACCCAGATGATCCGGTGTTGCCACTGCTGCAGGAAGCCGGTGAGTCGGTCTATGTAATGCCCTATAACCCAACCGCAGAAAATATTGCACGGCTGATTTTTGACTATGTCGAAGCCGGCGGCTTTCCGGTGGTGGAAGTAGCGCTGCACGAAACCGACAGCGCATTGGCAAGTTACCGAAAGCCCTGATTCAGGGTCTGAATGCCATCGCCGTACCAGGTACCGATGGATGCGCCATGGCATGACGCACCCATCGAATAGAGATGATCAACCGATTTCGTTGTAACCGCGCTCTTCGTGCAGAACGATATCCAGACCTTCGATCTCCTCTTCCTTGTTGACCCGAAGACCGATCAAAGCATCCACCAGCTTGAGAATGCCCAGAGTGACCACGGCTGTAAAGACGATGGTGACCACAACCCCGATAAACTGCACCCAGAGCTGACCGCCCATGGAGGTTATGCCATCCGCAAAGCCGTATCCGGAGAACACACCCAGTGAGGTGGAGGAGAAGATACCGGCCAGCAAGGTACCTAAGATCCCGCCAATCCCATGCACCGGGAAGACGTCGAGAGAGTCATCGATTTTGAGCACCTGTTTCAGATAGTTGGTGGCTGAAAAACAGACTATCCCGGCCAGCAGGCCGATCACCAGGGCGCCTGCCGGCCCGACGAAGCCGGAGGCTGGGGTGATCGTACCCAAGCCGGCAACCATGCCGGTAACCGCGCCCAACGCGCTGGGCTTGCCGAACTTGATCCACTCCCGAACCAGCCAGGTCATCGCACCGGTGGCAGCGGAGATATGGGTCACCAGCATCGCCATCGCGGCACTGCCGTCAGCCGCCAGGGCACTGCCGCCATTGAAACCGAACCAGCCGACCCACAGCATACCGGCACCGGCAATGGTCATGGTCATATTGTGGGGCATCATGGATGCGGTACCGAAGCCACGCCTGGGGCCCATCACGACGGCAGCAACCAGAGCGGCCACACCGGCGGTGATGTGAACCACGGTGCCACCGGCAAAGTCATACAACCCCATACTGCCGAGCCAGCCACCACCCCAGACCCAGTGGGTAATCGGTACATAGACCAGAAACAGCCAGATGGCGCTGAACAGCAGCATCGCTGAGAAACGCATCCGTTCGGCAAAACCACCAACAATCAGAGCCGGTGTGATGATGGCGAATGTCATCTGAAAAAGCATGAACAGGGATTCGGGGATATCGCCAGACAGGGTCTCCTTTCCGACACCCGACATGAGAACCCGACTGAAATCACCAATCCAAGCGTTTCCTTCGCCGAACGCCAGACTGTAACCGGCAATCAACCAGAGGATCGATACCATCCCGGCAATCGCAAAACACTGCATCAATACAGAGAGAACATTCTTGGTTCTCACCAAGCCACCATAAAACATGGCCAGCCCCGGCAGTGTCATAAACAACACCAAAGCGGTTGATGCCATGATCCAAGCTGTATTCGCACTATTCATGATTTCCCCTTCCAGTCATTACCCCCCCTCACCCCAGTTCGGGAATTAATACACAATTTACTGTTTTTTTACAAAAAGTTGCTTTAACTCAATATTTTCATTGAGTTAGGGTCACAAAATGGCAGATCAGAGCTAAAGTTACAACCGATTTAGCCGTTACGCCTAACGTGGGTTCGCGGATGAACAATAGCATATACTGTATTGTCCAAAAATACTTGACTATATAAGCAATTATTAATACAGTATCCCGTGAAGCAGTATATTACTACTTACGGCCCGACTGAGAGACATGGATAACAGGACACAGACACAGACTCAAGTTGTAACAAATGGGATTACCCCATTTAGAATCAACAGCATAGAGCAGTTACCAACACTTGCTCAGGATGAGTCCTGTCATATTATCAAACAGTATTTCGACCACCTTGAGTCCACCCTGTCGAACCAGGAGAGTATCGTGGATGTCGAGCAACTGCGTGAAATGCTTGACGAGGTCTCCGGCTTCATCCGTTCCAACAAGAGTCAAATCAGAGCTGACGGCTACAGCCGCATGCTGAAGCGTTTGAACGGTATCTATTCTCAGGGCCTGCGCAACAACAATGACCGGGCATTCACCCGCACAGCGGTCAATTTTGCCGACATATTGAATACGGTGAGTCAGAGCTTTCCAAGCTATGACTACAGTGAATCGGTCGGGCTGCTGCTGCACTACATGCATAAGATGTTCAACTATCGGGAAGAGGGATGGATCGAGGTGTTTGAACACCTGATCTCAATGTCCGACTCGCTCGAGATCATGCAGCTGATCAAGTCCCAACACCTTCAGGAGATCCAAAACTGGGTTGAAGAGGGCGTGGACAATCTGTTCGCTCTGATGGATGAACAGCTGGAAGTGATCGACAACATCGATGCTGAAATCCTGTTGCTTGACCAGGAGCTGCTGCAGCGTCGCAAGGCTTTCCACACAGAAGCCAAAAAACCCAGCAATGAGCTGGTGGTCCCGATCACAAGGGCCCGTGATAAACAGTTGATCCAGGAGCTTTTTGACCGGCGTACCACGCTGATCAACGAACGGCTCGGCAAACTGGAACTGGCCGACCTGCTGGATGAGAACATCCAGGAATTTACCGATCGCCTGATTGAGATAAGGCGCAGTGCAATGATCCACCTGGTGTGGAGCAATCCTGCGGTTCACTAAACAATCTGCACCAATCAACAGAACAACAAAAAAATGGCCTGATCAACTCAGGCCATTTTTTTTGATATGGGAAAACTCACTGTTGAAATTTAAGAGACCTTAAACCGATCCATCTCTTCAGTCAGGACATTGGAGAGCCCTTTCAGATCCCGAACAACGCTGCTTGTGTTGTTGGATTGGGCTGACGTCTCATCCGCACTTTTGGAGATTCTCTGAATATTCTGGTTCATCTCCTCAGTGGTGGCGCGCTGCTGATCAGCCGCCGCAGAGACCTGGGAGCCGAGCTGATTGATCAGTTCAATCTTCTGCTGCACGGAATCCAGGGTATCCCCAATGGTGGTTGCCTGCTGAGATGACTCTTCAGCATGGCTGACACTGACCGCCATAACCTCAACAGCCTCATTGACTCCCACCTGCAGCGCGGAGATAATCTGCTCGATCTCTTTGGTCGAATCCTGGGTTCTGCCGGCCAGAGTTCTTACCTCATCAGCCACCACCGCAAAACCTCTTCCCTGCTCACCGGCACGTGCAGCCTCAATCGCTGCATTCAGTGCCAACAGGTTGGTCTGTTCGGCAATACTCTTGATCACCTCGAGTACAACACCGATCTGCTGACTTTCATCAACCAGCGTCTGGATCACATCACTGCCCTTACGGATCTCTTGTGTCAAGGTACCGATGCTCTGCACCGACTGTTTGACGATCCGGTTACCCTCTTCTGTCGCAGTCATCGAATCTGTCGCGGAGCTTGCCAGATGATTGATATTCTGAGAGACATGGGTTGCACTGGCGGTCATTTCACTCAATGAGGTCGCCAACTGATCAAGCTCCTGTTTCTGATGCGTCACGGCCAGATTGGTTTTTTCAGATGAGTTGTTTACCTCATCGATCGTCATTACCAGACTCTCTGAGGTATTGGCCACCTTACCCACCAATCCGCTCAGGTCATGGTTCATTTTCTGCATCGCACCGAGTAACCGTTTGAATTCATCGTTACGGTTGCAGGTAATCTCCTGTGAAAGGTCACCGGAGGCGATCCGTTCCATATGTTGCACACCCATATCGAGTGGCTTCAATGCCATCTTCATATAGAGCATCACACCGAGCATAAGCAGACCAAGCATCACCACCGCAATGGTGTAACTGATGAGAATCAGATTCTGTTGGGATTTGGCATTTTCAGTGATGTCTTCCATTGAGAACATTCTACCGACCAGCTTGCCATCTGTGCTGAGCAGGGGCAAAGAGCCCACGCCCTGAATACTCTCCTGCCAACCGATCTCTTGATAACTCTGCTGTTCACCCTGTGGGCTTTCCAGATCGGGGTAGGTATCCGTTGTCGTGGCAGCCACTTTACCGCTATCTGTCTTGAAAATAATCTCCCTGCCATTCGCCGCTTTGATTTTTTCAGCGACGGCATCGAGGCCTTTTTCATAGACACCGACTCCAACCAGATCGGAGCGATCGTAGATTGGGAAAGCTACCAGATTGACCAAACGCCCATCCGCCGTCAGCTCAAACCCATCCACCGATTTACCTGTGGCAATGGCTTGTTTCGCCACTTCCGGGCTCTGACTGACGCCATCCAGGGCGGTGAAACCGATGCGACCATCTTTGGCGATGATCATTACATTGTCGGCAATCCCCATCGCCTGCAATCGGGTTGCGGTTGGCCCTACCGCATCTTTAACACCCTCTTCACTAAACCGATAGAGCGATGCACTGAGTTTGCGATTCCGCGTCAGTGAGGTGAAATTCGCCGCCATGGTTGAACGTTCATTTTCACCGATGGCACGCCAGAGATCATCGAGTCCGGCCAGGTAGGCCATCTGATAATCGCTGTTTTTCTTTTCGTAGAGATGCTGCCCCAACGAGAACAGCACGATGGTAAAAATCAGCGTCGCCAGGCCGATCACAAGAGTCAGCCTGAGCTTGAGCGAGAGTCGATTTAGCAATGTCATCCGAGGTCTCCGAAGGGAACTTCAACCCGATGGTTTACAGTTGTCATGGCACGCCGGGATTCACACCCAGCGTACCGCCTCGGTATCACTCAACCGGATAACCGGCCGTTGTCCAGCCTGGAAAGCCGTCTCTGAAGTAATAGACTTTGCTCCAGCCCCACTCCACAGCCAAGGCAGCACCCCAACTGGAGCGATCGCAGCCCTCCGCATTGCAGTAAAAGACAACCGCCTCATCCTTGGGAACTTCTGCAGCCAGCGAATCTGCAGTCAACTGCTGATTGGGAGTACCTGGATCATACTCGATATTCAATGCACCAGGGATACGACCGGCTTCATACTGTTCCGGCTTGCGGGGATCGATAAACCAGGCTCTGGCTTTCCACAGTTCATGGGCTTTGGCACTGTCCACGGTGGTGGCACCGGCAACTGTGGTTGGCGAGACATAACTTTTATCTGTTTTGATCTGTAGATCAACAGCGTATGCCGATGTAGCAATAAGAAAAGAGGCCAGTAGAAAGGTACATTTCGTCATCAGTTTCATCTGTGGAACTCCTTGGAATATTTTATTAATCGCTGATCTTCTAATACCCGCGACTGGGCATTTGCAATCCGTGTAGCAGCTCGAATTGGTATAATTTGCTGTAATATGGATTCGAGCTTGAGTGGCATTCTCAAAGTTACTAATCGACAGGCCTATTTCAAACTTTAACTAGATTTCAGTCAGCCAAGGAGCGAGCTACCCGATTCCTGGCTGGTTTCCGACCCAGGTAGCTATTACAACTTCTGCATTACAATGGATAATCTTCTAGACTTCCCACAGAGGGGTGGCAACAAGATACTTACTACGGACTTTTGGGTTTTTACACTTAGAGCGGATTCCGCAAAGAGTAAAACCAACCCTGAAAATACGATATCCACAACCGATCATATCTCCGAATCCAACAAATGAAGTAAGATCTACCAGGCGGAAGAAATAAATACTGTTTAAATATTAGACTCATCGCCCAATGCAGAACTTCAGCAGAAAACTCTTCATAAACCACTACGTGGAATTCGGTAGGTACGCCATCTTTGCTGCGGGCGCCGGCCACTTCGCATTCTTGATTGTTTTTTACAGCCTGGGAGTTCTACCGTTAGTCGTCGTCAATATTGTCAGCGTAATTATCTACGCCTACTGTTTAAAGGCACTTGACGACTCTGTCGAGAGAAGTGATTACACTTTAATCGGCTGGTTGGTTTATACAGAACTCTCTGGACATGCCATTCTGGCTAGCTACTATATTGGCACTTATAGTGGTTTTCATTACTACATTGTGCTTTTGTCTGCGCTACCCTTCTTGACGTTCACTGACCCAAGACTCATCAGAGCCTTGAAGATCATCTTCATCGTGGTCGTATTTGTAATCCTGGACACCGTCTTGAGAGACTACCCACCACCCTATGTAATCGATACGGAGATTCTCTACGGTCTAAGGGTTTTTAATGTTACAACCTTTATAACCAGCATTATCCTTGTCTCACTGTTATACGCAAAGATCACTTATGAGATTCGCCTGCAGCTTGAACTCACCTCTACGACTGACTCGCTGACAGGCCTCTACAACAGAAGGTTGTTCATCAAATTAGCTGAAATTGAGATGAGCAAGATCCGGCGCGAGAGTACCACCTCATCCTTAATCCTGTTGGATCTTGATGATTTCAAAAGAATCAATGATCAACTTGGTCATCAATGTGGCGATCTGGCGTTGGTCAAGGTTACACAAATTCTCCAGCATTCGGTTAGACCCAGGGACATTCTGTGCAGATGGGGTGGCGAGGAGTTTATTGTGTTGTTACCGGACACCAATATCAACGATGCCACTCTGGTTGCTGAGAGAATAAGATTGGGAATATCCATGCAGCCCATGAGTTGTAAGACTGGGGAATTCACCCTGACAACCACTCTTGGGCTGACTGACTGCAGCGATCCAGAGATCTCATTGGATAGATACATCGAGCAGGCTGACAAGGCACTCTATCTCGGCAAAGCCAACGGAAAGAACCAATACATCATCGCTGAATAAGAGAGATTTGCCGCTCTCCGGGCAGATCTCCTTTGCCTGAACTGCCGCGAATAACCAGTAAGGTAATTTGGCGAATCTTAGCCAGTGATCCAGAGTCAACTGAGAGGGATTTCAGACATCCTAAACGACACCAAAGCCCCAACCATCGATGCGGCTCCGGTCGCAGTGACTAGTCTGTCGTTACTGCAAATACCACTCAAACCCGATTGTCTGGAGCTGACTGGCTGATAATAGCAAGGATTAGCCAGTCACTATTCGATAAATCAGTCTAACCGGGGAGCGTATAAAAGCTGTTCAGTCAGGCAGATTCAACACCGGACTGCTCGCACTAGCCGGTTCGAGAGGCAGAGTTATAAAGGCATGGTCGTTCTTACCATGACAGGTCATGCAAGCTTGATTCAACTTTGCGAATGCTGGTTTGAAGATATCCCACTTTTTGGATGCCACCCCATCATTGATAATTGGAACGCCTGTCTCAAGAAACTCCTGTGCTGTTTCAGCCCGTTTCGGCCTGGCCAGTTGAACAACCTTGATCAGCTTCTCAATCTCTTCAACCTGATATTGAGCAAATTCCCAGCGCCCCTGTTTTGCTGCCCAGTAGAGATTCTTGTAGCGCTCACCAATTTCAAACATCCAGTGAGAAGTTCCAGGCACCAGTTCAACAAGATTTGCCAGTTGATCTGACGGATTACTCTGTTCACGCCAATCAGCTTGTGAGGTAACAACAGAAAACAGTAAGAGCAACAGAACAATGATCGAGGTCTTCATAGAAACATCCGCATAGTTAAACCGCCAGACCTCTTACAACGACATCAACATCGGCGTGATTAGACAGCCTGTAATCCGTGGAGTCATTTCAAGGTATCGATTCAGATCCCGGTAGAAAACCTGGCTGATAAGTCAAAACCAATCGATAAGGCTCGGTGATTGATAATCCTGAGCCATCACAAAGAGGGGGAAGTCTATTATTTAACGCAGAGACTAAAAACCCGGCAATACCGGGTTAATAGCAACTTATTGAAATATGGTAGCAAGGGGCAGATTCGAACTGCCGACCCCAGCATTATGAGTGCTGTGCTCTAACCAACTGAGCTACCTTGCCATATACGCTTGAAGGGCGTGAAATATACTGTTGCTGCGGCCAAGTGTCAAATCAGACATTGAAACGGAAATGGATCACATCCCCGTCACTGACCACGTATTCCTTACCTTCGGAGCGTAGTTTTCCCGCTTCCCGGGCGCCCTGCTCCCCGTTACAGGCGACGAAATCGTCGTAGGCAATCACCTCAGCACGGATGAACCCCCGTTCGAAGTCGGTGTGGATGACACCGGCAGCCTGGGGTGCAGTGGCTTCGGCAGGAATAGTCCAGGCCCGCACCTCTTTCTCACCGGCGGTGAAGTAGGTCTCCAGACCCAACAGCTGGTATCCGGCTCGCACTACCCGGTTCAGACCCGGTTCATCCAGCCCCATATCGGCCAGGAATTCACCCCGCTCCTCCTCATCCAGCTCGACGATTTCGGCCTCGATGGCGGCACACACCGGCACCACTTCCGCGCCTTCCTCTGCCGCCAGACCCTGCAGGATCTGCAGATGGGGATTGTCGCTGAATCCCTCCTCATCCACATTGGCGATGTAGAGCACCGGCTTGATGGTCAGCAGAAACAGATCCCGTAATTCAATCAGCTGCTCTTCACTCAGCTCCATGCTGCGTACCGGTTTACCATCATTCAGATGATCGCGTACCGACTCCAGCAGCTCTTTACGGGCCAATACCTTCTTCTCTCCGGTCTTCGCCTGTCGTGCGGTTTTATCGAGCCCCTTCTCCACCGACTCCAGGTCGGCCAGGGCCAATTCCGTATTGATGACTTCCACATCACCGGCCGGATCGACCCGGCCCGACACATGAACGACATCATCATTTTCAAAACAGCGAACCACCTGGGCGATGGCGTCGGTTTCACGGATATTGGCGAGAAACTTGTTACCCAGCCCCTCCCCCTTTGAGGCACCCGCCACCAGACCGGCGATATCGACAAACTGCATACTGGTGGGGATGACCGCCTGAGGATTGACGATCGATGCGATCACGTCCAGCCTTGGATCAGGCAGTGGGACCACACCGACGTTGGGATCAATGGTGCAGAAGGGGTAGTTTTCCGCTGCAATCGTCGCCTTGGTCAAGGCGTTGAAAAGAGTGGATTTGCCCACATTCGGCAAACCGACGATACCGCATTTGAAACCCATGAATGCTGCCCCTGCGAAAAAAAGGAGCCAGCATACCGGAAACGGCGCGGATTGGCACCACTACTGAATCGTGAACAGCTTACCGAAGTTGGCGATCTGCAGGATTTCCAGTACGGCGTCATTGCCGTTGATCAGCATCACATTGTTATCCTGGACCGCGCTATGCTCTCTCAGTTGCAATAACATGCCCATCGCCGAACTGTCGAGATAATCGGTCTCTGCCAGATCCACCACAAACAGCTTCTCGCCCTTGGGATAGCTCTTGTAGGCCTGCATGAAATCCTGATGGGTTGAAAAATCAAAACGACCGGCAACTTTCAGTGTTACGGTCTTTTCGTCGTCAGATAGTTCAGAGGATATGGACATGGTTGGCCTCGTTGATTATAGAAGTTGTTAACACTAATTATCGTCACCGCCATCCATTGCTTAAGTCGAATCTATTATCGCACCATACATCACTCACCGGACGCAGCTGGTGCCGATTTCATCAACAGCTCTGCCAGGGCTTTAAACTCTTTCGCCGACTGACTGTTGGGTTTGTATTCAAATATCGTACGTCCCACCCCAGGGCACTCGGCAATCGCCGCCGCCTCGCGTATCGGAATCTCCAATAGCTGATCCGGAAAGTGGTTATGTAATTTCTCAGCGATATCCTTGGAGAGTTTTCTGCGCGGAAAAAAACGGTTCAAGGCGATCCACTGAGGCAGGGGCCTGGACAGATAGGGTTCGAATTTCTTCAATGTTTTCAGCATCATGATCAACCCATTCAGGGACATGTGATCGGCGCAAAGCGGTATCAGCGCCTCGTCTGCGGCAAAAATCGCATTTGCCACCAGCAGCCCAGCTGAGGGAGGACAATCGAACAACACAAAATCCTGATCGGCCGACATACCCTGCAATGCCTGTTGCAATAACCGGGCACGGGTTGCCCCGCCATCCTGGAGGTACTCGATCTCCTGCAGTTTTTCACCGGCCGGAATCAGCGTCAGCAGGTCCCGAATACCCTGCCTGACATCCGTGATCCCCTGCTGCTGCAACAGCACCTGATCAATCCCCTTACTGGGTGCACGGAACAGACCATAGCTCGAAGCCAATTGCCCCTGGGGATCCAGATCGATCACCGTGACCCGCTGCCCGGCCAGTGCCAGGGCATGGCCCAGGTTGGTGGTCAGGGTGGTTTTACCCACGCCACCTTTCTGATTAATCAGTGCAATTCGCCTCATGCGGTTTCCTGTACGATGAACTTTGCAACCCCTCGTGGGTAGATCAGTACTCACTCCGTCTGCCAGTTTGATACTGAGGTCTTTGAGTTAAAAGAAAAATAGTGTCACTATTTTAGATTGATTCCCAACCCAACAGATACTTTCAAGACCCGGATAGCATCTGCTGCAGGAATCAAAGCCAATACCTGGAGATTCCCCTGACCCGTCGCAATGAAATCACAGATGTTGACAAAAACGTCCCAAATGGCCTTGATGGATAGTTGCCTGTAATTGCCAGGCAAAAAATTTCAATCAACACAAGACCCTACAGTGACTATCGACCCTGAAACCCGAATCTTTAAGCGCACCCGAGAGGTAACTCTGCTGAACACTCTGTTGCATAAGTGTCTGATATATCTCAGCAGCCCCCTCACGATCTGAGGTAAACTCAGCAATATAGGTTTGTTGTTATTCTGACTGACATGACTCACAAGCAATTTTACGCACTACTCTGGTTGTCACTGATGAGCTGTTCGCTCATGGCCGTCACCTTTGAGCTGCCTGAAGCGGGCGACGACCTGGTGGGCCGATCCTTTCGCTATACCACACACTACGAGGAGACATTCTCCGACATCGCCCGGACCTACGACATCGGCTATCGGCAGATGGTTGCCGCCAATCCCGAGGTGGATCCCTGGCTGCCTGGAGAAGGCAGTGAGATTGTCATCCCGCAGCAGTACATTCTCCCCCCTGGCCCCCGGGAAGGTATCGTAATCAATCTCGCAGAACTGCGTCTCTACTACTATCCCAAGGAGAGACCTGTGGTGATCACCTATCCAATCGGCATTGGCAGGGAGGGCTGGAGCACCCCGACGGGCAAGACCTCCGTGATTGGTAAAAAGAAGGATCCGAGTTGGACAGTCCCGGAGTCGATACTCAAGGAGCACGAAGAGCAGGGTGACCCGCTGCCGGATGTAGTCCCTCCCGGTCCGGAGAATCCGCTTGGCAGCCATGCCATCTATCTGGGTATGAGTGGTTATCTGCTGCACGGTACCAATAAACCCTATGGGGTGGGCATGCGGGTCAGTCACGGCTGCATTCGACTCTACCCGGAAAACATCTCAAACTTTTTCAAGGAAGTGGAGACCGGCATTCCGGTGCGCATCATCGACAAACCCTATAAAGCCGGCTGGCTCGACGGGGAGCTGTATGTCCAGGTCCATCCACCGCTGGCTGAGTATGTCGAAGAGCGCGGCCACAATCAGACCGAACTGGTGAATGCGGTGATCAGCAAACTGTTGGAGGATAAACGCCGGCCCGACTGGAAGCAGCTGCAGAACTACGCTGACCAGAAAACCGGCCTGCCCATGCCGCTCTACCTGCTGCAAGGCAATGAAGTGGCCGACAACCACTGAATCGGAACCTGCCCCAGTCAGTCTCTCCCCTGCCTTAGGGCCCTACAAAACAGAAAACCCCCGCAGAAAAAGATCTGACGGGGGCTTTCCTTGACACTCAAATCTCCGGCTGATGCCGCAGACAGAAGTGATTGGCGCTTATTTGGCCATGGCTTTCTCAGACATACGTCCGCAACGCTCATTACAGGCTTCAGCAGAATCCTTGGCAGCGTTTGCAGCTTTCATGGCAGCATCGGCAGTACCCTGAGCGGTAGCGGCTTCGAGTTGAGCCTCTTTCGCAGCCTTCATAGCAGCATCGGCAGCGGCCTGAGCGTTTGCGACATCAGCTTCCAGGCTGCTGTTGGTAGCACAACCTGCGAACAGACCAAGACTGAGAATCATTGCGGCGGTTTTGATGGTAGTTTTCATATTACTCTCGATCTCTCTTATGAGTTTTTACAATATGTGGCAGACGCCCCGTACCTTTGCACCCGTGGTTTAGCGATACAGAGTTTCCCAAATAGACCCTCTCCAGGTATCTCTCGCGAATCAACCCCAATCCCGGGGTTGAGGGCCTTTTGATCCGATTAGCTGAGGTGTGGTGGTTGAAATGGATTTCAAACCCTGCACCCACTGCCGATTCGATCAGTAGCACCAACAACTTTCAACGGTCTATTTGGGACGCTCCCAAAGTATCAGGTCATACCCTGTTATGCTCGACTCGCTCCCTGATGGTCAACAGGATGCTGATCGGGTAGAACATTGTATACCCTGCTCTCCACCGTTAAACACGTATCTACAAACTTCAGGCTGTAAAGAGCGGTAACATCTGGCACGGAAGCTTGATCCAAAAGTTAAACAAATTCAATGGCAAGATTCCAACTTTTAGAACTTTTTTGCAAATAATCACCCCTGACCGCCCAATAAACAGGGTTATTTGAGCCTGTAAATAGCTCCTAAGGCGATCTCAGTCGATTTTTGCCATCCCCACGCCCCGCGGATCACTGGCCGCATCAACCTGACCTGAGGACTTGTCCCAGACCACGGCCTGCATATTCCCATATCGGTTCTTCAGGGGTTTGAAATTGTGCCCCATCTCGGTCAACTGCCCGATCAGCGTCTCACTCAGGGCGTCAGCTTCCATCTGTATCACATCGGGCAGATACTGATGGTGGAAACGGGGACGGCTGACCCAGGCCTGCGGTCCACGCCCCTCGGCCATCTCCAGGATACCCAGCAGCACCATGGTGATGATCCGACTGCCACCGGGGGTACCGAGAATGGCAATACGCTCTGCATCCTCAACAAAGGTGGGGGTCATGCTCGACAGCATACGCTTGCCCCCTTCAATGGCGTTCGCCTCGCCGCCCACCAGACCGTAGACATTCGGTACGCCCGGGCTAGCGGAAAAGTCATCCATCTCATCGTTCAGCAGAATCCCGGTGCCGGGCACCACCACACCGGCGCCAAAGGGGTAGTTGATACTCAGGGTGGCCGCAACCCGGTTCCCCTGCCGGTCGAGGATGGAGAAATGGGTAGTATCCTGACCCTCGCTGCCCGGCGCCTGATGCTGGCTCTGGCTGGAGGTCGCTCGTTTTAGATCGATGCTGCGAGCCAGGCCTGCCCCATAGAGCGGATGAGTCAGCTTCTCCACCGGCACCTGAACATAGTCCGGGTCACCAAGGTATTCGGCCCGGTCCCGATAGGCCCGGCGCATCGCCTCGACCAACACATGGGTTCTCTGGGGCTCGGACAAATCCGGGTAGTTCAGCTCCTGCAGAATATTGAGAATGGTGAGGATGGCGATCCCCCCGGATGAAGGGGGCGCGGCACTGGTTATGCGCATCCCCTGATAGTGGCCGGTAATTGGCCGTCGCTCCACCACCCGGTAGTCAGCCAGATCCTGCAGGGTCCAGATACCGCCAGCTGTGCGAACACCGTCCACCAGCCGTTGCGCCAATTCACCCCGGTAGAAACCGTCTATCCCCCGCTCCGCCAGAGCCTTAAGGGTATCCGCCAGATCGGGTTGCTGGATCAGATGTCCGGCAGGGGGCACCTCCCCCTGCAGCAGAAACTGTTGTGCCGATGCCTCGTGGGCCTGCAGTACCGGCAGACGCCATGAGGCCATGCGACGGTAGTAATCATCGACGGCAAAGCCCTTGCCAGCGATCTCGATGGCGGGCTGCAGCAGTTCCGAGAGAGACAGCTTGCCGTAGTTTTCAGTCAAGTGGACCAGCGCGGCAGGGACACCAGGTATGCCGGCAGCCAGGGCACCATCAATCGACTTCTGTGCTACCACTTCGCCCTGCTCATCCAGATAGAGATCCCGATGAGCGGCCAATGGTGCCCGTTCACGACCATCCAGCATGGTCTGAAAACCGTCACTGGCCCGATGCAGCAACCAGAATCCTCCACCACCCAGCCCGGAACTGTAGGGCTCGACAACAGCCAGAACCGCCGTTACCGCCACAGCCGCGTCGAAGGCATTACCCCCCTTTCTGAGGATTTCATGACCAGCCTGGGTTGCCAGGGGATGGGCCGTGGCAATGGCTGCCTTGGCAGGTTGCTGCCCAGCCCAGACCTGACTGTAGCAGCAGAACAAAATAATAAGGCTCCACAGGGGAGCCTTAAAAAATCTCATGACTCGCGTCATCATCTACTCGGATTCACCGGTGATCTTAAGATACTTGCTGTAGAGTGCTTCGTAACTCTCCTCATGATCCGGATCTTTCGGAATGCAATCAACCGGGCAGACTTCGACACACTGGGAGGTTTCATAGTGTCCAACACATTCCGTACAGAGGTCTGCTTCAATTTCATAGATTTCATCACCCTGTGTGATTGCCCCATTGGGACATTCGGGTTCACATACATCACAATTGATGCATTCATCGGTGATCAATAAAGCCATGCGGTTCTCTCCTACTTGTTCGGATGATTGTCTGTTGCTGGGGCTGATGAACGATCAACCCAGCCTGGTTAATTAGCGCCACCTCTGTAATGGCGCGGGAATTTTAGGCTAGCCATAGCGTTGACTCAATGCATTTTGTACAGCCGGATGGGTAAATTCAGATACATCCCCACCCAATGCAGCGATCTCTCTGACCAAACCGGAGGATATGAAGGCAAACTGCTCAGCGGGAGTGAGAAACAGGGTTTCAATATCCGGAGAGAGCCGTCGGTTCATACCGGCCAACTGAAATTCATACTCAAAGTCGGAAACCGCGCGCAAGCCACGCAGTATCACATTTGCCTCACACTCCCGCACAAAGTCCACCAGCAGCGTGTCAAAAGCGAGAATCTCCACATTCTCGATACCCCCCAGCACGGTATGGGCGAGGGAGAGGCGCTGGTCTAGGTCAAACGCAGGATTTTTACCCGGATTTTTCGCAACCGCCAAAATCACGTGATCGAAGAGCTCGGAGGCTCTTCTGACCAGATCGCTATGACCATTGGTGATTGGATCAAATGTTCCGGGGTATACGGCTCTAATCATATGTTGCTATCAATTGAACAAGATAATCATAATATCAGAGTTGACAGTTCTGAATGATAATTCTCACCCCAGTCTTTGACGGGTTTAAAGCCATCCTCAGCTGGCGGTGACAGGAGAGTTTAGCAAGCTTTAGTCCATTGCTCATCCCGGAAGGGGGGCACAGGCCAAACCGTAGCGCACCTGTCCGGCACGCTTCTCCTTCAGCAACTCCCACCCCTCGGGTAGCACCGGCAGCGGCCTCGATGCCTCATCCTCCATGTAGATGCGGGCATTGTCCGCCAACCAGCCCTGGTTAAGTTTGTGACACAGCGGCCCAAGCAGATCAGCGGAGAAGGGTGGATCGAGAAATACCACATCAAAGGGCACCGGCGACTGCTCGAGCCACTGCAGGGCGTCCGCCCTGATCACGGAGACCTGCGCCAGGTTCAGCTGTTTTCGATTCGCTTCCAGCTGCCGCACTACCGGATTGGCCGTATCGAGCATCACCACCTGCCCCGCTCCCCGGGAGGCCGCTTCGATTCCCAACGAGCCGCTTCCGGCAAACAGATCCAGACAGCGTGCGCCGCTTATCCAGGGTTGCAGCCAGTTGAAGAGAGTTTCCCGGATACGGTCACCGGTGGGCCTGAGCCCGGGAAGTTCGGCAAATGGCAGCTTCCTGCCTTTGTGCTCACCGCCAATAATGCGGACTTGGCATGCTGAGTGATTGGCCATTCGTTGGTCTCTGATTTCTTATTCGGTTGTGCTTTGATCCTATTCAGCGGCCTCTGCCCGGTTAACCTGAGCCACAGGCGCGGAAAATCTTCCCACCTGTACTCTGACCAGACGTTCCGAATCGACCCGGCGTTTGAAAGCATCACGGATCTGCTGCTTGCTCACGGCCTCGATCCGCTCGACAAACCGATCGAGATAATCGAGAGGCAGATCGTAGAAACCGATGACAGCAAGGTATTCGACAATCTTGCCGTTGGATGCGATGCGTAGCGGAAACCCGCCGGTGATATTCTGTTTCGCTGCCTTCAGCTCCTCATCGGTCGGCCCCTCAGTGATGTAGCGCTGCAGGGTATCCTTGACCACTTTCAGCGCCTCATCCGCCTGTTCATTTTTGGTCTGCAAACCAACTTGAAAGAGACCCAGTTGACGCATCGGAATGAAGAAACTGTAGACGCTGTAACTCAAGCCACGTTTCTCCCGCACCTCCTCGCTCAGGAGTGAAACCAGTCCACTGCCACCGAGAATATGATTCCCCACATAGAGCGGAAAGTAGTCCTGGTCTCCCCGCTTAAGGCCAGGTTGTCCGAGATAGAGATGGGATTGGGTCGATGGAAAAGGGATCTGCTTGATCACCCCTTGATCAAGTGGCGGCACCGGCGGCAGAGCTGGCATGGCTTCCCCCGCGGGCAGCCCACCCACCGCCTCTTCGGCGATAATTGCAGCAAGATCTTCATCAACCGCACCGACGATCGCAACCACCGCATTCTTGGCCACATAGAGTCGCTGATGGGTCTTTACAATCTCTTCCCGGGTGATCGACCCGACAGACTCACGGGTTCCCGAAGGGTCCGAAGCGTAGGGATGTGTGCCGTAGACCAGTTCATAAAGTTGCTTTTTACCGACACTGCCGGGGGACTGCTCATCCTGCAAAAGACCCGCCAGTATGGATTGACGCTCCCGTTCGATATCCTCCTTTTTAAAGCTGGGAGTTGCCAGGATTGCCGAGAGGGTTTGCAGGGATGTATCCAGGACTTCTGGCTCGATCAGTGATCGCACGGCGACCCAGGCCATATCCCTTAAAGATCCGGACTCCAGCTGTGAACCCACTCCTTCGATCCGTTGCGCGATCTGAAACGCATCCCACTTCCCGGCACCTTCGCTCAACAGGCTATTGGTAAAGGAGGTGATGCCGGCTTTATGCCCATCTCTGGAACTGCCGGCATCGAACACGACCCGCACATCGACCATCGGGATTTCCGGCGCATGCACATACAGCACCTTGGCCCCGTTGCCGGTTTGCCAGGTCTCGATTTTGGGCGAGGCCTGCAGCAGACCCGCAAAGCCGATTATCGCACCCAGGAGCAGCAGACGCAGTGTGTTATTGACCATGACGACCTCCTGCAGCGGAGTGACGTGTGATGTTCTCTTCCATCGGTAGGGGTTCCAATACGGCGACCGTAAGATTGTCATCGACCAGATACTTCTCAGCCACCTGCTTGACCTGCTCCGCGGTAACGGCCTTCAGTTTGTCCACATACCCGTCGCCAAGACGCCAATCGAGGCCGACAGTCTCCAGCTGTCCGATCAGCATCGCCTGGTAAAACACAGAATCCTTCTCGAACACCTTCGAAGCGGTAATCTGTTTGCGTACCCGCGCCATCTCTTCATCGGTAACCAGTTCTGTTTTGAAGCGGTCGAGCTCTTTCAGGATGGCTCTCTCCACCGTCTCGATCGGGGTACCCGGCCTGGGCACGGCATCGAGCACCAACATGCCAGGCAGACGGGAGAAGGCGTTGTAGCTGGTATCCACCGAGACCGCCAGTTCGCTACCGCGAATCAGGTTACTGGCCAGGCGGGCACTGGCGCCTCCATCGAGAATGTAGGACAGCATCTCCAGCGCATAGGGCTCCCAATCCTGATCCGTTTTACCGATCACCGGGGTTTTGAATCCCATCACCATATAGGGTTGTCGCGCCGGTACCTTCAGGGCCATCCGCTTGACGCCTCTTTGCGGTGGCTCCTCTCTCGGCTTGTTGACCGCCACCGGCTCCGGTTTGAGTACTCCGAAATAGCGCTCTGCCAGGCGAATAACCTGATCCGGTTCCACATCCCCGACAACCACCAGGGTGGCGTTGTTGGGTGCATACCACTTGCGGTACCAGACCTGAAGATCATCCACCTGCAGCGAGTCCAGGTCGGACATCCAGCCAATCACCGGTATCCGGTAGGGTGAAGCCTGGTAGGCACCGGTAAGAAACAGCTCATAGGTCAGGGACTGGGGCTTGTCTTCGGTGCGCATCCGCCGCTCCTCCTTGACCACCTCAACCTCTTTTTTGAACTCCGCTTCCTGCAGCTGAAGATTTCTCATTCTGTCCGCCTCCAGTTCGAAGGAGACCTCCAGACGGTCACTCGCCAGCGTCTGATAGTAGGCGGTATAGTCACGGCCGGTAAATGCGTTCTCGTTGCCCCCGTTGGCAGCA
This sequence comes from Candidatus Thiodiazotropha sp. 'RUGA', assembly GCA_016842065.1. Classification (GTDB taxonomy): domain Bacteria; phylum Pseudomonadota; class Gammaproteobacteria; order Chromatiales; family Chromatiaceae; genus Thiodiazotropha. The sequence continues at coordinate 68,529 of JAEPDS010000003.1, forward strand.
ACGATGCGGGAGAACTCGCCAGGGGCGAGGTTGTCGGTGCCCTTGAACATCATATGTTCGAGCACATGGGAGACACCGGTAATCCCGCCATGTTCGTAACTGGAGCCGACCTTGTACCAGACCTGGGAGACCGCAATCGGTGCCCGTTTGTCCTGTTTCACGATCACCTTCATTCCATTTTTCAGCTGGTGTTCCACCACATTGGCCTGTGCTTGAACCGCGGCCATCAGCATCAGCATGAAAGTCGTCATCAATCTTCGCATTAAGGTGTTCCTTATCATCATTATCAGTCTTTTAATGCCTCGAGCAGGCCCGATCGATCGAGCATCCGCACCCCCCAGCGGACAACGGCACTTTAACATTGCCCTGGAGGACCTGTAGAATAGCGCCGGCGACAGCCCGCAGGCATTGTTTCAGAGGCCTGAAGGATTGTCCAAAATGGCTCCAGGCACAACGATTGACGCAGCAGCTGAAACCATCACTTTCAGCCGCAGTGTTAGTAAGAACCTGCGATCAGTTTAGAGTTCCAATCACCCCATTGGTGTAGCCCAGTATGTTCGGATTCGGTAAACGTAAAAAGTCACACACAGAGGAAGTCGACAAACAGCCGACGGCGGAAGAGAAAACAGGTCTCTTCAGCCGCCTGCAACAGCGGCTGTCACGCACCCGGCACAATCTGACCGATGGTCTGGCCAACCTGGTGATGGGACGTAAAACCATCGACGAGGATCTGCTCGAGGAGCTGGAGACCCTGCTGCTTACCGCAGATGTTGGCGTCGATGCCACCAGCCGAATCATCGACGATCTGACCGAGCGGGTGAAACGCAAATCCCTCAACGACCCGGAAGCCCTGACCCAGGCCCTGAAACAGCATCTGCTCGAGATTCTTCAGGGCTGCGACGAACCGCTCGATAACAGAGAGGACGGCAAACCGCTGGTGATGGTGATGGTCGGCATCAACGGTGCCGGCAAAACCACCACCATCGGCAAGCTGGCGAGAAAGTTCCAGATCGATGGCGAAACTGTCATGCTGGCTGCCGGTGATACCTTTCGCGCCGCCGCGGTGGAACAGCTGCAGACCTGGGGGGAGCGCAATCAGATCCCGGTGATTGCACAGCATACCGGGGCGGACGCCGCCTCCGTGGTATTCGATGCGCTGCAGGCGGCCACCTCCCGGCAGGTGGATGTATTGATTGCAGATACAGCCGGCCGGCTACATACTAAAACCAATCTCATGGAAGAGCTGGCAAAGATCACCCGGGTGATGAAGAAGATCGACCCGCAGGCACCCCATGAGGTATTGCTGGTGGTGGATGCGGGAACCGGCCAGAATGCGGTCAACCAGGCACTGCAGTTCAATGAGTCTGTCGGCCTTACCGGCCTGGTGGTCACCAAGCTGGATGGTACTGCCAAAGGCGGTGTGGTGTTCGCCATCGCGGATAAGGTCAAAGTGCCGATCCGATTCATCGGCGTTGGTGAATCGATCGAAGACCTGCGTGAATTTGATCCCAAGGAGTTTGTCGAGGCACTGTTTGAAACCGATACGACGGATTAAGGATATTGATTCATTTTGACAATGTCAGCAAACGCTATCCGGGTGGTCATACCGGACTGAGTAACATCAATCTGCGCATCGACGCGGAAGAGATGGTCTTTCTTACCGGCCATTCAGGCGCCGGCAAAAGTACCCTGCTGAAACTGATTGGCTTGCTGGAACGCTCCAGTGGCGGACAGGTGCATGTCAACGGCCGCAATCTGACCCGGCTGAAGAACCGTCAGATCCCCTACCACCGGCGAGAGGTGGGTATGATTTTTCAGGACCATCGCCTGCTGCATGACCGCACCGTATTCGACAATGTGGCCCTGCCCCTGGTGGTCTCAGGACTGGGTCATAAAGAGATCGGTAGAAGGGTTCGGGCCGCACTCGACAAGGTTGGTCTGCTGCATAAGGAGAAGAGTGCCCCGGTCACCCTTTCGGGGGGTGAACAGCAGCGTGTCGGTATTGCCCGGGCGGTGGTCAGCAAACCACCTCTGGTGCTGGCGGATGAGCCCACCGGTAATCTGGATCCGGAACTGTCAAAAGAGATCATGGAGCTCTTCACTCAATTCAACAAGGTCGGGGTTACCCTGCTGATTGCCACCCATGACCTGGCCCTGGTGAGCAGCATGAATCAACGCATCCTGACACTGGCCAACGGTGCACTGAGTCATGACAGCAAGACGGAGTACCGGGATGTCACTTAAGTCTCGACTCCTTTCAATGCCGGGAATCTGGCTACAGAGACATGCTCAGGTCGCCCTATCCAGCCTTGGCAGACTGGTGGGGAATCGCCTCTCCTCCCTGATGACCTGTGCGGTGATCGGCATTGCACTGGCGTTGCCGGTCGGACTGCACGTCATGCTCAGCAACCTCAACACAATCAGCGGCGGATGGGAGAGCGGTGCCAGCATCTCCCTGTTCCTGGATCAGAGCATCAGCAGTGAGAAAGCCCGCTCCCTGGCTGAAACACTGCGTCAGCACACGCGTATCGAAACCGTTGAGCTGATCAATCGGCAAACAGCACTCGAAGAGTTTCAACGTCTCAGCGGCTATGCGGACGCACTCCAGGCCCTCGATAGCAACCCACTGCCCAATCTGCTGGTCATTCAACCGAAAGCTGAATACACCACAGCGGAGACGGCAGAGCAGCTCGCCCAGGAGCTGAGACTGCTGCCGGAGGCGGATATTGTGCAACTCGACCTGCAATGGGTCAGGCGTCTGCAGGCGATCACAGTAATCGCGCAGCGGGCCGTGGTGGTTCTGGCGGCTCTGCTCAGCATGGCGGTTTTATTGATCGTGGGAAACACCATCCGGCTGGAGATCCAGAACCGCCGTACCGAGATCGAGATCACCAAACTGATCGGCGCCACCAATGCGTTCATCCGCAGACCCTTTCTCTATACCGGATTCTGGTATGGCCTGTTCGGCGGGATGATCGCCTGGTTTCTGGTTGCCCTGTCGTTGATTCTGCTCAGCGGCCCCATTGCCAAGCTGGCGCAGCTCTACCAGAGCTCATTCGATTTAAGCTCTCTCGATCCAATCACAGTGCTGGTGCTGTTATCCGGCAGTGCCCTGTTGGGATTGACCGGCTCCTGGCTTGCGGTCGGTCGCCACTTGAGTGCGATTGAACCAAGCTAGAGTCAATTAGAACTAACTGCTTGATTAGGCAAAGATAAAACCACACATACCCTATTGAACTTTCTGCCGCATAACCGGTCAGAATGGTCAGTTATTGGCACTCCTACATAGAGAGTGCTAATATTCCACATCAAGCAAACTGGGGTAACCTGCATGAGTAAAGAGATCGCACTGGCCACCTTGCCCACGGGTAATATGGATAGCTACATCAGCGCAGCTTTTCAGCTGCCTATGCTGAGTGCCGAAGAGGAGCATTCACTGGCGGTTCGCCTGCGCGATCAGAAAGACCTTCAGGCAGCCCAGGCCCTGATCACATCCCACATCCGTTTCGTTGTGCGTATCGCCAGAAACTACAGCGGTTACGGACTGGCCCTGCCCGATCTGATTCAGGAGGGCACCGTCGGTCTGATGAAGGCGGTCAAACGTTTTGACCCGGAGATGGGCGTCCGCCTGGTCTCCTTTGCGGTGCATTGGATCAAGGCTGAAATCCATGAGTTCATTCTGAAGAACTGGCGCATCGTCAAGGTGGCAACCACCAAGGCGCAACGCAAACTCTTCTTCAACCTTCGCAGCTCCAAAAAACGCCTCGGCTGGTTTTCCAAAGAAGAGGTCGATAGCGTCGCCCAGGATCTGGGTGTGAAACCAGAAACCGTATTGGAGATGGAGTCCCGGCTTTCCGGTCAGGATATCGCTTTTGATGGCCCGAGCCAGGAGAGCGATGACCAGGTAACGCCGACACCGGCTGGTTATCTCAGCGACATGCGCATGGAGCCCGCCTCGATACTTGAAGCGGTGGACAGTGAAAGCCAGATGAAACAGAAGCTGATGAGTGCCATCCAGGCTCTGGATGAGAGAAGCCGGCAGATTCTGGAAGCACGCTGGTTAAGTGACAAGAAATCCACCCTGCACGAATTGGCAGACAGATTCCAGGTTTCGGCTGAGCGCATCCGCCAGATTGAGCAGGGTGCCATGAAGAAACTGAAATCCCAACTTGCCCTATAGCCCCTGCCAGGGCCTGTCATTAGGCCCTGAAACACAGCCTCGGTAAACCACACCATCCGCCGAATCTAAAAGCTATCGGCGGATGTTTATGGCGACCTGGGAAGCACTGCCATGATCTAAAGCTATCCATGCCCCGGCCGCTTATCAGAAGAAGGGAATCATATTTTCAGGATTAACAAAGGATCATCCTTTAATTCCCAACAGATCCGCGTGAATGGACCAGATATGCATTTGCTGGGCGTCATGGAAGAGCATCAGGAAATGAGTTCCTGGGCCTTGGTCTAGTGAGGGTATAATGGCAGATAGAGATTTTACATTTGAAACAAGCTTTATAGATCAGGCTAAGGTAATCTTCTGTTTCGAGCACTGAGCTGCTTGCAGAATTTGATGTATAAGATTTCAGAGCATGGATTAGCTTAAACCGTATGCCCGAACACTCCCATCTCCCCGCCAAGGCTTTCATCGCTGTGTTGATGTTGTGCCTGATGCTGCTGACGATTGCAGAGATGTCCGGTTTTTTCCCAGCAGCGGAAACCCAACCGGACAAGAAGCTGCACTCCTATGCCGAAAACCTGGCCGACCAGCTGCATCCGTTGATCACAACCTATAACCAATCGGCACAACTGGCGGTACTGAGTAACGGCCTCTCCGACCATCCTGCCATACTCTCACTGGTAATAGAGACTCTTGAAGGAGAGATGCAGAGAGCGGTTGCACCACAATCCGACAGCGCTCTGCAGACAGGCCTGATTCAGCTGCCAATTGGCACTGGCAGTAAAACCGTCGGCACCTTGTCGGTGAGTTATATCGAGACCAACGCCGAGTCTGCCTGGTCCTCCATTGAGATCATGATCGTATCTCTCTGGGCACTGCTTGCCAGTGTGATCCTGTATCTGCTATTCAGCGACAATCACAACCTTGGCCTGAACTCTTCCAGCGTCATTCCGGAACGGGTCAGAGCCGCATTCAATGCCCTCTCTGAGGGCCTGCTGATTCTCGATCACCGGCACCGAATCATTCTGGCGAACGACTCCTTCTGCAATAAGATTGGTGAAAGCTTTAAAAATCTGCTCGACAGTAATGCAGACGCCCTACCATGGAAACACAGGGAAAACACAGACAAGATCGAGAAGCTCCCCTGGCATATCAGTCTCAACAATTGTGAGCAGGTCACCGGGGTGCCAATTCGACTGACCCTGAAAGAGAGCAGTGACAAAGCTTTCTCAGTCAACAGTGCGCCAATCTTCGATAACAACGGTCAGATCCGCGGGGTATTGGCAACCTTTGACGATATGACTGAGCTTGAAAAGCAGTATCGGCAACTCAAGTCAGCACTACTGAAACTACGCAACTCAGAAAAAGCGTTACGCAATAAAACCGTTGAGCTGGAATTTCTGGCGACCCGGGACTCATTGACCGGCTGCCTGAACCGCCGTGCATTTTTTAAAAAGTTCGACCAGCTATTCAAAGAGGCAAAGACGCTGAACCGGTCACTGGTATTCATCATGGTGGATATCGATCGTTTCAAATTCATCAATGACCACTATGGACATGCCAATGGCGACAAGGTCATCAAGTATGTCTCGGAAATACTCAGCAGCAACTCAAGACCGGAAGATGTGGTCGGTCGGTATGGCGGGGATGAGTTCGCCATCGTGCTGCCGAATGCCACGATGGATGAAGCCAGGTCGATCGCCGAACGCCTGCGCATGGATATTCAACAGAAGTGCCACTCCCTGTTCACCAATCCGCAAACTGTCACCACCAGTATCGGCATGGCTGCCCTGGAAGCCGAGGTCGAGGATTCCATGCTGCTGATCAACAACGCAGACTGTGCCCTCTACGAAGCCAAACAGCAGGGCCGTAACTGTATCATCAACTGGACACCGCAATTGAGGCACAAGACGGCCAAAGAGACGACCTTGGGCAGCCGTCTGTTGACCGATTCCGACTGGAAAGAGATGACTGAGACTGAGCGTCATCTGCATGCGGAAATATTGCGCCTGGAGGATATTGTCGGACATCTTGAGTCTGAGCTTGAATTCAACCGCCAGGAGATGATCAGACGGCAGGGTAAAGATGAACTGACCGGCCTGCCAAACCGTTATATCTTCAACGATCGGATCAGTCAGGAGCTGGCACGTTGCGAGCGCAACAACAAACTTACCGCAATCATCTCGATCGACATAGACAGCTTCTCCCGAATCAATGAGGCTTTGGGCGTTACAACCGGCAACCAGATACTCAAGCTGACCGCGGAGCGTCTCATCGAATCCCTGCGCAAGACCGATACCATTGCTGTCGTGGATGAACATATCGAATATGACTCACCCAACATTTCACGTATCAACAAAGATGAATTCGCCCTGATCCTGTCCGACCTGGAGGAGGTCAAATCGGTGACCTGGGTTGCCCACCGGATTCTCAGTTATCTCAAAAAACCCATGTACATCGATGACCAGGAGCTGTTCATCACATTCAGCATGGGTGTTGCGATCTATCCCCATGATGATGAAACGCCAAATGAGTTGTTGCAAAAGGCCGCCACCGCCAGACGCTCGGCGAAAGAGGAACCGGGCAGCAACCACATACGTTTCTTTTCCAGGGAGATCAACCGCAAGGCATTCCACAGCATTTGGCTGGAGACCCAACTGACCAAAGCGATTTACCATCAGCAGTTCGAACTTGTCTATCAACCCAAGTTCAGTCTGTATAACGGCAAAATCGTTGGCCTGGAGGCCCTGGCCCGCTGGCCCCATCCAAAGGTCGGATATATCCCTCCGGATGAGTTCATCCCGATAGCGGAACATACCGGCCTGATCAACAAACTGGGCTTTTGGGTATTCAAAAAAGCCTGCGCTGACATGCGGCGCTTACACAAAAAAGGTTTCCCGGATCTGATGCTGGGGGTAAACCTGTCTGCCGTGCAATTGCGAGACAGCACATTGGCGGATAAATTTCTCAGCGTCTGTTCAAAACGAAAAATATCACCCTCACTCATCGAACTGGAGATCACCGAAAGCACACTGATCAAGAACTTCGAACACAGTAAGGATGTGATGCAAAAAATGCACAAGGCTGGTATCAACTTCGCCCTGGACGACTTTGGCAAGGGTTTCTCATCCCTGAACTATCTTCAGAAACTGCCGATCAACAGCATCAAACTGGACCGGGAGTTCCTCAACAACACGCTACCCAGCAATCAGACACAGACCATCGTGTCTGCCATCATCTCACTGGCCAAAAGCCTGGATTTGAAGATCGTTGCAGAAGGGGTGGAAACCGAAGCTCAACGACAGTTTCTCGATCAATACGATTGCAACGAGATACAGGGCACCCTGTTCAGCCCACCGGTGAATGCGGACGATGCACTGGATTTGCTTAGAAAGTTCAATAGCAATTAGTGATCAACTGACGAACCGGTCAGGTCGCACAACGTATCACTCAGATAATCGGCAACCACCTCAGGATTCGCCGCTTCAAGATAGGGGATCACACCAAGACAGGGCGCAGGCAGCCAGGTTCTCAAGGTAGCCAGATTCTCTTCTCGGGCGGCCATTTCCGGTTCCACCTGATTGGCAACCCAGCCGGCAAACGAGACCCCTGCGTTGAGCATGCACTCAGCGGTCATCAGGGCATGATTCAGACACCCCAGACGCATACCGACAACCATCACCACTGGCAGCTCCAAAGCGCGCGCCAGATCGGCAAGCGTATCCTCTTCACCCAGTGGTACATGCCATCCACCAACCCCCTCCACCAGAACATTTTCAGCCCCCTCAGCAAGGATTTGATAGCCATCTACGATCTCACTGATGTCGATCGATTCACCGCTCTGTAAGGCGGCCAGATGCGGCGCGATCGCTGGCTGAAAAACGAATGGGTTGACCTGCTGATAGGGAAGTTCAAGACTGGACTGGGCCTGGATACGCAAAGCATCCCCATTACGCAGTCCCTGATCGGTATCCGCGGCCCCCGAGGCGATCGGTTTCATGCCGACGACCTGCTCACCCTGCTGCTGCAGCTTGTGCATCAAGCCGAGGGTCACCTCTGTCTTACCACAGCCGGTATCCGTACCTGTTATGAATAGACCTGCCATCTCGCTTACTACCTGCCCCGGGGGTCCAATTGATGCAATGGAACACGACACGCCGTCGCAGCTCCGGTTTCTGCCGGAGCCCAGGCATGACCGTAGACCACTTCGTAACTGGCCGGCAGTTTATCATCAACCCTGAACTGCTCGTAGGCCTGAATCATGGCACGCATCCGCCCTTTTCCGGTCAACCCTTTGGCTCGTTGTGCGGTAACGTTGTGCGCACCCAGGCTCTTCAGGTCGCGCATCAGGGAGGGCACATCATCGTAACTGAGAGAGATTCGATCCACATCCACAACCGGCTCGGCCAGTCCGGCATGCAGCATCGCATCGCCGATATCGTGCATGTCGGCAAATGGCGAAACGTGGCTGTAGCCATCCACCGCCGACCAGCTTGTGCGCAGCTCTTTCAGGGTATTGGGACCAAAGGTTGAGAACAGCAACATGCCATTGGGTCGCAGCACTCTCAGAAACTCCCGCATGGTTCCCGCCAGGTCGTTACACCACTGCAGCGCCACATTGGAAAAGATCATATCCACAGATTGATCTGCCAGGGGAAGCTGCTCCGCATCACCGCAGATACAGGGAGCCCGTTTAAACCAACCGCCCTGCTTACGCACCTGCTGCAACATCGGCAGAGCGAAGTCGAGTGCGATGACCCGTGATTTCGCATAGTGTTTACCCAGCGCACGGGTGGCATCCCCGGTTCCGGCACCAACATCCAGCACCACCTCGGGTTGATGGCGGATGTAGGCGAGACGTTCGATCATCCGCCCGGCGATCTCTCGCTGCAGCTCGGCCACCTCATCATAGTGTGGCGCCGCACGGGAGAAGGCGGCACGCGCCTGACGTTTGTCGATCATCGCGGCGGTGTCGACGCTCATACCATCGCCTCCAGACTCTCCAATAGCAGCTTTTCGGTCTCCAGCGGATGCGAGAGGAAGGGGGTGTGGGCGGCCCGTGCAATGGTATGTGTAGTGGCTTCAGGCAGCCATTGCCGGAGGTTTTCCGAGGCACCGCATGGCGCCAGGGTATCGCGACCGCCATAGATCCAGCTGGTGGGGCAGGTAATCCCATTCAAGCGCTCGCGCAGATCACAATGTTTGAGTAATTCGAGACCCGCCTGCAACGCCTCAGGATTGGGATCGGGGCGCTCCTGCAGCCTGCTTTTGAGGCCACGTATCACTTCCACCGCCATATCGCTGCCCAGCATCTGCAAGGCAAGAAACCGCTCCAAGGCCCGGCTCATATCATCACCCAGCAGTTCGATAAACTGCTCAAGGGTTTTCAATTTCATGGCATGCGGCCAATCTTCAGCGCTAACGAATCTTGGCATTCCGGCTATCACCAATACTCCACTGACCCGCTCCGGCGCCTGCAGCACCGCCTCCAGCGTCACCATAGAGCCGAGTGACCAGCCGAGCCAGATCGCCTGCTGCGGTGCCGCTTCCAGGCAGGATTCCGCCCAGCTCCGAAGCTGCTCCTGTCCGGCGTAGGGACTGTGCCCATGACCCGGCAGATCGATCAGCGTCACCCGGTAGTGCCTGGCCAATAGTTGGGCGAAGTCGTACCACACCGACGAGTTCATGCCCCAGCCATGTAACATCACCAGTTCCCTGCCCTGGCCAAGCGTCTCGGCAGCCAATTTCATCGCTGCTCCAGGGATAGACTCTGCAGCGCGTCCAGTAATCGGTCGAGCTGTCGTTCAGTATGATTTGCACTGAAGGTGATACGTAATCGGGCCTGCCCGTCGGGGACAGTCGGTGGTCGTATGGCAGTCACCAGGATGCCTTTCTCCTCCAGCTGTCTGCTCCACTGCAGAGCCTGCTCGGCGCTGCCGGTGAGCAGGGGTTGAATCGGTGTCTGCGATGGCATCAAGGGCAAACCCATCGCTTCGCCAGCCTGACGGAATCGGCCGATCAACTGAGTCAGCCTTTCCCGACGCCAGCTCTCCTGCTGAGCGATACGCAGGCTGACCCGGGTCGCCTCAGCAAGCGCTGAAGGCATGGCGGTGGTGTAGACATAGCTGCGGGATTTCTGGATCAGGGTTTCGATCAGCGCCTCGCTGCCGGCAACAAACGCGCCAAAGGTACCAAAGCCTTTACCCAGGGTTCCCATCAGAATCGGAACCTGCTCGATAGCCAAACCGAAATGGGCCAGACTTCCACCACCTGTGTCACCCAGCACACCAAGACCGTGTGCGTCGTCCACCATCAGCCAGGCGTCATGTTGGCGGGCGATCGCCTGGTACTCATCGAGCGGCGCAAGATCCCCGTCCATACTGAATACCCCATCGGTGGCAATCAGTTTTCGCCCGCTCGAGCAGCTTTCAATCTGTCGCTTGAGACTCTCGCTATCGCTGTGCTGAAAACGCTTCACCCCGGCTGGACTGAGTGCCCCGGCATCCACCAGGGAGGCGTGATTCAGGCGATCCTCAAACAGCCAGTCATGGCGTCCCAGCAGGGCACTGGCGACACCGAGATTGGCCATGTACCCGGTCGAGTAGAGCAGCGCCCGTGGACGCTTGGTGAACTCAGCCAGCTCCTCTTCGAGCGCATGATGAGCGCTACTGTGGCCATTGATCAAATGCGCAGCGCCACTGCCTACTCCATACGCATTCGCCGCCTCTTGCAGCGCCGAGATCACCTCCGGATGGCTTGCCAGCCCCAGATAGTCATTACTGCAAAAGGCCAGCATTGGTCGTCCATCGACAACCATCTCTGTCTGCTGTGGAGATGAGACAACCCGGCGCCCGCGATACAGGCCGGCCTCACGCTGACGTCTCAGTTGTTCCGCCAATCCGTTCATATCACTTGCTTCAAATCCCGCCACCGGGCGAGAGCGGATACTCAAACGGCCTGCGCTTTCTGGCAGGGGGTTTTGGCCGCCTTGACCTCAGTCTCGACCAGCGCCTCGGTTTTCATACCCAGACGTTGTAGTAGTTCTCTGTCCCGGTCCGCTTCCGGGTTGTCTGTGGTGAGTAAGCGCTCACCGTAGAAAATTGAGTTCGCCCCGGCGAGAAAACAGAGCGCCTGCATCTCGTCACTCATCTCCCCCCGCCCGGCCGAAAGCCTGACGTAGGAGTTGGGCATCAGGATTCGCGCCACGGCGATGGTACGTACGAACTCCAGGGGGTCCAGATCCTCAACCTGGGAGAGTGGTGTGCCTTCGATCTTGACCAGCATGTTGATCGGCACCGACTCGGGATGTTTAGGCAGATTGACCAACTCCCGCAACATGCTGGCCCGATCGCGTCTCGATTCCCCCATACCGAGGATGCCACCGGAACAGACGTTGATCCCGGCATCACGTACATGGGAGAGGGTCTGCAATCGATCATCAAAGGTTCGGGTGGTGATCACTTCGCCGTAGAACTCCGGAGAGGTATCCAGGTTGTGGTTGTAGTAATCCAGGCCGGCATCGCGCAGACGTTCCGCCTGTTGTTCGCTGAGCATACCCAGGGTCAGGCAGGTCTCCATGCCCATACCGTTGACCGCTTCAACCATCTCGATCACCCGCTGCAGGTTCTTATCGGTTGGATTACGCCAGGCGGCTCCCATGCAGAAGCGGCTGGCACCTTTCTGCTTTGCCGCTTCTGCGGCTTTGACCACATCTTCCAATGGCATCAACTTCTCGGCTTCCAGACCCGAGTCATTCTTGGCGCTCTGGGAGCAGTAGCCACAATCCTCGGCACAGGCACCGGTCTTGATGCTCAGCAGGCTGCTCATCTGAATCTGATTGGGATCAAAACGCTCCCGGTGCAGGCTCTGGGCGCGAAACATCAGGTCATTGAAAGGCAGATCGAGCAGGGCCTCGATCTCATCCAGAGTCCAGTCATAGCGTAGCGGGCTGTCGGTCATGATATCCACCAGGTTGTACAAAATGCGGTCACTATTGGGTCGCGGGGGGTCTATGGTAATCATTGCCCCACAACAGTCAACCAGGATTACGTCGATTAGTTTACTACTGTGTAATTTTTATACTACAGGGTTTGTTTTATGACCCCATGGTCAGATAGCGTGTCGTCCTCTGTCGATAACCTGCCGATTCCCTATACTGGGCTAGCTGCAAAGGTTAGACTGAAAATCGGCTCACAAGGATCGCTGAGCGCACCGATCAACCACTGATATCCATGGATGGAGCGATGAAGTCCAACTGGCTTGAGACACTACTCAAACAACTCTACCCACAGAACTGCCTGCTGTGTGGTGCGCAGACCGATCATAGAAGCCGTTTTTGCGGCCCCTGTTATCAATCGCTACCCTTCAATCACCACGCCTGCCCCCGCTGCGCTCTGCCACTCCCCCCCGACACCCCCGCTGAAACCCGCTGCGGCGCCTGCCTCAAAAGTCAGCTGCCCTACACCTCATGCCACACAGCCCTGCGTTACGAAGCACCATCCAACCATCTGATCACACAGTTTAAATTCCGTCACCAGTTGCATCTGACCGCACCGCTCGCCCGATTGATGATCGATCGCCTGGGTGAACTGAAAAATCCACCGGATCTACTGCTTCCAGTGCCTCTCCACCAACAGCGCATGAGAGAACGGGGGTTCAATCAGGCTCAGGAGTTGGCTCGGGTGGTCGCCAAGCACTATCGGATTCCCCTGGAAGATCGTCTGGTGAAACGCAGCCGCAATACCAAAGCCCAATCCGACCTCAGTGAACGCTTGAGGCGAAACAATCTCCGCCATGCTTTTCGCGTCCAGGGTAGCCTGCAGGGCAGGCGGGTGGCGATCCTGGACGATGTGATCACCACCGGATCGACCATCAATGAAATGAGCAAGACTTTGCAACGCCATGGTGCGACTGAAATCACTGTCTGGGCTGTCGCCAGATCGACAATCGAACGATGATTTACAGGTGTGGGATTCGTAAACTTTTTTTGTTTCCGACGAACCAATCTAAATCTTTGTTGGTATAATGGGATCGATGCCAAAGGAGAATAAATAGAAGGCATCAACTATTCATGACTGAACAGATCCTTCAGATTCTACCCACAGGAACCGAGGTTGAGCACTATCTGTTCACGAGGTACCTATGTCGACACTGTGGGAAAAAATCACCCGGGACTGCAAGCTCATCAGCTTGCCTGATGTCTATATCCGGCTAAAAACCATCATCGACACGCCGGAATATCGCCTCGACGATGTGGCCGATACCATCCGCAGCGACCCGGCCCTGACCACCCGCGTTCTGAAACTGATCAACAGCCCCTACTTTGGCCTGGCGAGTAAGATCGAAACCGTATTTCGCGCAGTCTCCCTGCTCGGCACACAACAGATTCATGACCTTACCCTGGCCACCTGCATCTCCGACTCGTTACATGAGCCGGCCGACCGCGCATTTGACATGCAGGGCTACTGGCGACGCAGTATCTTCTGTGGCCTGGTTGCCCAAGGTATCGCCAGACGCATGGGCCTGATCGACAGTGAACGGCTGTTTGTCTGTGGCCTGCTGTTCGATCTCGGTCACCTGATCATGCATCAGAGCATCCCGCAAGAGACCAAGCAGGCACTGCTGCATTCTCAACAACGCTCCCAACCACTGGTGGAAGTGGAGCGAGAGCTGATCGGTCTGGATTATGCGCGGGTCGGCGCCACCCTGATGCGTCAATGGAGTTTCCCCCTCTGCCTCGTCGAGACCACAGAGTTTCATAACGAGCCGCTACGCGCCAAACACCACCCGACAGAGACCGCAATGGTTCATATCGCGGCAGTCGTGAGTGAAGCCCTGATGGGAAATGGCAAGCTGGGCGAAGGCCTAAACACCCCTCACCGAGCGGCGCTGGAGAGAACCGGCCTGGATCTGGCCGCCTGCCGCTCAATCGCTGAAGAGGTGGAACCCGGGATTGAGCATATCCTGCATACCATCTATCCGCTGAAAAAAGCCTCCTAGGGCCTGTTAACGCTTGAGTGGACAGGTACTGCGGGTGTTAGGCCGCTTGCTGATCGTTTTCACCACACGCTTTTTTTGTGGCTTGGATTTCCGCTTCGGCTTTTTCTTCGGCGTGAGGGAGACTTTCGGCGCTTTGCGCATCTCCATGGTGGAGAACGTACTGGTATCGATGGGTGCCCGCTGACTGCCCTTCGGTGGCGGTGATTGGCTGTAGTGCACCTTGCCGTTTTCGTCATACCATTTGTAGATTACAGCCTGAGCATTCAGCGGCAGCAGTAGCAGCAACAGACAAGCTGCTGACAAACATAGGTTTGATTCCTTCATCCTGCGTTCCTTGGTCTTAACCACACAAAAATTCAGTGAATAACCAATATACACTAAACACTGAACAACAGACCACACCACAGCCCCTGGCTTATCGGCTCGACCCTACCGCCTGTCCGGAGATTCGCGACTTTCCTGGATCGCAGGCCCCGCTTAGAGATTCCCCAGGGGAAAAATAAACCGTTCCCCCATGTGCTGCATAACCACCCCTTCAGGCAGTATCTCGATCAGCAAAGGACCTTCAGCCAGATAGTCTCCCTCCCGGTACTTCTCCATGTTGACCAGCACATAGCGTTTCAGCGGGCGAGGATCATAGCTGTGAATATCAATATTCATCGCCGGCAGATTGGATACGAATCCACCCGGCATATCATGCAGCGGTATGGCCCTCGGTGGTGGCGGTGGTTTGCGGGCTGGCGGCGGGGCCTGGAGCGGTTTTTCGGTCACCTCGGGTTGGGGAGTCGGCTGTGTGGGTTTGGCGACAGTTTGGGCCGCTTGAGTCATCGGCTCTACAGGCGCTGCCTGCGCGGCCTTGGGTAGCGGCTTTACACCAGGCACAGCCTGATCGGATCTTACCGGCCGGGCAGTCAGCTCCCCAGGAGGATGTGCAGGCTCGGCAACCGGAGCGGCTTTGACAGGCAGCTCAGGCGCGGCCTTGGCCTGAGGTTGGGAATCCGGCTGGGGTCTGCTCTGAATGCCACCCAGGTAGAGACCGATTGCCAGAATGGCTAGCCCCATCAGCGACAGCAGACCCCACCGGAGACGACTGCCAGCCTGACTCTGCTGCTCCGAGGCTTGTGCTGAAATCCCCGGCACCTTGCCCAGTTTATGCTGCCGTTCCGCCTTTTTCAGGGCTTCCAGAATCAGCGACATATCAACGCTCCCCGCTCACCGGATTGGCGGCAAGGGTCGGGGTGCCCGAGGGTAGCTGCAGATTGTTCAGATAGACCTGGGTCTGCTGGCCCGCCACACCATCGGCATCGAGACCATTTTGACGTTGAAACGCCTCCAGTCGGGACTTGAGCGCCGGATCGAAGCGATCCAGCCCCTCAACCAGCACCAGCTCTCCACCATCCACAAGACTGAGACGATTACGCAACCAGGTGACCGCCTCTCCCGTAGAGCCCTGACCAATCAATGCCAGACCGGCATGAGGCTTCCATAACATGACAAAACCTCCCCGCCAGTAACCCTTGAGCTGTTCCAGCTTGACCACACCCTGGGACTCACCGGTATCGACCAGCAGCCAATCACCATCCACATGGGTAAGAAACAACAGGCGCTCCTGGCCATCCTGTTTCAGGCGAATCAACAGAGGACGATTCAAGCGCAGCAGGGTGTTCCAGTCGGCAAACTCACTCAAGCAGCGTAATCCATACTCCGGAGCCTGTTGGCAGGGATGGGAGGCAGTGTTCAGATTGATCGACTCATCCCACACCTGAAACAGCTTCTGATAACTGCTGAAACTGTTCTGCGGCTGTTTGAATAGCCAATCCAGATCGATCTCTCTGGGTGGGCTCTTGTCTGCCACATCCGGGCTGGTGGCGGTCTCACCATTGACCTCATCCGTTTCAGGGCCTGCGATCTCCGGCGGCTCTGTCAGCGTTGGCTGGAGCGGCACTTGCGGCGGCTCGACGGATGGCGGTTGCGACAACTCAGCAGGCTGCTGCACAAGGCTGGATTGGGAGTCGTCAGCCGTTGTCCGGGATTGTTGTGGTGGCTCGACCTCAGCCTGGGGAGTCGACTCCCCACCCTGAGGCATCTTGCCAACCTCTTCAGTGGATCTCTCCTCAACCGGTTTTGGCGCTTGTGACTGCGACTCAACGCTTAGATCCGCACGGCGGCTCTGGTCGTTGTCATACCAGTACCAGCCACCTGCAACGGCCAACAGCAACAGCAGACCGGCTGATACACCAAGCATCAGACCAGGTTTGCGTTTCGCCTTGCGCCCTTTGACCTCCTTGGCGGAGCGCCAGACCATGCGGGCATCGACTCTCTGTTTGCCACTGGTATAGATCGCCAACAAGGCCCGTTCGCAGATGGTGTTGATCAGCCGGGGTATGCCCCGGGAGTAGCGATGCAACAGCCACAGTGCGGCCGGGGTGAACAGATCCTCCCGTTCACCGGCCACCGCCAGGCGGTGACTTATATAGGCCCGGGTCTCCGCCTGGTTCAAGGGAGAGAGATGGTAACGGGCCGTGATCCGCTGATCGACCTGCCGCAACTCCTTGCGGTCGAGAATCTGCAGAAGTTCCGGTTGACCAACCAGGATGATGCGCAACAGCTTATGTTGGGATGTCTCAAGATTAGTCAGCAAGCGAACCTGCTCAAGTACTCTCGGACTCAGATTTTGTGCTTCATCCACCACCAGTACGGTATGTTTACCCGCACTGTGGATCTCCAGCAGATGCTTGGCCAGTAGATCACTGAGGTGTTTCAGGGAGTATGGGGGGCCTTTGTATGAAATCCCAAGCTCATCACAGATGGTCGCCAGAAACTCCCGCCTGGATAGCCGGGGGTTGAGAATCAGCGCGACCTCAACATCCTCCAGCTGCTGGGCCAGCAGACTTCTCAGCAACAGGGTTTTGCCGGTCCCGACCTCACCTGTCAAGAGTACGAATCCACCATTCGGGCCGGCGCCATAGATCAGATGGGCAAGACTCTCCTCATGCCCCCGACTCAGGTAGAGATAGCGGGGATCCGGCGTGATGGCAAACGGATTTTCCTTGAATCCAAAATCGCTGAATTTCATGGTCTTGTCAGCGGATCAATCACAGCCGTCATCCGCCTCATCCTCATTTTCCTCGGCTATCTGGGTCGCCAGCTCGATCCATTTGATCGCCTCGGTCTCACTGCGTTCCACCCATTGACCGGCAAGATAGATCTGACCCAGCTCATTGGCCGCCAGATAGTAGTAGCCATCCTCTGCTGCCTGTTTCAGCCAGTTGACCCCCTGTTGGGTATTCTGCTCTGTCCCCCGACCATGCAGATAGAGCATGCCGAGCTGGAACTGGGCTTCCACATGGTCCCGCTTTGCCAGTCGCTTGAATGTCCGGTAGGCGGTGGTGTAATCGCCGCCTGTCAGTGCTGCCATTCCATCAGCATAGTCATCCGCAATCGCTCCGGCTGAGAGCAGCAACATCGACCAGGCCAAGAGCAGCTTAATTATCGTATTTCTCATGATCACACTATTCTGACACAGGACCCCATGATTACCAGAGGGGCAGAATGTTTTTTCGCAATCGGTTTGGCGTCAGAATGAGGCCTGCAATGCAAACCTTGTATGAAACCGACTCTTCACTCGGGCAAATCAAGCCAGCAGCTTGATTGCAGCGAGCAAAAAGCGGCTGACGCAACTTTATCCGAGGAATCCGATCACATAATTATCAACCCGGCAACACAGGATGTCCCGTTGAACAATCTCAATGCATTAAAGCGGAGATCAGGTAAGCCATATGGTGTAATCTCCTGCCGACAACCAACACCATAGTAAAAACCCATATCAAGGTGCCACATGTACAGATTTGCTTTCATCCTGATACTTCTCACTGCCGCGCTGCCCCTCTCGGCCCAGCCATTGATATCCGTCGAGTGGCTGGAACAGAACAAGAACAGCGCTGACATGGTGTTACTCGATCTGCAGAGCAACCAGAACTACCTGCGGTTTCATATCCCGGGATCCGTAAACACCGAATACAGCCATTGGCGGACAGAAAAAAAGGGTCAGCCCAAGCTACTGCCCCCGGTTCCCATTATGGAGAAACTGATCGGCTCCCTGGGAATCAGCAACAAAAGCCATGTTGTGCTGATCCCGCTCGGCGCCAGCGCCGGTGATATGGCGGTGGCATCCCGGGTCTACTGGAGTTTCAAGGTGCTGGGACACGATAAGGTTTCAATCCTGGATGGCGGCCTGATCGCCTACGCAGAGACCCGTAAATACCCGCTTGAAAAAGGCAATCATCAGCTCAAACCCACCACTTTCAAAGCCAACTACCGAGCGGAGATGAACCCGGATGCCGAGGCGGTCAAACAGGCCATCAACTCCGGCGCCTTGGCGGTGGATAACCGCACTCGTGCGGAGTTCCTAGGGATCTACAAAGGCGGCGCCAAGGAGCGTCCCGGCAGCCTGCCCGGCGCGGTGAATCTCAACTACGACTGGCTGACCGTCAACGGCAGCGGCAAACTGCACAAGCTGGAGAATCTGAAGCAGATCTACACGGCCGGCAACGTGCCTCTGCAAGGTGCACAGATCAACTATTGCCACACCGGCAATCGTGCTGCGCTGGCCTGGTTTGTCTCACATGAACTGCTTGGCAACAGCCAGGCCAAACTCTACGACGGCTCCACTCAGGAGTGGGCGGCAGATTCAACACTGCCGATGGAGCAACAGGTTCAGCTGAACTTCTGAGCCTGAGTGGACTAGGGCCTGTTAACAGGCCCTGGAGAACGTAAAATCGCAAGGGTAAGCGCTGCCGATGCCAAGAGTTTTATTAATCCTTATCAGCCTGCTGCTTCTGCATCCGGCAGGCCATGCGGATGAGACCCTACATCTGGAGAGATCCGAGTCTATGACAAAGAAACTCTATCAGGCCTATCTGAACAAAGGCATTGGCTATCGACCGCGTACCGAGCATTTCAATGCGGATGGCACCCCCAGTTTCATCAACCAGCTGATCCTGGAGGATTCGCCCTATCTGCTGCAGCATGCACATAACCCGGTCGACTGGCACCCCTGGTCCGAGGCCGCCTTTCAGAAGGCCAAACAGCAGAACAAACCGATCTTTCTCTCGATCGGCTACTCAACCTGCCACTGGTGTCATGTGATGGAGCGGGAGAGTTTCGAAAACCTGCCGATCGCCGCACTGCTGAATCGGGACTTCATCGCCATCAAGGTGGACCGGGAGAGCCACCCGGATGTGGATGAGGTCTATATGACCGCCGTGATGCTGATGACCGGTCACGGGGGTTGGCCCATGTCCAGCTTCCTCACCCCCGAGGGAAAACCATTTTATGGTGGTACCTATTACACCCCGGAACAGTTCACCTCACTGCTTGAACAGGTGAATCAGCTCTGGAAGGAGCGGCCGGACGATGTGATTGCACAGGCGGAAAAAGTGGCGGATGCGGTCGCCGAGAGCAACCGCCTGAGAGGTGAGGCAAAAGCGCTCGATGAGGGGGTCATCGCCCAGGCGATGAAGAGCATGCAGAACGCCTTCGATGAGATCCAGGGAGGCTTCGGACAGGCACCTAAGTTCCCCAGAGAGCCCTGGCTCTATCTGTTGCTCGACCAGGCGCAACGCCATGGGGATCAAGCCGCCCTGCAGATGTTGACCGTGACCTTGGACCATATGGGACGGGGCGGCATCTACGACCAGGTGGCGGGCGGTTTCCATCGCTACTCCACCGACTATGAGTGGCTGGTGCCCCACTTCGAAAAGATGCTCTACAACCAGGCCCATCTCAGCCGCATCTACCTGCAAGCCTGGCGTATCACAGGCAGAGAGGATTTTCGCCGCATCGCCACTCAGACGCTCGACTATGTACTGCGTGAAATGACCTCACCTGACGGAGGATTCTACTCCGCAACCGATGCGGACAGCGAAGGCGAAGAGGGACTGTTTTTCACCTGGACCCAGGATGAACTGAACGCGGCCCTCGACAAGCAGCAGGCAAGCCTGGCGACCAACCTCTACGGAGTGACCCCATCCGGTAACTTCGAAGGGCGCAACATTCTCCACCTGCCGCAAACCCTTGCCGAGTTTGCCGATGAGAAACAACTCTTGTTGAGTGATCTGATCACGCAACTGGAGCAGATCAATCAAATATTGCTGGAGACCCGCAACCAACGCATCCCGCCCCTGAGAGATGACAAGATTGTCACCTCATGGAACGGCATGATGATCACCGCTTTTGCCCAGGCCGCCGATCTGCTGGATAACACCAGCTACCGGGATGCGGCGCTCAAGGCCGCCGAGTTTCTCTGGCAGCAGAACCGATTCAAAACTGGTTACCTATGGCGAGTCCATCTGAACGGGCAGTCTTCCATTGCAGCCACTCAGGAGGATTACGCCTACCTGTCAGAGAGCTTTCTCTACCTCTATGACCTGACCGGTGAGCCGCTCTGGCTGGAGCGCGCCAAAGAGCTAGCCGGAGCCATGATCGAGCGCTTTCTCGATCGTCAGCAGGGCGGCTTTTTCATGAACGAGGCTGAGAGCAGTATCACCGGCATGGGACGCCCCAAGGATGAGGGCTCTGACAACGCCATTCCCTCGGGCAGTTCTGTGGCAATACACAGCCTGCAGCGACTCTGGCAACGCAGCGGTGATTTGGACTTTCGCAAACAGACCGATGGCCTGATATCCCGCTTCGCCCCGGCCCTCGAAGCGACACCGATCAGCTACGGATACCTGTTGAGCGCCGTTGCCGACCACCGGCACGGAGAACTCGGTTCGAGGGCCTACGCCGGACAGGGTGGCATCCGCATTCAAGCCAACACCAGCCTGGCGGCTGAGCAAACCCTGCTGAACCTGAAGATCCAGATTCCGGACGGCTGGCACATCAACTCCAATCAACCCACTGGCAAGGATCTGATTGCGACCCGCCTGACGCTCGCACAACAGATCAAAGGCTGGCAGATGGGACCGGTAACCTACCCCAAGGGAAAACAGCAGAAACTCGCCTTCCAGCAACAGCCACTCTCTGTCTATGGGGGAGAGATCAGCTTGCAAACGCTGCTGAAGCAGGTCGATGAAGATCAGCCCGGCTCAACCACACTACCGGTTGAGTTACAGCTTCAGGCGTGTAACGACCAGGTCTGCCTGCCACCGGAAACCGTCACACTCTGGGTGGACCTTTACCGGTAAACCAAACGATTGTCTGCTAGGGTAATCCCCAGTGCCCAAGCCAGGGTGGAGCTCTTAGAATAGACTTCTGTAAATCAAGGAACTGAGATACTGGAGTTATCCATGGACGGATCAGCAACCACATTTGGCAGCAGTCAGACACGCTCACCAAACCCTCTGTTCGGCGCAACCCATACTCCACTCAGCTCACCGGCTCGAAGTAACCAGGCTGTTGCACAGGAGGTCGCCAACCTGTTCAGGCAGGGCAGACAGGCAGAAGCGGTTGCTGTTTTAAACAACCAGAAACAGGCACAACCTCCCGCTGTACAGCAGGCGCTCGACCGGATGATCAACGCGGAACTCCAGTACTCGATTTCACCAAACAGTGCAGACAACGGCCTGGAGCTGTTTGCCAGCCCTGCAGAGATCGGTACAGCCATCAGGCAGATCAATGAAGCCGGCAGCCAGCCACCCGAGATGCCGCACACCTCAACACTCTCCGATCGGCAGAAGTTTGATGTCTACGCCAGCATTGTTCAGACCGTTGGTGATCAGGCCGCACAGAATGATCTTGCCAACGGCAACAGTGTCATCATCGGCCTGCGCGCTGAAACCAACACCCTGGAAAACAGTGGCCGGGGTGTTTACGATGACCGCATCGCCGTCATCTCCAGGGATACCAATGGCTCCGTTCATGTGGAGGAGTTCAATCAGGTTTCAACCGAACCCAGTGCACAATACGATGCCAATCTGGCCAGCCATCCAGACAACCGATTCAGACGCTCGGTTGGTGAGGATGTCACCGGTGATGGCATCCGCGACCAGGGCAGACTGGCCACACCACAGACCATTCAGATGTATGAAGATACCCATCATAATCCTGCCTCGGCAGGTGGCAGCGATTTTGCCTTGAGACCAACACCGCAGGCCGTCAATCAGGGGCAAGGCGGGGTTGAGCGCTTCACCGCCGGAACCGGTTATGTGGATAACAGCAACCCGGCCGCCAGCGATGACCTCAACCGCACCTTCAAGATACACTCAGGCAGCCGAACCAACACCGATTCGGCTGGCTGCACAACCGTCCACCCCAACGACTATGTGCGCTTTGAAAACGGCATCAGAACCAATCCGGGGCAGACCACCTGGAACTACCTGCTCACCGAGGTCTCACCATAATCAGCAACAGACCATTCAGTAGAACGACCGTCCTGCTCTTTTGCCTCTCGCTCACTTCATTGAGTTTTGCGCAGGAGGCCTGGGTGCCTACCACTGAAACAGAATGCCGCATCGAAGGCTGGTCAAAGCAGACTCATCAGCATGGTCTGCCAGTGCGTTCATCGGCTGGGATCAATGCACAGGTAGTCGGCACACTGCCAGCCTATGTGATCAATTTTGACAGTCACAACTTTGGCATCGAGTTTCAGATCATCGGCTCACACCTGGGCTGGCTGAAGATTCGCGCTGCGAAAGATGATCCTGATCGCAGCAAGCTGCCGTTGAGGGCCACCTATTCGGGCATCGGCTGGATACCCGGTAAGAGCGTGGCATTCAGGGTGCAGTCCGGCAGTGGCCATCTGCGTCCCGATGCCGGGAGCCCAAAGCGGCTCGACCTGAAAGGCGACTGGCTAACCTCGATGGGCAAAATCGAGCAAGTGATCGCCTGCTCCGGTGAATGGGTTCTTTTGGATTACTCGCTTACTAAACAGCGCAACCCGCAAACCCTTGCACTGAAGAGGCTCTCCAAAGCGGAGCAGCAAACGTCACACGGGCGCGCCTGGTTTCGAGGTGTTTGCACTAACCAGGAAACCACCTGTGAATTCAGCTGGCCGCAATAGTAAAACGGATTGCATCTGAGGCGCCTTAAAAATAGTAGCCCAGATTGATATTCAGTCGCTGCTCCGATTCGCCGCTGTCTGCCCCCATACTGCCACCAATGAAAGGTTGGTTTTCAGCCGTAACGAAGTCGATATAGGTATAGAGTCCTCCGGCAGAAACCGCCACACCGAGCACATTCATCCAGGTATCATCGAGGCCTGCCGATTTGTTTGTAATCAGGGAAAAATCGTTATAGAAAGTTAGATTAGTTATGGCGCCCCAAGAAACCGGCAGACTATATGCCAGGTTGGCCGTGTAGCTGTCCGCTTCAGCTGGGATAGTGTCGAAGAAGCTGTAAGCCCCTACTGCCATCAGTTCTGCACCGGCATCCACATCGTATTCGTATGAGGTGGCCTGCAGCTGCAGATTCCAGGAACCATAGTCGGCAACCAGATGTAACGCATAAGCGCTATGGTCGCCGGCCTTGTCGCTACCATCGTGCAACAAACCATACTGCCCTGAAAAACCGACCTCAAGATCCAGCTCTTTAAGCGGACTCAGCTGATAGGCCACGCGTAGATTCAGGGTGTTGTTTTCAGCTAAAGCATTTTGCAGTTCATCATAGGTTCCTTCCGTGGAGCTCCGATAGCCAACCACATCATAGGAGTAGCGATCCTCTCGGTTGTCGACAAAGCCATCGACACCCCCCTGCTCGTCGTTGAAGTAAAAACCGACACGAAGATCCCAGGGCCCCTCCTGGTGCAGATATTTCAGCCCTGCGTCATAGTCATCTTCAAGCCCCACATAGTAGTTGGAGCTAAAGAAGAAGTTGTGAGAGTTATAAGGCAGCACACCGAAAGGGACCTTCTGGATACCGGCCTGAGCCTGCGCGCCATCGTTGACCTGATAACCCACCCAGGCATGATGTACTGCGTTCATGTACTGAAACCATCGCCACTCAGCCGACAGCATTACGCCACCCATCTGACCATCCAGATTCAATCTGAAGATATCAAAATCGAAATCCCCACTCCGATCCCGGTTTCCCTCCCGATATCGTTCATTGCTGTACTGCAGCCGTACCGCGCCACCAACCTTGATACCGTCACTGTCCACTTCCCCGGATGTTTGCACCTCCGCCTCAGTCAACGTCTCCGACGATGTCTCTGTTGCTGATTGCGTCACCCCGGTTGATTGTTGGTCGTTTTTGATCTGTTGCTCAAGCTGCTCGATGCGTTGCTGCATCTGCTGGATCTCTTTCAACAGCAGTTCGCTGTCCTTGTCCTCGGCACAGAGAGCGGTGGGACCAGAGAGAAGAGTGGCAACGATCAACAGAGAGAGAAAGCGGACCAGCTTGGGCATCAGCATCGGCATTTCCTTAGTATTCTTACTATATTTAAATGAAGTTTGACTGACCTAAATCTACACAAAGCGCCCTTCAAATCTAAGATCTCCGATAAATTAACGAATAATTTACCGCTTGCATCCAAGAAAACAATCACGCATATTAGTTAGTACACTAATCTTTATGCGCCCACTATGTCAAACTCCACGATAAACAAAACCTACAGCACAGATTACGAGATCGGCCAGGACAACCTGAAAATGTTCGGCATGGATATGCACAACCCGGTCTTCTTCATCAG
Source organism: Candidatus Thiodiazotropha sp. 'RUGA' (assembly GCA_016842065.1). GTDB lineage: Bacteria > Pseudomonadota > Gammaproteobacteria > Chromatiales > Chromatiaceae > Thiodiazotropha. The sequence goes on from JAEPDS010000003.1 coordinate 93,329, forward strand.
CGCCATCCTGATCCTGCTGTTTGTCATCGGCACACTGATGTTTCCCAGTGAAGCAAAATCGATGCTTGATGGCGCCAAAGCCTGGTCCATCTCGGCTTTCGATTGGCTGTTCATCTGGGGGGCAAATATCTTTGTTCTCTTCTGCCTGCTACTGGTTTTTCTACCCGTCGGCAGGATCAGAATCGGCGGTGACACCGCGACTCCGGACTATTCAACGCTCTCCTGGTTTGCGATGCTTTTCGCTGCCGGAATGGGGATTGGGCTGATGTTCTGGAGTGTCGCCGAGCCCGTTGCTTACTACACCAACTGGTATGGCACACCACTTGGCGTCACCCCCGAAACAGCTGAAGCCGCCCACACTGCCATAGGCGCCACCATGTTTCACTGGGGACTCCACCCTTGGGCCATCTATGCCGTAGTCGCTTTGTCTCTGGCCTTTTTCGCCTACAACAAAGGAATGCCATTGACCATCCGTTCCGCTTTCTACCCGATCCTGGGCGAATCATGCTGGGGCTGGCCGGGACACATCATCGATCTATTGGCGGTATTAGCCACGATATTCGGTCTCGCCACATCACTCGGTCTCGGTGCACAGCAGGCAGCCAGCGGACTCAGCCACCTGTTCGACATTCCGAATGAGATCAACACCCAGATCGCCATAATCATTGGCGTCACCAGCATTGCCATCTTTTCCGTTGTGAGAGGCATAGATGGAGGGGTGAAACTGTTGAGCAATCTGAATATGGCACTGGCCGCCTTTCTACTGCTTTTTGTGCTCATCCTGGGCCAGGGTGTTGGTTTCTTCGGCCAGATCGCATCGACCGCCTCAGCTTATATCGAGAACCTGCTTCCTCTCAGCAACTCCTTTGGCCGGGAGGATAGCGATTGGCTTCATGGCTGGACGGTCTTCTACTGGGCCTGGTGGATCTCATGGTCACCCTTTGTCGGCATGTTTATCGCCCGCATCTCAAAAGGACGAACGGTCAGGGAGTTCATCATTGCTGTACTCCTGGTACCCACCCTGGTTACCCTGATCTGGATGACCACCTTCGGTGGCACAGGTCTCAATCAGGCGGTCGCCGGCGTCGGTCAATTGGCTAACGGCATTTCGGATGTCTCACTGGCCATGTTCCACATGCTGGAAAATCTGCCTTTATCCTCAATCACATCATTTCTGGGTATCACCCTGGTATTGATCTTTTTTGTCACCTCATCCGATTCCGGCTCCCTGGTGATCGACAGCATCACTTCAGGCGGTAAGGTGGATGCCCCAGTACCTCAACGGATATTCTGGGCGACACTCGAAGGGGTGATTGCCGGTACGCTGCTTTACGGTGGCGGAGCGGAAGCACTCAAGGCCCTCCAGGCAGGCGCCATCAGCGTTGGACTCCCGTTCACGCTGGTACTCTTGCTGATGTGCGTGAGCCTGTATAAAGGCTTAAGGGAAGAGCAGAAAAGCTGAGACCCATTTTGGGTTTCAGCTCAGTGCCAAAATACCGGCCAGCCCTCAAGGACACTACAACACTGAGTTACAGCTACATAGACGCTTCCACACGCCATCCCAGCTGTTCCGCCTTAGCCCTCGCCTGAGCCGGAACATCCGTCGCCACAAAGTGGCGATGCAACACCTGCACACCAAGCATATGGTTGATGATCGCATCCAGTTTATTCTGGGTGGCCGCGGTCAACTGTTCGTCGTCATGCAGATCGAACAGCGCCTTGACCCCTTCCGCTGAGAGCAGTCCGGCATCGGCGATGGCAGATGGATTCAGATACTCATCGGCCAATCCCCGCATCGCAGCCCACTTTTTCGGATCGGTATGGGCCGGTGGCGCCATGAAGGCAAACTTCTCCCGCTTGTAGAGCACTTCCGGAAGCAACCCTTTCATCGCCTCGCGCAATACATACTTCTCGGTCTTGCCCTTGATACGCAGGGACGGAGGCAGCTGTGCCGCCATCTCCGCCAGATGGTGATCGAGAAACGCGGGGCGGGCCTCCATGGAGTTGGCCATATCGACCCGGTCTCCACCCCAGGTAAGAATCTGACCCTCGAGCATGGTCTTAATCCAGACATACTGGGCCTTATCGAGGGGATGGCGTCCTGCGAGACTCTCTCCGTCGAGTTGATCCGAAATTGCACGACCGGGATCATAGTCGGTCAGTTGCGCATTCAAATCCGCCGAGAGCAGTCCCGGTACCCGGGCTGCGGAAGCCAGCCACGGCTGCAGACAACTCGGTGTAAACCCGACCTTCTCCTCCAGTGCCTGGTGGCGGATCTCATCCTCAGCCAGCATCGCCCCTTTGAACAGCTTGTTCTGTTCCGCCAGCAGCTGTTCCCATTCTGCACGCTCCTCAACGGAGAGGTGATCCAGGCCATGTAGAAACATATCCCGACGGAAGGCGGGATAGCCACCGAACAACTCATCGGAACCTTCACCGGTCAACACCACCTTGTAGTTGACGCTCTGCACATGCCGACTCATCAGCAGTTTGGCCACCCCCAGGGTGTTGTAGATGGTCCGCTCGGTGTGCCACAGGGTCTCGACAAAATTATCGTAGAGATGGGAGGCATCCAGCATCATCAGGTCCTGATCGGCTCCGGTGCTCACCGCCATCTCCCGGGCGATCGGCGATTCGTCATAATCCTTGTTGTCGAAACCGATGGTAAAGGCCTTCACCGGACTCTGCCTGGCCGCCGCAGCCAGCCCAAGAATCGAACAGGAGTCGATACCGCCGGAGAGATAACAGCCCACCGGGACATCCGCTTCCAGGCGCAGCTGCACCGCTTCCAGCAGTTTGGCGCGCACCGCTTCGATCCACTCATCCTCATCATATTCGGAAGGTCTGTCAGCCTCTTCAGGAAAGGGCATGTCCCAATATTTCTGCTGGGTAATACGCAAACGCCCATCCTTTCGCTCCACCACCAGTTGATGCCCAGGGGGTACCTGGTGGATGTTTTCGAACGCGGTGGAGCCAGGCACGATGGTCTGCATCAGCTGATGATAGACACCCGCCGGATTGAATTTCCGCTCTACTTCGGGATGGGCGAACAGCACCTTCAGTTCCGATCCGAACACCAGCACCCCGTCCGCCTCAGCCCAGTAGAGTGGCTTGATGCCGAAACGGTCACGCACCAGCATCAGTCGCTCGGCGGGTCTGTCATACAGGGCGAAGGCGAACTCTCCCCGGAGATGGGGCAGCATCCCCTCCAACCCGAGTCGCGGATAGAGATGCATGATCATCTCTGAGTCGCTTTTGGTCTGAAACCGGTCCCCCCGGGCTGTGAGGTCTGCGCGGATGCGCTGGTAATCGTAGAGCTCACCATTCTTGGTCAGCATCAGCCGACCATCGGCACTCTCGAACGGCTGCCGTCCACGACTCTCATCCAGGTCCACGATGGAGAGCCTGGCATGACTGAATCCCACCCCCGGCATACGCCGCACGCCGAAGCCGTCCGGACCTCGATGGTGTTGTATGGCCGCCATCGCCACCAGGGTTTCAGGATCGACAGGTCGATCCCGGTCCGCATAGATAAATCCTGCAATGCCACACATAATTTTTTACTTCAGCTATAACTTTTCAACAACACGGAGAGCAGCGCCATGCGCACGAAAACCGCACCACGGGCCTGGGCGAAATACCAGTTGAAGGGCGTCTCATCCAGACTGCGATCGAGCTCCTCGCCACGAGCCAGTGGATGCATCACCACAGCACCGGGCTTGAATGGCGAGTCGGCATCGAGGCGATAGGTCCTGCCATGCTCTTCATAGCCATCCGATACCCAGGCGATGGCATTCAGGTAGACCACATCCAGCTGCGGCAACACCTCGTTCAAATCCGGTGTGATGCGAATATTCAGTCCCGTCTCAGTCAACTCCTTGTATTGCCCCTCGGAGAAGGGATCCTGATCCTCACTGATAATCACCAGTTCATCGATACCTTCTGAAAACAGCGACAGGAACAGCAGCAGGCTGCGGATGGTACGCATCCGGCCCGGCACACCAATAATGCCGATACGAATTTTCTCAGAGGCCTTCATGCTGCCCGGATCAGCCAACTGAGGTACCGCCTTGAGCATCGTATAGACGTCTGCCATCGCCTGGGTCGGGTGCTCATCGGTACCGTTACCCCCATTGACGATCGGAATTCGCAACGCCTCGAGCATCTCATAAACGGCTCGGTCGTCGCTGTCCCTCAGTACGACCAGATCCCCATAGTGATTGAGCATCTCACCCACATCATAGAGTGACTCACCCTTGGCGATGCCGGTGGTCGCCGGATCGGTGATCGACATGATGTCCCCGCCAAGACGATGCCAGGCACTCTCGAATGAGAGGCGGGTACGGGTACTCGGCTCATAGAAGGCGGAGATCAGAATCTTACCGGTCAGCGGGCGGGTAATGCGATGAGGCTCGGTCTCATACTTTGCCGCGAGTCGACAGAGTTGTACCAACTGCTCACGGTTGAACTGCCGGGCCGAGATGACCGGGCGGTGAGCCAGTTCCAGCAGTGGCACCAGATCCTCCGCCAGCTGTTCCATCAGGGATCTTGGTCGCTCAAAACCCTGCACATCCAAAGCCGGCTCTTCCAGCGGCTTGGTCAATTGAGCATCAATATCATTCACCACAGGGTTCCTCCTTTTCTATCCCGCAACCAGAGCAACAGCAGAACGACCGGTGCGGCGGCCACCATCGCTGTTGCAGCGATAATCAGTAGATTGAGTATTTCAGGGGGGATAATCATCAACGCACCTCCCTGGCGGGTATCGGAGCAGGGTTGAGCCGCTGCCAATCAAAGCTGCGAGGCGCCAACCAGGTTGTCAGCAACACCAGGGTCATGGAGACTGCGGCCGCCACCAGAGCCGCCACATAGAAACCGATCATGAAATAGCTCAGCAGTCCGATTATGGTACCCAGGGTCATCGCCAGGGTGGCGCCCATCGGATTGATGCTGCGCCAGTAGAGACCGGCAGCCACCGGCCAGATGGTGCTGGCAACAAAGGCGCCGGTGAAATAGAGCAGCTCCGCCAGGGTGGTGATACGGGGCCAGCAGAGCAGCCAGGTCATTATGCCCAGACCGAGGGTGATCCAGCGCGCCGCCTTGACCAGCTCCTCTTCCCTGGCCTGTGGCCGCAGATGCCCTTTATAGAGATCGGTCAACACCAGATCGGAAGTGGCCGCCAGCAGAGAGTCCAGACTGGAGGCCAGAGCGGAGAAGACCACGATGAAAACCAGCACCGCGCCACCGGCACCGAGTAACTCGCCAGCCACCAGGGGACCAACCATATCCGCAGTCGGCACATTGATGTTCAATGCGGGAACGGTCAACGCGAGAAACCCAGCCACAATCGGCACCGGTGTCCAGAACAGACCGGCGATCAAATAGGCTTTGAACCCAACACCTTCACGAAAAGCAAAGGCCCGGCTCCACCAGACATTGGAGTGAAAGATCTCGCCGACACCGAACAACAGATTGTTGAACAGGAACATGATCGCAGCGGGAAACAGCAGGTTGAGCAACTCTGGCCGCTCCATCAAAACCTGCTCATGCATGGTATCCACACCGACCTTGGTAATCGCCAGCACCGCAAGAATCACAATACCGGTGAGAATGATCAGCGACTGCAGAAAATCGGTTCCGATGACCGCACGCAGACCACCCAGCAGGGTATAGCTGACACACACCGCGACAATCACTGACATGCCGATGTGGTAGTCGATACCCGTGAGGGCATTGATCAAGACCCCACCGGCCATTCCAAGACTGATCAACCAGCCGAAGGCGTAGAAGAGAGAGATCACCAGAAACACCCGCCAGGCCAGATTACCGTAGCGTAAGCGGATGAAATCACCACTGGTGAAGCCCTGGGGCATCAGTTCCCGAATCCGTTTCGCCAGGGGGGCGAACAGAATCAGACCGATCGAACCCAGGGAGTAGCCAACCATGCCCCAGATACCCATTTGAAAGGCGAGCTGGGGTGCCGCCATGGTGGTGTTACTGGTTACCCAGGTGGCCATGGCAGTCGCAGTTCCCAGTGCCAGACCGACCTTGCGACCGGCCAGCATAAAACCATCCAGCCCCTGCGCGCGCCGACCCAGCCACCAACCCAGCCAGATCCAGACGGCACTGAACAGCGCCAGTATCAGCCAGCCAAGATCCGCACTGAGCACCGGATCAGAGTTCAAAGGAACACACCTTCGATCTCCGAAAGGGCTTCGTCGGTATTCATCAAGCGGGCATAGCGATCCTTCATGGTAGTGTCCGTGGCCTGCTGCAACTCAGGGGTAACCGTGGCGATACCATCGGAGATCAGGGTGACATAGAAACCGAGATCGCAGGCGTCTCTTACCGCAGTACTGACACATTCATTGGAGTAGACCCCGACAACAAACAGCCCGGTGATACCCAGGTTACGCAGCACATATTCCAGATTAGTTGAGGTAAAGACCCCGGAGGCGGTCTTGTTGATGACGATCTCATCTCCATGGGGCGCAATGATCGGTAGAAACTCTGCCTCTTTGGAGCCTGGCGGCGCATGCAGATTGAGACGTTTATGTCCCGGCCCCCGGTCCCGCCCATCCTGGGTCAGGGATTGGATTCTGGTATGCACCACCTCCAGTCGATTGGCCCGAAAAGCCTCCTGCAGACGCCGCACATTGGGCAGCACCAGGCTTTCCAGACGATCGAAGTAGTAGGCCTGGGACTCCGGTGGCAGACCGGATGAGTCCGCATCGGCGAAGACACCGAAACCGGGCGCTGCATCGAGATACTGCATGTCGATGCACAACAGCGCGGTATTGTGTCTTTGCAGCGAGTGGGTGCGCCCAGCCGCTTCGGCGATCTTCTCCCGGTAGGTATCCCGAAGCGGATCGATATTCATATAGGGATCAGGTTGTTTTTCTTCTTGGTCACTCATGGTGACTCCTCGTTGGCAAGTTCGTAAAGTGTGTTCAGCAGCACATTGGCACCGGCTTGGATGTCGTTCCACGAGGTCCACTCCGCCGCAGAATGGCTGCGCCCATCCTTACTCGGTACAAAAATCATGCCGGTTCTGGTGATACGTGCCAGTTGTTGGGTGTCATGGGCTGCCCCACTGGGGAGCTGGTGGTGGTTGTAGGCAAAGGTCTGAGCGGTGGATTCAATCAGCTGACGAATGCGCTGATCACAGCTGACCGGCGCCAGTTCACTCACCACCTTGAAATCGAACATCAGACCACGACGTCGGGCAATGGCTGACAGGGTACGTCGGAAAGCATCGCTCAGGTCAAACAGAACCGACTCTTCCAGATCGCGAAACTCAAGCGCGAAACGGGCCTCTCCAGGCACCACATTGGCCGCCCCGGGCTGCAGCTCAACACGACCTATGGTGGCGACGCTCTGAGGACCACCGTGCTCCTCCAGGATTCGGTCGATCTCCACGGAGAACTCCGCGAGCCCCTGGAAGGCGTCACTGCGCATCAGCATCGGCGTGGTGCCTGCATGATTGGCGACCCCGCTCAGACGGACATCCCAGCGCTTCAGGCCGCAGATACCCTCTACCACACCGATCGAACTGCCCAACTCATCGAGCACCGGGCCCTGCTCGATATGCAGTTCAACAAAGGCGTGCAGACTCTCCGGTGACCTGGCGGCAGAGAGCGCCTCAGTGGCATCCAGCCCCTGCGCGGCCATCGCTTCGGTCAAGCCCATACCGGACAGATCTCTGGCGGCGTGAATCCACTGAGGTGATATATCACCACACAGGGCCTGGGAGCCGAACATACCGCTGAAGCGTCCCTCCTCATCGGAAAAAGCCACCAGTTCCAATGGCCGCTTGAGGCTGACCCCTTGCTCTTTCATCGATCGCAACGCTTCCAGCCCGCACAACACCCCGAGGGCGCCATCCAGATGTCCGGCACCGGGTACCGTATCGATATGTGAACCGACCATCACGCTGGGCTTTTCAGGATCCCAGGCCAAACGGCCAAACAGGTTCGCCGCTCCATCCTGATACAACTCCAGCCCGGCCTGAACGATACGCTCCTGCAACCAACTCCTTGCCTGCATATCCCCCTCGGAAAAGGCCATCCGGTAGATACCCTGATCATCCGCTCGACCAATGGCGGCGAGCGCCTCCACATCGGATTTGAGACGAGGAAAATCGACTTGCAGAAGTTTTTCACTCATGAGTCTATTGTTGCCGCCTTGCACCGAAAATGATCAACAGGAGTGTCGCTACAAAAACCACCGCACCGACGGCAAAAAAGCTCATCGCTTTGGTAAGGCTATGGTGTTCGACAAGGAGATTTACCGGTTCACCCCAAGGTGAAATTGCACCATTTTGATGCACGATGCGGGCACGGAAGTGATAAGATCCATCACTCAAGCCGGTCAAAACTGTCGACCGGTCACTGCCCTGATAGAGAGAGACCGCATTGCCAAAGCGATTGTCCAGACTTGACTCGACTTCAACACTGGCGCCTTCCGGAAGCTCCCAGCTCAGGGTCGCTTTGCCATCGGTACTCTGTGCCGGCGCCAGGGAGAGGAGAGGTGCGCTCGCTGCCGATACTGCAAAAAGGCAGAGAAACAGACAGATAAGAATCCGCCTTGAGAGATATCTTCCTGCATTTTGCATAGAACTGGACGCCTGTATGGACACATCTGTGCCAGGCGGAAAATCCTTATATTCAGCTAACTATGATTAGTATTCTAAACATTTTCGCAATAAAAATCCCATCATACTCCGTAAACCCTGCAAATTTACTGGTAATAAAAACTCAACATTATTTAGGGAACGTAATTTCATGGCCCACACCGACATCACTGAAGATATCCTGATTGCCCTCAGACGGGTCATCCGGGCGATTGACCAGCACTCAAGAAACCTTGTGCAAAGTCATGGTCTTACCGGTCCTCAGGCACTTCTCTTGACCGAGATCGTTCGCAGCGAAAAGATCACCGGCAGCGAGCTGGCAAAACGGGTCAGCCTGAGCCAGGCAACCGTCACCGATGTGGTGAAGCGTCTTGAGAGCAGGGAGTTACTTGAGAGGAGTCGCGATGCCGGTGACAAGCGCAAAGTGATACTCAAGGCCAGTAAGCAGGGAGAAGTACTGGTCAAACAATCCGTACCTCTGCTGCAGGAGCGCTTTCAGCAACGCCTGAGCGAACTCAAGGACTGGGAACAGAACCAACTGCTGTCGTCACTTCAACGGATCGCTGAGATGATGAATGCGGAAGACCTGGACGCCTCGCCGATGCTGACCAGCGGTGCGATTACCGCATCGCCGGAAGCGATACAGGATGTGGTCACACCGACAGATACGCCACCGGGAGCAGAAGAAGTATAAGGCCGGAAGAGATACCCCCTGCCCCCCCAAAAAAACACGCAACAGAATACTGAACCCATTCAGTCATCTCTGAATCGATTCAATCTAACTCACAACACCGCCCGGTTTAGTTGTTTAAAGAAGAACAAATTGCGACCACCACTATAATTTCTTAGTTACTTCACTGAATCCCGGTTGTGTCTCATCGTTCATCTGATGGCTGGACGGAGTCCATTCCGGGCCCTCAAAATCGATCAGGCAGTGGTCTATCCATGTGGGTACTGACTCTGCAACAAACTACTCAAAGGCAACTTCCAAGAGAGCGCCGCGTCAGGAACATCGATCTTTCTCGCCAGCACACCAATACTCTGATGAACCGGTATCAGATGCACCTTGGATGTGGTTCGATCACGGGATAAGGAGAGGATTCTAGCCGGCGTTCCTTCTACCGATTCCAATATCTCAAAGCCGGTTCTTTGATTCAGCAGCACTTTGAATGTTTCTCTTGAATAACGCCAGAAGTCCCATGGCAGTTCATGAGGTGGAATCACTGGATGAGTGGCTATAAACAGCAAACCACCAGGCTTCATCACACGATTGATTTCAATCACTGCCTGCCAGGGCATTGCCAAATGCTCGAATACAGAGATTGTAAAAACCGCATCATAGTGGTTTTCCGGAAGGTGGGCTGATAGCTCATGAACATCAGCCACCACATCCACATTCTCGCCGTCATGGATATCCAGTCCTGTATAGTCCACCGTGGATTGAAAGATGTCACGCATCACCACACCGGTTACATTTCTTGAACCGATCTCAAGCAGGGCCGCCTGGGGCATTTCATTAACGATCGCAGTAAAGCGATTAAAAACGTGGTAGAAGGGATCTTTGTCCGTCTTCTTCTTGATAGGCGTCAACAGCAGGCTGAAAAAAGATAATAATGGTACCGTCAAGATGTAGACGAAAAAGTTGTCTATGCCGTGATTTCGTATAAATCGAGGGATCTTCCTGACCAATCTAAAAATTTTAATATCCATATCATTCCCATCCATGAAGCCAATGATGCTATCCCTGATACTATAAACTGTAAAGCGTGCTCATCCCATCAACCCCGGCCTCATAAGGCTCGTCGATTATGCAGTGCCTGACAACGGTATATCCCATCCCAGCAATCAAACTGCGTCGCTCTCTTATCCAGAAGCAGCAAAATCTGCTTATATCCAACGCCTGACCCGCTCTTGGTAGGCTTGATAGTCAGAACCAAACCGACGTAGAAGATAGGCCTCCTCCCTTGCTACCACATACACATGCACAATGATCGCCACGGGCAGCAGCAACACCGCCATCCACCCGTTGAGAAAAAACAGTGCAAGCCCCAGTTGCAGCAAAATGAGAGAGAGATAGAGGGGATTTCTGGTGAATCGATAGGGTCCGGAGACCATCAAACGATTGACCGGTCGGATTGGAGCAACGGGATTACGGGACGCATGGAACTCACGCATACCCCACAGCGTGATGGTGATCGCAGCGGCACTCAACATGGCGCCAACCCATTGCAGGATCACCCAATCCGGCAGTGGCAGGGGAAAATAGTAGCCGATCACTCCCGCCAAACCGATGCTGACCATGTGGATCACCGGTGGTGGCAGGATCACATCAGCATGATCCTCTGACTTGTCAATTGCCACTTTCTCTCCCTCTATCCTTCCCGCTTCAGTTTATTGAAGACACTGAAATCCCATGCTCTGAATGCCAGCATCAAGCTGGTGCCCTGTCGCTGGGAAAGCGGCATTGAACCATCCTCTTCATGCAGCCGGTTGAACTCCACCGATAGCCGTTTCAACTGCCGTAACATGGTCAATCTCGAATTCTCAGACAGATATCCGTTGGTAAAGATCAGCGCCTCATCCTCGCGCAGAAATTTCGCATCAAGAAACTCAGGTTGAGCATACTTTTGAAAATAGCGCTGAATCGGCCCGTTGGTACGCCAGGTGAAGTTTTTGTCCACCACCAGCTTGAACCGATTGAGCGGTAGCAGCTCGATGATCCTTAGCCGGTCGAGCTTGGCCAGCAACTGGGTCAGTTCGGTCTCAGTAAAGCGGTACTCAGCCAGAATCTGTTCAAACTGCCAGTGGTTGAAGATGCAGATCGCCAGCAACAGGAGTTTGGTGTTACCCACCATCTCCCGCTCCTGATCCTCCGTCAGCATGGTGATGCGCTCCCGCCCTTCAACCATGATCTGCACCAGATCGGAGAGCTCCAGACCGAGCAGATCACAAACCTTCTCCAGCCTGGCGATGGAGAAGCTGCGTTCGGCAAACAGGCGTTTGACACTGTTTTCAGACAGGTCCAGGAACTCAGCAACTTCACGGTAGGTGACCCCCTTGGCGCGCAGTTCGCGCTTCAAGGCCTGCAACAGCTCTGCGACTTGACTCATATCCCTCTCCCACCGGAAAAGTCCCAATATACAGTACTTTTCGTTTCATGAAACAGTGCTTTTCACTATTTGGTTTATTTATTCAAAACCTCGCACTACTGTCTCCTTAACTCCGATGCGGAGTCCCTTTTCTTACAAAATGGAGTTTTCAGTATGACCACTCTGATAAAACAGCTTAAATATCTGCTCTTCGGGCTCACTTTTTTCGCCGCCCAGAGCGCCTCATCCGCCGGTCTGATGACACCGAAATCGGCCAACCTGCCTGAGCTGGAGATCAAACAGCACCATGTCGATGTCACCATCGAGGACGGTTATGCAGTCACCTCAGTGGAGCAGGTTTTTTTCAATCCCAACGATCGGGAGCTTGAGGCGATCTACTCATTTCCGGTTCCGGAAAAAGCTTCCGTCGGAGAGTTTACCTACTGGATCGATGGCCAACCGGTAACCGGTGAGGTCTTGGAGAAACAGCGAGCCAGAGAGGTCTACCAGCAGGAACGCAATGCCGGCCGGGAGACCGCTCTGACCGAGCAGGACAGTTACCGAACCTTCGACAGCCACGTCTATCCGGTAAAGCCTCAACAGGATGTACAAATACGCCTTGTCTATATTCAGCCCGCCCATGTGGATAGCGGCATAGGACGCTATGTCTACCCTCTGGAAGAGGGTGGTGTGGATGAGGAGAAGCTGGCTTTCTGGCGTTACAACGACGTGGTGACCGAGGCATTCAGCTTCAACCTGAAACTACGCTCTTCCTACCCGATCGACACCCTGCGACTGCCGCAACATCCGCAGGCCTCCGCAACGGCCAACTCGCCGCAGGAGTGGCTGGTTGCACTGCATAACGGTCAGGCCAGTGTTGAAGAAGGGGAGTCTCAAGCCACCCCGGCAATGATCCAGAAACTGGATAGAGACATCGTGGTCTATTGGCGACACCAACAGGGGTTACCGGGCAGCGTCGACATGGTCACCCATAAGGAGCCCGGCGAGGACCGGGGAACCTTTATGCTGACCGTTACACCGGGTGACGATCTGGCTTCGATCCATGAAGGCCGGGATTGGGTATTCGTGCTCGATCTGTCAGGCTCCATGAAGGGTAAGTATCAGAGTCTGGTTGAAGGTGTGAAAAAAGGCTTGGCGCGACTTTCAGAGAAAGATCGTTTCAGGATCGTGCTCTTCAACGACTATGCCAGGGAACTCACCTCAGGTTATGTCAACGCAAGCAGAGAGAATGCAAATCGCTATATCGATAAACTTGAAAATATCTCACCCAATGGCAGCACCAATCTTTATGACGGTGTAGAGCGAGGTATCAAGGGTCTCGATTCCGACCGCTCCAGCGCCATCATCCTGGTGACCGATGGGGTTGCCAATGTGGGCACCACGGAGAAGAGAGCGTTTCTCAAGCTGCTTGAGAGTCACGATGTACGCCTGTTCAGTTTTGTCATGGGAAACAGCGCCAATCGTCCGCTTCTGGAAGGCATGACAAAAATCTCAAACGGCTTTTCGATCAACATCTCGAACAGTGACGATATCGTCGGCCAATTGATGCTGGTAACCGACAAATTAACCCATGAAGCACTGCACGATATCGATGTAGAGATTCGCGGAGTCAAGGTAAAGGATCTGACACCGGATCGAATCGCTTCCCTCTACCGGGGTCGTCAACTGATCCTGTTCGGTCACTACTGGGGCGACGGTATGGCGGATGTCACCATCCGCGGCAAGATATCGGGACAAGAGACGAAGTACTCGAGCCGATTCGAATTTCCCAGCCAGAGCGACCGCAACCCCGAGATTGAACGGTTATGGGCCTATGCCACGATTGAAGCGCTGCAAAACCAGATCGACTATCTGGGTGAGGATGCTGACACTCGACAGGCGATCGTGGATGTCGCTAAAGCGTATGGATTGGTGACAGACTACACCTCGATGGTGGTTGTCAGAGAAGAGCAGTTTCAGCAGCATGGCATCGATCGTCACAACCAGGCACGTGTCGCCAAGGAACAGGCTGCACGACAGCATCGGGCTGCCACACCGGTCACCAACAATCGAGTCGACAATCAGCAGCCGATGTTCAACAAGCCCCGCGCTTATCCATCACATGGCGGTGGCGCGCTCGGCCCCTGGATGCTGCTGCTGTTGATCCCGTTATTGAAAGCACGACGTCAGCGTTGTAATTGACAACGCCACCACTCTGGCCGGAGCTGACTCGGCCAGAGTTTTTTTGACTCAGCAGTGACTCGATTACAGGTCACTCGTGCGTGACAAAACATAACGACTAAACCGCGTAATCAAGTACCAGACCGACAAACACCACCAGACCGAATCGGTTATTGTTGAGAAAGGCCTGGAAGCAGGCCTTGGGGTCACGATCCCGGGTCAGCCACTGCTGATAGAGGAACAGCACTGCTGCGGCAGCGATACCGAGAAAGTAGATCAGGCCGCGATCACTCATCAGACCGATCAAAACCAACAACCCGATCATGACGCCCTGCAGCAGACCGACAATCAGGTTGTCATGGCGGCCAAACAGGATCGCGGTGGATTTCACGCCGATCTTCAGATCATCCTCTCGATCCACCATGGCGTACTGGGTATCGTAGATCAGCGCCCAGATCAGGGTGGAGAGAAAAATCACCCAGGTGATCAGCGGCAGACTCTCGGTCAGCGCCATGAAGACCATCGGTACCGCCCAGCCGAAGGCAGCACCCAACACCACCTGAGGCAGATAGGTGTAGCGCTTCATGAAAGGATAGAGCGCGGTCAGCACCAGCGCCACCAGGGAGAGATAACGGGTCGGCCAGTTCAAAAAGATCAGCAGAGTGGCCGCCATCAGAGAGAGCACCAGAAACACCCCGATCGCCTCTCTGGGCTGGATCAATCCACTGGCGATGGGACGATCCTCGGTGCGTGCCACATGTCCATCAAAATCCCGGTCTGCATAGTCGTTGATGGCGCATCCGGCAGAGCGCATGATCGCCACCCCCAGAGTGAAAACCAGGACCATGCCCCATGGCGGTACCCCCTCAGCCGCGATCCACAACGACCAGAGGGTTGGCCAGAGCAGCAGCAGTATGCCGATCGGGCGATGCAGCCTGATCAGCAGCGCATAGCGCCTCAGCCTCTCCCCCCAGCCCACGGACTGGACCGGTGGCAGCCCCATGTTTGCCTCACCGCTCATCGATCACCACGCATCCGCATTGGCAGCTCCGGCAGAAACAACTCATTCACCAGAATCGGTCTCTGCGCCATATAGAAAAGGGTACGTCGGCCCCACAACAACTCCGGTTGCCGCTGCAGATGTTCACAGGCCGCATCGAACAGGGCATGCCCCGGACTGAGCCTGGCAAACATGGTGGCACCCCGAATCACTTTCGGGTCTGAAAAGAGTACCGCCCCCAGGGGTTTCTCCCCAAGCAGCATCAGTCGTCGCGCCGGCCCTTTCAGGGTTGAAGCAGGAATCAGGGTGCGGGCGAAGACCCAGGGGCTGTCATCACACAGCAACACCACATCCCGCACCATCGCCAGCAGCCCCTGTCGCATCTGCAGTGACTGCCGTTCACTGGTCAGCGGCCGTCCCCACTCCTGCTGTTGCAGCGAGACCCGGAAGCGGCCTGATCCACAACACTGGATCACCCGTCGGGTAAGGGAACCGGTATCGCGCAGCCACGCCTGAGCCTCTGGCGGAACCCCGCTGTAGCGGCGTTGCGACCAATCGCTCCAATGGGGTTCCAGAAGTGACCTCTTACTGCTTCGCTGACTCAAGCTTTGTTCCTTGAAAAAGATCGATTATGGCACAGCAGACAAGCAGTTGACGAACATCCGTGATGCAGCACAATGGTTGTACAAGGGTTACTCAGGGAGTCTCACTGGGATCGGCGCTCAAACCCGCCCGTAGTCGACCCGGTCACCCAGCCAGCGCTTGACCAGCGCACTCGCGGCAGACGGATCCTGTTCGATCACCATGGCCGCCCCATCACGAACATCATCCAGCATCTCCTGATCCCTGATCAGATCGGCGATCCGCAATTGCATCTCACCAGTCTGACGGGTACCGAGCACCTCGCCGGGACCGCGCATCTCCAGATCTTTCTGTGCGATTACAAAACCATCGCCGGTCTCACGAAGGATCGCCAGGCGCTGCTTTGCCTGTTGCGAGAGAGGGGATTGATACATCAACAGGCAGTGGCTCTCCGCACTGCCACGCCCTACCCGGCCACGCAGTTGATGTAGCTGAGCCAACCCAAGGCGCTCGGGATTTTCAATGATCATCAGACTGGCGTTGGGTACATCCACTCCTACTTCGATCACTGTGGTGGCCACCAGCAGATCCAGCGAGCCGGATTTGAACTGCCCCATGATCCGCTCTTTTTCATCCTGCTTGATGCGTCCATGAACCAGTCCGATGTTGAGCTCGGGAAGCGCCTCGGCCAACAACCGCTCGGTCTCTTCCGCTGCCTGACACTGCAACACCTCCGACTCCTCGATCAAGGTGCAGACCCAATAGGCCTGACGCCCTTCGGCACAGGCCGCTCTGACCCGGGCAACAACCTCATCGCGGCGACTGCTTGAGAGTACCGCCGTGGTAACCGGTTTACGCCCCGGCGGCAAACCGTCGATCACCGACAGATCGAGATCGGCATAAGCGGTCATGGCCAGGGTGCGTGGAATCGGTGTGGCGGTCATGATCAGCTGATGCGGAGTACGATTCTGCCGTTGCCCCTTTTCCCGCAGGGCGAGACGCTGATGGACGCCGAAACGGTGCTGTTCATCGATCACCACCAGCCCAAGGTCGTTAAACGATACATCGTCCTGAAACAGTGCCTGGGTCCCGACCACCATCTGCACCTCGGCCGTCTCAATCCGCTGCAGCACCTGTTCCCGTGCCCTACCCTTGAGCCGCCCGGTCAGCCAGGCGAGCTCAACCCCCAGAGGCGTCAACCATTGACTGAAGTTGTTCAGATGCTGCTCCGCCAGCAGCTCGGTCGGTGCCATCAGGGCCACCTGGCTGCCGGCGCCGATCGCCTGCAGTGCCGCCAGGGCACTGACTACGGTTTTACCCGAACCCACATCCCCCTGCACCAGCCGCTGCATCGGCCTGGCCTGCGCCAGATCATCTTCGATCTCAGCGACCACCCGATGCTGAGCCTCGGTCAGACTGAAGGGCAAAGCCTCGAGCAGTGCCTGCTTGAGTCGATTCTGCTTTGAATAGGCGGTGCTTTTGATGCGCTGGTGTTCTGCCCGCACACTCAGCAGGCTGATCTGGTGAGCCAGCAGCTCTTCGAAGGCAAGCCGTTGCTGTGCTGGATGCTCACCGGAAAGCAATCGCTGCTGATCCACATCCGGTGGCGGACGATGCAGAAAACAGACTGCCTGCAAAAGACTGGAGAGTTGAAAACGCTGTAACAGATTCTCAGGCAGCAACTCTTGCAGGGCAGCGGGTGATCGATCCAGCAACTCAAGGGTCTGGCCGATCAGCCCTCTCAAGGTCAATTGATGCACACCCTCGGTGGTCGGATAGACCGGGGTCAGGCTCTCTTCGACCTGCAGCGGTTCATCGTCTGAGATACGCTGATACTCCGGATGCACCATCTCAAGGCTGTTGGGCCCGCTACGCACCTCACCAAAACAGCGCAGCCTGACCCCTCGGCTAAGATTCTGACGCTGAGCATTGCTGAAGTAGAAAAAACGCAGAAACAGACTGCCGGTACCATCGGAGAGGTGGACCATCAGAGAACGACGCCGACCGAACTTGATCTCGGCCAGATCGACCTCCCCTTCGATGACCACCTGATCGCCCCGCCGCAATCCGCCGATCGGGTGCACCCGGGTTCTGTCCTGATAGCGCAACGGCAGATGGAAGAGCACATCCTGCAGGGTGGCAATACCCAGTTTCGCAAGTTTTTCGGCGCTCCTTGCCCCAACCCCTTTAAGCAGGGTGACAGATTGGTCTGCCAGACTCTTCAGTTCAATATCCTTTTTCAATGTCACTCGCTTTCATACGCTTTGAAGGTAAACTGTTGGCGTCCTCTCATGGACTCATCGATCTACTCGGAGATCCATCTTGAGACAACATTTTCAAATTATGAATCCGGAGTAAAGTGGAAATGGTGGCACAGGAAACATTCAGTGTTCAAACCCGTGGCAGAGAGACCCTCAACATTACCCGTCAGATCACCTCACTGGTGGATCAATCCGGCATCCAAACCGGCCTCTGCCAACTCTTCCTGCGGCACACCAGCGCCTCTCTGATCCTCTGCGAAAATGCCGATCCTGATGTCCGCTCCGACCTGGAGCGCTACCTCTCCCGACTGGTCAAGGATGGCGACCCGATCTTTCAACATACTATGGAAGGTCCGGACGATATGTCGGCGCATATCCGCACAATCCTTACCCACAGCGATCTCAGCCTGCCGATCAGTAACGGACGACTGGCATTGGGTACCTGGCAGGGAATCTATTTGTGGGAACACAGAACCCACCCCCACAATCGTCAAGTGATGGCAACTCTAATCGGAGAATAAGGGGGCGAGAGCAGCAACAGGGATGATACCGGGGGTTGTTATAGAACCAATTCAACAACACTCACTTATCGAGTTTGACCTTTCCGCCAAACAGCCGCCCAACCAGACTGTTTTTCGTTTTTGCCATCCACTCCTCCCGCTCGCTTAACAGCATCTTGGAGAGATTGACCAGGGACTGAAGGGTTTTGGTGCTGGCGATCTGCATCCTGATCTCAGTCTGCTCGGTAGCACTGCTCCAGGGGCCACCATTGTGCTTACGGATAAAGCCGACCACCTGCTGGTGCAGCGCATTGCGCAAATTGGCCACCAGATCCTCTTCCGCCTTCTTCGGGTCCCTGCCGACCAGCTCGTGGACATGCTTTTTAGCCTGCTTGGGAGTCACCAGTTTCAGAGTGACACAATCATTCAGCAGCAGATGCTCCATCTCAGAACGCCGGTCCTTGAGACGCTCACCCATCGATTTCGCTTCCGGTACATAGCCGCTGGCTTTTTTGTTCTGCTGATGGGCGGTAACCGGCTTGGCCGGCTCCTGCTGCTCGACAACCAAATCTTCTGCCGGCGCCTCCTGAACTGCATCAGACTGGCTCGATACGACCGGATCAGTCAATTGACCGACCTCCCGTTCCAGCCACTTCGACTTTTCGTTCAGTGCCTCATGAAAATCAGCAACCGAACTTTCAGGATTCAGCATACCCATGGTCGCCTCTTCCAGAATCTGCACATAGTAGCCCATGATGCTGGGATCGGTGATACCGTGGGACTGGCAGATGACAAAGGCACGTCCTTTGATATTCACCTGCATCATCTGCTTGAGTTGGTCGCTCATATCAAAATAAAAAACCAGTTATAAGGGCCTGATAACACGAGCGTCTACTGCTTATCCGCTATGAGTCAATCTCCATAATAGCATCCATTTCCACCCCTGCATCTTTCGGCAGCGCTGCCACCCCGATCGCCGCTCTTGCTGGATAGGGTTCAGCAAAGTAGTCGGCCATCACCTGATTGACCACAGGAAAGTGAACCAGATCGGTGAGAAACACATTCAGCTTGACCACATCGGCGAGATTTCCACCGGCCGCTCTTGCCACCGCCTGCAAGTTATCGAAGACGCGTCTTATCTGTTGTTCGATATCACCTTCAACCATCTCCATGGTTTCCGGAACCAGTGGAATCTGCCCTGACAGATAGACAGTCTGGCCCACCTTCACCGCCTGGGAATAGGTACCTATCGCCTGTGGTGCCTGGTCAGTGCGGATAATTTCACGACTCATGTTGTAACTCCTCTGGATGTTATCGGGCCAGTCCGGGCCACTTTGATGATGGTTAGCTTATCTGATTTATGCTGCAACATCTGCAACGTCCGAGCACACCCCAACGAGCGTTGCGGCTGACGCTATTTGAGACGACTGATGCGCATCACTGAGGGAAGTGAACGGACCTGACGCATGATTCTCGCCAGGTGCAGACGATTCTTCACGGTAATGACAAATACCAAGGTTGATGAAAGCCCGTCCCGCTCCTCCGATCCCACATGTTCGATATTCGACTCCTGCTGGGAAATCACCGAGGCCACGGAGGCCAGAACCCCGCGCTGATTGCCAGACTCGACCTTGATCTTGGTGGCAAACTCGCCCTGCACATCGGGCTCCCATTCGGCCTCAATCCATTTGTGTCCATGCTTCTTGTAATCCCCAAGATTGGGACAGCCCTGGCGATGAATGGTGATACCCTTGCCTGGATTGAAGACACCGACAATCGCGTCATCGGGAATCGGCCAACAACATTTGGCGAAATTGACCACCATCCCCTCGGTACCGCGAATCGCCAGTACCCCGGAAGGTTCGGCCTCCTGCGCGCCGCTCTCGCTACCAGCCGGCACCATCTCCTCACCAGCCAGACGCCGGGCAACCAACAGCGGCATGTGATTGCCCAGAGCGATGCCCGCCAGCAGGGAGTCCAGATTCTCCAGGCGGAACTCTTCCAGTACCTGATCAATCTGCGATTGATCGATCGCTTCCAGTTTCAGGCTCAGCAGATTCAATTCCCGCTCCAGCAGGCGCCGCCCCAGGTTGACCGCCTCCTGATCCTGCAGATTCTTCAGATAGGATCTGATGTTGGCCCTGGCCTTGCCAGTGACCACGAAATTCAGCCAGGCGGGACTTGGCCCTGCGGTTTCCGAGTTGATAATCTCCACTGTCTGGCCGTTATGCAGCCTGGTGCGTAACGGTACAAGCCGACGATCGACCCGCGCCGCCACACAGGTATTCCCCACGTCGGTATGCACGCTGTAGGCAAAATCGACCACCGTGGCCCCTTTGGGTAGCACCATGATGCGACCCCTGGGAGTGAAGACATAGACCTCATCGGGAAACAGGTCCACCTTCACATGTTCGAGAAACTCCATCGAGTCGCCAACACCCTGCTGCATCTCCAACAGGTTTTGCAGCCAGTCGGAAGCACGGGACTTGACCCACTGACCACTGGCTTCACCGGTCTTGTACATCCAGTGAGCTGCAATGCCCGATTCCGCCAGCTTATCCATCTCTTCGGTACGGATCTGGATCTCGATCGGAATTCCCTGGGGGCCGAACAGCACCGTATGCAGAGACTGGTAGCCATTCGCCTTGGGAATCGCGATATAGTCCTTGAAACGGCCGGGCATCGGCTTGTAGAGATTGTGCACCACCCCAAGTACCCGGTAGCAGGTATCCACCCGATCGACAACGATACGGAAGGCAAATACATCGACCACCTCGGAGAAGCTGAGCTTCTTCTCAACCATCTTTTTATAGATGCTGTAGAGATGCTTCTGCCGCCCGTAGACCTCGCCCTCAAAGTCCTCCTGCTCAAGACGGGTACTGAGCGCCTTTTCGACATTTTCAACCAGCTCCCGATGGTGCCCACGGGCATCCGCAACCGCTCGCTGCAGCGCCCGGTAGCGCATCGGCCAGTAGGCGGCAAATCCCAACTCTTCGAGCTCGATACGCATGCTGTTGATACCCAGCCGGTTGGCGATGGGAGCAAAGATATCCAGGGTCTCCTTGGCGATACGTCGCGATTTCTCGGGTCGCATCACGCCGAGGGTGCGCATGTTATGCAAGCGGTCTGCCAGCTTGATGAGAATGACCCGGATATCCTTGGTCATCGCCAACAGCATCTTGCGCAGACTCGCCGCCTGCGCCTCCGCCTGGGAGTTGAAATCGATCTTGGAGAGTTTACTGACCCCATCCACCAATTGGGCGATCTCCGCATCGAAGGTATCGGCCAACTGCTCCTTGGCGGTGGGCGTATCCTCGATCACATCATGCAGAATCGCCGCCATCAGGCATTTGTAATCCATGCGCATATTGGCAAGGATGCGCGCCACAGCAACCGGGTGATAGATGTAGGGTTCACCGGTTTTTCGATGTTGGCCGACATGGGCCTCTGCACCAAACAGATAGGCACGATAGACTTCGCGGATGTGATCCGGAGAGAGGTACTCCTCCAGATAGGCACATAGATCACTGATCAGAAAACGGGGCGTATCCTGATCTTTTTCTATGATGCCTAAAGGGTTGCTCATTCGGGCACTCCAAAAACACAACTAATGGAGAATTCTGTGCCGATTCAACCCCGAGTTGCAAGTCAATTAGAGAGGAAAAAACTGGCTGTTGCGGCGATAAGCGCCGCAAGCGGAGGAAAATCTTATTGGTTCGGTTCCATCGGCGTGATATCGACATCCATGATCGCCTCATCCAGAACAGCCTCTTCCGCAGCGAGTTGAGCATCCAAATCCTTATGGGAGATCAGACCTTCGGCAATCTCGCGCAGCGCCATGACGGTGGGTTTGTCGTTTTCCCAGGGCAGCAGAGGCTCGACGCCATTCACCAGCTGACGGGCCCGTTTGGTGGCAAGCAGGACCAGATCAAAACGGTTATCCACAAATTCCATGCAATCTTCAACTGTCACACGTGCCATCGTTTTTCCCCACCGGAATAGATATCAAAGGGCCACAGGGCCGCAAAAAAGAGAGGAATCATAAACCAAGTTACCGCCAAAGCCAATTTTCCCCGGTAAAACAGGGCTTGTTAACCGGCCCAAAGAGGGAAAAAACCTTATCGCCGATCTGAAAAAAACCGCGCCGGCGGTACCCCGAGGTTTTCACGAAACATCGCAATGAAGGCACTGGGACTGCCGTAACCCAGCTCATAGGCGACCTCAGTCACTGAGGCGCCATTGCCTAACCGGTCGATCGACTCCAGCAACCTCAAGCGACGACGCCAGGCGCCAAAACTCATACCGAGATGACGCATAAAGAGTCGACCCAGAGTCCGCTCACTGGCGCCGATCTGCAGGGCCCACTCGGCCAGGGTGCGGTTGTCCGCAGGATTGGCGATCATGTTGTCGGTAACCCGGCGGACCCTCGGTTCAGCGGAAAAAGGCAGATAGAGGGGGAAGCGCTCGATTTTTTTCAACTGATCGAGGATCACCAGCATCAATCGCGCCTCAGGCGTCCCGGTCTGATAGTCGTTGCCGATCGCCGCCGCCTCCAGGATCAGGGCTTTGAGCAGAGCCGACACCCTCACCACACAACACTCATCAGGCAACTCCTCCACATAAGCCGGATCGATATAGACCGACCTCAATGAGACTGCCTCGGCCATCTCCACCTCATGCATCACCCCAGGAGGGATCCACAGCGCCTGAGAGGGGGGAACCAGCCAGGCCCCATCATCGGTGGTCGCCTTCATGGCGCCTCGGATGGCAAACAGCAGTTGCCCCCTCAAGTGGGAGTGTTTCGAAACCAGTTCCGAGGCCTTGCGCTCACTCGTCAAAGTCAAGACAGGCCGATCCGCGTCCACCACATATCCCACGTGCACCTGGGGGTCTATTGTCTGATTTTCAATATTCATTGTCAGATTATAGCTATTACGACAAAACAAATCCGATTCATAATAGGGTCATGTTGAAGATTCCGACACAGATCCGACAGCGACCAGAGATTCTGCTGATGCTGATGGCGATTGCCGTACCGCTCAGTTTTGCCGCCTGGCAGACGCTGCTGAACAACTTCGCCATCGAAAGAGTGGCCTTTACAGGCCAGGAGATGGGTATTCTGCAGAGCCTGCGCGAGATCCCCGGATTTCTCGCCTTCGGCGTGGTCTTTCTGCTGCTTCTGGTGCGGGAGCAGAAGCTCGCCTACATCTCGCTGGCTCTGCTCGGGCTGGGAACCGCCCTGACCGGTTTCTTCCCCTCGATAATCGGTCTCTACATCACCACGGTCATCATGTCGGTTGGATTTCACTACTATGAGACCCTGCAGACCTCCCTGGCGCTGCAGTGGACCGACACCTCCAACTCCGCCGAAGTGCTCGGCAAACTGATCGCAGCCGGCTCATTTGCCTCGATCCTGACCTTCGGTCTGATCTGGCTCGGGGATAACCTGCTGCAACTCGACTACCAGTGGATCTACCTGGTGATGGGAGGACTCACCCTGCTGATCGCCCTGATCGCCTGGCTGAGTTTTCCTCTCTTTCCGCAGAAGACTGAACAGCACAAACACATGGTGCTGCGTAAACGTTACTGGCTATTCTATCTGCTGACCTTCATGTCAGGCGCCCGTCGTCAGATCTTCGTGGTGTTTGCCGGCTTTCTGATGGTGGAGAAGTTTGGTTACAGCGTTTCACAGATTGCGATGCTGTTTTTGATCAATGCAGCCATCAATGTCTTTCTTGCGCCACGCATCGGTCGCCTGATCGGCCAGATCGGGGAGCGTCGCGCCCTGCTGATCGAATACAGCGGACTGATCCTGGTATTCTGTGGCTATGCCCTGGTGGAAAACGCCACCATCGCCGCCGGACTCTATATAATCGATCACCTCTTTTTCGCCCTGGCAATCGCACTCAAAACCTATTTCCAGAAAATCGCCGACAAAGAGGATATCGCCTCGACTGCCGGGGTCAGCTTCTCGATCAACCATATTGCCGCCGTAGCCATTCCCGCTGTGTTCGGCATCATCTGGATGAGCTCACCCGCACTGGTGTTCTACGCCGGCGCCGCGATGGCCGCCATCTCCTTCATACTTTCGCTGCTGGTACCGGAGACACCTACCCCTGGCCGGGTCAGCCGTCTGGCCTACTCCAGTGCAGGCAATAATTAAGGGTTCTCTGAGCAATTCGTTTATCGGATTGCGGGAAGCAGTTAATCACTATGCATAGCGAACTTAACCTCTCTCTTCTACCTGCACCAACCTATAACAGACAGATTTGAGCCGAATGGTGCCGACTTATGCATTATTTGGTGGGGCAGGGCCCCACCCTACGGTTGAATTCATGGTGTAGGGTGGGGCCATGCCCCACCAAGTCCCATTGGTAAAACCAGATGCAAAGAGTTAGTGTTTGAGTTAAGTACCATTCGCACCAGCCTCTTTAATCCTGGATGAATCTCAAGACTCAGTAAAGATACTCAATCTCATCGTTGACGAAGGTATAGCGGGGCTGCTTATACCAGCCATACAATAAAGACCAACGGGGCTCTTTATGTACCTTCGACTGGTAGATCTTCAGCTGGCCGGTTTTATCATTCATCCAGAAATCGAGGTCATATAACTTATCCGGCTCACCCACCACATGGAAATCGGTACAGGCAAAGTAGATATCACTGCCGATCTGTCTGACCGGGTCATGTATACGCACGAACTTCAGCGTCAGCACTTCACCGGTTTTATCGTCCCGCAGACGAAACACACCATTCTCATCCACCTTGTCCTCGATGTGCTGCATCATGGTTGACTTGATATCTTCGACATAATATTTACGACTATCGGTGGCTGACTCATCAGCCACCGATAGCGTTGTCACCAATCCCATCAAACCAATCAGCAGCCGAGTTCTGATCATCTATTGAACCCTATTTGGCGACCGGTTTACCTGCATGTTCCGCAGGTTTACCGCCATGTTCCATCTTCTTCATCGCTTTGCCGCCATGTTCACTGGCTTTTTTCTCCGCATCTTCCTTTGCATCCATAGCTTTGCCGCCATGTTCAGCTGCCTGCTGCTTTGCCTTCATTGCCTTGCCACCATGCTCCGCAGCCTTACCGGCGTGCTCAGCGGAAAATACAGCCAATGGAATCAGCAACAACAGGCCAAGTAACTTTTTCACGATATCTCTCCTCACTGTTTTTTTAGGTTATGAAATCTCGGCTCTTGTATGGACCGAGTGGAAAAACTGAAAACACCATCCTGGCAGGATCAGCCGCTCTCATTGGTAGCGTTTGCCGCCGCATCTCAGTCAGCCAATCCCATATTTCTCCGACTGAATGGTTCAATCAACCAGGCCTTGAAGGAGAAAGCTGTCTCCCGGGCCTGAGGCAAGCCGATCAGATCGCCGCTATCTGCCTCTTTTTCTTCTCTGGGCATCTGATTATAGCTGCCAAACAAGGGATCCCAGAAACTGAAAATGGTGGAGAAATTAGCATCACCGTAAGCACGCTCAACCCGATGATGGGAGGTGTGAAACCTGGGGGTTACTATCACTCGGCATAGAACCCGCTCGATCGGCTCAGGCAGATCAATATTGCTATGGTGAAACTGGGCGCACAGACTGATCAATCCTTCAAATACAAACCAGGCAATCGCAGTGGGTCCCCAGACCAGCACCCATAGTGCTTTGGCGAAGGAAGAGAGAAAAAGTTCACCCGGATGAAAACGCAGTGCGGTGGTCACATCCATCTCGGTATCTGCGTGATGGGCTTTATGAAAACGCCACAGCAGGGGAAAACGGTGATTCGCTCTGTGCCAGAAGTAATCAAACAGATCGAGCATAATCAGTGAAACCACGATCTCCAACCAGCCATTCAGACCCAACCAGCGGGAAATACCCCAGCCCTGCTGCTCGACATAGACAATCCACAGCAGAAAGGGCACATAGATCAATACCCTCACAATCACGGTGTTCAGCGCCGCCACAGCGGCATGAAACATAAAGCGGTTGATTCGTTTCCCCTGCCAGACACGGGCAGGAAAGATGGTCTCAAGGAGGATAAAAAAACTCAATCCACCCAAAAACAGAATCAAGCGGCCGCCATCCAGGTCCAATTCCATAATCTATCAGCTCTCAGTTAAATTCTAATGCTCCATCCGAACGGTTCGATTGGGCCTAATCGGAATAGTCATATTAGCCAGTTTGAGTGGATAAAAATCAACAATCTTAGCCAGGGATTTGCAATCGGTCCTGTGAAGATCAATCAAACACCTCCTGTTGTGCCTGGTTGGGCACAAAAACCGTCCCAGCTGGTCGTATTAAAGTAATCTTAACAGGCCCTAGCCTCCAATTATTGAGCATTCCGACTGTTCGGAGACAACGGCTAGTGTTAACTTGTAGATTAACAATCCGAGTGCTTGACACACCAATTATCAACCCGGCGACTAAGTATGTCGTATTATTAAAAAGCGAATCTGAGATCCAATGTACTACAGAATAGCCCTATTGTTTATCTTGATTTATACCCTTCCGCTCAACGCAGAACAGACACCCGCCTTGAAGAAGTCGGATGACCGTCACATGTCGAACCTGACTCAACTGACCTTCGAAGGAGACAATGGTGAGGCTTATTTCAGTTTCGATGGGCAGCAGTTGATCTACCAGTCAAACCGGGGTGGATTCGAGTGTGACAAGATCTGGACCATGAATATCGACGGATCCAACAAGACCATGGTCAGCCCGGGTCATGGCGCACACACCTGTGCATTCTTCCAACCCGGGGAACAACAGATCGTTTTTGCATCCACAAGCCACCTGCAGGGAAGCTGCCCGAAAAAACCCGACTTACCCTCTCACATACGTTACGCCTGGCC
The DNA here is from genome assembly GCA_016842065.1 of Candidatus Thiodiazotropha sp. 'RUGA'. Lineage (GTDB taxonomy): Bacteria > Pseudomonadota > Gammaproteobacteria > Chromatiales > Chromatiaceae > Thiodiazotropha. The sequence goes on from JAEPDS010000003.1 coordinate 120,432, forward strand.
CCTCCACCCTTACGACATCTACCGGGCCAATGCCGACGGCTCCGGTCTGACTGCGTTAACCGACAATCCCAAATATGACGCTGAACCGATTGTCTCCGCGGATGGAAAGTGGATCGTATTCGGTTCACAACGCGAGGGGGATTTCGACATCTACCGGATGGATGTGGATGGGGGTAATGTTCAGCGCCTGACGGATGCAGAAGGCTATGATGGTGGCCCGTGGTTTTCTCCAGACAGCACAAAGATTGTCTGGCGCGCATGGCATCCCACGAGCGCCGCTGAAAAAGCCCAGTGGCAGGAAAACATGAAGCAGGATTACGTCCAATCCACACCACTCGATATCTGGGTAATGAATGCGGATGGCAGCAACAAAATCCGCCTCACAGACAATGGCGCCACCAATTGGGCCCCATCCTGGCATCCTGATGGTAAGCGCATCGTCTTTTCCAGCAACATGGATGACTGGCGGGATGACTACAAAACATATGGTCACAACTTTGAACTCTACCTGATCAACAGTGATGGATCGGGACTAGAGAGAGTTACCTACAATAAGATATTCGACAGTTTCCCTATGTTTTCGCCCAACGGTAAAAAGCTTGTGTTTGGCTCCAACCGCAATCCGGACAAACCTCGCGCAACGGATATTTTCATTGCTGACTGGACTGAATAGATGAATAGAGGCCTTCTGTTTCTCCTCTGGTTGATCTGTACACCGTTGCTGGCAGCCGAGAGCCCATCCCCCATTCACCATCAACTTGATGTGAAACTCGAGCCACAACGGCAGACGCTCAGTGTGACTGATCGGATCTCATTCACACAACCGCTCTCTGAAATCAAACTGATCCTGCACGCCGACCTGAATCCCCGCTTCTCTACAGACCGGGGCCAGGTTCAGGTCAGGCTGGATCATCGGGATCGTTTTGCCGAGCGTTATGAGATCAGCCTGCCGAAAGGTGCTGACCACCTGACGGTTGAATATACAGGCCGCATTCACCATAAATTGAGTTCCAGCCGCAGAGAACAGTCAAGGGGATTCCGCAGCAGCGCCGGACTGATTGATAAGAAGGGGGTGTTTCTCGCTGCTGGCAGCTTGTGGTATCCACAGATCGAAGGCTATCCCTATCTGACTTTCACCATGCAGGTTGGCCTGCCCGCCGGTTGGTCCTCGGTCACTCAGGGTCATCGACAAAACCGGAACAACAGCGGCAAACTGAACGTAGATCGTTGGCAAATCGATAAACCGCAGGATGAGATCTACCTCATCGCAGCGGAGTTCATCGAGTATCAGAAGATTGCAAAACTGCAAGGGAAACCGGTCTCGGCTCAGGTATTTCTACGTAGCGCAGATCAGAAACTGGCAGACCGATACCTGCAGGCGACGGTCAAATATCTGAAGATGTACGAACAGCTGCTCGGTACCTATCCCTACAGCAAATTCGCCTTGGTTGAAAACTTCTGGGAAACCGGCTTCGGCATGCCGTCATTCACTCTGCTTGGTTCCAGAGTGATTCGTCTTCCTTTCATACTCAACACATCCTATCCCCATGAGATCCTGCACAACTGGTGGGGCAACGGGGTTTATGTGGATTTTGATAGCGGTAACTGGAGTGAGGGATTAACCGCCTACCTGGCCGACCACCTGATCAAGGAACAGCAGAGCCAGGGAGTCAATTATCGTCAGCAGAGCCTGCAAAAATACCGGGACTATGCCGCCAAGCAAAGAGACTTCCCTCTCACAGCATTCAAAAGCAGGCACAGCTCTGCCACTGAAGCGGTAGGTTACGGTAAAACCCTGATGATGTTTCATATGTTGCGCAAGCAACTGGGTGATCAACTTTTCACCAAGGCACTTCGACAGTTTTATCAACAGTACGAGTTTAAGATCGCCTCCTTTGCAGACCTGCAGCGGACATTTGAAGACGTCAGTGGAGAATCCCTATCAGGCTTCTTTACCCAATGGGTTGAATACACAGGCGCACCAAAACTCCGACTCATTTCAAGCAACATCGACAGGCAAGCGGATCGTGTTCGCTTGCAGTTTACTCTGCAGCAGCTTCAACCGGATCATGTCTACGAGTTGAACATCCCAGTGGCAGTTTCACTGAGTGGTCAAACTGAAGCAAAACAGTCGGTCGTCACCATGCTGAGACGAGAGCAGACTTTTGAGATTGATCTGCCTTCAAGCCCAACCCGACTCGATATTGATCCACAGTTCGATCTCTTCAGAAAACTGGCGCTGGAAGAGACACCGCCGGCTTTTACACAAATCTTCGGCGCAGAAAAACTGCTTGTCATCTATCCCAGTAATACAACCCGCAAGATGAAAAAAGCCTGGCAGGCTTTTGCTGATGACATCTCACATATGGGTCCGGAGCGGGTCACCATTATTGCAGACGATGAGATAGAAACACTGCCTGAAAACAGCGCAGCGGTGGTACTCGGCTGGAACAATCGTTTCAGCAAACAGGTTCAACAGCAGTTGAAGCAACATCCATTGGCAATTGATCCTGATGTTGTCCGCGTGGGAGAAGAACAGATCAAGCGAAAAAACAGTGCCTTTGCCTGGGTTACAAGAGTCAGAAATCAGGCCAAGCAACCCTACCCATTGGCACTGATCACCGCAGACCTTCCCAACGCACTGCCAGGACTGGGACGAAAAATACCCCACTACCATAAATACAGCTATCTGGCCTTCAGTGGTACAGAACCCAAAAACAGCCTAAAGGGACGCTGGCCGGTTGCGAATTCGCCGATGAGCAGACTCTTCACTCCCGGCGCAGAAAGAGCAGTATTGGCATCTTCCTCACCACTGATCGAACCGGTGCTTGCATACGACCCGCAAAAGATGTTGCAAACCGTAAGCTATCTGAGCGATCGGCAGTTGCAGGGACGAGGAGTGGGTTCAAAAGGCCTGGATCTGGCAGCAGACTACATAGCTGCCGCATTCAAAAAGGCGGGTTTGATACCCGGTGGCGAGCAACAGGACTATTTTCAGTACTTCGATGCGAATGATGAGCAGGGACAATCACATCGACTGAAGAACATCATCGGCATCATTCCGGGCAGGCACCCGCAACTCTCAAAGCAAAACCTGGTGATTGGTGGACATTACGATCACCTGGGACTTGGCTGGCCCGATGTGCGGGAAAACAATCGGGGCAAAGTCCATTTCGGGGCAGATGACAATGCCAGCGGCATTGCTGTGATGCTTGAACTGGCAAGGATACTGAGCAAAAACCTCAAACCTGATCGTAATGTCGTATTTGTTGCCTTCAGTGGTGAGGAAACGGGTCGCCTGGGATCGAAGCACTATGTAAAGCATCAACAAAGCTATCCTGTCAGCGATACGATTGGCATGCTCAACCTTGATACCGTCGGCCGTCTATTCGATAACAAACTCATTGTGCTCGGTGCAGAGAGCGCTTCAGAGTGGCCGCATATCTTCAGAGGCATTGGTTTTGTTACCGGCATCGAGTCTGCGATGGTCAATGAACCCCTCGATGCCAGTGATCAGATCAGTTTCCATGAAGCTGGCGTCCCGGCAGTACAACTCTTCTCCGGGCCTCATACGGACTACCACAGACCAGGGGACACGGCTGACAAGATCGATATTGACGGCATGATCAAGGTGGCCGAAGTCAGTAAGCAGGTTGTGGAGTATTTAGCGGCCCGTGAAGAACCGATGACCATTCAATTGGCTGGCATCTCACAACCCAATAAGTCATCCAAGCAACGTAAAGTCTCTCTTGGTACTATCCCTGACTTTACCTATCAAGGTAACGGCTACCGCCTGGATGGTGTGGTACCCGACTCCCCGGCTGACAAGGCGGGTCTGAAAAAGATGGATATCATTGTCAGTATTGATCAGACCCCCATAAAAGGTCTGCGGGATCTGTCCAAAACACTTAAATCCCTGAAACAAGGCCAGACGATTCAAATAGAGTATTTGAGGGATGGCACAACAAGTCTGACCAGCGCACAACTGAAAAGCAGGTAGTCGAACCCGCGCTGTTTATGTGGATCCACTCTCTATCTGACTTTTGCCGGCAGAAAAAGCAGCGCCAGAAGGTCACTCTTGACAACAACCCATCGGATCAGCAGTGGTATGGAAATGCTTAAGCCAAAACAGAGAAAAGCGATCCCGGTCAATAGCTGAACATCAACGATACCTTCGGAAAAGTAGCCATAGAAAAGTGTATTGATGATATTGTGAAAAATCAGAATAAACAGGCTCGCCTCACCCAGTCTCAGAGGAATGATACTGAGCCAGTCACTCTTCGAGATCAACCAGGACAAGGTGATAACAACATAGCCACCGCAGACCGCTCCGATGGTAGCGTACAGAGGAAAATCATATTGCCTCTTGTTTAGCATGATCCGGGCATCAGTTAGTGTCTCGACAATGAGAAATACAACAACAGCAAGCAGAAACAACCAAATGTTCGGTTTAAAATTGACCACTTGATCTCTCATCATATAACCGAACAGAAAGAAGACTGAAGTGATCAAGACGATATCGATCGAGAAGGGGAGGCCTGGCAACTGATAGCCATCACCGAGAAGATTGACCTCCCTGTACCAAAATGCATCAATGAATTCTGCGCCAACGCCGAGCAGAAGTAACAAGAAGAGGGCTTTTGCACCAATTGACCAATCTGAAAACTTTAACCAACGGAACAGACCATAGGCGAACAGGAATACAGCAAAGAGGTGTGGCAGAAACCACATCGGTATCCATTCGATGGTATCACCGACCCCATAAAATATACCTACAAGCTGCTCTGCCAATTCATCCTCTCCAGAGATGAAACCCAGCAAAAAAAGGCTCAACAGAACTACCAGGTAGGGCTTCAAAAGTGCCTCAAATTTGTGGCTTACAAATGCCCCAGGGGCTGCCGCCCAGGAAAAGAAGATACCGGATAAAAAGAAAAACAGGGGTAATCTGAAAAGAGACAAGGGATCCACAATATCGGGAACAAATATTCTCAGTTTGGTATGAAACATTGCAACCAAGGTAATTGAGATACCTTTCGCAATATCCACATGCTTGACGCGAACTCCCATCACCACCCCAACATCAACTCTACTGTTTCTGCCAATATTTATGTGCTACTGATTTTTATCAGTAATCTATTTTATTGCAGGAACTCTACAGGTCCTACAGCACGCCCTATGCCAAACCAACCAGACCACTCATGACCAAAAACTGCCCTTCCAGTCACCACAAGAAACACTCTATGAGGGTCTTGTGATCCATCTCAACATACGGGTGGCAAACACCATTAAGCTCAAATAACGCCTGTTCCGATGGTGACTTCGAGTAAAAAACAAACTACACCAGATACCAACTGGCGCGGCTTAATTCGTTATTATCGGGCTTTCCGAAAGAGCAAGTGCCTTTCATGGAAAAACAGTCATCAACATCGATACCCGTACGACCAGGACCTCTCTCATTCTAGTTCCTGTAATAAAACCAGCTCAACAAAATGGCCCCAAGTTCAGGATATTCAATCACGTTTTAGTAATTTAATTCCCTTCCCAACCTTCACCACACGATTGACTCAATACAAAACCAGATAATGATTGCTTTTCTGCAAAATCGTATCGGTCGCCATTTCAAGACAAATTCACCACATCAGACCCTATCAATTAACGAAATTTAACAAATCACGGTAACTCAACATTGGACACGGATCCCTAGTAATAAACAGTAGAAATCCAAAGATGGATCACTCTAATAACCGCCTTCCAATTACAGCTCATAGTCGTTCAGATTTGACTCGTAAGAAACCAGAAGAGAACCGCTCAGAATTCATTCAAACTGGAAGCTCACCAAGACAACCGCTAACACCGTTTAAATATTTCAACAACCGCTCCCATTCTCCAGTAGACCTCACCAGGAGCCGATACACCAGGACAGTTAAAAAATATGAGCGTGCATTATTAATTCACCAAAACAAAGAAGAATTGCTCATAAGGCCAAAGAGCGGGGTAATCTATTCCATACAAAAGCATTACCACGGCTTTTACCTATCGACCTCTGTTCAAGATTGTTGAATAAGACACCACCAGCTCTATAAAACAGATAAATTCACGTCACAAAAATTCTGGATCAACCATACAGGCAGACGCCAAGATTCAAATCCAATTCATTCTGAAGGTTCATACTCAGTTCACATAATCGCAACCAAAAACCCCTCGGACCTAACTATCCTATCTTATAGGCAGACCAACCATCTTCAGTCTTTTCATATAGATGATTAGATACGCCAATTACGTTAAACTAACGCTCATCACAAAAATGCACCCACTGCTCTATTCGCTGACAGTCTATCGATATGCCAAGTGACAACACGCCAGGGAGGCAACCACAACTATCTGTCGTGATCCCTGCGTACAATGAAACGGCGCATCTCGGCAACCTGATCGAATCCATACGTCAAAATCTGTATGACCTGGATCTCGAGATTATCGTAGTGGATAACGGCTCAACCGATGACACAGCAGAGCTGGCCCGGCAAGCTGGTGTAAAGCTGATCTCAATTCCTAAAAGCTCCATCTCCAAGGCACGAAATCTTGGTGTTGCCAGCGCTGCTGCCGAACTCATCGCATTCATCGATGCGGATGTTCGCCTGACCCGCGGCTGGGCCGTGGCAATGAAGCAACGTTACACGGAGATACGCGACCAGTACCTGATCACTGGTTCACGCTACATGATTCCGGAAGAGCCCAGCAATCTGGACAAATACTGGTTTGAGCCATTGTCGGAAAAAGAGGTTACCTACATCAACGGCGGCAACCTGGTTTTAAGCAAGTCGAGCTTCGACAAGATCGGCGGGTTTGATGAATCGCTGACCACCGGTGAAGATTTTGAGTTCTGTGTCCGAGCACGTAACCGGGGAGCTCAAATCGTCATAGACAGGGAGCTGCAGGCCATTCACGACGGTTTCCCGAAAACTCTGCTGCAATTCTGCAAACGGGAGATATGGCATGGTATTGGGGATTTTCAGGGCCTGCACAGATTCCTGGAATCGAAAGTCGCCATTGCTGCTGTCGTGTTCGTAGTGATCCATCTGTTATTGATAGGCGCTCTGCTGAACAAAGCCTATCTGACAGCCCTGTTCTTTGCCCTGTTACTCGTGCTGATCAGCTTTGCCGTGTCGAAAAAGATCTTCCGCAACAGCAGCATCGGGATCATTCTGCATAACACCCCCTACTGCTACTTCTACCTGATTTCCCGCTTTTTATCCCTTCCCAAGCTTTTACTCAATAAAATCTCCTAACGCACCAATATGGTGCACTCAAATAGCGCATGCGCACCATTATAGAGCACACCTAACACATTCGGCACGCCATAATATTCCTATCTATCTGTTTATCAAAAGAAAAAAGAAAGTGGCATGGATGATGCTCCATTGTGATCGCGCTAGCTGTGATCGACGGCGTATTCAGGCACATTGCCTCAATCGGAAACAAGCTGCACTCCACGCTTTATCTGATTGGTGCATCCAGAGAGGCCTGTTCATGACCATGTTGTCCGCCGGAAATCTTGCACGAAATACCGTTATTGATTTCTATCGCATTAGGCCAAAACGTAATTCTGATCTTTCGTTTGGAGATATATAAAGTATGAAAAGTAAGCTGGAATATATTTGGCTCGACGGCTACAAGCCGACCCAGAGCCTGCGAAGTAAAACCATGGTCCGCTCCGATTTCAGCGGTAAACTGGAAGACTGCCCGATGTGGTCGTTTGACGGTAGCTCGACCGAACAGGCGGAGGGCAGCGCATCTGACTGCCTGCTGAAGCCAGTCGCGGTTATTCCTGATCCGGCGCGTAAAAATTCTTACCTGGTGATGACCGAAGTCCTCAACGCCGATGGCACCCCACACCCCTCCAATGGCCGGGCCACCATCGAAGATGACGATGATGATTTCTGGTTCGGATTCGAGCAGGAGTACTTCCTCTGGGATCCGGTTACCAATCTGCCACCAGGCTTCCCGGCTGGCGGTTACCCACCTCCCCAGGGCCCCTACTACTGCTCAGTCGGTGCGCGTAATGCCTATAACCGTGACCTGATCGAAGAGCACCTGGACCTGTGCCTGGAGGCCGGCCTGAACGTTGAAGGCATCAATGCCGAAGTGGCTGCAGGCCAGTGGGAATTCCAAATTTTCGCCAAGAGCGCCAAAACCGCTGGTGACGAAATCTGGCTGGCCCGCTACATGCTGGAGCGTACTGCTGAGAAATATGACCTGGCAGTCGACTGGCACCCCAAACCACTTGGTGAAACTGACTGGAATGGTTCAGGCATGCACGCCAACTTCTCGAATGGCCCTATGCGCGAATCCGGCAATGAAGAGATCTTCACCAAGATCTGTGACGAGTTCGGCAAGAATGTCGGCCCCTGTATCGCCGTCTACGGTGCACACAATGAGCAACGCCTGACCGGTCAGCATGAGACCCAGTCCATCGACCAGTTCAGCTACGGTGTTTCCGACCGTGGTGCGTCGATTCGCATTCCGGTTGGTACGGTTGAGGATGGCTGGAAAGGTCGTCTGGAAGATCGTCGTCCGGCATCCAATGCGGATCCCTATAAGGTTGCCGCAATCATCGTCAAGATCACCAAAGAGGCTCTCGGCTGATCCGACTCTGATTGAACGCGATCATAAACCGGAGCGGCTAAGCCGCTCCGGTTTTTTTAGGGCCTGTTAACACGAATCCAATTGGCCCTAAATCAAGAACGAAGAGACCTAAACTCCTGATTACTCACTTCACGCTTGCCCACTCATGTTCCAGCGTGCGTATCACCTCGCCCATCGACTCCGGTCTTGAAGCGGGCTCCTTGGCCAGACATCTCATACAGAGATCTTCGAGAATTTTCGGCACCGGGTATTTACTCACTTCCGAAGGCCTCTCCGGTTGCCGGCTCTCCACCATTTCAAGAATTTCATAGGTCTTGTCACTGTCGAAGGGAGTCTGCCCTGTCAGCAGCTCATAGAGCACAGAACCCAGACTGTAGATATCGGTACTGAAGCTGATATCCGGATCACGCCGGATCTGCTCTGGCGACATATAGCAGAGGGTACCTTGCAGCTTGCCATAGCCGGTGATCGATTTATCACCATCAACCACGACTTTGCTCTCCCCCGGCTCTTCCAGGGTACTGCCATCCTTTCTCCAGACCTTGGCCAGCCCCCAATCCATCAGCAGCACTTCATTATAAGGACCGACCAGTATGTTCTCGGGTTTGATGTCACGATGGGCGACACCATGCACATGAGCGTAACCCAATGCGTGTGCGATCTGCACGACAACCTCGATCAGCTGAGTCAGGTCATAACGCTCACGGTAATTGAGTATTTCCCGCAGCGTATAGCCATGCACCAGTTTCATGGTGAAATAGTAGTGCCCACGGTTATCCCGGCCGATCTCATAGATGGGCACCGTGTTCGGGTGTTGTAGCATGGCAGAAACCCGTGCTTCTCGAAGCAGGCGGATATTCTCTATCTCGTCATCGACGAATTCGGATCGCAGGGTCTTGTAGGCAACCACCCGGTTCAGATGCATATCCTTACAGGTCTTGATCAAGGACTTACCACCCTTGGCGATGGTACTCAGGAACATGTAACGGGTATTGGGATTGAGAACCTTGGGCAGCGGTTTGTCAGTCTCTTCCAGAAAGACATCGTTGTATTCTTTTGGTGGCTCCTGAAACTTGAGCATAGTGAGTCACTTCATATTCTCTGTGTCAATCAAGTGTAGCACTCTTCCTGGTCCGGTCTATGACTATTTCTTTGAATTAAAACACAGCAGGACCACTTCCAGATAAGCTGAAATCCGGCACATTTGTCACCTGAACCATCAACCCCGAGGGACACTGCACCACACCGGTGCACGTTATGTTGATCGAGTATTTCCCACATGACACGACATAGGAAGATATATCAAGGATTTGTAATCATACCCCTATATCCATCAGGGTAAGGCTCACTGAAAGAACCGCATCGAGCCTCGCATGTGTGTGCAGCCCATCACCGTCGCCGGTTTTTATTGGTGTCAGGCTCGATCGCGCTTAGTCGAAAGATTCAACTTGTCAGTTTGGCATAGAGACGCGGTAGTTCACGAGGTAATTCCGACGGCTTACGGATGACCACATAGCCAGTCGAACCGAACAGATGGGGCAGATAATCATTGGCTCTGCTGTCGATGGTGACACAGAATGGCTCCAGACCCTCTGCACGAGCTTCACGCACAGCTTCCCGGGTATCCTCGATACCGTATCGCCCCTCATACTTGTCCAGGTCATTCGGCTTACCATCACTCAGTATCATCAACAGGCGGCGCTCAGACTGTTGCTGCTTAAGGATCGAGGTACTGTGACGGATTGCCGCTCCCATACGGGTATAGTAACCGGGCTTGATGGCCTGTATGCGTCCACGAACAGCACCATTGTAATGTTCATCGAACTGTTTGATCTGATGAAAACGGACAGGATCCCGTTTACGCGAGGAGAAGCCATAGATGGCAAAGGCATCACCGGTAGCGGATAGACTTTCAGAAAACAGGAACAGACTGTCACGGATCACATCGATCACCCGGGCATGGTTGTCCACCCAGGTATCTGTGGAGAGTGAAAGATCTGCCAGCAGCAGGCAGGCCAGATCACGGGATCCCAGTTTCAACTGGCGATAGAGACCGTTATCCGTGGAAGCGAGACCGGCGATGCGATCGGAGGCAAAGCGCAAGTAGGCATCCAGGTCGATCTCACTGCCATCCTGTTGGCCTTTGTACCACTTGCGTGAAGGTGCCAAATATTGAAATTGCGCCCGCAGTTTTTTTGCTGTCCGGTAGAGATGAGGTGGCAGTCCACTGCTACCGGCATCTGCCGCCAGCATCGGCACCACACGACACAGATCAGGAATAAGCTGGCGTTTTTTGAAGTCCCATTCCGGCAACAGGATACCTTCATGCAATACCAGGTCATCCTCTGCTGCGGCCGGAAGATCGAGATCAAAACGCAGCTTTCCAGCAGAGCCCCTGGCATCACGACTGATGGTGATCAGATCCAGATCCTCAGCTGCATCGGCGGCGCTCTCCAAATCCTCGTTCTCTTCCGCATCCCGGTCGAGTTTGAGAAAGCCACCCCAGGTAAAGATATTCTCCATGCGAATGGTGACCAGGCCCCGCCCCTTGGTCTCTTTTTTGTCTGTCTCTTCTGCCAGTCGCTTAGTCTCGGTGTCCAGCGCGTTACTACCACCACTGCTCTCAGGATTATCCCGGTTTTGTTGCCGGCTGAGGCTGACGGGTGGACAGGGGTGAAGCCAGAGCGGCACAGGTTGCGGTGGTCGCGGGGCCTGCGGTAGATCTTGAATGGTGCCGGGTTCAAGCAGCGCCTGGCGTATGGCGTACTCCTGTGCCACTTCCGCTGACTGATGAGAGGGCGGTTGCAGACGTTGCGCCAGATGAGCCGACACCAAGCGTTGATAGAGCGGTCGGATGCTGGGGTAGAGCTCCAGCACCCGACAGGTCAGACGCTGATTACGACTGAACCAGGGCTCATCCTGCAGCGGCTCGCCCACCGAAAGAACCACCAGCCAGCGGTAGAGATCACGGTTGAGTTGAGGTGTTGAAAAGAGGTCGATCACCGCCGGCAGCCAGAGGGACTGCTCATCACGCCACGCGAGTTCGACCTTTTTATTATCTCCGGCAATGCGATGCAACCAGCTACGTCTCGCGCTGTGCTCTGTCGCATGAGCGGCTTCAACCTGTAGACCGCCATCCCCTCCCAGCGCTCGAAACAGAATACCCACACGGGTATTCACTTGCTGCAGGGTGACGGCCGCTTCCGGGTAACGGCTCTGTGCAGCACGTGTGATCAGCCGATGCCAGAGTTCACCAACCCGCTCTTCCATCAGTGGCCACCATTCAACGGTAGCGTTCCATCTGCAGTCTTACCTTTCTCCTCAACGACAGGTCGACTGGTTGCCACGGCAACGGCCTCAGCATCGCTGACCCAGGTGAGCAGTGATCTCTGATTGAGTGGACCCTGCACCTGCTCACAGGCCGTAATGCATTGTGCGCACTCGGTACAGGTAAACATGCGTCGCTTGATCGAGCGTGGCTTCAAGCGCATCGGACAGATGTTGTCACAGGCATTATTACAGTTTGAACAAAGCCTTGCCCGGTTTCGATCAAAGCCGACGACAAGGCCTCGGTCGTTGGCCATCCAGGCAAGACTTTGAAACAGCCCAACTGCACAGCCAAAACGACAGAAGAGATGCCGGGCAAAAGTGAATTCTACAAACAGCAGCAGTGTACCAACAGCAATGAAACGGGCCTGATTTGGCGTTAACGAAGCATTCAGCAGGTTGTAGTAGATCTCCTTGGGAGGCAACAGATAGGTGAGCAGAACCACTGCCCAGAGCAGTGCAAAAAAGGCCGCTGCCAACAGGGTAAGAGGCCAGTAGCGCCAGTCGAATGTCACCACCGTTCCATCTGCCTGGCGCCTGGGCAGCGGTTGACGCTGCCACAGGCTCGGCTTACCACTGGCATAGAACATCAGTCGATTGATCATCTCCACAACCGAGAAGTGAGGACAGAGCCAACCACAGTAGAATCGGCCAAAACGCCAGGCAACCCAGATCAATCCACCAATCACCAACAGCAGGGGCAAAAAGCCCCGCAGGATGATGTTGAGACTGCCCTGCAGAGAGCTGATCTCGCCCTCGATCAGTTGATCCAGGCCAAGCGTCCAGTGGCTGCCTAACAGAATGAAATGGTTGAGATTCAAGTCGAAGCGAAACAGATCCAGGGGGGGTGCAAGGATAAACAGACAAAAGAAAGCCGCCTGAAAGAGAGCGCGTCGACGTTGCAGGGTTGAACTGCGCTTAAACATCAATCCGTCCGATCAACGGAAATCGATAGGTCTGCCCAGCCATGGCTTTGATCAGACCAAGCAGACCCGGAATCAATAACAGGGGAACGCAGATGATGTAGTAGAGCTCGAAGATGATCAAAGCATGCAGAGAACGATAACCTCCCAGAATAATGATCAACAGGTTTGCCGCAGTGAAGATTAGGGTAGCAATAACGGCACCGATGAATGCCTGACGCAGGTGATTGAAAAGCAAACCAGTAGCGCTACCCCGGTGGCGCAGCCAAAGCCAGGTCAGCGCAAGCAGTGGCAGCAGAGGAAACAGCAGGTTCAGCAGATAGAGACCCTCACTGATCACAGCCAGGGTTTTACCCTCGACGGCCTCAAGCTGTCGATCCGGTTCAGCCACCGAAGGTAACCTCGACAACATCCATCAGCGCCGCAACCGTCTCCTCATCATCGCTCAGCGGCTCGACCAGGGCAGCGCGACACGCCTCCAACGGAGCGTAGCCCCCCTCAATCAAGGTAGCGGTATAGACCAGCAGGCGGGTTGAAGCCGCCTCTTCCAGGTCATGATCCTTGAGTGCACGCAAGGCGTTGGCCAGAGTCACCAAACGCTTGGCAAGGACTGCATCGACACCGCTTTCGCTGATCAGTATCTGTTGCTCCAGTTCGGCTTCCGGGAAGTCGAAACGGGTTGCCAGAAAGCGTTGACGGGTACTTGGTTTCAAACCTTTGAGTAGATTCTGGTAGCCAGGGTTGTATGAGACGATGAGCATAAACTCGGGTGGCGCATGCAGGATCTCACCGGTACGCTCGATTGGAAGAATACGCCGATCGTCGGTAAGCGGATGGAGTACAACCGTAGTATCCTTGCGTGCCTCCACCACTTCGTCAAGATAGCAGATCGCCCCCTCCCTAACCGCCCGGGTCAGGGGTCCATCACTCCAGAAGGTCTCCCCTTCACCGATCAGGTGACGCCCCACCAAGTCGGCCGCCGTAAGGTCATCGTGGCACGATACGGTATAGACAGGTCGTCCAAGGCGGGCTGCCATGTGGTTGACAAAGCGGGTCTTGCCACACCCGGTAGGCCCCTTGATCAAGAGGGGCAGTTGATGACGATAGGCATGCTCAAACAGCTCGATCTCATTCCCCTGTGGCTTGTAGAAGGGTAACTCGTTCAAACCGGGCACCTCATTGATAAGATAGAGTGAAGGCCATTCCGATCAGGATTCCCGGAATGAACAACCAGATAAAAACCAGCCAGCGCCATAATCCACGAACACTGCCGAGCCCCATAAAATAGCTTCCCACCAACTGCCCCTTGATCAACGCCAGAAACAACACCAACAGAGACACCCCAAGACCACTGAATCCCAATCTGCCGACCAGAAAGGCGGTCAGACTTAGGGCAATCAACACCAGATAGACCAGGGTACAGGGACGAATGCCAAGAGTTTCGCTGAGTTGTTTCATGATTCAATCACCGCATCACATAGACAAGAGGAAACAGAATCAACCAGACCAGATCGACCATGTGCCAGTATGAGGCACCACTCTCGACTCCGGTATGCTCCTGGCGACTGTATCTCCCCCTGGCAGCCATCACTGCGATCGCTGCAAGGATAACCATCCCCATGATGACATGCATGAAATGGAAAAACGTCAGAGAGAGATAGAACATATAAAAGATGTTACTGCTGAGATTGATCCCCTCACTGTAATGTTGGACATATTCGACACTTTTGACAATCAGAAACAGCAGACCCATGCTGAGCGCTGCAAGCAGCCAGTGGACACAGCGCCTTCGATCTCCCACCTTTATGGCACTCACCGCACGAACCACAAAATAGGAGCTGGTGATCAACGCCAGAGTATTGATCAATGCCGCCTCCCGGTCCAATGTCAGCTGGTGCTCATTGAACAACGCCACATGCTGCAGGCGGGTAAAGGCATAGGCGGCAAAGAAGATTGCAAACACCGCCAGCTCCGCCAGGATGAAGATCCATATCGCCAAATCACCCGGTGGGTAGTTACTCGGTAAAACTGATCTATCTGCCGTCATGGCCACTCTAAGAGCTGTCAAAAAAAGGCCGGCACATCAGCGCCGGCCACAGAATGAAGGAATTAATCCTTCAGAGGGTATTCTCAACTTGCGGTGGTAGCCTCCGGATCGTTCTGGCCGACAAAGAAACTGGCGATATAAACCACCAGGCCGATCAGAAAGATCACACCGGCTATCTCACGCAGCCAGTAGAAGAGGGAGATCTGCTCCTGCACCACCATAAAGGGCTGAGGATTCTCCCCCATGCGCTGCAGATAGGCTTGCAAAATGCCGGCACCGGTGAGGAACAGGGTAATGAAGACCATGGCGATGGTCATCAACCAGAAAGACCACATCTCCCAAACCTGGGACTTCAGCGGATTGGCAGCATTACGGCCACGCAACAGGGGCATGGCGTAGGAGATAATCGTAATGTTGATCATCACGTAGGCGCCATAAAAGGCCATGTGCCCATGCGCGGCGGTAATCTGTGAACCATGGGTATAGTAGTTGACCGGTGAAAGGGTATGCAGAAAACCCCACACACCGGCACCGAGGAACGCCATCACGGCGGTACCCAGCGCCCACAACATCGCTGGTTTGTTGGGGTGGTCGCGACGACGTTTATTGACGATATTGAAAGCGAAAACCGTCATCATGAAAAATGGAATCGGCTCCATGGCAGAGAAGATGGAACCCCACCATTGCCAATATTCCGGTGCACCGATCCAGTAGTAGTGGTGTCCTGTACCTATGATCCCGGTGATCAGGGTCATGGCAATGATCACGTACAACCACTTCTCGATCACCTCCCGGTCGACACCGGTGGTCTTCACCAGAACGAATGCCAGAATCGCGCCGAGGATCAGCTCCCACACACCCTCAACCCAGAGGTGCACCACCCACCACCAGAAGTACTTGTCCAGAACCAGGTTCTCTGGATTATAAAAGGCAAAGAGAAAGAACACAGCGAGCCCGGTCAGACCCATCAGCAAAACCAGGTTAATGACCGTCTTACGTCCCCTGAGAATCGTCATACCGATATTAAACAGAAACGCCAAAGCGACAATGACGATACCGATCTTTGTGATGGTCGGTTGTTCGAGAAACTCTCGCCCCATGGTTGGTAAGAGTTTATTCATTGTGACTTCCGCCAACGTGGAATAGGAGAGTAACAGGTAACCTGCCACGGTCAGTGCGGCAGCCACCAGAAACACCCAGAACATCAGCGTGGCCAGTCCTGGTGAATAGAGCTCCGTCTCTGCCTCTTCCGGCACCAGATAGTAGGAGGCCCCCATGAAAGCCATCAGCAGCCAGACGATCAAGGCGTTGGTGTGGACCATGCGGGCCACATTGAAGGGGATCTCCGGAAATAGAAAATCACCGACCACATACTGCAGGCCCATGATCAGACCAAACAGTACCTGCGCCACAAACAGGGCGATGGCGGCGATGAAATAGGGTTTTGCAACCGCTTGTGATTGATATTGCATGTTCTTTTCCTCGCTTAACCCTGGATATTCGGCGGCCAATTGGCGGTGTTGATTTCCGATACATACTTCAGAAATTCAGCAATCGCGGTGAGCTCTTCATCACTGAAGTTAAACTGCGGCATGCTGCGACGGCCTGGAATACCTTCCGCCGGTCGACTGGCGATAAAGGCCTTGATGGCATCCGTTGAATTGCCATAACGCTGGTAGACATTGCCCAACTCCGGCGCAAAGTAGGCGCCTTCACCCAGCAGGGTATGACAACCAATACAGTTGTTCTCCTCCCAGATCAGTTTGCCTTTGGTGATAGCTGGCCCCAGCTCCCCGGTGAGCGCAGCACGGTTATCCCGCTGTGGCAGCTGGCCCATGGTATCGAAGGTGAGGGCAAGAAATAGTAGAAAGAAAAAAGCGGTACCACCGTAAAAGATGTTACGCGCCACTATTTTTGTAAACGGCTGAGCCATCGGAAAATCTCCTGAATCCTGTCGTGTGGTAAATTGATATCACAGGACACAGCCAAGGCTTTGACCTTTGTCAAATTGCGGCAGCCCCAGTTGACTTGAGCTAGCGTGGCAGCCAGAAAATGAAAAAAACGCAGAAGAGAATTAATGCAATGAAAAATATAATGAAATTCTTTCTTGCTCCTGAACGGAAACCGCGTTTCTGGAAGTGTGAGATGGCACCGCAGTGGGGACATTCCGCAACATCGTCGGAGATCTTTTTACCACAGTAGAGACAGTTCACCACTGCCATCTTTCCGCCACTTACTCCAGATCCTTGTGTGACACACAGGGATGGTGTTTCGCAACGGAAGCATCTGGCTCAAGGCCGACAATCGCCTCGGTGTGGGCCAGCTGTTTGAGCTGCTCGACATTCAATACCGAGACCTCGTTGCCGGTCACCTTGATGATCTGTTTACTACTCAGGTTATGCAGTATTCTGGAGAAGGTTTCCGGCTTCATGGAGAGACGTGCCGCCAACACTCCCTTGGCGGCCGGCAGTTTGAAAATCTCACTCCCGGCCTCCTCCATGTAACGCAACAGGGTGGCACAGAGGCGTGTCGTAGCGCTCTGCAGAGTCAACTCATCGATCTGTCGGATCAGGCCACGCAGTCGTTGACTCATGGTCCCCATGATCCTGAAGCTGGTCTCACTGGAATGACTCAGGATATCCAGAAAGCGTTTGTTGTCGAAAGACATGACCCGGGCCGGTCCCAAGGCTTCAGCACTGACGGGATAGACCGGATTATTCATGAACATGATCGCTTCAGCAAAGGTGTTTCCAGGCTGGATGATGTCGATAATCTTCTCATCACCACTGGGTGAACCCCGAAACAATTTGATCTGACCACCAATCACGAGATAGAACCGTTCGGCTTTATCACCGCTCTCAAACAGGGATTCGCCATCCTGCAGCTTGAGTGTATTGCTGTTCTCCAGGATCTGTTTAACCTGCTCATCGTTGAGGGCCGAGAAGAGATTGGCTAATCGTATGTTGGCGGTCATTTTCTAATCACGATTGGAATGGTTTGTGGTGAATTATGGTTTCAACTAATCACCATTTCGTTTATGGACAATAGCATGACCGGAACCCTACGGCATATCATTGACCCTTTACAGCAGTCTAGTGCCAACTGAAATATTCTGTCTATACCAGACGAAAAGAAAGCACATGCCAGGGACAAAAGAGATTTATCCGGTGGCGACAGGCAGACTACCCGATCATTGAGTAGAAAAAAAGTAGCCCTGATTCTTCAATCGTGAACAGGATGAACCTATTACCAGAGTGCATTGCACATCTGAACAACGCCTGGCGCCACAATTCATCATTCGGGTCTAAATGGCTATCGAACCGGAGTGAGGGGGGGGCGACTTAATCAGGCAACCCAGAAGCTGGGAGAGACGATTAATCCGAAACCTTCAGTAACCAATTTTTATTCAATTATTCAGTAGGTTATAAAGCCGGACCTTTGAAATCACACGACTTTTCAACTGAACTTATGAGTTTCGAGGTAAAAACTCGGAAGCGGAGATAAACCACTCAGCAAATTAAAACCGCCAAGCTTCCGAATCCGATTTGGATCAAGATCTCATCGAATAGATAGACCGAAGCCACCAATAGAGTGACAGTGCAAGTCAGATTCCATTATCTCCATGTTAAGCCTTAGTGCACTATATTTAACGAAAAAATAATAAATTACCGGGATTTTCTGCCGTTAATTGAATAAAGCAGTATAAAAAAATCAGTTCAGAATAGATAAGGGAGATACCAATGAATATTCCAAAGTGTTTGATCGCACTTTTCCTCTCTGCCCTACCGGGATTGGTAATGGCAGGTGGTGACGGCATCCAGCTTCAGGACTTCACTACTCATTGGGCAGGCATAGTCTGTGTCATTATATTCGTTATGGCCTATTCACTTGTGATTGCTGAAGAGGCCCTGCATCTGCGTAAGTCCAAACCGGTAATGGTGGCTGCCGGCGTCATCTGGATGATTGTGGCGATTGTCTATGCCAATTCCGGTGATACCCATACCGCAGAAGCCGCCGTTCGGCACAACCTGTTGGAGTTTGCTGAACTCTTCCTTTTCCTGTTGGCAGCCATGACCTATATCAACACCATGGAAGAGCGGGGAGTTTTCGATCTGTTACGAATTTGGCTTGTTTCCCGTGGATTTTCACTCAAAACAATCTACTGGTTAACCGGTGTTCTGGCCTTTGTCATCTCACCAATTGCCGACAACCTGACAACCGCGTTGCTAATGGCCACCGTAGCAATGGCTGTAGGTGGCACGAATACAACCTTCGTTGCAATCGCCTGTATCAATATCGTTGTCGCAGCGAATGCGGGAGGTGCTTTCTCTCCATTCGGTGACATCACCACACTGATGGTCTGGCAAAAAGGTATCGTTCAGTTTCAGGAATTCTTTGTTTTATTTGTTCCTTCGGTAGTCAACTGGCTAGTACCCGCAGTCATCATGTCAATGGCCGTTTCGAATGAAAAACCCGAACCAATCGAGTCAGGTGAATTCAGATTACGACATGGTGCATGGTTCGTCGTCGGGCTGTTTATCCTGACAATCGTCATGGCTGTTTCAGCTCATAACTTCTTACACCTTCCTCCAGTAGTCGGCATGATGACAGGCTTGGGCCTGCTTAAGTTCTACGGATACTATTTGAAGCGTCGGGATGCGAATAAAATCGCAGGGAAAAAAGAAGCAGTCGCCGATGACAACCTCAACCTAGGCGAACACCATATGGCATTGGAGGATAATGCGACACAACAGCGTGGTGCTCAGGATGATCATGGTCATGGCAGTAGTCATTACAACATCTTCAAATCATTGGAACGCGCAGAATGGGATACCTTGATGTTCTTCTACGGCATCATCCTCTGTGTCGGCGGCCTTGGAACGCTCGGTTACCTTTCACTGGTATCTCAAATAATGTACATCGACCTGGGTACTACCAATGCCAACATACTCGTCGGTTTTCTCTCTGCGATCATCGATAACATTCCGGTGATGTTTGCGGTACTTGCCATGATGCCTGACATGTCTCATGGCCAATGGCTATTGGTCACCTTGACTGCCGGCGTTGGCGGATCAATGCTTGCGATTGGTTCTGCCGCAGGCGTGGCAGTGATGGGAACCGCTCGCGGCGTCTACACCTTCATGGCCCATCTGAAGTGGAGCTGGGCGATTGCACTCGGCTATGGGGCCAGTATCTGGGTACACTTCCTGGTCAATGCTGAAGCATTCAGTGTGCCGGCAGGCGCGGCTGCAAAAGCTGTTGGCGCTCATTAAGAGCCTGATATTTCAGCTCTAGCCGGGTAATGCCCGGCTTTTTTATTTGAAGAATTGTACACATCATCACTTCAGCGTCCCTGGCGCTTGTCTGCTGTAACCTCATCCATCCCAGTCTTTGGTGAACAGTTTTCCTGAATGACACCTGCTGTCGTTTGAAATCGTTTGACCTACCCATAGAATCTTATATAGATTAATGAGATGCGTGCGGATTTGATCACAGTATGCTTTGCTGCCAGCGATCGTATTATTCAAAATGTCACTATTCTCCGGTCGACATATACACCGCCGTGATCTGTTATTCTTGTTTTTATGAATTGCGTCAACGGGTCTTATTCTCGCCTATGGAAAAGATCGATAGATAGCCGTCACGGATTATTAATTAACAGAGCCTAATCAATTGAAATTTTTCGTTTTTTTGTTGCTTTGGTTTATTTCAGTCGCATCCTCCAGTGATAAGCCTTATGTACCGGAAAGTCTACCTGGATCAACCATCGTCACTGCTGAGGAGACGATTGAGTTGATTCTTTCCAATGCGGATCTTGTTGTGATCGATGCTAGAAAAAAATCGGAATATATCAAGGGCCATATCGAGGGAGCTCACAATATCCTTAACACCACCCTTACACCCGCACTCCTTGAAGCGATCTCGCCTGACAAATCAACCTCACTGCTTTTCTACTGCAATGGCATTCGCTGTCAAAGGAGTTCCGATGCCATTTCGAAGGCGGTCGAATGGGGCTATTCGTCGATCTATTGGTTCAGGGGTGGATGGAAGGAGTGGCAGGAAAAGCGGTTACCGGCAGTCACTGAATAGTGCAATGGATAATAGTATATAAACGGCCATCAGCATGCGTATAGAACGCTTATCCATCAAGACATTAACAATCTCCATCTATACGATGTTAGGTATCTCGTCTGTGCTGCTTTCATTATTGGCCGGTTACTATTTCAAACAGGCAGCGCTGGAAGCTCAGATCAAGAGTCTGTCACGCGTGATGGAAGTGGCTTCACTGGAGGTGATCAGAGAGATCAGCGAGCACAATTTTGAATTGGGCATGAAGCTGGGTCATAACGCCCAATTGATCAATGTACTGAAACGGCCGAATGTCAAAGAGGTGCTACCCAGGATTGTCGAGATTCTGAATGACCCGTTCATCAATGGATTTCCTGGGTTTGCAGAAATCAATCTGGTTAAGTTAAGACTCTATACTCCAGATTTGGAACTCCTGGTGCAAAGCGATTCGGGCGAGAAAGGGCTGGAAAATCATCTCCCTTCCTATTTGGCGGCTAAAATCGTGCAGAGAAAGAAAATAGATCGCCTTAAGGCCATTGATGCGCTCTGGCATTCACCCGTGGGACCTCTTTTTTCAACCCTGGTGCCGGTAGGAGGACTGCGTGCTGCAGGTTATCTCGAAGTTGTCGTCGATCCATCTTTTAACCTTCCAGACATCAGCCGTATCACAAAAACACCGGTGAAGATATTCACTATCACCGGAGGTGACCTCGACACAGAGATGACTGTTGAGGATGAAATACACCTTCCTGTGACCTATACACTTCATACCTCAGCAGGAAGGCCTGTATTCAGGATAGTCGGTTATGAAGATGTCAGTGTTCTACTTGAGGAGATGGAGTTCACGCAGATCATAACCACCGGTGGTTTCATTCTGATCACACTGAGCATCCTGTCGCTTGCACTCTGGATGTTCTATCGATTTCTGTTTGTGCCAATGGACAGACTGGTGGATGGTATGCGACAGATGACTGACTGGAAACGGGATGTTCATGTCAGCAAGCGGGGATTACGTGAATTTGCAACCCTCGCCAACGGTTTCGAAAAAATGGCAGGACAGATTCGGGTCCGTAACAGCGAGCTCGAGCAACTCCTCGACCTTGATGAGTGCGCTATCCTCTGTTTCGCCGAGGAGGGTGAAGCCATCTACTTAAATAGAGCGGCGTTAAAACTCTTTCACTATACACAGGAAGAGATCGGCCAGCTCGATCTTGACGACCTCTTTCCCGGTGCTGAGGCGATCAGTGATCTGACTCAGAACGCTTCATCGGACCACGTAAGACATCAACAGTTGGTTTGCCTGGCAAAGAATGGGCGTCAATTTGTCGCTGATGCCGCCATCAACCCGGTAAAACTATCCGACGGTATCAGGCAGACGATCGTTATGCAGCCGATCTCGGGAGATGAGGACGAAAAGCTGACGGAGTTGCTTGTAAACAGCATGGAGCAGAATGAGCAACGCCTGCAGGCAGTCGAGGCGTCACTGGAATCAATTCTTGAACTTGCGCGGGTCAGCCCAAGCCACTTGGCAGGAAGCGATACTGACGCTCCCTTGAACATCGGGTCTGATCGTGAGACTGAGAAAAAGCTACTCAAAGAGAAGGTTGTCTTGGTGATGCACGCTGCCCTCGCATGCTGGGAACACGACCTCGGAAAAAACAAACTGGCGTTGGCTGAAGAGAGCGGGATCTGGCCTGTCTATATCGATAAATCCACACCCACAACCCGTACACTGGATAGATACCTCCATATAGAAAGCTGCCCTGACAACCCGCGTAGCCGAAGGGTTATTGCTACAGCCGAATTTGTACTTCAGCGCGTGATTCCTGAAGTCACTCCCCTGCGTACACAGTTGCAACAAGCGCTGGATGAGCTGCGACTCTTACTCTCTGGCCTGAACGACAAGAGATAATAACCCCACTTTCTTGATGATCCCGCCTAACTAAAGCGAATCACTTTGCTCCCTATTTCAATATCACGTTGGTTTTCGTTAATACGGAACCTACCGAACCTTATAACTCATTGAAAGTATTAGTTATAGTTAGCAGCTAAAAACGTACGAATTCGTACGAAAAAACCCTTTGTCCAGCCACGTTAATGCCCGTATCTTGCGTATCTGCTAGAGGAGGCAACATCTGCTGATCCGCTCACAAGGGCGGTTCGCTTTTCGCGCGAACAGTGGATGGGAAGTTTTGGCGTCCAGCCATTCAAAAAATACTAAGAAAATGCATGACGTCTGATGAGAATCCTCAAGGGTTTATGGCGGTCTGAAATCAATTATGGGAGGAGTAATGAAGGTATGTATGAATAAACTGGCGTGTGCATCTGCGGCAGTACTGGGATTCTGTGTGAATTCGGCCATGGCGGTGAGTATCTCGTCAGACGGCAAAGACCTCGGGAATCTTGATGTCTTGATCAAGGGCATGGCTATCCTCTACGCAGAGGACAACGGCTATGACCCAAATAACGGCACATCCTACCTGCTTAAGCTGAAATATGAGAGTCCGGCATGGAACAATCTTAAAGCGGGTGCCGGCTTCTATGCCAACGGCGATATATTCGGTATCACCGATTTTGACACCGAACGCGTGGCACGGGGCATGTTTGTGACCGACGACGGCTCCACAAAATCACATCTGGGTGAACTCTACCTTAAGTATAATGCTGACAAATTTACGGTCCATGGCGGTAATCAGCGATACGCAACCCCATTGACCAGCATCGCATACAGCAACATGCCAAATTTCTACAGAGCATATGGCGCATCGACAACCGCCATTGAGGGCTTTGAGCTGGGTGCAACACAAATTACCGAGATGTCATTCGGCGCCCGTGCCATGACTGACTTCGGACTGATTGGCGAAGCGACAAAGACTGCTGGTGCCGCGATAAATTCCAGCCTAATAGGGCAGGCGGAATTTCACGAGATCAGCACAGCCACATTCGGTGCTGGAGCATCAGAAACCAATGGCATCACGGTGGCAAATGCGACCTATAATGGTTTAGAGAATACCAAGATCGGTCTCTGGGACTACTATGTGGATGACGTCGCCAATAACGTCTATCTTCATGCCGACACAATGATTCCCCTGGAAGGTATGAAACTGAAACTGTCGGGACAATACCTGAATCAGCAGGAGACAGGTGATCAATTGGCTGGCACCCTCGATTTTGACCTGTTTGGACTTAAGGCTGCACTGGGCGGCAAAAAGTGGTCAGTCTATGCCGCTGTTAACAGCTCTGGTGGTGATACGGCCATGCTTAACGCCTGGGGTGGCGATCCTGCCTACACCAGCTCCATCTTCTCCCGTAATGAGTACCGTAAGAATGTCGACGCCTACAAGATTGGCGCTTCTTACAAGATCATGAAAAACCTGATAGTCAAAGTGAGCTACGCCAATTACGGTAAGTCAGAAACCTCAGCGCCACGTAAGGTACTGGGTCTGAGTGGTCCGGGCATGGTGGCACCGCAGACGGATGCCTATGAGGCGGATATCATACTCGTCTACAAGCCAAAGAAGAATGTCATGTTGAAAACATTCCTGGCTAACCGGGGCAGTGAGTACGACGGTATCGAGGGTAAGGATCTTACCCAGAATCACTTCAGGGTGGTCGCATCGTACAAATACTGACAAATGGTTGATCTGACTGAGCAGACAAAGAGCTGTAGTGTAGTAAAGAAGATTGATGGGTCATTTCGCGTTGTTTAACAGGCTACGCACGCACCCCACAAATGCACGGCATTTGTGGGGTTTTTTTATGGGTAGCAACATCCATCACAAGTCTTCCGACATATTAATCTTGTACGATGTGCCTAGACGCTGAGCCCATCACCAGGCTGAAGAGTTATCCATAGATCTATTGTTTTTACTGAATGGTATCGGCCTGCCTCCTGCGCAGTAAGGCCTTCGTATATAGGATATTTTTTTGAACCTAGGTGATCTCCATGGCCACGTGGGCAGGTTCAGCACCCACCTGCATACGCTCACTCATCGCCTACGGGTTAAAAAATGGAGAACTCTTCTATGCACAGCTGGTCATAGTCAGGCGCAACAGGCTCACCAAACACCTCTCACAGCAGAACGCAAACACCCGACGCTTCACCGGATTGCATCTCTCTGTAAGTGCCAACATCCATAGTCGTAACTGCTTGATTAGCAGACTTGATCCGACAGGGCCTTGTGCAGTCCCGCGCCCCAATGCGCGAGTAAGTCTTTAATTGATTAGACAGACTCAGCACTGGTCTTCCTGTCATTTATCGTACAGTGTAGAGCCAACCTAATACGCCCCTGATAAACGGTGATAGTCCACGCTAACGCGTGAGGGCAATTCATCTGTGCAAAGCGCACACCAAACTGAATCTCTTCCCGCGAAACGCTGAACTCTTCTCACAGGCAGTAGATCTCACTGGAATCCATATTGTCGGTAAGAACAGTATTGATTGAGGCACAATGTCTTGATAGAGAAGCAATCTGAAGAAGAGCTTTCAGTCTGACAAAATCGGTATCTTGCCTTTCTATTTCGTTAAAGAAACCCATGGAATCACTAAAGTCTGTTTCAGATTACAGACAGATTAATGGTTGGGGCGTCTGGTGACGACTTAATCCGCATACGGTTACTAAGTAGATAAACCGTACATCATTACATATTAGAGAAGAAATCCGATATCAGGAATCCTCCGGCCAAGCCGTTTACTGGTTGCCTGTGTACCACAAAGTGAGAAAACCCAGCAGGGCCGATTGGATTAGTGTTAACAGGCCCTAAGACTATTTCACTTCAATTCGAAATGATGCATGGCACGATACGCAATTGTCCAGCAAAGCCCCAAGCTGAGAAAGAGCATGTCCGGCATCACCCAACTGTTCCGCGTCTAGCGCCAGCTCACCAAATCTCCGGTGTGTATCTGAACCAAGCTTCTTAAAAGAAGCAGGAAGTTTTTTATGGAGCGTGTGTGGCATATGGGCACCGGCTCCTCTTCCAGACTTTCTGGCGCTTGCAGTAACCAATTCCATATTTTCAATAGAGATGCCTTTGACGATACCTGCCGTGCTTTCAACGAATCCCCGCATCTCAGATTGTACTGCATCTCGCTCAGCGGCTGTCAAATAGACTGTAGTCCTGTTGGAATTCCCATCATTCGGATTCAGACCACTGTCCTGACAGAAACCCAATGAAGGGTTCAAGACAATTAGAGCGTATAAAACAATAGAGATCGTTTTGATTTGCATAGTCCACCGGCTTTATCTACTGGATTCATCGTGCCTGCATAAGAGGTAGCAAAGTCCTGGTTCGAGCAAGACACGCATCAGTCTATCTTATCCATTCTGGGATTGCGATATCTTGCAGACAAATGCAATCGACAGCTTATTGAAGCTCTGTTGAACTGAGCAGTCCACCCTCCACAAGGAGGGGACTAGACTGAGGGGATTTAATTATCTGACACATATCTAGCACAGAGCCTCCTCTCTGAAGAGGCAGAAAAAGTGTCCAAGAGAGACCCTCTGTACAAGAGCTCTGTTAATACAGAACGGAAAGCGTTCTTTATCAAAAAACTCAGTCAGTCAGATTGCGTTTCCAGTGCCCACCCTCGCGTACCAGCTTTTCAATGGCAGCAGCATCCACCGGACGACTGAAAAAATAACCCTGTCCCCGCTGACACCCGTTCCTTATGAGACATTGCCACTGCTCTCTACTCTCAATACCTTCCGCCAATGCCCGCTTATTAAGATTCTTGGCCAACTCGATTGTGGTGAGTACAATCTGTTCGTCATCCCGGTCTGTAACGACACCGTTTACGAAAGATTTATCGATCTTCAGTGTGTCTACCGGTAGATTCTTAAGGCGACTGAGACTGGAGTAGCCGGTACCGAAATCATCAAGGCTCAGTCCGATCCCCAGTTCGTGGAGCCGCTCAAGCCGCTCGATAACGATGGGTGAGGCATGCAGTGTGGCTCCTTCTGTGATCTCCAGAATCAGCTTCGAAGCTGGAATCTGGGCATCTTCCAAAGCCTGAAGTACGATTGTTTCCAAATCTTCTCTCTGAAGCTGCAGCATCGACAGATTGACGGCAACTTTCAGCTCCAGGCCTGAGCCGTACCATTCTGACATCTGCCGGCAGGCGGTCTGCAGTACCCAACGGCCGATAGGCAGAATTAAACCACACTCCTCCGCCACTGGGATGAATTCTACAGGCGAGACTTTGCCAAGCGTTGCGGAGTCCAGACGCAGAAGGGCTTCTACTGCCAATATACTGCCATCGTTCAAGTCTACGATAGGTTGGTATGCCAGATGAAACTCCTCTTTTATCATCGCCTGGTTAAGTCCTGTCTCCAACATATGGCGGTGTTGGATCCGCTGGGCCAGATCGCCAGCGTAAAGCGCATAGGTATCGCGTCCCTCCCCTTTAGCGGTGTACATGGCAGCATCAGCGTTCTTCAATAACTCCACTCTATCCTTGGCGTCCTCAGGATAGAGACTGATACCGACACTGGCTTTGACATAGTAGCTTTTATCGTCCAACACAAAGGGTTCATGCATGATATCCAGTATGCGTTGGGCAAGGGTTGTGGCTTTCAGAGCCAGACACCCAGCCGCATCCTCCGCCTGCTCTTCCTTTCCATCGGGCATCATCAGAATGAGGAATTCGTCACCACCCTGACGAGCTACGAAGTCAGGCTGACGAATCTCTGGTCGCATGCGTTTCGCCACCTGGCTCAATAGTTCGTCACCGGTTGTATGCCCGGCGCTGTCATTGATCACGCCGAAGTTATCCAGATCCAAAAACAGCAGGGCAATCCCGTGGTTGTAGCGTTGGGCGTGGGCCAGGGCACTATCCACCGCCTCCAGAAATGCGGCCCGATTGGGAAGGCCTGTTAGGCTGTCGTGATGGGCCAGGTATTCGATACGCTGTAGGTTCTGTTTTTGCTCGGTGATGTCCTGAAAGGCCACCACGCCACCGACTATCTTATCTTGCTCGAAGAGGGGGGTTGTGATGTAGGAGATGGGTATGGCCTCACGCTCCCGGCTCATGAACTGATCATCCCGACTGGAGTGTGATTCACCGCTCTGCAGCACACCCAGCATGGGACACTCATCCTCACTACAGGTTGAACCATCCACTTTCAGATAATGGATAAAACCATGAATCGATTTACCAAGAAGTTCGTTTTCTTTCCAACCAAGCAGTTGTTCCGCTGCTGGATTGAGGAAGGTCAGGCGCCCCTTGTCGTCAAATCCGAGCAATCCTTCACCCAGTGCTCCGATAACGGACCGGTTGTAATTATTAGCCCGGGCCAGTGAGTGTATGGCATTCTGACGATCTTCAAGATGACGGCGCGCCCGCCGTGTGTAAAATCCGATACCCAATAGTCCGCAGAGCCAGATTCCCCCATGGGTGGTGCCGATCAACAGCAGCTGTTCATTGCTGTCTTTCTGATAGGGGGCCATGGGAATGGCAATTGAAACCCCACCGCGGATATCTCCGACTTCATAGCCGTGCCGATCATGACATTTCAGACAACGTTGCTTTGTGACCATCGGGCGCATCATGCGCAATGTGGGTTGACCTCTAAAATCCACAATTTTTGCAAACTCGTCCGACTCACTTTCAAAGGTTTTGAGCACCCCACGCTCCCACTCGTCCGGCTCATTCTCCTCATGCAGTGGTTTCAGGCTGGTGATATGGATATAGTCATTATGCATCCTGCTGAAACGCTCGTTGATCTTGCGAATAACATAAGCCGGGTTCATCAGAGTGAGCTGTTGCTCAGCATCGGTGATGACATCCCGATGTGGCAGGTCAACCAAGTGGGGGTTAGGCTGTGTCTGCTCTGTGATCTTCACATAGACACCGCCCTGCGCCGCAATCCACTGGCGCACTGCCTGATCTTTTTGAAAGTAAGCGCGAGCAACGCTGAGTGCGGTGGCGAACTCACGATTACCCTGGTCATGTACTGTCCAGCCAAAAACACCTGTGATCAGCAACGTCCAAGTAATTACAGCTACCAGAGTGTACTTTCGCAATGATCCCAGTGCTGAGGTGAAACCGAATTGGAGATCGTTGCTGGCTTCGGATGTGGTCGGGTTCACCACGGATTCTCCGTAATTAACTAGGGTTACGGTTAGGGTATTGCTCCTTTGCTCTTTTTATTGTTGGTACTTTAGCGACCGTTGCAGGAAAAGGTTTAGTAAAAGAGTGAGAATAAGCCGATCTGCTCTCTAACAGAAACTTTCGTCCCATTGATTTGCAAAGAAAAGCTCTTTTCAATAATAACGTTTCACCAAACACTTAAATCAATATCTTTTTTCATCAAGCAGATAGGAGCATTTCTCCACTAGGGCCTGTTAACACTCAATGACAGAATTGGTTGACTATTTGTCTGCATTTCATCCCGAACAAGCCTCATGGCGGTTTTGTTTCACCCATAAACGTGCTGATTAACCACTCTCTCTGTCTGCTGTTACCTTTAGGGTGTTGAGGGGAGAGGCAACCTTTCTAATGAGTGCTGGCTGAGGCACCCGCATCTCTGGCCATGGCAGTCGCATTGTTTTCATCGAGTGTCAGTGTGAAGCTTGACTCAAATCACCGCCGTGACTTTCAATGCGACCAATTATCTCACTGCGATTTCCTAAGCATCTGGTTTTAGTGGATAATCTCAACCTACAAGTTCCTGATAAATTTTTTACTAATTTCAGCATGAGTAACCCTACACCACACAAAGCCAGGAAAAGGTTTGGCCAGAATTTCCTGCATGACCCCGGCATCATCCAGCGCATCGTCCAGGTCATTGCCCCGCAACCTGATGATAACCTGGTGGAAATCGGCCCTGGTCAGGGGGCAATCACCACAGAGCTCCTGCCTCTGGTCAGCCAGATGCATGCGATTGAACTCGACCGGGATCTGATCAAGCCACTGGCGCAGCGATGTGCGACGTTTGGCAATCTGCAAATCCATAACATCGATGCACTGAAATTCGACTTCTCCCAGCTGGCCGAACCGGAGAGACCCCTGCGGGTAGTAGGCAACCTGCCTTACAACATCTCCACACCGCTGCTGTTTCACCTGCTGGATCAGTCAGACAGCGTCAAAGATATGCATTTCATGCTGCAAAAGGAGGTAGTGGACCGAATGGGAGCCGATCCCGGATCCAAGAGCTACGGACGATTGTCGGTCATGTTGCAGGCCAGGGCGGAAGTGACGCCCCTGTTCAACATTGGTCCCGGTGCTTTCAAGCCAGCCCCGAAAGTCGATTCAGCCTTCGTCCGTTTAGTCCCGCATGAAAGCCTGCCTTATCAGATCGACAATTGGGATCACTTCAGCCAGGTCGTTGCCGAAGCCTTTTCACAACGTCGAAAAACGCTGCGTAACTGCCTGAAGAAGACAATGACCGCAGAAGCGATCGAGTCTGTCGGAATCGATCCCGGCATCCGCGCCGAGTCACTCTCCATTGAAGCGTTTGCCAAGCTGGCAAAACTGTTGAGCAATCCAAAACCCAATTGAAGCGGCATAGGCCTATACAGTTCAGAATTGACCCCGAATGGGGTCAATGATCGGACTGTACCTATTTATTGAATACCACATCTTCCAGAATTACTGGATAGAAGTATCCATAACCGAAATCCTTATTGGTAAACAATTGACCCTTGGCAACAACCTCATCACCGACACTGATTCCGGCTTGTGTCGTTCGTAAAATGATCTTGTGATTCTTCGCCTGTTTGCTACCGGTTCCATCCTCCAGATGCACCCAATCGCGCCCCATGATCTGGCTGGATACTTTTGACACTTTGCCTTTCACTTCGATCACACTGCCACTCAGCTCCTGCTTTTTCTCAAAGATCTGCTCCACCGTGAAACGACCTACCGGGTCACCCAGCTCTACGGGAGGCTGTGGCGCCGCGACCGGTTTCGGTGGCTGTTTATTTATTGACGGTTGAGCGTGGGCTTTGGTGGGAAGGGATTCACCTTTGCTGATCGCCTCGACAAACAGAATTCTGTCAAAGGTTCTGTTCAACGTCTTACTGGTAAAATCCTCCATCAGCATCTGTTCGTAAAAACTGATCTTTTCACCAACCTCAACCTGAGTCTCCGGCACGGCGATCCAATAAACGCTGCTTGACTCCTCCACCCGGATATAGGTGTAACCGGCGGTGGAAATTGTCTCCAATACACTGGCCGTATGGGGGATTGCATCACGCTTCGGTGCCGATCCGGCAGCACCATACGCGCTGACCTGCCCACTACCAAGCAGAAACAACATCGATGCAATCCAGCAAATCACTCTCGTTCTATTCATCATGATTTTCTCTATTTCGTCTAGCTTCAAAACAATCTCTGAGAATCCTTTCGAATCACCTTACCAGACAACTGCATCATGTAAGCCATTTATTGTCATAACTTAGTGGCCGTTAACACAAAGCGGCATAACTCAATACAGAGCCGCACTGTTTCTACCAGAACACTATTGCAGTAACCGGTTACACCGCAAAACCGGGGAAACCCCAATATCACCAGGCGTAAAAAATCTCTCATGCAGCATACAAAGCATGAAAGATCGGCACAAGCCATATATATTGTTGTATACACGCCAGGGATATTAGGGCCTGTTAACACTAATTCAGATCAGTCAACTGGAAGGCAGTAATCCACTTATATACCGATCGGCTGAGTCTGTCTGAAAATCCCTAGCGGTTGGCTGAACCTAAGTTAAAGATGGCTCAATACCCCTTAACCTGTCGTTATCACCTGATTCGCTACTTCGGCGTTGCCGTCAGTCTCTTCTGCCTGATGGCTCTGTTGAACCACTCAGCCTCTGCAGACAGCGGCTTTGAGGATCCCAACGACCCGTCTCTGTTCATGCCTGCTGACAAGCGACACAGCAGCTGGCTGGAGGCCATTGGCCCCGGACAGGGCCCGGTAAGACGTAACTCCGACAAGACGGATGCCCATGAGGATGTAAAATCCTTCTACCATGCCCGCTACTGCCTGAGTTGTCATGAGGGGCAGCAGAAGAATCTGCACTATGCCCGCACCGAACTGGTCTGCCGGGACTGCCATATATCGAAACCGGTTGCGGGCATACGCAACCCGAACGCAGCCGCCTACGCGGAGCACCGCTACAAGAAAGTCTGCGCCAAGTGTCACGAAAACGCCGGCCCCGGCATGGGCAGCTATGTCATCCATGAGAAACCACCCTGGTCGAGTCAAACCAGGGAATCATTTCCCGCACTCTATTGGTCGACGATGGCAATTCTCGCTTTGGCATTTGGCGTATTTCTCTTCTTCATGCCCTACACCTCTGTCTGGGCCTGGCGGGAAATCAAACAGCATTGGCAGAAACGAGGAGAACCCAGCACAGCCCAAAGCCAAGCCGTACTGATCGAACGTTTCACCCCGGGTGAACGTTGGCTGCATACGGTTCTTATCGTCTGCTTCATGCTGCTCTCCCTGACCGGCGTGGCGTGGATGTATATAGAGTCCGAGTTCGGCAAGTTGCTGGCGCTTCCATTCGCCGGTGCGGAAGGGGCGGTATGGGTTCACCGACTGTTCGGACTGCTGCTTCTGGGAATATTCAGCGCCCATATTATCTACCTGATTCGCTCTGCCATCATCGGCAAACCGGGTTTTCTCAGAGGACCGGACAGCCTGGTCTGGACCTGGAACGATTTCAAGGCGATTCATCAGCATATGGCCTGGCTGTTCGGCCGCAGAGAGCATCCGGTATTCGACCGCTGGTCCTGGTGGCAGAAGTTCGACTACTGGGCGGTTTGGTGGGGATTGGTCATCGTTGGAACAACCGGCCTGGTGATGTTTGATTCCGTGCTCACCACATCGGTACTGCCCGGATGGATGATGAATGTGGCCCGCTGGATCCACAAGGTGGAGGCCATATTGGCCATGGCTCACATTTTCGTCGTGCACTTTTTTATCGAGAGCTATCGCCCCAGCGCGTTTCCATTGAATGCACATATCTTCCACGGTGCAGCCGAACTTGAGGCGCTGAAGCAAGAGCATCGTGCCTGGATCGAACGCCTGCAGCAAGAAGGTAATTTACAACAACGGATCATTACCCAACCTCCCCGCGCGGTACAGATTGCCTTCTTTGGATTTGGTTTGAGTATGGTTGCCCTGGGGCTCTTGCTGCTCCTGGGCATGCTGCTGTTTGCAGTGGAATTGAGTCTCTAACCCAGTGCCCGTCTGATCCGGGAACTCACCACTTGGGACAGCGGGTGAAGACGAATTGATAGGTTTTGTCTTTCCACGCCCCACCCCAGATCCGGGTGAGATGCATCTCTTCCCCTTGCAGGCGCAGAATTTCAGTCACCGGGGTACCCCAACCGCGAACAGTCTTGGCCTGACACTCGGTATAGTCGTCATTGCAGTTGAGATCGGCCCGGTGGGTGCGTCCACTTCGGCCACCGCGGATAAACAGACTTCCCGGCTTGACCGCATAGTGAGTGATCATGCGTTTCTTCTCGCGACACCAGTCACCATTCAGGCCAACAGGTTGTTGGCTCGCTTCACTCTGCGCCGCTTCCGCCAGTAATTCCTTAGCCGGGAGAAGTGCAAAAAATGTCAGTAACGCTGCAAGCCAGCGCCTCTGAAATCGTGTTTGATGAAACAACTTCACGCCTTGCCTCCCGAAGATATAGTCCGCAGCCCGGAACTCCAAGCTTGCTCAAACTGCTGGGATAATACGATGTCTGTTGCGACGGGTAAACCTAGTGGTCAATAGAATACTGTCATTCAGACTGTTGACAGCGGGATAGCTGGAACGGTCTGTTCATATCCATGGAATTCGATTGAACGATTCGTTCAATTACACGGCCTCAACAGGTAATCAACAAACCAACGATCAACTCTAAACGAGCCGGGAAACAACCAGACTGGAGACGAATTGAGCCGATGACTCCCCAACTATCAAACATATATCGGCACCTTGCCGTTGCCGGCCAATTTCAGCCAAGGGGATCCGACAAATACCACATCTGCTGGCATAGATATTGCGAGTCACTTAGGTTAGCAAAACCCATGCTGTATTAACTACATACGCGAAACTTTCTCGGTAGAATCTTCTGTTTCTACTTCGGTCGGTTTCCAGTTTTAGGAGTTTTTTGATGAAGAAGTTTGCTCTGTTTGCCCTGGCTATCGTAATTGCCCTACCGCTGGCCAGTGTTGAGGTAATGGCGATGGATGATGCCAAAATGATTAAAAAGATGGTGAAGAAGGGGAAGAAAGTCGCCATTAAGCAGTGCTTTGCCTGTCATGACATCACTGCAGAAAAACAGAATCGGGTTGGTCCGCCACTCTGGGGGGTTTATGGAAAATCGGCCGGTTCAGTGGAAGGCTATGAATACTCTGCGGCACACCTCAGCAAAGCGGACTCCATCGTCTGGGACGATGCCACACTCGACGCCTATCTGCAGGACCCCAAAGCACTTATCCCGGACAATAAAATGGCGTTTCCTGTTGTCGGCGTGAAACCGATGTCGGATAAGCAGCGCAAGAACGTGATCGAATTTTTGAAGTCACTGAAGTAATCGTTGGTTTTCTTCAGATCCAGCGGTCAGGAGGTCATTAATCATGAGCCGTTTACTTAGGGGTATGAACCTACTCCCACTGTTAACCTTGTTTATGATTGCCCCCGTACTGGCAGCCGATGCTGATGTGGTAAAAATCAATTCCAAGGCCTCTGCCAACGAGATCGTGGAAAGCTTGAAAAAACAGCTTGCAGAACAGCGTTTCAAAGTCTTTTCCGTCTACGACCACGGCGATGCAAACTCTGTAAAGAAGGTCATCGCATTCGGCAAATCAAACCAGAATGCACGCATCATGTGGCATGACCCGGCCGCCGGTTTGGAGTTACCGCTGAAAATTGCGGTATTCCAGGATGATGTGGGCACCCGGGTGATCTATCGCAAACCCAGCTCTCTGCGCAATACCTACAGCCTGGAGGATTGCCGACTGCTGGATGACCTGGACCAGGTGTTCGCGCAACTGGCACAGCAAGCCGCCCAGTGACCTGTTTAAAAGCTTACAGGGCTCGGCTGGTCCTGCTTGGATTTGTCCTCATCATGGGACCTGTGGCGGCTGAGCCACAGGCCCCGCAGGCATGTCAAAGTCAGGCTTTCGCAAGCGGTCAGTTCCGTGCTTATGCGGACCCAAAACCGGTTTCAAAAAATGCCTTCTACAACAACCAAGGCGAAAAGATCCCGCTAGACTCGCTGCCCGGTCCACGGGCGTTACTGGTCAACTTCTGGACCACCTGGTGCACCCCTTGCCGAGAGGAGATGCCATCCATGGATCGGCTTCAGGCCCGCATCTCCCAGGACAGATTGATGATCCTTCCTCTGGTGCGGGATGGAAAGGGGATCTCGGAAGCGAGCCGTTTCTATCGAACCCACGAAATCACCCATCTGCCGGTTGCGGCAGACCGGTTTGGTAAAATCTCCTACGACCACAGGGTTGGCGCCCTGCCCCAGACCCTGTTTGTCGATCAACAAGGTATGGTAAAAGGGATGCTGATCGGTGCAGTGGATTGGGAAAGCAAACCAGTCCTGCAATTGCTCAACAGCTGCCTTAATGTGAGCTTGAACGAAACGGCTTCCCATTAGGGCCTGTTTAACCGAAACCAATCGATTTCTGCAAACAACCTGTAAGAGGAAACATGAAACTTCTTGCCAGTCTCAGTTTGACGATCGCGCTGCTGCTGCCAGCAACGGCCACCACGGATGACAGTGTTGAGGATACCTACCACTATCGCTCTAGAATCATGGAAAATGCCTCCAACCACCTCAAGGCTCTGCAAGGTTACGTGAAGGGTGAACTGTCGATCGAAAACCACATTCCAACTCATGTGGATGCGCTGTTGAACCTCAATCAGATCTATCAGGACCTGTTCCCTGCCGGCGATCAACATCCGGAATCAGAAGCACTGCCCCTGATCTGGGGTGACCCGCGTGGATTTCAAAGTGCCATACAACACAATCGGCGCAAGATCATGGCTCTGAAAGAGGTCGACCCAAGCGACATGAAAACAATGAAACGGGCTGTCAACAACGTACGTATGAGTTGCGGCGACTGCCACTACTATTTCAGAGAACGTTGAAAATCATGGCCGCGAATGGACGCCAATCACCGCGAAAGCCCGCTAATGGATAAGAAAATCAGTCCGCTAATGAACGCTAATTAACGCAAATGGTTTATCCGGGCTGGTTTGGTGGGGCCATGCCCCACCAAGTACGCTTTGATTGAACACAAGGAAATCCTGAACACGACATACTTAGTCAGCGGGATGACCATGATGTATTTTCAGCCCAGGCTCCCGAAACATCATTTGCGTTAATTAGCGTTCATTAGCGGACCAATTATTCTTATAAAATCGCGAACATTTGCGGTGACTGGCGTCCATTCGCGGCTAATCAAGCTTACTCACACTTCAACAGAACCGACATCTCCCGATTTTCCAGCTTGCTGGCAAAATCGCAGGCATCCACGACCTGCTTATCCATCTTGAGATAGTCCGGTGCGACCATCGTCTGTTTTACATCAGCCCCATATTCGAGTAACTGCTTAACCAGATCCTGATTACCGGTATTGATGGCGTACATGAGCGGTGTCAGATCCTCATCACTCACCCGGTAGTTGACGTCCACGCCATTATCCAGCAACAGCTTGACGGCCTCACGCTTCTCTTCACTGACCGCCTCCTGCAGAAGGGTCCTGCTGAACATGGTCGTCACATTCAGATCCAACCCCTGTTGGATCGCCTTTTTCAACTGCCCATCCCGATCCACAACACCGGGCTCATAGAGCACCAGCTGAAGCAGCTCACCCTTATCGACAGCCCCCTTATAGGCTTCACAACCGGACTCGGAACCATAGTCACAGGCAAGTTTGGTGTATTTATAGGCTTCGACGATATCCTTTGTATCAATGCCGAATTTCACCTCCCCTTCAAAATAGGCAGAGGCCATAACCAGACAGAGCTCACCACTCTTCTCATCCACACAGTAGCTCTTCAACTTCTCTCCAGCCTCTTTGTACTGCAGCTGTGAGACAAGTGCGGTGACCTCCCTTTGCCAACCAAAAGGCGTCCCTTCCGCTAACGCCAAGGGAGGTAGAACAAGCAGCGCCAAGAGCAGTAAAAAAATCTGTCGCACAATCTTTCCATTCACGATGTAAGCCTGTTGCATTTCGATTACCTAACCATCTGAGTTGATTTAGGGCCTGTTAACACGAATCCGATCGGGCCACCCATATCATCGGTGCTGTCATGCATTTCGCCACCCCAATCGATCCACTCCACCAAAGAACCGTCATAGAGTTGCGCATTTGGGTTTTCCAATATCTGGTGCAATACAAACCAACCCAATGCCGCCCAGACACCGGTATCGCTGAATGTGGCCAGCGTCCCCGTGGTCTCTATGTCATAACGCTGGAACTCCTGCCGGATGATCTCCGCAGAGAGGAACCGCCCGGTTGTCTCATCCAGAAGTCGTTCAGGCGGTATCCCCACACCATCGTAAATCGTACCCCCTTCAGGCACCAGAGGATCCCGCCTATAGCCATCAAAATAGAGCCTGGGGCGGAAATCGATGACCGGCCTATTGTTGTCCAGCAGATCCTCCACCCGATTACTATCGGCCAGCAGAGCGGGCTCTAATTCTATGTCGCACTGTATCGCTTCAATGGTTGAGAGACCCTGTTGCAGATCCTCTGAAGAGAGTGACTCGATCCCTCCATCGAGAAGCGCCACCCGCAGAAACCCTGCCATCATCAGACTCCAGACAACCCGTGATGCCTCGGCGATCTGCCTGGGCTGTTTGGCGGAACCGATGACCACCACGGACTCCCGGCCCGCCAATCCAAGTCTGCCCAGCAGAGCGGCCAGTTCAGGCTCATCAGGGAGGTAACCGGGCAGACCATAACGATCAACCTGCCAATCGAGTTCATTGAATCCTGCCCATCTGGCTTGCGGCCAATGCCCCGCCATGAAATCGGCTCGCGGTCTGACATCGAGAACAACAACCTGATCCCTGTTATCGGATAGCCAGGCACCATCCACCAGTACAGGTATGGGCGCTGACAAAAGAGCCAATGGCCAGAGACATCCCAGCAGCGCCAGGATGCGCAGCAGGGAATCCATCAGGAGCGGATCACACAATCATTCAGTTTGGAGGCCAGATTGCCAAACCATTGAAAATATCCACCGGTGGTCTTCGGCATCTGATGACCAGCGGGATCCAGTACAACCCGGTTCAACCCAGCCTGATCCAGTACCGACATGAGGTGCTGGTCGAATGGCTCTGCCGCCACCACACACTTAGCCCCTCTGGCCTTGGCTTTATCGACGATATCCTGGGCCGTTCCTCCGGCAGGGACCGTATGCAGCTTATAGCGCTGCTCAAGGTATTGAAACTCATCCTGCAAAACCACGAACGGCTGACTGCTGGCTTCATGCAGCAGTTTGTTTACCCGTACATCCAACTCCCACAGGGCCTGGATAATCTGATCCGAGTTACCTTGATAGGCCCAGTGGTTGCGTTGATCCAATCCCTGATAAACCATGGTGATCGCTTCCAGGGCAGCCATGGCGTTCAATGGGTCGAGCCAATACATGGTGTCGATCAAGCCTTCAGGTCGAATCGTCTGCACCATGCCATAGCCTTTACCCAATGACTCCATGTGCGGATCCTCATCCTCACTCGGACCCTTCCAGTCTGCCGGAGTCCGTTTTGCCAGCTGATGCACACCAGCCGCATCGATCAGTGAAACAGCGGCCTGACCCGACGCGTCCAACTGCTTGGCAAGCACAGGCTCCAGTGCCGCACCACTCCAGAAGAGCACGGTAAGACCGGTGGGGATGTTCCAATCCCCACTCTGGTCCCGCTCCACCAACACAACCTCCACCGGACTGCCCCAGGCCAGGGCAGATGCCAGTGTGAACATGGGCGGTTGAGTAACCCCCACGCGAAAACTCTTTTGCGATATCGGTTCGCCATCGCTTTCAGCGGCAACCAGTGGCGTCATTACGCCCAGGCAGAGTGCAATGACTGTGACGAAGAATTTAGCCATAATGCCTCCTATCCGATCCATGCTATTCAGCACTCGCTGACTGACTGTTTTTAGCCAATTGACCTTTCACTTTGCTCAATAGCGCTTGATAGGGCCCCAAATCAGCCAGGGTGAGATGACGCACCCCGCTGTGAGAATTGAAGGTCACCACGATCTTGTGCCCCTGCTCCATCTCCTCGAGGATTTTCGCAGCGATATCGGGAGAGATCATCAGATTGTTGCCTTTCGGTGCCGTGATCTTATGCCGACTCTGTTTATCGATACCGATGGTAACCGTTGTGCCGGCCTTGAAACCCTGATAGGTGGCAACCACAAAACCGACCGAATCGGGCGTCCATGCAGGCCCCACCTGGATAAAGTTCTTCGCTTGCCACTCACCGAACTGTTCGATATGAAACATACGGCAGTAGACCTTGCTCTGCTCCATCTCATCGCAAGTCGCCTTCCAGGTTCCCGCCCGCTCTTCGAACAGGTGATCCCGTTTCATCGGCATCGGCATCGGCATCGGTTGCGCCTGCATACCATCTTCATCGGCCGCCTTTGCCAACGCCGGTCCGACACTGAACCCAATCATCGAGAGTAACAGAGCCGTTACAACAGGCTTATTCATCAATCCGCCTCCGAATCGTTACGTGCACCACGCAGCACCCAGTTACTCACCAATTGTAACTGCTCCTGGCTCAACTTGGTGTAGCGGCGCATCTCCTTCAGGTTATTGCGCCAATCAAACATGATCCACTTATCTCGCGAGTAGGTTTTATGACATAAGTTGCAGTCCAGCTCATAGAGATCGGTCACATACTCCCAGTAGCGCTCCTCACTGGGTCCAAGCACCGTGCGTGGCACCCATCCGGTGAGTTTGATCCGGTTCCAGGTCAACTCATACTCAGGTTCCAGCTTACTCTCGATCTTCTCTATTTGATCCATGCCGTCAAAACTCATCTTCGCCAGTGTCACAGCCCGATTGAAGTCGATGAAGATCTGGCTACCCTCTTCCCTGTCCCAACCTTCGCTCGAAACCTGAACCCAACCCCCCTCCTGTTTGACAACCGCCAATGGCGTACCGCCATATAACGTTGCCAATGGATCGTCGCCTCCTGGGGTTGCTGTCATGGCCACTTCATGGGGTAATACGACCGCTTGATCAGCCAGTTGGGCACTGTGTGCCTCAGCCAGGTATTCGGCTTCCATCTCACTATAGAGCTTCTCCATGTTCGGCAGTTTGTGGGCAACACCTTTATGACAGTTGATACAGGTCTGCTCACCACTCAGCAGCTTTTTGTGCATCTTTTGCGCCAGTGAAGTCTGCTTTTCCGTCAGCATGGTTTCATTGGTATGACAGTTGCGACACTCACGGGAGTCACTCTGCTCCATGGTCGACCAGACATTCTGCGCCAGTTGCAGACGGTAGACTTCAAACTTCTCCGGCGTATCGATGGTGCCCAGAGCCCAATGATAGAGCTCCTTCGTCGCCTGGATTTTACGCACCAGTTTTGCACCCCAGGGTCTTGGCACATGACAGTCTGAACAGATTGCCGGAACCCCGGAAGGATTATGTGCATGAGCCGACTGCTCATACTCTCCCTGCACAACATTCATTTCGTGGCAGAAAGTACAGAAATCATAACTATTTGTATATTCCATGAAGGTGTTGAAACCACCCCAAAGAATAATGCCGGCAAAGATACCGACAACCAGCGTCAACCAACTGAAAGCTCTCTTCATCATCACATTCCTACCAATTAGTTCCGCCATTCATTCCGAGAATTGTCATTCACTTTGTCATCAAGGCCTCTTGTCGAGCAATGGCAGAGTGCTGTAAAGCAAGCAGCCTCTCTGACCAACATCGGCATCGATGATGATCACAGTGCTCAAATCGAGGGGGAAGGAAAAAGTGGAGCCAGCCCAGAGGGCTGGCTCCAGCCATTCAGGTGATAATCACCTGTCTACTACACGCCCTTACTTCTTCTGGGCAGCAATCGCTTTCAGCGCTTTCTTCATGAACTGCTGATGCTCGAAGCTATCCATAACGCCAGGTTCGGATACCTTCTGCCAGAAGTCAGGATTGAAACGCTCTTCGTGACAACCGAGGCAGACACCGGTCTTCTCGATGGCGTCACGCTTCTCGTCTGGCAACGGACCTGTCAGCGGCCAGTGAGATCCTACGGAACTCAGCTGTTCGCCATCCTCAGTCACAATCGCAGACCAGTCGTAGGTCAGACCGGGGATACCGGGGATCTGAACCTGGGTCCGCTGAGGAATGATCTTGCCAGTGGCGGAGTCCTTCAGATCCAGCACGAAGTCCTTATCGGCACCCAACAGGAAGCGACCGCCTTCAACACCGTAACCCAATGCCTTTGGATTGTCGTGACAGGACTCACAGCTACGGGCACTACGGCCAGCGGTATGAGGCTGTACGGCAGCGGTATCGATACCGGGACCTTCAGGAGTTTCCCAGATCTTGTTGTTGACCAGAGTCTTGCCATCTTTGTCGATTACCGTGGTGGTGACCTGACAACCAGGCATCATCGGGCTGACACGACCTTCGCCGTTGATACCGAGCACCGGA
Source organism: Candidatus Thiodiazotropha sp. 'RUGA' (assembly GCA_016842065.1). GTDB lineage: Bacteria > Pseudomonadota > Gammaproteobacteria > Chromatiales > Chromatiaceae > Thiodiazotropha. The sequence goes on from JAEPDS010000003.1 coordinate 162,086, forward strand.
GTCTCCCAACGCAGGTAGGAGCGGGTCTCCATGACTTTACCCGGGCTCTTCATACCGTTGGTGCCAGGAGGCGCATCCGGGGTCAGGCCGGTCTTGGGATCGCGATTATTGGCGTTAACCAGCCAGTCGGTACCCTCATTGCCTTTCGAGTAATCAACCGTGACGTGGCAACCGTAGCACTGTGGTACCCAGTCGGCATGACAGGCATAGCACTCCATGTTGTTCTGATGTTGCGGGATCAGGAACATGGAGACTTTCGCCAGAGTCGACTTGAAGGTGCCTTCGTCGCCGATCTGTTTCAGCAGAGGTACTCTGAAATCCAGACCGTTGGCGGAGTGAACGATAACGTCCTTGCCCTTCTTAACCACATTACCCAGAGGATTGCCGCGTGCGGTCAGCAGGTAACCATCCTGAGGTTCATACTGAGTGGCGTCTTTCATGTACTCAGGCCATTTCGTGCCAAGTCCGCGAGGCTCGGTGTAGGCGGTCGGTAGACCGTCTTTCATCTCACCAAACTCTTCGCCACGACCCAGCGGCAGATCCCAAGGCAGTTTGTTGAAGGTGCCGTGGCAGTCTTCACACTCGACCTCGACCTGTGCCAGAGTGGTACCCGGGATATTGCCATCACCATGCAGATCGATGGTGGTATGGCAGTCCTGACAGAGCATGCCACCCTGCGGGTTACCGGCAATCGAGTTCATCTCATGGTGTAGGTCTTCCTTGATGAACAGGTAACGCTTGGTGTGCATCTTAGGCTGTTTCTTACCCTTTTCATTAAAGGGAGAACCGTAAGGTGCTTCCATGATGCCCTGATAGCTCACGCCGACACGCTTGCCGCGGTTGTGACAGGAGACACAGGTTTCAACAGGAATACCGGAGAACTCAACCTCACCAACCTTAACCTTGGTCTTACGGGTACCCTGCATACGGTGAGTCAGGATATGGCCCGCTTCGTCCTTCTTGATGGTTGGATCACCACCTTCGTAGTAACCATCATTGGAGTAAGGCACGTGACAGGCGGAACAGCCGGAACCGCGGTAGTCACCACGCTTATCGCGACCGGTTACACCAACATGACAACGCTGACAGTCATGACGGGAGTAGGTCAGACCCGCATGGTTGGGATTGTCGGTCAGCTTCTCCAGATCAACCTGTGGCAGCTGTTTCAGACGCTTCGGCATCTGATCTGGATGTTTCTTGACGAAGTCCTTCATGTACTTCTTGTAGGCCTTGGTACCGACCAGCGGTACGGGACCATCTTCGTCCATCACATCATAGTTACCCCAGACAACCTTCATGTCTTTCTGATAACCCCATGACCACATGTTACCCTGCAGTTTACCTGCCTCAGTATTCATCAGGGATTTGTTCAAACGGTCATAGTATCCAGAGTGGCACTGGCCACAAGCTTGGTCGTTGACTGGCATGGCGCCAGGATCGGGTAGGAAGTTTTTAGGTCCACCCTTTTTTGCTAGTCCGGCGGGGGAGCCCATATGGGCCTTCATCTTATCTTTTTCTTCTTTGGGGTTACCGCCATGACAGACTACACAGCCTGCCGGATCACCCAATTCTGCACCCATCTTTTCAATGTCTTCCTGCATGACACCGTCACTAAAACGTTCTATACCGTCGTGACATGCCAAACAGGCTTTGCCTTGGGCTTCAGCTACAGGGAGCAGCGTATTGCCTCCGCTACCCCAAGCAACTAACGCCACTACTGCAAGTAGTGCTAGGCGTTTCATTATCAGACTCCCATAGTTTGGTTAAAAAATGCATCCGGCCAGCGGAAGCGACGAACACGGGCATCGACCCCATCAATTCTTGTTACTGAGCATCGCTCTCACCTGCAATGCACATGCGCTTGGCGCACAGATCAGAATCGCAAGATCTGTACCAAGACACCTAGCAGGGATACGCAGTGCCACTAAAGCCGTTTCAGGGCGCGGTTGTGTATGCTGGGAAAGGCAGATAAACCGGGGCTTTCAGAGGGTTTTTTGGGTATACCCAATTGGAGCTAGATGGCGTTACTCACAAAGGGAATGACCAGCGATGGAGAAGCTGGGATTCAATCCGATTGAACGAATCGTTCAATCAACTTCATGTCAGGTGAATAAACCGTTCCACCACGACAAAAACCAAGAAAAACGGTAAGTTATATTGCACCTGATTTTTTACCTGAAAGATTCCTGGCAGCCAATCGCGAAAACTGATCCAGCTCTCAATGGCAGACGCTGGGACGCTGATACCGGCCATCTCCATAGAGCATCATCATTAGAGCCAGCCCTGAAGTTGTGCCGATTCCCATAGTGGACAACGCGTACCGCTGAACTCTATGTGACCTAGGGCCTGTTAACACGAATCCAATTGGCCCTAACGCTCTTGCAACTGATCGAAGCGCCCCCATATCTCACAGATAAACAAACGACTCCGAAAACCGGATTCCTGCTGATTTACACAATAAGCTGAGACTTTGTCCGATCGTTTATGCAAAATGGGGCCATGCGACCCGCTTGAAACGGGCAAAACCGACTGCTCCGAGTCGACTCGAAAAGACTCTGGTTGGGATTATTCCGGTCAGATAAACCAGAGAGTAAGCACACACAGAAGGTAGCATGATGTCAGAAGAAGAATATACCCAAGATGAGAACGTCGAAGTCATCAGTGGCAATACCCTGGCCCGACCCAATGAGGTGCTACCGGGCCTGATTCACTTGCTGCCTGTTACCGCACGCCCCTTCTTTCCCGGGCAGGCGGTACCGCTTTTAATGGAGCAGGAGCATTGGGACGCGACCATGGAAGAGGTCGCAAACTCCACGCATATGCTGCTTGGTGTTGTACTCTCTTCAGCGGATAGTGCTGAGTCTGCCGCTCCGCAAAGTTTCAAACAGATTGGAACCGTCTGCCGGGTCCATCGCATCCAAAAATCAGAAGGCCGGCTGCAGGTTCTGGTCGAATGCCTGCAGCGCTTCCGAATCGAAAAGGTGGTGCATGGAGACGCTCCGTTCACGGCTAGCGTTGAATATCTTCCGGAACCCGCCAGCGACAGCAAAGAGATTAAACCCTATGCGGTGGCGATCATCAACACCATCAAGGAGCTGCTGCCACTGAATCCTCTGTATGCCGAGGAGCTGCGCATGTTCCTCGACCGGTTTGGCCCGGATGATCCATCCCATCTGACCGATTTCGCTGCCAGTCTCACCACTTCGGACAAATTTCAACTGCAGGCGGTGCTGGAAACTGTCGAGCTGCTGCCGAGGATGGAGAAAGTACTTGAGCTGCTGCATCGTGAACTCGAGGTGGTCAAGGCACAGGCTTCAATCCGCAAGACCGTAGAAGAGCGGATGGAAAAGCAGCAACGGGATTTTCTGTTACGCGAGCAGCTGAAAGCGATCCAGCAGGAACTGGGTATCGAGAAAGATGACCGCACGGCAGAACTGGATAAATTCAAGGAGCGCCTGGAAAAACTCACACTCTCCGAGCAGGCTCAGGCGAGGGTGGATGAGGAGATGGGCAAACTGGCGGTGCTCGAACCGGGTTCACCCGAATATTCGGTCACCAGAAACTACCTGGATTGGATCACCCTGCTCCCCTGGGGCATCGATTCTGAAGACAAACTCGATCTTCAGTTTGCCCGCAAAACCCTGGATAAGGACCACTACGGACTTGAGGATGTGAAAGAGCGCATCCTGGAGTTTCTCGCGCTCGGTATCATGAAAGGTCAGATCGCCGGATCGATCATCCTGCTGGTAGGCCCTCCCGGCGTCGGTAAGACCTCCATCGGCCACTCCATCGCTGAAGCCCTGGGACGAAAATTCTATCGTTTCTCTGTCGGCGGAATTCGCGATGAAGCCGAGATCAAGGGCCATCGGCGCACCTACATTGGTGCGATGCCCGGGAAGTTTATCCAGGCGATGAAAGATGCCGGCACCGAAAACCCGGTGATCATGCTAGATGAGATCGATAAGATCGGCGCCTCCTACCATGGCGATCCCGCTTCAGCCCTGCTCGAGGTACTCGACCCGGAACAGAACAGTGACTTTCTCGATCACTATCTCGACCTGAGATTCGATCTGTCGAAAGTTCTGTTCCTCTGCACGGCCAATCAACTCGATACCATTCCTCGCCCGCTGCTCGACCGCATGGAGACAATCTCCCTGTCGGGCTATATCGCCAGTGAAAAGCTACAGATTGCACGTAAGTACCTGGTGCCGCGTCAACTTAAAAGAGCCGGCCTGAAGCGTCGAGATATTAAACTCAACAGTCCGGTACTGAAGGCCATCATCGAAGGTTACGCGCGGGATGCGGGTGTGCGCCGACTGGAGAAACAGATTGGCAAGATTGTACGCAAGGCGGTGGTGAAAATTCTTGAGGGGGCGAAAAAGCCCATCGACATCACCCTCGAAAACCTCCAGGAGTATCTGGGTGGTCCACTGTTCAAAGATGAACGAAACCTGAGTGGCGCCGGCGTTGTGACCGGACTTGCCTGGACCGCCATGGGTGGTGCAACACTGAACATCGAGGCGGTCGCCACACACGAATTCAATCGGGGTTTCAAACTCACCGGACAGCTGGGCGACGTGATGCGCGAATCGGCTGAGATTGCTTATGGTTACATCGTCAGCCAAGCAGAAGCGTTCGAGGTGGATCAAAGCTTTTTTCAAAAAGCCTTTATCCATCTTCATGTACCAGCTGGCGCCACGCCAAAGGATGGCCCCTCTGCCGGTATCACCATGGCTTCTGCACTCCTCTCACTGGCAAAAAACAGACCGGTGCGCAACATTGCCATGACCGGCGAACTGACCCTCACCGGACAGGTCTTCCCGGTCGGTGGAATTCGTGAAAAGGTGATTGCCGCAAGGCGTACCGGGATCAGGGAGCTGATCCTGCCGGAGGATAATCGCAGCGACTACGAAGAGGTGCCGGACCACATCCGGAAAGGGCTCAAGGTCCACTTCGCTTCAGTATTTGAAGATGTGGTACCGCTGCTGTTTCGTTAAACAACGATCGGCATCAGCCTTCCGCTGCCCGAACAGCCAAGGCTCAAGGCAGCAGACTGCGGCAATCCGCTTCACTGCAAAACGATTCGATACGGGGAATCTTAACCCAGCTTTTCAATCGGCAGGCGAGGCAGCGCCCCAGCTCATTGATCAGACTGACCATCACCCCGGTCGCAATCAGAGACCAGAATACGGTATCGATCCAGGCATAGTGAACCAGGCCTTCGAAGCCATAGACCATAAATGAGAACAGGCCGAACAGCATGGCCATAATCAATCCAACGAATATCGGTAACATGACTGACTCCTTGTTTGCTTAATATAAGTATATAAGAATTTACTTAAATATACACCTTTTATGATTCCCAACTCTCATACAAGTTCACAGAATTAGGACGTTTCTGAGGAACTCGGTCACTTGTTGCCCTCACCCCGACAAGCAAAAGAGTAACTAAATAGCAAATTGCTATTTCAGGCCATAGACCGGACGACCCAATCAGCAGATGTAGTGGATTGGGCAGGATCATCCGCGTGCCACGATGGCTCAGAAATGGTTAATTCCAACCGGCTAAAACCATCGATGTGAATGACCTCCAAGCACTAGCCTCGTTACCAAGCTCAGCAACGCTCTCACGCAGTTTTTAAAAACAGAAGTACTGATGACTCATACTGCATCGCCGCCAGTGCACGCCCAAGCAACAGGCTGCTGACCGGATCCATCCTGTGAATCGTTAATAGCAGAGCTGTGCAATATTCCCTATCCCATCTTCGTCTCCGCTTATAGATTGGCTCAACAGTTAACCCGATTGGATTACCTCTACAGTTGAAAACTTCATGGAGATGACTATGAACAAGGCCAAGCTTACTCTCATCAATTTACTGTTTATCGCTTTTTTACTTCCGCTTTCGGCTCAGGCACAAAACGGATCGATTGATATCACGATTGAATATGCCGACGGCACCATTCAACATTCGTCAATCGAGGGATTCAGCATCGGCCTTGAGGGAGAGGAACCTACAGCCGCCCTGCTGTTACCCGCCGTACAGGCTGCCAGAGAGGCCGCCCGCAGGATGGAGAAGAGTGTCTCGAAAGCTGAGCTGATACCGAATATTCTGATCCAGACAAATAGCGAAAACACCTACTACAAATGGAAACTGACCAACGTCATGATCAAAAGCTACTCAATGCACGGCAGCAGCAGTGGCAACCCGGTTCCCACAGAGACCCTGACCCTGAACTATGAGAGAGTGGAGTACTCCTTCAACGGTATCTCTAGCGCGTTCGATTGCACTACAAACAGCTGTAAGCTCGAGAGCGAGTCCTACGATAGAACGGGCTATTGATCTGCCGATCCGTTTTTATATTCATCCATGACGATTTGCATCGCTAATCCTCGTGGCCGGATCATACTCAACCGTTCGTTTGACTCCATCGGTTCGCGGTGATCCAGCCTGCTACAGCCGGGAGTGCGTCCAGACGATAAAACGCCAGCTTTGATGTACATCAAGGCCGGCCAATGAGAGCAGCTCTAGGGTGATCCTCTCGACCCTTTTGAGGTGACAACCTTGAGCATCATTCCATTGGGTGACTCTCACACCCCCGACACTCCAGCCAAGGGTTTTGCCCTGTTTGAACTTGGATTCCGTCCGTTTTTCCTCTTGGCAGCACTCTCCGGACTTAGCCTGATGCTGCTCTGGCTCTGGTTCTGGCTCAGTACGACACAATTCAGCCACTACTCGATGATCGGCTGGCACAGCCATGAGATGCTGTTCGGATTCAGTCTGGCGATCATCGCCGGGTTCCTGCTCACCGCCGTACGAAACTGGACCGGACTCGATACACCGACCGGCAGGCCTCTGGCCCTGTTGGCCGGGCTGTGGATTGCCGGCCGTTTATTGCCACTCATGCCGAGCAGTCTGGTCGGGCTGTTTGTACTGATCGATCTGCTTTTCCTACCCGCCCTGATTGCGGCACTTAGCCGACCACTGGTGAAAGCTGAGAATCGCATCAACCGACTCTTTATCCCCCTGTTGGCCATGATGGCCATCGCCAACCTGCTCTACCACCTTGGGGCACTGGACCTGCTGGACACAAGCCGAAACGGCATCTCACTGATGACCAACTCAATCCTGCTCCTGTTGATATTCGTCGGCGGCCGGGTACTCCCCTTTTTCACCGAAAAGGCGGTTGCAGACGCTACTCCCCGTTTCAGCAAACAGCGGGAGCAGGCTGTCTACGCCCTGTTCCTTCTCTGGGCGTTGAGTGACCTGCTGCTGCCGAACAGCTGGCCAGCGATGCTGTTAGCGCTCGGGGTTGCCATCACTCAGGCCTGGCGCCTCTATGACTGGCACCACCCCCAAGTATGGAAAAAACCCATTTTATGGATCCTCTACACCGGGCTGGCCTGGCTGGTGATCGGCTTTCTGTTGAAAGCCATGGTTCAGATCGAACTCTTTGCGGACAACCTGGCCACCCATACACTCACAGCCGGAGCCATCGGCGTCACCACCCTGGGCATGATGGCCAGAGTGGCTCTGGGTCATACCGGCCGGGAGATCGATGCCAATCGAACGATGGTCCTGGCATTCATCCTGATCAACATCGCCGTCGTGATCCGGGTATTCGTTCCGCTCACCGGACTGCTCAGCTATCAGACCTGTATAACCCTCTCAGCAGTTGCCTGGTCGACCTGCTATCTGCTGTTCACGATGATCTATCTACCGATACTGATCCGCCCCCGTATCGACGGTCGACCAGGATAGCTCAAAACACCTCTCATAGAGCTTGGCTATAGAAATTAAACACTCGATAGAGAAATAGTCTTTGATTATTTTAGTAATTACTAATATTCTTTCGCTCCATGAGTAACGCAGTACTTACTTGTACATTTTCTAACACTTAAAAATTTGAGGAACATCTCATGTCCAAAATCGTAAAAATCGCAGCCGCTGCTGCTCTGATCGCCGCTTCTGCTTCTGCTTCTGCATGGTGGGGCAACCCTTGGAACAACGGCTGGGGCAACGGCAATGACTTCATGGGCGACGGCTTCGGCGACGGTGACTTCTCTTTCAACATGAGCGGTAATGCTCGTGGCGCCGGCAACGGTTATGGTCGTGGTTACAACAACTACTACAACCGTCCTTACTACGGTTATGCTCCTTATGGCGCTCCTTATGGTGCTCCTTACGGCGCTCCAGTAGCTCCTTATGGCGCTCCTGCTGCTCCTCAGGCTCAGGCTCCTGCTGCCAAGTAATCATCTTTGATGATGCTTGGAAACTTGCCCAGGCAAGTTTCAGCCTAAAAAAGGCGGGCCATGTGCCCGCCTTTTTTTATCCTTCAAGCGGATCAGAAGAACAGCAGCTTGATGATAAAAGCCGACAACGCCAGGTAGAGCACCCGTCGAATCAACCCCTCCCCATGAGTGATCGTGGTATGAGCGCCCAACCAACCACCGATTGAATTGCCAACAGCCAGGCTGATTCCAATCCACCACATCAGCTCCAGATTGGCAGCAAAAATCCCCAGGGCAACAACGGTGTAGACCAGCACAATCAGGACCTTGTGCATATTCACCCGAACCAGATCGAGCCCCAGTACCCTGTGCAGTATCGGCATCAGGATGAAACCGACGCCGATCTGAATGAAGCCTCCCCAAAAACCGGCCCCAACCATCAACAGATGCCCGGCGAGCAGATTCTTAGCCTTACGCTCGCCGCCGGTTGGCTTGATTTTATCGTGACCGGTTGCCATCAATATCATGACACCCACCATCACCAGTGCCAGAACCCGGTCGAACCAGACGCCGTCGAGTTTCACACCAACCGATGCGCCGCCGATCGCCCCCAGGGAAGCCGCCGCCGCAAGACTGAAACCGAGCTTGAAGTCGGAGTAGCCGCGACGCCTGAAGGCAGTCACTGCGGTGATGTTCTGGGCCAGTATGGCAATCCGGTTGGTGCCGTTCGCCACTGGGCCCGGAATGCCCATGAACAGCATCACCGGTATGGTCAGTAGCGAGCCGCCTCCAGCCATCACATTCAGCCAGCCGGCAGCAACACCGACCAAGGCAAGCAGCAGAACCTGCCAGATTTCCACAACATCACCCCTTCGTCTCTTTTTGATTCAGAGTTCAGACTAACAGACTTGATCCAGATCAGTGTATAGGTTGTTAAAAAAGCCCCGCTTCGGCCGACAAATGTTTAAATAGCTTGCTCCATTGCAAATACTTACAGAGGTCCGGTCAGCCATACGCGCCCTCTGCAAGCAGCAGGAAAATGAATAACAAACAGACCTCAATCTTTGCAGTTCTATTTGTTCTTGCTCTCTCCATCTCATCTGATCAGAGCGCTTGGAGAGTGCAGGCCGAAAATCAGCTTGCAGAGCCGCAGGCAACCCATCTGCTGGCTGCGATGCCCCGCGACTTCCCTCCCCAATACGCCGTTGATGAGAATGGCAGACCTTATGGATTTGCCATCGATGTAATGAACGCATTGGCCGAACAGGCCGGATTAACCGTTGAGTACCAGATTCATGAGAACTGGCAGGATGTACTCAATGCCATAAGAACCGGCCAGGCCGACCTGATACCGAATGTAGGGATAACCGCCGACCGACAGAAATATGCCGATTTTACCGCACCGGTGGAGACCTTTTCCGTATCACTTTTTGTCCGGCATGAAACTGAATCGATCCAATCAGTTGAGGATCTGGCCGGTTACCAGGTCGGCGTGATAAAAGGTAATGTAGCCATCAAGCTGCTTGCTGACAAAAATCTCAAACTCAAACATTTCGATCAGTTATCCGATGCCCTGATTGCACTGCTGAGCGGTCAGATCGATGCCTTCGCCTATCCCGACCCGGTCGTCTGGCGCTACACGCAACAGCTTGGCCTGGATGACCATATCCGCAAAATAGACCCTTCACTGATAGAGATTAAACGCGCCATTGCCGTACGCAAAGGTGAGCCTTTACTGGTAAAACAACTGAACCAGGCAGTCAAACAGCTCACCCCAAGCAAGCGGTTTAAAGCAATCTACTCTCGCTGGTACGCCACGCCAACCCCATACTGGAACACCCAGAGAACGCTGCTCGCAATGTCGCTGTTGTTGATGCTGGTCGCCACCGGACTACTGATCTGGCGCTTCCGCAGTTTGCAGAAGCTCAACCAACAACTGATATCTGAAACTGAGATGCGCCGCGATGCGGAGACTCAACTGCAGCAACTCAACGCCGACCTCAAGGAGACCGTACGCCAACAGACGGAGGGCCTGGCCGAGGCGCAACGCATGGGCAAGATGGGCAGTTGGGTGTTGAACCTGCAACTGGACTCCCTGGAATGGTCTGATGAGACTTACCGCATCTTCGAGGTTGATCCTGAACGCGCCGAAGCTACCTATGAAATCTTTCTCGAAACGGTTCACCCAGACGACAGGGAAAGGGTAAACAATGCCTATCTTGCTTCCCTGGAAGCGCAGCAGGACTATGAGATGGAACATCGACTGCTGTTTGCAGACGGCCGAATCAAATGGGTGAAAGAGCAGTGTGAAACCCGATTTGACAATCATGGGCTACCGATCATCTCCCGTGGAACGGTCCAGGATATTACCGAACGCAAAGCGGCCGAACGTCAACTCGCCCTGACCCAGCATGCCCTGGACCATATCTCAGAAGCGGCCTATCTGATCATGCCCGATGGCCACTTCCGATACGTCAACCCGGCAGCCTGTGAAACACTGGGCTACACAAAAGAGGAGCTGTTGAAAAAATCGGTGATGGAGATCGATCCATCCTACTCACACGATCCGTTTCTGGAGTCCTATAGAAAACTTGCAGAGGCAGGATCACTACGCTTCGAAACCACCCACCAGCATCGTGACGGCCACACGATTCCGGTGGAGATCGTCGCCAACCACATCCAGTTCGAGGAAGAAGAGTTCTCCTTTGCCATCGCCCGTGACATCAGCGAAATCAAATCGGCGCAGCTGGAGATCGAGCGTCAACACACCCTGTTGCAGCAGGTCATCGATGGGGTCAGCGATCCGATTCTGATGATCGATGCTAATTATACGGTTCAATTGATGAACCACGCCGCGCGGGCAGCAGCACCAGCCAAAGCACTGGCATCTGCTCAACCGAAATGTTACGCCATCTCACACCACATCGACCACCCCTGCCAGGGTGAGGATCACCCATGCCCTTTAAATCAGGTCATGCAGAGCAAACAAACTGTGAAAGTGGTTCACAAACACCCGGGACAGGATGGCGCGACACGTACCTTTGAGCTGTTGGCTAATCCCCTGTTCGACGAGCATGGTGATATCACCGGCATCATCGAATCGGGCAGGGATATCACCGACTACCTGAGTGTTGTCGAACAGCTCAGAAAAAACCAGCACCGTCTCGACCACATCGCCCACCATGACCCGCTGACCGGTATGCCCAATCGATTGCTATTTGTGGATCGATTGCAGCAGGCAGTCTTCAAGGCCAAGCGCAGCAACAGTATGGTCGCTCTGCTGTTCATCGATCTGGACCGCTTCAAACAGATCAATGACAGCTTTGGCCACCCCACCGGGGATCAGATCCTGAAAGAGGCGGCAATCCGCCTCAAGACCATGATCCGGGAAGTCGACACCATCGCCCGGGTCGGTGGCGATGAGTTCACCGTAATCCTCGATCAGATCGATCATACTCAGGATATTGTAAAGATTGCTGAGAAGCTGCTTGGTGCCTTCACCCAGGGTTTCAAGATCCTGGATAAGGAGCTGTTTCTCTCCAGCAGTATCGGCATCAGCATCTACCCACAGGACAGTGACGATCCGAACACCCTGATACGCAACGCGGATTCCGCCATGTACAAGGCCAAGGAGCTGGGTAGAAACGCCTACAGTTTCTACACCGCTGAAATGACCTCACTGGCGCTTGAAAGATTGATGATGGAGAACAGTCTGCGTAAAGCCCTGAGCATGAAAGAGCTGGTTCTCCACTACCAGCCACAGATCGATATCCGCACTGGCCGGATCATCGGTGTCGAAGCACTGGTGCGTTGGCAACACCCGGAACTGGGATTGTTACCACCGGCCAAGTTCATCCCGCTTGCGGAAGATTCGGGTCTGATCCGCCCGATTGGCGAATGGATACTTCGCCAGGCCTGCCTGCAAGCGAGCAAGTGGCGCGACCAGGGTTTCAGTCCGCAGCGCATCTCTGTCAATTGCAATCTGTCAGCCGGTCAGTTGAACAGCGAAAACTTTGTTGGGGGTATTCAGGCTATTCTTACAGAGGCCGGGATCGAAGCCGGCCTGCTGGAGCTCGAAATTACCGAAACCACCATCATGAACGATCCCGAGCATATGTCGGAGATTTTCAACCGTCTGCGGGATATCGGCATCAAACTGGCAATTGACGACTTCGGCACCGGTTACTCATCCCTCTCCTATCTGAAAACCCTGCCAATCTCCAAACTGAAGATCGACCAATCCTTTGTACGTGACATCCCAGCCGATCCGGATGACATGGCGATCACCCGCGCCATCATCGCCCTGGGAGAGAGCCTGCAGATGCAGGTGATTGCGGAAGGGGTGGAGACCGAAGCCCAGGCCAAGTTCCTTAAAGCGGAAGGCTGCTACCTGGCGCAGGGATTTCTCTATGCAAAACCGATGAAATCGGAAGATCTGGACCGCTACATGACATCGGTCCAGACAGATTCCTGAGCCGGTTCAGAACTGAAAAAGCCCCAGCGAGTGGGGCTTTCAGGATGTTTTTCTGTAGAAACCTTGCCGCGCTTCAGAATGGAATGTCGTCGTCAAAGTCGTTGTCAGGCATGGAACTTGGCGCAGCTGCCGGTGCCGACTGAGGCCGCGACATTCCCTGGGACTGGGGTGCATCGAAGGAGGCGCTGCCGCCACGACTGTCGAGCATCTGCATCTCACTGGCGACGATTTCCGTGGTGTAGCGATCCTGGCCATCCTGTCCCTGCCACTTGCGGGTGCGCAGACTGCCTTCCACGTAGACCTTGGAACCCTTCTTCAGATACTCGCCGGCAATCTCACCCAGACGATTGAAGAACACCACCCGGTGCCATTCAGTCCGCTCCTGCTGCTCGCCGCTGTTCTTGTCCTTCCAGCTCTCGGAGGTGGCCAGGGTGACATTGGTGACTGCACCGCCGCTCGGCATATAGCGGGTCTCCGGATCCTTGCCCAGGTTACCGATGAGTATTACTTTGTTGATTCCTCGTGCCATCTAATTATCTCCACAGCAGGTTAAAGCTCCTTCCACTGGAGCCAAATCCGGCTAGTGTACCTCACCCACCGCATAGTCATCCAGAACCTGCTGATCGACCACCTGCAGATCGACTTTCAGATAGGCGACCTCGTCCTCGGCGATGATCACCGCATCATCGACCCCGTCGATGGCCATCAGTTTGGCCGCCAGACTGGTAACCTCAGACTCATCCAGCTTGCCCACCGGCAACAGATAGTTGCTCAGGTAGCTCGGATTGGGCATGCCCCGTGCGATCAACAGCCAGACCAGCGCCATCCCGCCACACAGCAGAAACACCCCTTCGTTACCATAGTGGGTATGGATCCAGCCCCCCAGGGCACCCCCGAGAAAGGCGCCGATGAACTGGGAGCTCGAGTAGACTCCCATCGCCGTTCCCTTGCGCTCGCCTGGCGCTGCTTTGGCAATCAGTGACGGCAGGGTCGCCTCCAGCAGATTGAAGGCGGTAAAAAAGATGAACAGACCGGCAACCAGCGCCAGCAGCTGATGACTGAAACCGTAGAGCAGCACCGACGCCAGAGCCAGAGCGGCGATGCCACCGAGAAACACCGGGCGCATGCGTCGACGGCTCTCGGCAATGATCACGAAGGGCACCATCATCACCATCGACAGCAGCATCACCGGCAGATAGACCTGCCAATGGGATTCACTGGCCATCCCCAGATCCCGCAATGACAGAGGGTAGGCGAGAAACATCGCGGTGAGGGTCATGTGCAGGGTCAGGATACCCAGATCGAGACGCAGCAGTTCCGGGTCAGCCAGTACCTTACCGAACTGGCTCGGCACCGCTTCCGCATCCCGATGAAAGTGACTCTCCTTCGGCGTCGGCACCACAAACACCACAATGGCAACACCGCTCAATGCCAGCACAGCGGTAAGCCAGAAGATACCGGGCACACCGATCCAGCTGTTGAGGATCGGTCCAAGAATCAGCGCAACTGCAAAGGCAAAACCGATGCTGATGCCGATGATCGCCATCATGCGCAAACGTCGCTGCTCGCGGCTGAGATCCGCTGCCAGCGCCATGATCACCGCCGCAATCGCACCGCTGCCCTGTAAGGCACGCCCGATGATGATGCCATAGATGGTCTCCGAGGTAGCGGCCACCACACTGCCCAACGCAAACACCAGCAGACCGCCGATCAATACCGGTTTGCGGCCGATCCGGTCGGACAGCATACCGAAGGGGATCTGCAACAGCGCCTGGGTGAGACCGTAGATGCCGATGGCGATACCGACCAGCAGCGGCGTCACATCCGGCAGCCCCTCCGCATAGAGGGCGAAGACCGGCAGAATCAGAAATAACCCCAGCATTCTCAGGGAAAAGAGACCGGAGAGGGAGTAGGCGGCTCGTCGTTCAGTTGCGTTCAGGCCTGAGCCATTCCCCCGCTTGTTACTCATTGCTAAGTCACTTTGCCAGTCGATAAAAAGAGGGCGTATAGTATCAGGTTCGCTTAGGGACTGTTAACAGGCCCTGATTCACTGCAGTATTACCACGACGATATTATGGACACCATCAGTATTCGCGGCGCCCGCACCCACAACCTGCAAAACATCGACCTGGATCTGCCACGAGACAAATTGATCGTGTTCACAGGACTCTCCGGTTCCGGAAAATCCTCACTGGCCTTCGATACCATCTACGCCGAAGGTCAACGTCGTTATGTGGAATCCCTCTCCGCCTACGCCAGACAGTTTCTCTCACTGATGGAGAAACCGGATGTGGACCACATCGAGGGACTCTCCCCGGCCATCTCCATCGAACAGAAAACCACCTCGCACAATCCCCGCTCCACGGTGGGCACGATCACCGAGATCTACGACTATCTGCGGCTGCTGTTCGCCCGTGTCGGCACCCCCAGATGCCCCGAGCACGACACCGCCCTGGAGGCCCAGAGCATCAGCCAGATGGTCGACCAGGTGGTGGCCCTGCCCGAGGGGGAGCGGTTGATGATGCTGGCGCCAGTCATCAAGGAGCGTAAAGGCGAACACCACAAACTGCTGCAGGAGTTGCACGCCCAGGGATTCATACGCGCCCGTATCGACGGCGAGGTGTTTGAACTCGACGACGCCCCCACCCTGGAGCTGCATAAGAAGCACACCATCGAGGTGGTGGTGGACCGATTCAAGGTGCGGCCGGATCTGAAAACCCGTCTGGCCGAGTCCTTTGAGACCGCACTCAACCTGGCGGACGGCCTGGTGCGGGTCGCCTGGATGAACGGCAGTCAGCAGGAGCTGGTCTTCTCATCCCGATTCGCCTGCCCCCACTGCGGCTACAGCCTGAGCGAACTGGAACCCAGGCTGTTCTCATTCAACAACCCGGTCGGCGCCTGCCCGACCTGCGACGGCCTGGGCATCGAACAGTTCTTCGATCCGGAAAAGGTGGTCGCCCATCCGGAACTCTCCCTGGCGGGTGGTGCGGTACGCAGCTGGGACCGACGCAACGCCTACTACTTCCAGATGATCTCCTCACTGGGCCGGCATCTGAAATTCGATCCGGAAACCCCCTGGAAAAAGTTGCCCAAGAAGATTCAGAAAATCATCCTCCACGGCAGCGGCAGCGAGGCGATCGAGTTCAGTTACCACAACGAACGGGGGCGTTCGGTCAAGAAGCGCCACCCCTTCGAGGGCATCATACCCAACATGCAGCGCCGCTACCGGGAGACCGAATCGAATGCGGTGCGCGAGGAGCTGACCCGCTATATCTCAAGCCAACCCTGTCCCGATTGCGGGGGTACCCGGCTCAATCAGGCGGCAAGACATGTCTTCATCAAGGAGCATACCCTGCCCGAGCTCACACGGATGCCGATCGGCCAGGTGAAAAAAAGCTTCACGGCGCTCAAATTGCCGGGCAAGCGGGGCAAGATCGCTGCCAAGATTCTCAAGGAGATCGATCAGCGTCTGCACTTCCTGGTCAATGTGGGGCTCGACTATCTGACCCTCGACCGCAGCGCCGAAACCCTCTCCGGTGGTGAGGCCCAGCGGATTCGTCTGGCCAGCCAGATCGGCGCCGGCCTGGTGGGCGTCATGTATGTGCTGGACGAACCCTCAATCGGTCTGCACCAGCGGGATAACCAGCGTCTGCTCGACACCCTGACCTATCTCAGGGACCTGGGTAACACAGTGATCGTGGTGGAGCATGACGAGGAGGCGATCCGCAGTGCGGATCATGTGGTGGACATCGGCCCCGGCGCCGGAGTGCATGGGGGCAAGATCATCGCCCAGGGTACAGCGAATCAGATTTCTAAAAGTAAGGGTTCACTCACCGGCGAATATCTGAGCGGCAAACGTTGCATCGAGATTCCCGAGCGCACCACCGAGATCGACGAACTGCGCAAACTGGAACTGCTGGGCGCCAGCGGTAACAATCTCAAAGCGGTGGATCTGGTGATTCCGGTGGGCAGTTTCTGCTGCATCACCGGGGTATCCGGCTCCGGCAAATCGACCCTGATCAACGACACCCTCTATCCGATCTCCGCAGCCGCCCTGAATAAAGCCAATACCAGCCCCTCCCCCTACAAAACCATCAACGGTCTGGAGCACTACGACAAGGTGGTGGATATCGACCAGAGTCCGATCGGCCGCACACCCAGATCCAATCCGGCCACCTATACCGGACTCTTCACGCCGATTCGGGAGCTGTTTGCCGGCACACCGGAAGCCCGCTCCCGTGGCTATACCCCGGGTCGATTCAGTTTCAATGTGAAGGGTGGACGCTGCGAGGCCTGCAGCGGCGACGGGGTGATCAAGGTGGAGATGCACTTTCTACCCGACATCTATGTGCAGTGCGATGTGTGTAAAGGCAAACGCTATAACCGGGAGACCCTGGAGATCCACTACAAGGGTAAGACCATCGACGAAGTGCTCAACATGACCGTGGAAGAGGCGCTGGACTTTTTCGATGCGGTACCGGCGATCAAACGCAAACTGCAGACCCTGATGGATGTGGGACTCTCCTATATCTCCCTGGGACAGAACGCCACCACCCTCTCCGGCGGTGAGGCCCAGCGGGTAAAACTCTCCCGAGAGCTGTCAAAAAGGGATACTGGCAACACCCTCTATATCCTCGACGAACCGACCACCGGTCTGCACTTTCACGACGTCAATCACCTGCTTGAAGTGCTGCATCGTCTGCGTAACCACGGCAATACGGTGGTGGTGATCGAACACAACCTGGATGTCATCAAGACAGCGGACTGGATCATCGACCTGGGACCCGAAGGGGGCGACAAGGGCGGTGAGATCATCGCCCAGGGCACACCGCAACAGCTCGCCAGGACACGCCGTTCACATACTGGAAAATTTCTCAAAAAGCTGCTGGCCAGATAGTCCCCTCAGGGCGTCTCATAGGCGCCCAGGTCGGGGGTCCCATCCCGCGGATTACCCAGTATGTCCGTCATGGGGACAGAGAGGGTTGTCCCACTGCCCCTGGCCACCGAATCCGCTTCGAGACGCAGATCGTCAGGCGCATCGAGAAAGCCGGGATCAGCACTCGAAGCCATGCCATCAAGACCGCGGGTTCCACTGTCGAAGCTGGCACCGAAACAGAGATTACTGTTGACCAACCGATAAGCGTCGGCACTCAGATCGAAATCGTAGCAGCTGTCCCCCGATTGGGGGTTGGCGAAGTAACCGATGTTGTTGGTCACTACATAATCCCTGCCCCGCTCTCCCACATAGTAGGCCCGTCCACTCGCCGTACCGCCAAAGTAGACACTGTTGTTGCGCACCAGCGTACCGCTGATATCCAGATCCGGCGCTGCGGTCGCCCGGTTGGGTGAGGCGATGCCGGTCGCCCCGCCGATCAGGGTCTGAATAACAATATTGTTTTCAATAGTACAGTCGACACAGCTGGCGACACCAATTGCAAGATTACCCACATTTCGCACCAGATTGCCCCGAATGATCGCATTGCGATGGCTCTCAGTAGTCGAGCCCGCCGCATCCACGGTCAAACCCCAACACCCCGCTGCAGGATTGCGCTCCTCGATCAGATTGTTTTCGATCAACAGATCGACTGTGTTGTCATTATGTGCCACCAGACTTGTGCCGACACACTGATCATTGGCATCCAGTGCCGAATCACTCAACCAGTTACCCCGCACGACCCCATCGCTTCTCATCTCACTCAGATAGACGTTGTGCTGTAGTGCACTGGCATTCAACCAGCCATTGTTGTGAAAACGGTTACGTTCCAACCGGGTACGATGAGTACCACCCAGCCAACCCATGACCCCATTGTCATGTATATACGAGTCACTGAGCGTGATATCGCCACTCTCCAGGTCGTTACTGTTGAGATAGACACCGATGCCGAATCCATCCACTTCCAGACACTGCATCACAACCTGATTGATGTTACGAAACAGAAACAGCCCAAACCCCTCACCATCCTGGCTCTGTTTGGTGAGTTGCAGGTTATGGATCCGGATACCCTGCCAACTCAGCTGATCATCACTCGGATCGAACACCAGACCGTTGACATTCCCCGCTTGTGTGATGCTGATCTTCGGCCTGGCCTGGGACGGATCGCCATAGTCCTGCAGCGTGCAGGGTGTATCGCTGCTACATCCTGATGCACTCAACTGCAGAGCCGTATCGCTGTGCCAGACGCCACCACGACAGAAGGCCAGATCACTGCCGGCATTGGAGGCGGCTATCGCTGCTGTGATGGAACGCTTCGGTGATAGGGCGCTGCCGAGATTGGCATCATCTCCGGATGCGCAATCCGTATCAGCGCCACTTTGACAATCACAGAGATGGATCACCCGATCACCACGATCACTGAGAGTAGCCGGACAGAGATCAAGGTCCGGCCCGTAATCCGGAAGTGCCGCAAGCTGCTGAGGGTTGACCGTAATGGTCATATGATCCGTTACCCTGTCCCCCGCATCGTCGGTAATCGTGAAAGAGAACTGCAGGCTTTCCGAGCTCAATACGGAAGGCGCCGTAAAGCTGGCAACCATCTGATCCGCATTGGTAAGGCTTACAGCAGAGCCGCCAAGTTGGCTCCATTGATAGTCAACCACGGTGCCGTCACTATCGCTGCCGCTACCATTGAGCGTGACACTTTGACCTGCAGTAACCGTCTGATCTGAACCGGCATCAACCTGAGGCGGTGTATTGATCACCGGGGTTGGCTCATCAGTTCCATCACTATCCTCTGTGCCACTGTCACTCTCTCCACCACCACCGCCGCAAGCGATCATCAATGAGAGCAGCAACAGCACAATCAGCTTTCCTGTTTGGCTCATTGAGAATCTCCTGATGCAACCTGAGTCGCCAACAACTTCAACATCCTTAAACCCTTAAACAAACAGATCATCTCTTTATAGATTAAGCGGCGAGAGACAAAATGACATCTTCAGAGAGCACCACTGATCAGCAAATCGATACCGTCAAACTTAAAACCTGAATCGAGTTGAGAAATTAGAATCAAGATTCCCAGACGAATCGCTGAATCACCATTTCAAAGCAGACAAAACAGCGCACAACGAAAACACAAAGCGAGTGTTTACAATCGTTGTCAATGTAGCGCTTTTTCCCCGCGGACAAGCTTGTAAACTGCTGACACCGGTCAGTCAGTAAACCATTTCACGACCGATTCACTCTCTGTCATCATGTAAGGAGACCATCATGGACTTGACCTCTCTTCTAGTTTTCCTGGCCATAGGCGCAGCCGCCGGCTGGCTCGCCGGCACCCTGATGAAAGGTGGCGGGTTTGGCCTGCTGGGTAACATCATTGTCGGTGTGATCGGCGCCTTTATCGGCGGCTTTGTTTTCAGTCTTGTGGGAATCTCAGCGAGCGGTCTGCTCGGCTCACTGATCACAGCAGTTGCCGGTGCCGCCATACTTTTGTTTGTTGTCAGCCTGATTAAAAAATAGCGGCCTGTTTCTCAAACTGTTTTCAGCGCAGTTTCAGTTTCGCTAAAAACAAAGGAGATCCATAAAGCCCCTCTCCCTTTATGGGAGAGGGGTTGGGGAGAGGGTGTACGCAAAGCGTTAGGTCTGGTTAAAAAACAAATATCTCATGGACCCTGGATTTTTATCGGGTTGATTTCTTGTAAAGACTGAAGTGCTAACTCTCACCCTCTCCACGCATTCTCTCCCCCTCTCCCCCGGCCCCTCTCCCGCAAGGGGAGAGGGGAGCTACTCTCTCCCTCTATGAGACAGACTGATGATTGCTACTTTATCCAGCCTTCATCTTCTGCCTGCCTCACCGCATCGGCTGACACTAAGAAGCCAGTGTCATCGAATCATCCTCAACGGATTCAGCTTGAGGCACTTTCATCGTTACCAACTCCTCAGCACTGACCGGATGTATCGGGATGGTGTTGTCCAGATCGGCCTTGGTCGCGCCCATCTTCACCGCCACCGCAAAACCCTGCATCATCTCATCCACATGATCACCTATCAGATGGATACCGACCACCCGCTCCTGATCGCCACTACAGACCAACTTCATTGCCGTCGTCGTATCCCTCGATGAGAGGGCATGTCGCATCGGCGTGAACTCAGTCTGATAGACTCTGACCTTCTCATGCCAGGCCCGCGCCTGAGTTTCAGTCAGACCGACCGTGGCAACCGGCGGATGCGAAAACACCACACTGGGTATATTGTCGTAATCAACCCGACTGTTCGTTTGATGATCGAACAGACGATCCGCCAGACGACGTCCGGCGGCAATCGCAACCGGAGTCAAAGGTGTCCGACCAGTGATATCGCCAATCGCATAGATACCGGGAATGTTGGTGTTCTGGTAGTCGTCCGTCACCACAATACCGTTACCCAACATCTCAACGCCGATTTCTGCCAGATTCAGTTTTGCCGTATTGGGTTTGCGTCCAACCGCCCAGATCACTTTATCGAAACCGCTTAACTGTTCACCCTGGCTTCCCTGAAGTGTAATGCCATCCTCGCCCTCAATCAGAGCGTTGACCTGAAAAGAGAGCTTTTGCTCCACACCCTGCTTGCTCATTTCGCTCATCAATACCCGGCTGAGCATGGGATCGAACATTTCAAGCAGACGCGATTCAAGAGCCACCAGGGTCACCTGGGAGCCCAGGGCCGAAAGCACCCCGGCAAGTTCAACGCCGATGTAACCACCACCGATGACCGCCACTTTTTCCGGCTGCTCCTGCAGGGCAAAAAAACCGTCGGAGGTGATCCCCAGCTCAGCACCAGGCAGTGGCGGCACGATTGGCTGGCCACCGGTTGCAATCACAATATGGTCGGCGGCATAGATCTGCCCATCGACCTCGATCTCTCCGGGACCGATCAGACGGGCATGACCCTGCAGATGGGTCACTCCAAGCTGTTCTACATAGTCATCCCAATAGCGATTGATACGCTCAACATAACTTTGCCGACCCGCAACCAGTTTCGCCCAGTCGGTCCGGCCACGCTGCGCTGTCACGCCATAGCCTGCCGCATCATCAACCGCATGGGCCAGTTCAGCCGCCGTCCACATCACCTTCTTCGGCACACAACCGTTATTCACACAGGTTCCACCCAGCTTCCCCGGTTCCACCACGGCAACCCGGCGGCCATGCTGCACCGCCCTTTCGGCCACCGCCAAGCCACCACTGCCACCACCGATGGCAATCAAATCGAAATGTCTGTTCATACTGCTCACCAAAATCCTGCCTAGAGAAGCCATCCAGCCGAAACGGCTGGATGTTGTGATTGAGACCTACTGGAGCGCTAGGCTGCCGACCTCTGCCGTTCTGCCAGAAACCGCTCAAGATCGTCCGAGCCGCCAATACGTTCGCCATTAATGAATACCTGGGGCACCATCGAGATACCGGCCACCGCACGCAGACTGCTTTCGCTGTAGTTCCTGTTCAGCACCAGCTCTTCGAACTCAATGCCCGCATCCCGCAACATGCCCTTGGCGCGGACACAGAAAGGACAACCTTCGCGGGTGAACAGGGTGACATCCATTGGCTGCTGCTCATTCGGCGCAATGTAGGCCAGCATGTGATCCGCATCCGAAACCTCAAAAGGATCTCCAGGCACATCAGGTTCGATGAACATCTTCTCGATGACACCATCTTTCACCAGCATCGAATAGCGCCAGGAGCGCTCACCAAAGCCGAGATCCTGTTTCGACACCAGCATCCCCATGCCTCGGGTGAAATCACCGTTACCATCGGGCAGAAAACGGATCCGATCGGCCTGCTGCTCCAGCTGCCACTCGTTCATCACGAAGGCGTCGTTGACTGAGACACAGACCACTTCGTCAACCCCATGACGCTTCAGCACTGGCGCCAGCTGGTTGTAACGGGGCACATGGGTGGATGAGCAGGTGGGGGTGAACGCACCGGGCAGTGCAAATACCACCACGGTTCTGCCCTTGAAAATTTCATCGCTGCTGAGATCCACCCACTCATGCTCACGACGGGTACGAAAGGTAACTTGGGGGACAGGCTGATTTTCACGATTCTCTAACATCTTTATCTCCAGAAAAGTGTGGTTCGAATAAGCTTGAAGCGCACTCTACGGAATAACCAAGAATTGGTAAAATCGTATGTTATTATCTTTATAATAAGATTTACCTATTATTTAAATTCTCCCCTCCAGCTGCCAGCAGCCTGGCTGCACACACCGCGACTGCAGCCAACCCAGTGGACTGGACCCAGACCGGTCAGACCCACTTGCAAGCCAATCTAAATTGTAACAATCAGGCACTTTGACCATTTAAATCTGTCCTATGCCTGCACAAGCGCTCTATCATAGTGCGAACAGATCCACGGCCCGTAACCGAGGTAGAAGAATGAGTAAAAAATATGACCTGATCGCCATCGGCGCCGGTAGCGGCGGCCTCTCAGTCGCGGAGCGCGCCGCCAAATATGGTGCCAGATGTGCTGTGATCGAAGCCAAACGAATTGGTGGCACCTGCGTGAATCTCGGGTGTGTGCCGAAAAAGGTCATGTGGTACGGAGCCGGTATTGCCCATACCCTGCACGATGCCGCCGATTACGGTTTTCAGATCGACGTCAACGGTTTCTCATGGGAAACCCTGAAGCAACACCGGGATCAGTATGTGGCCGGTATCAACAGCTGGTATCACACCTATTTGAAAGATTCGGAAATCGATGAGATTACCGGTTACGCCCGATTCATCGATCCACACACGCTGGAGGTGAACGGGGAGCAGTTGCAGTCCGAACACATCGTCATCGCCCCGGGCGCCTATCCGGTGGTGCCATCCATACCGGGCGCAGAACACGGCATCACCTCAGATGGCTTTTTTGAGTTGGAAGCCCTGCCCCACCAGGTAGCCGTGGTCGGCAGTGGTTATATTGCGGTAGAGATCGCCGGCCTGCTGAATGCCCTGGGTAGCAATGTCACACTGCTGTTGAGAAGAGAGCATCTGCTCAGACCCTTCGACGCCATGTTGCGGGAGTGCCTGATGGAGGAGATGGTGGACGCCGGCATCAACATCATCACCTCTTCCAGCATCGGAGAGGTTGTCAAACAGGATAACGGAGAGCTTGAACTGATCTGTGCCGATACCGGACATCAGCTGGGCCGATTCGATCAGCTGCTGTGGGCCATCGGCAGAGCACCGGCTTCCTCTGGTATGAACCTGGATAAGGCCGGTATTGCGATGGATGAACAGGGCTACATCCCTACCGATGAGTGGCAGAACACCAACCTGCCTGGTGTCTATGCCATCGGCGATGTCACCGGCCGGGCTCAACTGACACCGGTAGCCATTGCAGCAGGACGACGGCTTGGTGACCGGCTGTTTGGCGGCATGCATGAGCGAAAACTCGACTATGACCTGATCCCGACGGTGGTCTTCAGTCACCCGCCAATCGCCACCGTCGGCCTGACCGAAAGTGAAGCCCGGGAGATTCATGGGGATGCGGTAAAGATCTACCAGTCCAGATTCACACCCATGTATCACGCCTTCACCAAACATCAGAGCAAGATGGCGATGAAACTGGTTACGGTTGGCGCCCGAGAGAAAGTGGTCGGTTGTCATGTCATCGGTATCGGTGCCGATGAGATGCTGCAGGGCTTCGCGGTGGCGATGCGTATGGGTGCAACTAAAAAGGATTTCGATGACACCATTGCGATTCACCCAAGCGCTGCTGAAGAGTTGGTAACCATGCGCTAAGGCAACCCGCCAACTCAGGGAAGACTCAATGAGCAGAACATTTGCATCAGCACTCATCCTATCGATTGCGATGCATTTTCTGCTGACCTGGTACCTGAGTGACAAGTTGTGGCGATATCTGCCTGAGTCACCCTCACAAGACCGATCATCCACGATTCGGATCACCATTGAGTCACCCGTCAGGGTCAGTACGCCACACCTAAACCACAAACGGGTTTCGATGCCGAAACAGCCGAGGACTCCGGCAGCGGAACCCAAGCGCCCTGACACAACCAATCCTGCCGGACGCAACCAACCAAAACAACCAATAGCGGAATCGAAAGCCGATAGAATCACCTCTGCCAGAATCCTTTCATCATCCAAACAGATCAGCCGCAATCTGGTGATTGGCGAACAACAAGCGGATACCAAGGGAGATAAAAACTCAGTATCGGCAATCCTCGATCAGGCGTTAAACCCAGAAAGGGAAGCGGCGCATATTTCCACACTGGCCGATGGCACAACCCGAGTAGTGACTGAGCAGGGTTATACCTACTGCATCAAACCTCTGGATGACTGGAGGGTCATTGATCCGCAGGATGACATGCGGGTATCGGCCTTCTGCAAATAGCTCAGCCGCAAATCGATCAATCGGCAAATTCATCGAATTGAAGCACATCACCCGGATTGGTCTCCCAGGATGCTTTACTCCCCATAAAAATGTGCTTCTCGACCTTTACCCCAGGCTCTCCATCGACACACCCCAGAGTAACCCAGCCGATCACACCCTGATAGGTTCCAGCGAGCGGTGAACCGCATCGACTGCAGAAAAAATTTCCCATCTCTTCAGAAGAGTTGTAGTGAGTCAACAGCGGCTCTCCAGTCAACCATGTCAGCTTACCCGGTTCAATCAGAGCAAATGCGGAGGATTGAGCGCCGTTGGCTTTCCTGCACATGGAACAGTGACAGGAAGCCGCATCATGCAACTCACCATCAACCTCATAGGTCACTTCGCCACAGGCACATGAACCTCTAATTGCCATCTTCACCTCCTTTTATCACCTGGCATGAACAGACTTGTACATGATGTTTCTATATTTTAGGGCCGGTTAACTTTCAATCTTCCCGTCAGCCAAACTAAGAGCCCTTCTCCCTTGACGGGAGAGGGTTTCGGGAGAGGATGTATGCGAAGCGTTTCTACTGACTAATAGAGACAGAAACTCGCGGCGCCTGCACCTTTATCACCTTGGTTTCACATGAAAACCAAGACTCTTTTTCTCCCCCTCTCCCCCGACCCCTCTCCCGCAAGGGGAGAGGGGAGATAAAATCCCCAGCCTTTAGGTATTCTGACATAATCCCCTCCGTGTCGATCTGCTGACCTTAAAGCGCCTCTCCCTTGATGGGAGAGGGGTTGGGGAGAGGGTGTACGCAAAGCGTTTCCACTGGCTAAAAGGGACAAAAACTCACTGCACCTTCATCTTTATCACATTGGTTTCACATCAGGACCAAGACACTTATTCTCCCCCTCTCCCGCAAGAGGAGAAGAGAGTGATTATCCCTGCCTTGGGGAGAGCAGATAAATATACCTGCCTGTTTTAACTTCTGGCGATAATAGTGATTCAGCAACAATCATCTTTGAAGGCCAGCAGATTGGGATAACTGGCTACCGCCCTGCTGTCATGAACCCCACCCACAAGCACGCAATCCACTCCAGCAGCGCTTGCACCCCCAAGATCACGCCTGACCGAATCACCGATTACCAGGCAATCCTGTTCACTGCAACCCAGTGCTTTGACAATGCGCTTGAAGGGCTTTGGCGAGGGTTTCACCACACCATGATCCGATGAAAATGAGATCGCCTTGAACAGACTGTCAATTCCCCTGTCACTGAAGGTTCTTAGCCATCTCTCCTTCGGTGCCCAGATATCGATCACTGCGGCAAGCGTGAATCTGCCTGCCAGCGCTAGCAGGGTTTCAACATACTGTTGCGGTATATGACCATGCTCATGAAATGAAAATGTGCGGATGATTCTGTCGACCTCCGAATCCGACAGAGATCGATCAGCCACTGCAGAAATGGCCTCTTTTACGCTTGGAAAGTTATCCCTGTAACGTTGATCAGGATAGCGCAGATCCAAATAGGCATAGACCTTTGCAATCAGACGATTGATCGAAGATTTCTCCAGCTCGCCTCCGATTCCGCGGTAGTACTCTGAATAGTCTTCGTCACTACCGAACCGGTCTTCACCAAACATGAAGGTACCGTTCATATCGAGCAGAATCGCCTTTTTCGATTCAAACACCCTATTCCCCCTTCTCCCTTGGGTGACGTGTCATTGATTTGCCGCTGACTACTGCCGATGCTCTACGTAAAACTGAATGACAGATCACTCCTTATCGATCAGGGTAAGCTGAACATCATCCAACCAGGCCGTACCGGCGTCATTCAAAACCGCGGTAATCTGCAGATGAGCCGTCTTGGCCGGGACAACCGCAACAACTTCAAGCCGCTGCCACTCATGACTGCCTGTTACAATCTCTGAAGCGATTTCGCTGATGAATTTCTTATTGACTTTGCGAAACACCAGGCTAAGGTCAAACCCTTTCGGGCCCAGCGCTTCGCTTTTGATCATGGCACTCAGCTTGATCGATTTGCCCACCGCACCATCCAGTGGTAACCATTGATTGATCATTCCCCAGGCCTGAACCAATTTGCGCTCAATACGGTAACTGTGTTTGCCATCGGTACTGTCGCTGGTGTCGATGGATACCTCATAGGCCGGCTCCCCCGCATGCTGGGAGAATCCCCAGCCTTTCACGAACTGATCGGACTGTTCAAAACTCGGGTTTTTCAATGCCAGCGAAATGGCTTGCGCCGGTTGTTTTTGCGGTTGCGGCGGCGGGCTCTGTTCCACCGACTGATTCTCATCACCGCAGGCGCTAAGCAGCAGCGATGCAGTGACTATCAATAAAAGGGATAAAATAGCGTTAGTCATGATTATTTTTCCATAAAGACTAACCGCAAATGAACGCCAATCACCGCAGAATGTTGCAAATAATTTCTGGATTTTGGCCACTATTTGCGAGGATTCACGGTGATTGGCGTTTATTCGCGGTTAATTATCTAAACTCATTGCCGTAACCACATAATTCAATAGAGCTTGAATCTCTCAGTTACCTGACTCCAGTCTGTCTCATCCACCGTTGCCAAAGCATCAAGCTCTTCAACCGATGCATCAGGGTTATCGACCCACTCCCGTAGCAAACCGGAACCATTGATCAGATCGATGGCAAGCCGATCGAACTCGTACTCGTAAGGGAAATCCCGCCACAGGGGATAATCAGCATGCAACTGGCGCAACGCCTTGAAGGCCAATGCCTGCAGGCGCCAGGGTTTGAAACTGGTGTGCCGGTAGTGGGCTTCGTCATCCACATGGATCTGAATCCCGTGACACAGCTGACCAGCATGCTTATGAAAAGTTGGCTCGAACCAGCAGGGACGTAACCGACACCCCTCAAGCCAACCGGGACTCAACTCATGCATGGTTTTTATCAACGCTGAAGCATCGATATCCGGTGCACCGAAAAGCTCCAGGGGTCTTGTGGTGCCACGCCCTTCCGACAATGTTGTGCCTTCCAGCATGACCGTTCCCGCATAACATCTGGCCATCGACAGGTTGGGCGCATTCGGGCTGGGATTGATCCAGGTCCGCTGCGCCAACGGCCAACCGAAACCCGGCGCTGATTCCGGTTGCCAGCCGTCCATACGGATCACTTCACACTCAACATCGAGTTTCAAATGGTCGATAAACCACACAGCCATCTCACCCAGTGTGAGACCATGCCGCATCGGCATCGGAGCGGCTCCGACAAAGCTCTCCCAACCCTCCCGCAACATCAATCCCTCAACCGGTCTGCCTGCAGGATTGGGGCGATCGAGCAGCCAGACCGCTTTGCCATGAGCGGATGCCGCTTCCAGCATGTAGCGCAGGGTAGTGACGAAGGTATAGATGCGACAGCCGAGATCCTGCAGGTCCACCAGCAGCAGATCGAAGCTATCCATCATCTCAGCGGTAGGACGACGCACTTCCCCATACAGGCTGAACAACGGAATACCGAGACGGCTGTCGTACTCATCGCCACTCTCTACCATGTTGTCCTGCTTGTCGCCACGCAGGCCATGTTGAGGACCGAACGCGGCCGTCAATTCAATATCCGGCAGGGCTGCAAGAGCATCCAGGCTATGGGTCAGATCCGCAGTGGTTGAGGCAGGATGGGCAAGCAAAGCGATACGCTTTCCGGCCAGGGGACGCCGCAGTGCAGTTTCCTCGATCAGACGGTCAATTCCGAACTTCATTCCGGGACGATCCTCACTCAGCGAAATTAGAGGCTTGGCCTGTTAACGACTTTCGTCGCGTCGCTTCGCCAGCACCAGGGCATCGTACAGCATGATCCCCACACCCAGGGTAATGGCGGAATCGGCGACATTGAATGCAGGCCAGTAGTGCTGTTGATAGTGGAAGTGCAGAAAGTCGATCACATGGCCAAACAGAATCCGGTCGATCACATTGCCGATGGCACCACCGATGATCAACGAGAGGGAGACCGCCACCCACTTCTCCTGCTGCTTTAAACGCCACAGCCAAACCGTCAGTACGGTGGTCACCACAATGGCGAGTACGGTGAAAAACCAGCGCTGCCAGCCCCCCTGATCGCTGAGAAAGCTGAATGCCGCACCCTTGTTGTAGAGCAGGGTCAGATCAAAAATCGGCAACACATAGACCGGCTCGTAAAGCGTCAGCATGCGGTCGGCCATCTGCTTGGTCAACTGATCCAGCAAGATCACAACAAAGGAGAGCCACAACCAGTTGATCATTTCGATATCCCTTTGAAACTGTCTCAGGCAAAGCGCCGGGGTTCACCCGCTCCGCTGACATTCTCCACACAACGGCCACAGAGTTCCGGATGCTCCGCATGACTCCCCACATCTTCTCTGTGGTGCCAGCAGCGGACACACTTGGCATGTGGCGATGCGGTGACCTGAACGCCGACACCCAGTGTCTCATCCAGCTCGACCTGATCCGGCTTTTGATCCATCGGCAACGCCTTGGCGTCCGAGGTGATCAACACGAAGCGCAGCTCATCCTCCAGCTGCGCCAGTGATTCGATCAACTCATCGTTTGCATAGATGGTGACATCCGCATCCAGTGAGGAGTTACCTTCTGCACGAAATGACTCCATCGCTTTGCTGACCGCTTCCCGCAGATTGATGATCTGCTGCCAGTAGTCGGCATTGAAGCGATCATCCTTATCCAGCGCATAGAGTCCTTCATACCAAGTTTCCAGGAAGACACTCTCACTGCGCTCACCGGGCATGGACTTCCAGATCTCATCGGCGGTGAAACTGAGGATCGGCGCCAACCAGCGCACCATCGCCTCGATGATGTGGTACATCGCGGTCTGGCAGGAGCGTCGTGGCAGGCTGTCAGCCTGGGTGGTGTATTGACGATCCTTGATGATATCCAGGTAGAAACCGCCCAACTCATTGACACAGAAGTTATGGATCTTCTGATAGATCACATGGAACTGGTAATCCCCATAGGCTTCGGCGATCTCCTGTTGCAGTTGCAGGGTGCGATCCACCGCCCAGCGATCCAGCTCGATCATCTGCGAAGGCTCGAGCAGATTCTGTTGCGGATCGAAACCGTTCAGATTGGAAAGCAGAAAGCGGGCCGTATTGCGGATCCTGCGATAGGCATCTGCAGTACGTTTGAGAATCTCATCGGAGACGGTCATCTCATTGCGATAGTCCGTCGCGGCAACCCACAGGCGGATGATATCCGCTCCCAGGGTCTTCAATACTTTCTGCGGCGCCACCACATTGCCCAGGGACTTGGACATCTTGCGTCCTTGAGCATCCACGGTGAAACCATGGGTCAACACCGCCATGTAGGGGGCACAACCGTTCATCGCCACCGAGGTCATCAGCGAGGATTGAAACCAGCCGCGATGCTGGTCGGAGCCTTCCAGATAGAGGTCGGCGGGAAAAGCCAGGTTCTCTCTGGCATCCAACACACAGTGGTGGGAGACACCGGAATCGAACCACACATCCAGGGTATCGGTCACCTGCTCATAATCGGCCGCTGCATCACCAAGGAACTGATCGAGATCGAGATTGAACCAGGCTTCAAAGCCCTGCCCCTCAACCAGCTGCGCAACCTTTTCGATCAATGCCGGTGTCTCAGGGTGTAGTTGTCCATTCTGCTTGTTGATGAAGAGGGTGATCGGCACCCCCCAGGTACGTTGACGGGAGATACACCAGTCGGGACGATTCTCCACCATGCCCTGGATACGGGCCTTGCCCCAATCGGGCATCCAGCTGACCTTCTCGATCTCCTGCAGCGCCTGCTGCCGCAGTCCACTCTGATCCATGCTGATAAACCACTGCGGCGTGGCACGGAAGATGATCGGGGTTTTATGCCGCCAGCAGTGCGGATAGCTGTGACGCAGCCGCTCTTCGTGCATCAGCGCACCCCGCGATTGCAGAACCTCGATCACCTGTTCGTTGGCAGAGAGCACATGCAGCCCGGCAAACAGTTCGGTGCCTTCGACAAAGCAGCCATTACCACCCACCGGGTTATCCACCGGCAGGTTGTAGCGCATACCCACAAAATAGTCGTCCAGACCATGGCCTGGCGCCGTGTGCACCGCACCGGTACCCGCTTCGAGTGTGACATGCTCACCCAGAATCACCGGTACCTGGCGATCGTAAAAGGGGTGCTGCAGCATCAGGCCTTCAAAGGCTTCCCCTTTGGCATAGGCCACCACATGGTAGTGTTCGATACCGAAACGATCCATCACATCCTTGAGCATGTCGTCGGCAATCACCAGACGCCGTTTGCCCTGCTCACCCTCATACTCGACCATTGCGTACTCGTATGAGGGATTCAGCGCCACCGCCTGGTTGGCCGGCAGGGTCCAGGGTGTGGTGGTCCAGATGACAAACGAGATCGGCCCCTCGCCACCCCCTTCAGGCACATGGTGGCAGCGATCCAGCAGTGCCGCCTCATCCACCAGGGCGAAAGCCACATCGATCGCGAAGGAGTCCTTGTCCTGATACTCAACCTCCGCCTCGGCCAGGGCCGAGCCACAGTCGGTACACCAATGGACCGGCTTGTAACCCTTCTGAATGTGGTCATTGGCGACGATCTTACCCAGCGAGCGAATGATATCCGCCTCAAACTGGTGATCCATGGTGAGGTAGGGGTGATCCCAGTCACCCAGCACCCCGAGACGGATGAAATCCTCCCGCTGACCATTCACCTGCTTGGCGGCATACTCGCGGCACGCCTTGCGGAACTGTGTGGTGGTAATTTTCTTACCCGGCTTGCCGATCTTTTTCTCGACCTGCAGTTCGATCGGCAGACCATGACAGTCCCAACCCGGCACATAGGGGGCATCGAAGCCATCCAGGGTACGACTCTTTACAATGATATCCTTGAGAATCTTGTTAACCGCATGACCGATATGAATATCGCCGTTGGCATAGGGAGGCCCGTCATGCAGGTGAAAAGTCGGCCGACCCGCTGAGGCCTCGCGGATCTTTTGGTAGAGCTCGCGCTGCTGCCATTTTTTCAACATTTCAGGCTCGCGCTGAGCCAGATTCCCCCGCATTGGAAAATCGGTTTTCGGAAGATTAAGGGTCTGCTTGTAGTCGCTCACGAACTGCTACCTGTCAGGGGTGCAAAAAAGTAGGATATTGAAACTTAAAAACGCCTCTGGCGCAAAGTTTCCGCTGATAAATGTTAAACATACGCCATCACAACAGGGAAAGCGCTCGATCCCTGCCTTTCAAGCCATAGCAGACCGGATCAGAATCTGACCGGAAGCGGCTTGATAACAGATGGCAAAAAGGCTCCGGATCACTCCGCGCCGGCCAATACGGCTCTGGCCTGATCCGCATCCAGAAGAATCTGTTCTCGGAGCACCTCAAATGACTCAAAGTTCTCCTGATCCCTGAGCTTGGCCACAAACTCCACCGAGACATGCTCACCATAGACCGAGCGATCAAAATCGAACACAAAAACCTCAAGCAGGTAGCGGGTATCCCCTGCCACCATGGGGCGCACACCGATGTTCGCCACACCGGACAAAGGCTGCTCTTCAAGCCCACCTACCTTCACCGCAAAGACCCCATCGAGTGGACTGACCCGCCGGTGAAGATCGATATTCAGGGTAGGAAAACCAATGGTTCTGCCCTTCTTGGCACCATGCCCAACCCGGCCACAGATCCGGTAGGGTCTGCCCAGACAGAGCGCCGCTCCCTGCAGATCCCCCTGAGTCAGCAACTCACGGATTCTGGTGCTGCTGACACGATCCGCATCCAAGCGATAGGTGTTCATGTTCTCAACCTCAAAACCATGCTGTACGCCAGCTGCTTTGAGTAGCTCGAAGTCCCCTTCACGGCCATGGCCAAAGCGGAAATCGTCACCAACCGAGAGAAAGTGCACCCCCAGCCCCTTGACCAACAGCTCTTCGACAAACGCATCGGCCGACATGGAGGCCAGGCGTCGATTGAACTCCAATACCACGACCCGCTCGACCCCGGTCTCCTCGATGGCCTGCAACTTCTCCCGCAGTCGAGTCAGGCGGGCCGGGGCTTTTTCTCCCTGAAAGAACTCACGGGGTTGCGGTTCAAAGGTCACCACAGTGGTTGGCAGGTCCAGCAACTCGCCCTTCTCCAACAGATGGCTGAAGACCGACTGATGCCCCAGATGAACGCCGTCAAAATTGCCAATAGTGGCAACACAGCCGTGATGATCAGCTCTGAGATTGTGTAGACCGCGAACCAGTTGCATAGGGAAACCACTCTGAACGAAGCGGTCAATTATAGGCCCTGGGAGACGATTGAGCATCCCTATCCATAAAGATTAGGGATTTATTCCGGATTCTGAGGGAAAAAGGTCTGCCCTGGACAGTAAAAACAGCCCCATCCAGGCAGACAACACGCAGCTATACGAAAATCACTGTCGCTATGGAGGATACGCCTGGTCGGCCGGAATGGATTCAGTTTTCCCTGGGCCTGTTAAGACGAATCCAATAGGCCCTGCCGGGGCTGCTTTTGCTCCTGCAAGACAGAATGGCGCTGACTTAACCCGTATTTGGTGGGGCATGGCCCCACCCTACACTTCGAATTCAACAGCAGGGTGGGGCCAGGCCCTAGGAGCGAAAGTGGCTTAACCGGCCGCCGAGCATGAAAAAGCTGGCAAAATAGAGCAGCATGGCGACCACGATCAATCCGGCCAGACGCCAGACCCGATCCCAACTGCCCGCGTCCAGCCAGCCATCGACTGCCCCCGCACCCCACCAAAGCATCAGCCCCATGGCCAGGGCAGAGAGCGTGATGCGTAGCAGCAGCATCGGCCAGCCGGGATCGGGTCGATAGATCCCCTGCTTGATCAGCGCACGATAGAGCAGGTAGGCATTCAGCCAGGATGAGAGGGTTGTGGCCAAGGCCAAACCGGCATGCGCCAGAGGGAAGACCAGCATCAGGTTGAGAACCATGTTGGCAACCATCGCAATGATGCCGATTCTGACCGGGGTCTTGGTGTCCTGGCGGGCATAAAAACCCGGCGCCAGTATCTTGATCAACATAATCGCCATCAGGCCGGGCGTATAGGCCATCAGACTCAGCGTCGCCATATCCACATCATGGCGATTGAACGCATCGGAAAAAAACAGGGTTGCCAGCATCGGACCGGCCAGCAGAAACAGGCCAACCGCAGCCGGCACACCCAGAATCAGGTTGAGACGCAAGGCCCAACCCAGCGTACGGGAAAACTCCGTCGCCGAGGCCTCAGCGTGTTTGCGGGAGAGGTTGGGCAGAATCACCGTACCCAGCGCCACCCCCAATACCCCGACGGGAAACTCCATCAAACGATCGGAATAGTAGAGCCAGGAGATGCTGCCACTGACCAGGAAGGAGGCAATCAGGGTATCCAGCAGCAGATTTAGCTGACTGACCGAGACCCCAAACAGCGCCGGGATCATCAGCCGCATCACCCGCTTCACCCCTGGGTCCTTGAACGCCACCCTGGGTCTCGGCAACAGCCGTAACCGACCAAGAAAAGGCAACTGAAAAAGGAACTGGACAACCCCGGCAATCAAAACACCCCAGGCCAACCCCTTGACCGGCTCATCCAGCATCGGCGACAGCCATACGGCGCAACCGATCAGCGACAGATTGAGCAGCACCGGGGTGAACGCCGGTACGGAAAAACGGTTGTGGGCATTCAGGATGCTGCCGGCAAATGCGGTCAGGGTGATGAAGAACAGATAGGGAAACGTGAGATAGAGCATCTCTACCGTCAGCTCATACTTACCCTCGGCCTCATTCCAGAAACCCGGCGCAAAGATCATCACCAGTATCGGTGCGGCAATCACACCGACCAGGGAGACCAGCAGCACGATCAGCCCCAGGGTACCCGCCATATTGTCGACAAAACCGCGCAGCTCACCCTCAGAGCGCTGTGTGCGGTATTCGCTGAGTACCGGCACAAAGGCCACGGAAAAGGCCCCTTCAGCAAACAAACGACGCAGAAAGTTGGGGATCTTGAAGGCGACAAAAAAGGCATCGGTGGCCGCATTCGCACCGAACATCCGGGCAAGCACCAGATCCCGCACAAATCCCAGGACACGCGAGAGCATGGTGTAGCTGCCAACAGCAGCGAATGAGCGAAAAAAAGAGGCCAGGATCTGTTCCTTACTTCAATCTGGTTGAGAAATCGCCTGTTCCAGCGTTCCGGCGACAATACCAGTAGAAACCGGATAGATCAAAGATGTTGACATGGAGCTCTTTTTTGGAGAGAATGCGCCCCCTTTGAAAAGCTAGTATCGTCCAGGAGAGAACCTTGGCCAATTCAGCCCAAGCTCGCAAACGCGCACGCCAAGCTAACAATCGCCACAGCCGTAATCAGGCCCAGCGTAGTGAAATGCGTACCCATATCAAGAAGGTCGCCAAAGCCATTGCAGCCGGATCTAAGGAAGCCGCTACGGAAGCCTACAATCTGGCCGTTCCGGTGATCGACAGCTCAGTCAGCAAAGGTCTGATTCACAAAAACAAGGCTGCTCGTCATAAGAGCCGTCTGAATGTGCAGATCAAAGCGCTGTAACAGGCTTTAGAGAATCTGATAAAAAAACCGGCCCTTGGCCGGTTTTTTTCTGCCATCTGTCGACAGAGATCCTGCCTCTGATGATTTCCGGTGCGATCGGTTCACCGAAAATCAACAGGCAACCCGATTGAATCAGACAGACTCCTCACGCCGACGCCCGACCCAGACCATACCAAGCAGACCTGAGCCCAACAGCCAGAAAGCCGCTGGCAGCGGTACAGGGGCCGGTTCCTCCACAGAATCGCCAAAGGCAAAGTGCTGGGTCCAGTAGGTATAGAGGGGATCAGCGAAGCTGCCACTATCCAGCTGGATGGGTGGCGTATCAGCGCCATCCCAGACATAACCCACACCCAGATCATCAAACAGACCATTCAGAATGGTATTTCGATGGCCGGCGCTCCCCATCCAGCCTCCTGAACCTCCCGTCTCTTCATACCAGGCGTTCCAATGGCTGCCATCGAGCCCCGCGCCAAGGGTATCCCAACCGGATGCGCCGAGATCAAAATTGGATGTGAAGAAATCATTGATCTCATCGAAATCCTCTGTGCCGTACATCACATCGTGAGCCGCATCGATGGCCGCTGAAGGGGTGTTGTAGGCCGGCCACGCACGCCCCTGACCGGCGGCGATGTTCTCGCCCCAACCGTCGGGATCATAGCCTCCGTCAATGATGCGCTCTCCCGGAGTTGAGCCAGTATTGGGACCGGCCAGAGTGGTATGGCTGAAAAAATTATAGTCTGCCATCGATTGGGAGTGCGCCAATGCGGAATCATGCAGACGATCATCCCTCTGTACCGGCTCGAGATCATGAAAACTCCGCTGCAGGTTGACCAGATCCACAACCGCCAGCTCTTGCGGTAACCAGACTGCCGCCTGCAGAGCCATTGGAACCACCAGCGTGGCGCCCAGGATGACTCTCAGGGTCAATTTCGGTATGAATGATAAACCGCTTTTCTGATTGTTCTTGTCATGAATGACCATGATCGGCTTGCTCCTTGCGTTGATGCAATTCCAGAATTTTTATTGTTACCTTAACCCTAAGGCAATGGCTTAGAGTCTGGCATGCCGGTAAGAAGGAAATAAAGACCTACGAGCACAGTTTACGTGACCAGGCACGCAATTCACGATTTACACGTTCGCACTGTTTAATTAAGCAGCCCTGTCCAACAGAAGTTCTAAATGAGCTAAAAAACCGTCACGCCATGAGTAAGCGGATCAGCTGGGCAAGATGCAGAGCGGGCCTGTCTGCCTGCGCCTTGATCTGATGCCGACAGGAGAAACCGTTCGCCACGATCAGCGCCTCTGGCCGGGCATTCAAAGCAGGCAGCAGTGCCTGTTCCGCCATCGCCTTCGACGTTTCGTAGTGCTCTGCCTCCAATCCAAAACTACCGGCCATGCCACAACATGAAGCTTCAACCATCTCGAAACTGATCCCGGGAATCTGTTTCAGTACTTTGCGCATCGACTTCATCGCCCCAACCGCCTTTTGATGGCAATGACCATGCACCACGACCGGTTGCTGTGATGCTATGGCCTGCTCAGACCATGAGAGATTGAGTTTACCGCCCTTGATCCCCTTGGCCAGAAACTCTTCAAACAGCACCGCCTTTCCGGCCACAAGATCAGCCATCTCTCCCAGCCCCAGCGCCCGGTACTCATCTCTCATTGTGAGCAGACAGGATGGTTCAAGACCAATCAAGGGCATCCCGCTTTCAGCGTAAGGCGTAAGCTTCTTTAAAAGTTTATCCGCCTGTTGTCTCGCCTCCTCGATTCGCCCCTGAGACAGATAGGTACGACCACAACAGTAGCGCTGCTTCTCTTCCAGTGCGCCGATCAGAGTGACCTGACAGCCTAAAGCCTGCAGCACCTCAACTGCGGCAGCCAGGATATCGGGGACGTAGTGATTACAGAAAGTATCAGCATAAAGCACCACTGGCTGACCACCCGCAATCTCTCTCAAGTTAGCCTGCCGGAAGGCATCAACCGGTTCCGGCAGAGGTGAATGTCTACTGATACCGAGCAGCCGTTCAGCCAGGGCGGCAACCCAGGGGTAACGATTCCTGATGGCAGTCAATTTGATCAGCCAGTGTCTTTTCGCCAGCAGTTCCGGCAGTTCCGAGAAGAGCCTGGCTCTGAGAGACAATCCGTTGCGGGCGTTTAGCTGAGCCAGATACTCAACTTTAATACGCGACATATCCACATTGTTTTCGCACTCCCGTTGACAGCCCTTACAACTGACACAGAGATTCATGGCTTCCACCAACTCGGGAGTAAACAAACCACCACTCCCCAGTTCACCATTCAGCGCCGCCTTAAGTAAGCGAACACGT
Organism: Candidatus Thiodiazotropha sp. 'RUGA'; assembly: GCA_016842065.1. Taxonomy (GTDB): domain Bacteria; phylum Pseudomonadota; class Gammaproteobacteria; order Chromatiales; family Chromatiaceae; genus Thiodiazotropha. The sequence continues at coordinate 199,966 of JAEPDS010000003.1, forward strand.
CCTCCTGTCGACAGGTTGGAATCTTCATCCAATCGGAAACTCGGACACATCACCCCTCTGGCAAGGGTTTCACATTGTCGGCTGTTGATACAGACCGCTACAGCTTTGGCAAAGTCGCCCCCCTGTTTCGGTATGTCCGCATAGGCGTCCCCCATGCCGGCATCCTGATATTCAGACCAATCGAGGTATGTCTTCATAACCACCACTCACAAAAGAGACAAGTGGAAAGTCATTGCAAAAGCGATACCAATTTATCTGATCGCGGTTGTCAGCTGTTTACTTGTTAGCAAGCGAGGCAAATAACATAAGCCATTACCACACATAACTGTCTGGTTTTTCAAATGGAATCCAGACTCGTGTTACAAACACCAAGGATTGAGCAATGGTAATCGTGGCATCAATTTCTACCCAGGCCGCGCTATAGATTGAGCCGTCTGGTTTGTCGTGCTTACGACAACGAACCCTAGTGATGATAACAATTGTTGACTGGAGAACTTTCTTCATGGAATCTCAAAAATCGTATCTTTCCACATTTCGACACCATGAACATCCACGCTTTACACTTTTAGATAAGACTGGGTAGTTTTGCCTTGAGCCGATCAACATAAGCAACACTTCTCAAACAAATGTGGTGTGATGTATTGGTTTTATTAATATAAATCTAATGACATCTGCAGATTCCGCTTCTGTCTGAAAATGGTTTGTTAGTTGCAAATACCTTAGTCACAGCAGCATCTTATATCCATACCATTGATTCTATGCCTTTATTTTAGGTGGCAGGAATTATCTTCCCACAACTGAACTACAGAGAACCAAGCCAGCAACAGGTCTATCGCGGAGGTTCTATTCCTCATCGGCCATGGATACAGGATCATGTGCTAATGTTCTTATAGAGTTGTTAAAAATAATATTCTTGGGTATTAAGGGATTCTGCTTCGATGTGCATCCAAAACGACTGTTTTTGCCATCTTGCACAGCAAACAGATTCAACAGCAGAGATCGCAGCCAAGCCACAAAACCCAGTCTGTTACAGGGCTAAGTTTGGCGGCTTACTCATTCTCCAATCCCTTTTACTAGTGATTTTGCTACCACTCACAGCACAGTGTGATGAAATCCTTATCCTTGGTAACTACGATAAACCGCCAAAAATCTATCTCAAGGATGGGAATCCACAGGGATTTCTGATTGAGATCATGCAACATCTTGAGCAGAAACTGCCTTACAATTTCAAATACCAGCTATACCCTTGGCGCAGAGCTTACAAAAATGCACTGAATAAAGAGGGCGGGATTATCGGTTTATCGAAAACCAGCCATCGAGAAGCATTATTTGATTACTCTGAAGCAATCTATGTTGATGAAGTAATGTTGGTGGTACTGAAGAGTAACAAGCTGGAGTTTAGTAGCATAACCGACCTCAAAGGATTAACCATCGGTATCCAGCGTGGCGCCAAGTACGGTGACCTGTTTGAACAGAAAAAGAACAACCTGTTTCAAATCGATGAGGATAAAAATGGGCGTCAACGCCTGAACAAGCTTCTCTCCGGTCGTATCGATGCAGCCTTGATGGGACCCGGCCGCACCGGAGTCGAGTATACCATCAACCAGGATCAACACCTGAGAGCACATCTCGACGATTTTAGAATACTGCAGCAGCCGTTCAAAGAGGACCCAAACTACCTTGGGTTTGCCAAAACGATGAACAAGACCCGTTTTCTAGAGCATTTCAATGAAGTACTACTGGCCGCGAAACAAGCAGGTGAGATTGATAAAATCATAACAGATCATACAGCACATACTGCAGTTAAGGCCTGCAGCAATTTGCAAAAATGTTTAAGCAAAAACACTACAAACAGATAGAGATTGCAATCTTTGTTTTAAGCATGCTGCTATTCCTGGTTTTTATAATATCGTGGGAAAAGCATACACTAAACAAAGCACAACAAGATCTTATGAAAGTGGCAGAAGTCATTCAGGACGACCTCTGGAACTACGATAAAGGTGGCTCCCGCCCTTATCTGGAGCTGTCTGCCAAAAGCAATAACTACCGCAGCATCGAAATCCATGATCATAACGGTGAACTATTCATTAGTGTTGTCGGCCCTGAACTCCACGCCATCGATCGCTTTCTTAACGGAATAGGAGTGATCAGTCATATTGACCTGAACAACGAAATACACCGAGACGGGAACAGTATAGGTGTCATCAGGGCGGTATATCTGCACTCCCCAGTCTATCTCTACCTTAATCTTTTTCTGGTACTCATATTATGCCTTACAGCATTACGTTTTTTTCTTCGCAGCCTCCGCGAACTGTCCAGACGCAAACAAACACAAAATGAGTTAATAGAGGAGCGGGATTTTGCCGATAGCCTGATCAACACAGCTCAAACAATCATTCTGGTATTGGACACAAAGGGTGCAATCATCCGAATCAACCCCTACCTGGAGGAGCTATGTGGTCACCGCTTGGTCGATATCAAGGGAAAAAACTGGTTTGATCTGTTTATCCCGCTTCGTGAACGCGACAAAACAAAAAAGGTTTTTTCACGCACGGTTAATAACGTCAAAACCAGTGGCGTAATAAACAGTATAATCACGAGGAAAGGAAGTGAACGACTGATAGAGTGGCATAACAAATCGATACGTGATCGTGCAGGCTTTACTTTGGGTGTACTTGCGGTGGGACAGGATATTACTGACCGTGTACACGCAGAAAAACTCATCGAACACCAGGCCAGTTTCGATGCATTGACAGATCTACCCAACCGTCGTCTGTTAGTCGATCGTATTGATTCTGTACTAGCCTATAACCACCGACACGGCCTGTATGGCGCACTGCTCTTCATAGACCTGGATAATTTCAAGCATATTAATGACTCTCTGGGTCACCCGATCGGTGACGGGCTGCTGAAAGAGGTCGCCATCCGCCTTAAGAACAGCCTGAGAGACGAAGATTTTTCAGCCCGCCTGGGTGGTGACGAGTTTGTTGTCATGTACTCAGATCTATCAAGCGAACCCGAAGATGCAGCAGAATACGCCCGCAGTGGCGCTGAGAAACTTCAGAAACTTCTCTCCCAAGCCTATGAGATCGAAAACCACACACTCCGCTTAACACCCAGTATCGGCATCACGTTGATACCTGAAGGAAGTGATGATGCCCACGATCTTCTGAAACATGCGGATACCGCCATGTATCGCGCCAAGGAGTCAGGTCGCAATACAATACGCTTCTATCTTCCAAGCATGCAGATTAACGCGGAAAAGCATCTTAAACTTCAGAACGAACTTCTCCTTGCCCTTGATAGCCACGATTTTTTTCTCAATTATCAGCCACAAATGGATGCATCTCATAATCTCATCGGTGCTGAAGTGCTGCTCCGATGGCAACACCCAACCCGCGGGATAATACCGCCGAATGAGTTTATTCCTTTAGCGGAAAAAACAGGAAAAATGGAGCAGTTGGGGTCCTGGGTATTGGAGCAGGCGTTGACGAAACTCAAACAATGGTCCAACAATACGCTACCTTCTAACTTCAACACTCTGGCTATCAACATCAGCCCTAAACAGTTTCAATCCAACAGTTTCTTAGAGGACGTCGAGCATATGCTGGCAGACTCAGGAGTTGATCCTAAGCTACTAACTTTCGAACTCACAGAGAACATCATGATGGACATGTCTAATAACATGCGAAGCAAGATGGACTATTTAAAAACCCTCGGAATCCGGATCTCAATTGATGATTTCGGTACGGGCTACTCTTCACTCGCCTACCTCCAGCGCCTGCCACTCGACGAACTCAAAATCGACAAAACTTTTGTTAGCCACCTGACCAGTCAGCAACAGGATTCCACGCTGGTAGAGACGATTATCAATATGTCGCAGCATCTTGGACTTGATGTGATTGCCGAAGGAGTTGAAAACAGAACTCAATTCGAATACTTAATGCTACTCGGTTGCCAGAAATATCAGGGACAGTTTTTCAGCACACCGTTGAACGAAACAGAGTTTACGTCTTTACTCCATTGATACGAGCATCAAAATATCAATTATGATTGCCAAACATCAACGGGGTCGCAATCAGGACTAGCTGATTGATCTCTTTTATCTACTTCAGATTGAATTTCCTACACTCCAGCGATTATCCACTAACAGAAAAAAGGGCCACAAAAGCGGCCCTTTCCTTCTCACGCTAACGACAGCACCTATTACAAGATGCTAATAAACAGGACTTTCAGTCATCACTCTTCTTATTTAGCTTGAATCCTGTGATCAAAACGATGTCATCGGTTCCATAGTCATCATAATCACTCATCATATCATCGTTCGAGTGCTGAATAGCTACCACGGCATTCTTACCATTACCAAAGAACTCAAATCCGGTCGGTTCTGCCGACTGATCCTTGACAGACAGAATACGTACACAACCATCGGTTTTGATATCCCGATCAGCACCATCCGGCAGACAGGCAAATATATCGCCGTTTGAGTGATCCTCGATAACATAGAGGTTCCCGGTGTATGGTTGGAACGCCAGATTATCCAGTGAATTGAAATCCGCATCGCCTTCAACAAAGCGATTTACAACAACACTTGCGGAAGTCTCGTCGGCAAGCATCGGGTCCGAGTCGATGCCGCAAATCACTTCGCCATAGTTCTGCGCGGCTTCACGACCTGTATTGGCCCAGCAGAAACGAACGCCAGGACCTGCGTAGGTCGGATCCTTATGCAGATCTTCGGGGCGATAGTAACCGGTTGCTCCATTATTGTTTGCATCACGACGTGCATCAGTCGCACTGACACTGATCCAGGAACCGTTGCCGATTTCACAACCCTGACCATAGTTCACCGTAAAGCTGCTGGAGGTACCTTCTCTACAGGAAGCACGGAAAGCATAAACCGAACCGGAAACAAGCGGTGACTCCTCAAGCTTCTCGATCATTCCACCTACATGCGCAACATCGGGTACAAACTTGAATATTGCACCACCGTCGACATCAGAGTCATCACCACCGTCGCCGGCCAGATCCCAATCGCCAGGACGCAACTCGTCGCCCCCGATAACCACACCGTTATCCAGTACCGTCAGCCCTTCCCAAGCTATGGTTGGCAATGCATCCCGTTTGACCACATTCATCGAGACTTCATTGTCCGCCGTCACAATGGTACCAAGTGCACGGTCGATTACTGTGTGATTGACCGTATCCAGAGGATTGATGATCTCATAGGCCTGACCCGTACTGGTCTCTTCAGTAGCCAGCACTGAACCCCAGGCCGTGGTGCGAATACCGTCACACCGGTTCATACCACGCAGAATGGTGGTCACACTACCGTCATCCAGATCGATCGACTGGACAGATGGATTCATCTTATCCTGACCGCTATCAAGGGTTCCGATCACCTCATCGCCCCCTTCGATACAGAAGATCAAGTGACTCGGATCGTTCTCATTCGGCCAAAAGCTGAACATATCGGCCTTGTTACCGGCATCACGAGTCAGGATCTTTGCTTTCAATCCTTTTGCAACTTCGATCAAATCATAAGCGTCCTGCCCGGGCATACGTGCAACACTACCCTCTGCGGAGTTCTTTAGTGGCTTTTTGATTCCAAACAATTTCTTTGACTTGTCGTGCATTTTTTTCTGCACATACAGACCAAAATCCATATCATCATCAGCGTGTACTGTGACCGGCAGCAGAAGACTGGCGGTAACCAGTGCAGCGCAACTCTTAAGTTGAAATTTCATCATCGCTCCTCGTAGATTTAAAATATTCTCTGAATCAAAAGAGCGATAGAGTTTGGACTTGTAAATTTAAGACCGTTTAACAAAATCTTGACGAACAGATGAAGCTTTCTTGAATCGATGGTAACAAATGAGTACTGAGAGCTTACTTCAGGGAATTGATAGAAATATAATCAAAAATTAATAACACATCCCTATCTTCTTAAAATGCAATGCGCCTATCGAAGTACTGACTTTGACAGATTGACAACTAGTCTACAGAAGAGTCACAAAACCCATGTAATTCCACGTAGGCTTCCCCGCCTACCACTTCACCAGCAACCTCAGCTGCGCCTTCCCAGTAGGTAGGGGTCAATCTGGCACCAGCTTTTGGCCTGACCTCCTGATCCTTTAAGTAGGGGACTATGGTCAACATTTGATCTTCCAATTCGAGCTGCCATTTAATAGGGTATTTGCACCCTGTTTCATCACTCTGCCAAGTGCTCAATACCTTTAAATCAAACTCAGCCGATGTATAGTTCTTTATATTGCCTTCTGCATCATACTTGACCAGTAGGTTTTCTCTAGCCGCCTTCGGCTCTTCAAAATAGAACAGCACCAATTGGGTATTATCTGCCAATCTGATTGAAAACCACTGCCATCCCGTATCGATAATTTCTTCAAGATCACCAAATTGGCGATCAAACCAGGCCTCACCTGTTACCTTCAGCTGCATTCCATCGACGACAATATAACCCTCAACCTCCATTTTTGGTCTGGAGTAGTAGTAGGTATAGCCTCCTATTTCATATTCATGAGCTCCTCCACCATAATGAACCAGAGGAGGCTTTGAAGCCTTAAGAGATAAATCGTAACTGAAATCACCTACATCCGCTGTTAACCGGTCAAGCCCAGCTCCTCCTTTTGCAGTCATCGGCCTGACAGATCCTGCTTTCAGATCGAAACTCTTCAAAGATTTTTTGGGAATCATTAATCTTGTAACAGTCTCGTACTGAAATGTTTTCTTGGTTATATCAGTAAGCGATGCGTGAGCCATCATTAAATTAGGCTGGATTGAAAAAAAGACCATCTGAAAACCGAACCTCAGACCATTTTCAGATGTAAGATTGCCATTCCAGTACCACCACTGAATGTATTGACCGTCGATAAACGCATCATCTGCAGGCAGTTCAATGGTTCGAAACTGGGTTACACTCTTCGTTGCACAGGAGATCTGCAAGATTAACAGTAACATCAGACCTACCCTTGTCAGTATTCTCACAACTGCTCCTCAATACAGTCCTGAATCGTATCCTTTGAGCTTGTTGCAACAATCAATGAGGGTAACAGCACCAGATCCGCCAGCAGAGCCATGATGAGCGCCACACAGGAGAGATAACCCATTCTGACGATCACCTCCGTTGAACTGGTCAACATGGACACGAAACCCGCCAACAATATTAAGGTTGTCACCAGCAACACTGGCGCAATGGCTTGAAGTGTACGCTGAACCGCAATGGTGACGTTCCTGACTTTGTGCAACTCCTTCTGATATCTCACAATCATATGAATTCCGTCATCCACAATGATTCCAAGACAGATTGTAAACACCATGATCGTTGCGTACTGTAACGGCTGATCATTGACTACCAGAAGTGCAGCAACACTTGCCAGCGGCAATATATTTGGCAGGAAGCTGATCAGTCCCAACTTGATAGATTTCAGAAACATCGACAGCACTAAAAAAATGATGACGACGGCACTCAAGATACTGACCAACAGATCCTGAATCATATCGACACTGCCTTTGGCGGCCGCCAGTGAAATCCCCTGCAACTTGAGACTGAATCGGTCACTTTCTCCACTCAACTGCGCCAGCATCTCTTCCAGTTGCCGTATTGTTTCCAGCTGCAGGTTCGAGCCATTATCAGGCAGGCGCACCAGTATCACAGCCTCTCTTGACTGTTCATGATAAAAACGATTCACCAGCTTACTCGGCAAATAGACCAACCTCGAAAACTGCTGCGAAAGATCCTCAGACTCACCTGGCAATACTCTTAGCAGATCAACCACCGAGATGGAATTAGTCAAGCTAAACCGCTCAACCAGATCCACTTGAACTCGCTCTATCAGTTCAACAGCTTGCGCTGACTCTATTACTCCCCCGTTATTTTCTTGAATAACGATATTCAGCGGCTGAATGCCATTTAAATGTCTGTCTGCCAGTCTCATTGCTTCAGAGACTTCGTGAGATTGAGGTAAATTTTCCCGAAACTTAAAATCTGTCGTCAATTGTTGAGCCTGATAGACAGTAAAAACCGTCAGAACAACTCCAACACTCACCACAGCAACAGCATTCTCGCCAATCACAACCAGCACTTTGTTTAAAATCCGGTTATCCGTTAATCTGATATCCAGCCGTCTAGAGTTAACGATAACACCATCCTCTGATAGAGCCGCAGATGCCGGGATGAAAATCACAACCGCTATAAAAGTCAACAACACCCCTATAGAGGCATGCAGGGCTAACTCCTGGATTACTGTTGAATCTGTTAAAATCAATACAGCAAACCCAATGGCGGTCGTTATTGATGTAAGCATACAAGCCAACCCAACATCCTTGACTGCTGCAAATGATGCGTTGATCCTGGAAACCCCCTGAATACGACGACGCTGGACAGCAAACATTAGATGAATGGCATCGGTAAAACCAATAACCATCACCAGCGGCGAGATCATCTGATTGATTACATTCAGCTTGCTGCCCATAAAACCCATGCAGCCCAAAGTCCAGATCACTCCAATCAACGGGCCAGCGGTAATGATCAGCGAAAGCTTGAATGAACGGAACAGAAACAGGGTAATCGAAAAGGCCAATAAGCCACCAATTGAGTTCAGCAGAATCTGGTCCCGGGTCGATTGACTCTTTAAAGCAACTCTGATCGCCGCATTACCGGTAACAAAGACCTGCAACCCTGCCCCATCACCAACTTGATCTGTAATCGTATGAATTCGTTCGATTACCTGGCTAATCTGATCAAGACCGACATAATCCTCCTCCAATATTCCGATCGCGATGGTTAACCTGCCATCTTCAGATAACAGCTTATTCCTCACCATCGGATGGCCACCAATGGCCAACAAACTTGCTTCAAGATTCTCTTCCATGGAATCCACTGACAATAGTGGTTCAATCCTTCGAATCGAGGAGTTCGGTTTAGGAATGGAGAATATGGAAAACAGGGACTCAACCGCCGGAGTACTTTCTATTTTTTCGACGACTTCCTGTAATTGATAAATCGTTGGTTCTGCCAGAATCCTGTCCGCTCTGAACAGAATCACCAACTCCTGATCATCCGCAGGAAACTTATTCAGAAACCCTTCGAGCTCCTGATACTCTTCCCGGTCTGTTTTAAAGAGGCTTTTATAGTCATCATTGAACTCAAGCTTCGCCATGCCCAACAACATCGTCAGGGTTACAAGCATCACCCCCACCAGCAGCAGTCTGCTTAGGCGTTCACTCGAAAAGATCTCTTGCAGTGAATTACCAATCAACAAACTCTTCCCTACTGCGGCGAATGCTTGCGCATATCGCCGGTCGATTCCAAATGCGTTTTGATCAATTCATCCAAGACCTCGTTAAACAACAAGGCATTTTCCAAAAAGATGAAATGTTCACTCCAACCAACTGACTCAGACATCACTTTTGGATTGATACTCTTCAAGCGATCCACCCTTGGCGGATTATATTCGGTATTAAGAATAACCAGATCTCCTTGAAAAGAAGACAATTCCGATGACATGTCCATATTCATGAAATCATTGAGTAATCCCAATGAGAGCTGCTGGTCGGTCTCCGCTACCGAATCAGCCACCCAATTGATGATTTTATGATCGGTTTCCGCTGAAAACAGATCAAGGGTCATCTGTCTAGCGGTACCCTCAAAGTTACTCTGTAAACTTTTCAACACCCTCTTATACTGCTTTCTCGGCATGGATACTTTTGTGTCAACCATCGATTCGACCGCAAAGATCGCTTCTATTTTCTCTCTACCAATCTCGGAAACAGCCAGAGAAAGTGCAATGTAACCGCCGATATCATGCCCAATCAAAATGATATGATTTGCCTCGATCTGTTTCACTAAATTTTCTAAACCACCTGCCATAGTTGATATGGATGGTTCGGCCTTAACCATTTTGGAATCACCATGCCCAGGCAAATCCATTGCATAGACTGAATAATCTTTGGAAAAATAGTCCAGCTGACTTCTCCAGAAAAGCGCTCTACCTCCCCATCCATGAATAAACACAAGGGCAACTTTCCCCGTTTCGTTCTTACAGATGTAGAGTTGTTGAGACGAACAACTGTAAGAGTCCTTTTTCATCAACGGGTCAGCCGAGAGACTGGCAACCTGCAGCAGGGTCAAAAGATAAAAGACCCACTTCAAACAGATGGCTATTCCGATCTTGATAGGCATGGTTACGATTTAACCAGTGACTGAAAAAGCGCTTTCACAACATTCACATGAAATGAACCCTGAGTGAGCGCACACATACGTTTACAACAGAGATCTGCAAGCGCCTCAATACTCAATACACCGCGCTGTAACCGATAGCTGTTTAACAGCGCCTCTCTGTGTACATCGGTAAGCACTTTATAAACTATCCGTTTGAATAATGCGCTTTTTAGAAGAAGGCCAATCAGTTGAATACGAACGCCTCCCTTAACCAGGCCACGAGGCCTCATGCTGACATGAGTCGATTCAAGGTTATGACCAATAACAGGCAGCTCTTCTACCAGTAACCTACTGATTTCATGATAAGTCCTTTTATGTTTTATGTTCGACCCGTCATAGATGGTGCTGCCTGATGGTGTTATTTCCGATAAAACCAGCGGCAGGTCATAACAAGAGTGCGCTATCAACCCCAACAGCATTCCATGCAGAGGAGACTGCTTAGCCGCGGAATCAGGCTTCAAAGCCAGAATCCACGGATTCGGCGCTTGCTTCTTGTCAGACAACAGGACGCTCTCATAGGCGGAGAAATAGTAGTGGCTGAAATAGCTAGCAATGGTTTCAATCAGCCGATCATCGAGCTCCACATAACGTGCATGTTCAGGATGCCCCCTGTCGCGAATCGCTTCAATCAGATATTCACAACGCTTCATGCTCACGATATAGCATGAGAGAAAATAGGCGTGGCTATCGCCGGCAAGGCAGTGCTGGTTTTCAAGATACTCCAATCGCTGCCTTAACTGGCTCAACGAGAGTGATCTTGCCCATTTGAAGTTGGATTGAATCGGTTGCGATGAACCTGCACGGTGCCTGTCTTTGACAAGGGAAAGGTCTGGAGCCTCGCAAATATTCATTGTTATACAACTACTTATTTGACTATAAGCGCTACAGCGACATCCATAGGCTCACCGCTTACTACAGGGTAATGCAGACAGAACTTCTGCCGCATTAAGAAGCGAATCACTCCTTGATAGACACTACCATCCCAGCAAGTAATTACTGAACAAGTTCAGCCAGATCGACTTGGGCAATTCCATTCTCACCAAGCCGGTCTAGGCTGTCAATCAATTGCTGAACATTCGACCGGGGTCAGATCTAAACAGCAACATAACCAACTCTAATGCTCAGTTAAGAGAACTCATCACTTAGCAACCGAGCTTATCGGTGAACAGACAATTGCAACTCAGCGGGGAAAAGGAATTGGGCTTGAGACGATGGCTGGCTGATGCCCAGATCAGACTTTCGGGATTGGACGATCCAAGAGATCAGAGCAGAACAAGGTTATCCCGATGAATCAATTCATCTTCATCGACATATCCAAGTATCTCTTCGATCCGACTGCTTGGTTTACCCATCAGACGAGTGGTCTCCTGGGCATCATAGTTGACCAGACCGCGAGCGACTTCAGTACCCTGTTTATCGAGACAGACGACCACTTCACCGCGGGCAAAATCACCCGTCACACCGCTAACGCCAACCGCCAGCAAACTGCTGCCCTGCTCGCGCAACACTCGAACCGCTCCATCATCGATGGTCAGACTGCCCCTGGGTTGCAGTTGACCGGCCAGCCAGCGTTTTCTGGCTGCCTGGGGTTCCTGTACCGGTACCATCAGGGTACCCACATCATCACCACGATAGATCGCATCGACAACCTGTTTCTGTCTACCCGCCGCAATCACAGTACCGGTACCCGAGCGGGCCGCCAGCCGCGCTGCCCTCACCTTGGTCACCATACCCCCCAGGCCAAGACCACTGGCGCTGCCGCCGGCGACCTGATCGAGCTGGGGATTATCCACGCGAGTTTGTGAGATCAGTTTGGCCTGAGGGTTGAATCGGGGATCCGCATCGAACAAACCCTCCTGGTCTGTCAGCAACACCAGCAGATCCGCCTCGATGAGATTGGCGACCAGCGCGGCCAGGGTGTCATTGTCACCAAAGCGCAGCTCATCGTTGGTCACTGTGTCGTTCTCATTGACCACCGGCACCACACCCAACTCAAGCAAGGTACGCAGGGTACTTCTGGCATTCAGGTATCGTGATCTGTCTTCGAGATCGTCGCGGGTCAGCAGCACCTGGGCGGTGTGCAGATCAAACTTCTGAAATCCAGCTTCCCAGGCCTGCACCAATCCCATCTGACCGATCGCAGCCGCAGCCTGCAGCTCATTCAGATTATGCGGCCGGGTCTGCCAACCCATACGGCTCATGCCTTCCGCCACCGCACCGGAGGAGACCAGCACCACTTGATGCCCGGTATGCCTCAGGGAGGCGATCTGTTCAACCCAGGAGCTGAGCAGATCAGCAGACAACCCCCTACCGTCGGCGGTAAGCAGTGCGCTGCCGATCTTAATAACCCAACGCTTGGAGCTGGCGATCTTTTCCCGGGAAATCATTTGCTACCTGACATGCTGAATACAATTAGACAACTATCTCATGAGACTTTGAGGCATACCAGAATTCGCTCTGACTTACTGCAAAGGATCCCAAGCCTCATCATCATCCTGCTGCTGCTCCGGTTCCTGCTCTGACTGCCACAACTGCTCCAGACGCAACATCAGCTCCGAGATCAGCTGCTTGGTACCTTCACCCGATACCGCGGAGATACCGTAAACCGGCCCGCTCCAGCCCAGGCTGTCGACAAGCGCCTGGCTACGCTCCTGGAACTCATCGTCCAGCAGCAGATCCTTTTTATTCAAAACCAGCCAGCGCTCTTTTCCGGCGAGTTCTTCTGAATAGCGGGACATCTCCTGTTCAATCTGGCGTACTTCATTGGCACTCTCCACCGACTCATCCAGCGGTGCGATATCCACCATATGCAACAACAGGCGGGTGCGGGAGAGGTGCTTGAGAAACTGCAGTCCAAGCCCTGCACCTTCAGCCGCCCCTTCGATCACACCTGGGATATCGGCCACTACAAAACTGTGGTCCTGCCCAAGACTGACAACACCAAGATTGGGATAGAGGGTGGTAAAGGGGTAGTCCGCCACCCGTGGCCGGGCACTGGAGATTTTACTGATCAGACTCGATTTTCCCGCATTGGGCATCCCCAGCAGACCCACATCCGCGAGCAGAATCAACTCCAGACGCAACTCACGCCGCTCGCCCTCGGTACCATGGGTAAACTGGCGCGGGGTACGATTGGTACTGCTTTTGAAATGCACATTACCGATACCGTGCTCACCGCCCTGGGCCACCAACAGCGTCTGCTGGTGCTCCAGCAGTTCGCCGAGCAGTTCGCCGGTCTCCTCATCGAAGATACGGGTACCCACAGGAATCCGTACCTGCAGATCCTGCCCTTTTCGCCCGGTACGCTCCCGCCCCATGCCATTCTGGCCACGCTCGGCTTTATGGGTTCGCTGGGTACGGAAATCCACCAGCGTGTTGAGGCCGCTGTCGGCAATCAGGTAGACACTGCCCCCATCACCGCCATCACCCCCATCCGGACCGCCTTTCGGGATATATTTCTCCCGGCGAAAACTGGCGCAACCGTTGCCCCCGTCTCCGGCGATCACTTTGATTTTGGCTTCGTCTACAAATTTCATAGGCCAGAACGCAAAAAGCCTCGTCAACGGACGAGGCTTTCGAGCGTCAACTCCGTAGTTGGATTACTCGGCGACAACGCTCACATATTTGCGGTTACGCGGGCCTTTGACTTCAAACTTGACCGTACCGTCCGCTTTGGCGAACAGGGTGTGGTCTTTGCCAATGCCTACATTGACGCCATTATGGAACTGGGTGCCACGCTGACGAACGATGATGTTGCCGGCTTTCACAGCCTGATCACCGTAGATCTTGACACCAAGACGTTTGGATTCCGAATCGCGGCCGTTACGTGTACTACCGCCTGCCTTTTTATGAGCCATCTCTCTCTCCTCAGCCGCTAATGCCAGTGACTTGCAACTCAGTGAACCACTGACGATGCCCCTGACGCTTCATGTGGTGCTTGCGGCGACGAAACTTGATAATTTTCACTTTCTTGCCACGGCCGTGGGATTTCACGGTTGCCGTAACTTTGCCGCCATCGACATAAGGTGTACCGACCTTGACGTCATCACCATTGGTGATCATCAGAACCTTGTCCAGTTCGACGGAGGCGCCCTCATCAGCCGTCAACATCTCGACTTTGATGGTATCGCCTTCAGAAACCCGGTACTGTTTGCCGCCGGTTTGAATTACCGCATACATTGCATTAATCCCCGAAATATCCCGTTATCTCCTCGGCCAGACATCTGGCGAGGTAAAGAGCCGGAATTCTACCCGTACGGACACGGCGGGTCAACCTGCAGTGGAACTGATCTTACAGGCACTCAACAACGGGGTCTATATGAGGCCTATCATCTTACGATCAGCCCCTACGGAAACCTCGATAACTAACTGTTTTAAATAGAATAACCCTATTCAATTCACATCACCAGACGGTTTGCCAAACCCACAGGCCAACCCCTAGCCTTCTCCTGAGGTCCCATATAAGCCCTCAAACAGTATCGCTGCAATAGTGAAATACCGTGCGATTAGCGTTTGAGCTGATTCGATTCACCCTGGTCAAGAATCACAGACAACTCCGGTGCAGGTACCGGATGACTATAGTAGTAGCCCTGCAAACCATCACACCCATATTGCTGCAGATGGTCCGCCTGCGCCTCCGTCTCCACGCCTTCCGCGATAACCTTGAGCTTGAGACGCTTTGCCATCTCAATAATCGTCAAGGTGATCTCTTTGACATTTTCATTCTGCTGAAACTCCCGGGTAAAGGATTGATCGATCTTGATTCGATCCAGCGGAAAGTGCTGAAGATGACTCAACGAGGAGTAACCGGTACCAAAATCATCGATCGCCAGCTTTACACCTTGCTCTTTCAATAGACGCATGGCGTTGGTCGCTTCAGTCAGGTTCTGCATGACGGCGCTCTCGGTAATCTCCAACTCCAGATAATCAGGCTTCAGCCCACTGTCCACGAGACAACGCCGAACCTCATCTACCAGATTACGATCACTGAACTGTAGCGGTGAAAGATTGACTGCCAACTGTATCGGTCCCAGCCCCTGGTTGTTCCACTGCTGAACCTGATGGCAGGCTGTGCGCAACACCCATAGCCCGATCGTACGTATCAGCCCGGTATGTTCAGCGACTGGAATAAAGGCGCTCGGGTAGACCAGACCGAGTTCAGGGTTATGCCAACGCAACAGCGCCTCGACACCGAAAATCTCTCCTGTTTCGGTGATTACCTGTGGCTGGTAGTAGACTTCAAACTCGTTACGCTCCAAAGCAAAGATAAGCGCCCGCTCCAACTGAGATCCCTGTTCAACCTCTTCAGCAATCTGCGGCGAATAGAGACAAACTGATTCAGAACCCTGCATACGCGCCCTGAATACCGCAATCTTTGCATCACGTAATAACGCTTCACCATCCTCACTCTCATCCGGCCAAATGCTCATACCTATGCAGGGCGCGAGAAACATCGAGGTCTCTTCGAAAACGATGGGCTGTTGCATAATCCTGAGCAGATTCTGGGCAACCACATCAGCCGATTCAATATCATTCAAACCCTGCACCAATACCCCAAAGTCATCACCGCCGAGATGACAGACGATATCGTCACTGCGCACCACATCGCGCAACAGTCGAGCAATCATTTGCAAAAGCTGATTACCGGCTGAGCGGCCGATAATGGTCCCGGTCGAGTTCAGCCACTTCACATGAATGATAATCAATGCGCTGATGTTCGCTTGTTCCACACCAGCAACCGTCAGTTTGCGCAGATACTCTTCCAGCGCGTACTGATTGGGCAGACCAGTGACGGCATGATGGGTCGCCTGATCATGCATTCGAACACTCAATTGACGATTGACACTTTTTTCATGCCGATGCAGCCAGACTCCCCATAAGGGTATCCCGATCAATAGAGGTACCATTGAAGCGGCAGGCGCAAACCAGATCTGTGTAGCGGAAAGAGTCAAACCGGCGCCAACCGGTATACCGATCACCGCAAGCAGAAATAGAACAACCGAAACAGGAAAGCGGGCAGCTGAGAGTAAAAACGTCACCAAACCCGTAATCACCAGAGTCAGATAGAGATGTGCGTCCTGATCCATCTCTTTCAGCAGATTCCCCCCAAGCAAGCCACTCAATACATGTGCATTCAAGCGAACGCCCGGCATCCGCTGGTGATTTTGCGACACCGGCGTTGAGATGACATCACCCAAACCTGTCGCCGTTGATCCAACCAACACATAGCGTCCCGCAACCTTGGCTGCCGCTTCATCATCATGCAGGAGTTGATAGGCGGAGATCGTTTCAATGCCACCCTGGCGTGCATCGTAGGGAATAAGATAGCGCCCGGATCTTAGCCAACTGAAGGACTCCCTGTTGACTGTTTTGTTATCACGGCTGAGTTGAACTTCATCACCCGCCACATTCGCCATCGCCAAAGTGAAGGTTGGCCAGCGCGCATCATCCATCCCCGCATAGAGATAGAAACTGCGACAAAGACCATCACTATCGATCTCAAAATCCACATGCCCCAATGCGGCGGCCGACTCCGCCAGCATGGGAAGCGGCAATACCTCACCGATATGTTTTCCAGGGAGTGGATTTGTCGGTGCAACCGCAAGCACGGTTAGGCCATTGTGGGCAATAGCATCCGCAAAAATCCTGTCTGCCACCGGGTCTGTGGTCTCCGCTTCGGAAAACAGTACATCGAATCCGACAACACGGGCCTTCAGTTCCGTCAAACGATCCAGCATTTGCGCATGGACTTTTCTCGACCAGGGCCAACGCCCCATCGCCTGCAGACTTGAATCATCGATGGCCACGACAACCAGCTCATCGCTAATCCGGTTATCCAGCAGATTGAGGAAATAGTCGTATAGAAGAAAATCCAGGCGCTCTATCGCGGCATGTTTGACTAGAACAAAAGAGCAGGCAACCAGAATGGCTGATAGAACAATCTGACTGATTCTGTTCTTAATCAAAAGACTGCCTTAATCAACTACAAGAACAGCAAACCCATGATTGTGCTGATCGGTACAATCCAAACACTCTTGCCCAGCAGGGGATCAACCTTCTGTACTGAACTCCAAGGTCCATGATAGTCATCCTCATCCACGGCACAGACTCTCAAGTATCTAAGCTGGCTATAGATGTGATCGAAAGTTTGCTCATTGGCGCTGATGATCTGATCAAATTCGAGCTGCTCGAAATCAGCATCATGGGCCAACTGCACATGATAGCGGTAGCCTGGTTTCAACGCTTGCCAGTTACTGACAACATGGGCTTCTGTGGCCGTAACAACAACGTTCGGGGCCTCGATATCGGCTCTGAGCTGCCATGATCTGATTGCCCCGGATGGACCCACCTCACCATCCTCGGCGATCGCCGAGACACGCCAAAAGTAGCGTCCAGGCTGGGTGAGTTCAGTTACCACAAATTCGCCTTTGTCATCGGTTTCCTTCTTAAAGACAATCTCTTCAAAGGAGTGGTCTGCAGCAACCTCCAGCAGATAACCCCTGACATCACTGATCTGTTGCCATTTCAATTCAACGCCAGCAATATCGAGCATCTCACCATCCGCAGGGCTCAATGCGGATGGCGGCTGAGGATGACGATTCAGCAGCAACGGCTGAACCGCACTGTTCCCTTCAAGTCCCACCTCATCGATACCACGCACTCTGAACCAGTAGTCCCCGTCTGCAAGATCCGGCAGTTTCACTTGCGGCTCCTGAACCACCGCTTCCCACTGCAGAACATCGAAATCGGCACTCGAACTTATCTCCGCTCGATAGCTGTTGGCGCCATCCAAAGATTGCCAACTGAGTTGCCACTGCAACGCTCTGAGTGGTGCGGGCAGTTCGTGCAGGTTGGGAGAGGGCAGCAGTTTTCGAGGTTTCGCAGGCGCTTTACCCAGGGCGACCTGAGTGCCGAATCCTGCTGATACGAGGGTTTCCTGTTCAGCACCACTGACCACCACATCCCCCTCCAGGACCTCGATACTTGAAGAGTCACCGCTGGGACTGATCGCAGCACGATAGGCTGTCCCTCTGACCGCCGTAATGGCTGAAGGCGTATGGATTTCGAATCGGGAGCCGGGACCGGACGTCGGCTTCACTTTGGTCTCCATGCGTCCCTGTCCCAGATGCACTCTGGAGTCCACCATTCCGGTCTCTCCATAGGCGCTGAGGTGATCAAATCGCATCTCAGTATCGCTATACAGCGTTAAGCTGGAGTTATCCGCAAAGATGACCGAGGCACTGCTGTTCTGCCCGGTATTCAGGGTATCCCCCAAGTGGATCAAAACACCTGATTGAAGACTGTTTTCAGCTGAACCATCCGCTCGAACGATACGCACCTTGCCCTCAAGCAGGCCGATTCGCGCAGGAACCGCATTACTACGAATCCACTTCATTGGCACACGCAACCAGCTACCAGGCTGCAAACGCTTCGGATTTTTAATGTTGTTCAGTTTTCTAAGCTGCTCAAAGCGCATCACACTATCCAGATGCTTGGCACTGAAATCCCAGAGATTATCCCCCTCTACGACGGTATATACCCAATCAGCGGCCTGCAGAGGCAGGGAGAGGAATAGAATGAGAATGGTGTTCCTCAGGAAAAAAATTCGCTTTGACAATGGACTTCCCCTGACGTTATCCCTTTGATGCTGTTATAAGTTTCCAGTCTAAATCATGAGAAACAGAGTAACTGTAAAACAAAATTACATTTTTGCTGTAGGCGAATTCCGCAATCAGCAGAAAATCGTCAAACCAACATGAATTCAGCTTAAAAGTAAAATCGTCAAAAAGATAGCTCAGCAAGCGTTTTGCGCCCAGTCAAACTGGCCGGATTGAACCCGCTCACCTCTCTTCAACAACCGTTAACAGGTATAGTCTAATGGCATTGATACCAGCATATCGGCTTGATATGGCGGGTTGATCTGTTTACCCTCCTCAGCCTCATGTATCGCAACATACCCACCAACTTAATCACTGGCTTCCTCGGTACTGGCAAGACCACCACTATCCTGCATCTTCTGTCACAGGCACCGGCGGAGCAGCGCTGGGCTGTGCTGGTCAACGAGTTCGGGCGTATCGGAGTGGATGGTGACCTGATACAGGCTGAGGCGGTTGATCATGCCGAAGTGTTCGTCGAAGAGGTTCCCGGTGGCTGTCTCTGTTGTGTCGGTAGTGCGGGCATGCAGGTGGGACTGAATCGTCTGATCCAAAGCTCAAAACCTGACCGCATTCTGATCGAACCTACTGGTCTCGGACACCCGGCTCAACTCATCGAGCAACTCACCGATCCCGTTTATGGCGACGTGATTGATCTCCGAGCGACCATTGGCCTGGTCGATGCTCGCGTACTGAGCGATTCCCGCTATACCTCTCACCCTAACTTCCAGGATCAGCTCCATTTGGCTGATGTCCTCGTTGGCAACAAACTGGACTGCTACTCTGAAGCCGACAGAAATGCCTTCTACGATCTGATTGAAGCTCAGGGCTCATCCGTAAAGAGTGCCGTCATGGTGGCTCATGGCAGCCTTGAGCAGGCCTATCTTGATGAGCCTAGAGAGGAGCGTATTGCCTTATTTCCCGAGGTGCATGCGTTCAAAGCCAATAGCCACCATCATCATGGACAAGAACCTTCCTCTGGTGATTGGCATCGCATTGAAGGCTCTGACGACGGTTTCTATACGGCAGGCTGGAGCTTACCTGGCGATGCCCTAATCGACCCGGCTTGCCTGCGAAAGTTAATGACCATCTCAGGGGTAGTGAGAATGAAAGGTTTCGTACCCTCATCGCATGGGCAGATGAGAATCAATGCGACCCCAGGGGAGTGGTCCGCAGAGGCTCTAGAGCACCCGCTGAATCCCAGAATCGAGATGATCACGACAGATCTGTTGGATTGGCAAGTAATTGAACGTCAGTTGAGGGATTGTCTAGAGAACGCCTGCTAAAGACTAGGGCCATTAGGGGCGAGATGCATCTTGCCCTGAACAGTGACAGATCAACTGAAGCCGCCAATATCATGCTGAAGGAGTAGTCACGAGCACAGGGAACGGATCACTCAAGTTAGTTTCACCTACGCCTAAAGCCACCCTTGTAGCAAACAACCACAAAAAAGACGCCCTATATTTATGTTATAATATAACATAACATTATCAATCATGGATTACTCGCTTGTCATGCATCGAATTGCAACCAATTCTGAATTGGCCTCTAAGCAACCATGCGGGCTGACACAAATGCATCGAGGTTAAATGCAGTCAGGTGAGGATGCCCGAGTTTGTTAAAGCACACACTATCATTCTCGCTGACCTCCAGCATGAGGAATCATGATGTTTCGCAAGCTTGTATGGTGAAGCCTGGCGCGAACAGGTTCTGGCATGGTTTCAACGTACAGCGGCAGAGGTATGAATAATGAGTTTTATCTCTCCTCATCGCGATACGGCTACAGCGTCCACATCCGCTGCGGTCTCAGAGTTCAACACAGCGATACAGTGATATGGCCAAGAAAAAAAGCAAATTGAAACCGAAGGAGCAGCCCCAAGGCTCCTCCGAAAGTGCCCCCCCCATGGACGACGACTATATGGGACCGAGCCAGCTGACCTATTTCAAGCAGAAGCTCCTGACCTGGCGGTCAGAGTTACTCGACGAGGTGGACGCGACGCTCGCAGAGCTGCGTCACGACAGCCACCATGAGGTCGGCGATGAAGCAGATCGAGCTACCCGTGAAGCCGCCCAGACGCTGGAGTTGCGCACACGAGACCGCTACCGCAAGCTGCTGGGCAAGATCGACGCGGCCCTCGACCGGATTGACGATGGAAGCTACGGTTGGTGCGCAGACACCGGTGAGCCAATCGGCTTGGCACGGCTTGAAGCACGTCCGGTTACGACACTTTGTGTGGAAGCTCAGGAGAGACGCGAACTGCGCGAGAAGCTTACGGGAGTGGATCTCGGTAGAAGATGAGCCTGGCCTGTTACCGGTAAGGCCACAGAATGACTACAGATGCAGCACGACCGGAAGGATACCGGGTATGCCGTTTGAGTATCGGAATGGAACGGGACTGCCCCACCAATCAGTGGAATGGACCCATGAGCTTATCGGCACATAGGTTACAGAATATACCGGGCACATAGGTTACACAATATGGCATTTGAGGAGCGCCTCAGATGCCCTGGAAAG
>JAEPDS010000004.1:0-35881 GCA_016842065.1 Candidatus Thiodiazotropha sp. 'RUGA'
TATCAGGCCAAGGAGTAACAGAAACGGAAGATTTAAACGACTAGAGTGTTTCACTTAAACAGTTAGATATACAGTTGTTTTCAAGAGTATGAATTGTTGGCCTATGGAGTCAAGTTAACTTTTGAAAACTTAATGTCAAATATTCTTGATGAAGATAGTTTTTAGCATTATTGACCATCAAGATCCAGAAACAGGTTCCTCTACCAGGGAAGCTGCTGCTACAGCATAATCAACAGCCCCGATAGAAAGCGGTCAAGCCAACTATTTCTAACTGCGATATGAGAAATAAAATCTATTTCTTAAGACTTTCTTAATATATTAGTGTTAACAGGCCCTAGGCCACTATGAAGATTTGGACTCCATCAGCGGATTCCCGGTCAGCTTTCTGAAACCTGCTGAGATGCTGGCCGAGAGATTCTCTCCCAGCACCAAAAGACAGGGTGTCAGAATCAGTGTCAACAGTGTCGCAAAGGAGAGACCGCCTGCAATGGCACTGGCGAGTTGGGTCCACCATTGTGTGGATGGCGCGCCAAAACTGATCGTGCGGTGAATCAGGTCGATATTCATTGCCAGCACCATCGGCATCAATCCCAATACCGTGGTGAACGCAGTCAGAAACACCGGGCGCAAGCGTCTACGGCCGGTTGTCAGTGCCGCATTGAAACTGTCCAATCCTTCACGACGCAATCGGTTATAGGTATCGATCAGGACGATATTGTTGTTCACCACAATACCCGCCAACGCGATGATGCCCAAGCCGACCATGACCACACCGAAAGGTTGAGCGGTAATCAACAATCCGAGCAGAACCCCTGCAGTTGAAAACACAATGGCGGAAAGCACCAGAAACGCCTGATAGATGGAATTGAACTGAATTACCAATACCAGCGCCATCAGAAAGATTGCACTGATGAAGGCCCCCATCAGAAAGGTCATGGCTTCCCGCTGGTCCTCATCCTCACCTTTAAAGCTGATCTTCACCATGGCATCCAGATCAGCATCCGCAATCAGCTGTTGCAGTCCTTTCAGCTGGGTGTCAGGCAGCAATCCTTCCTCCACATCCGCCTGGATGGTAATCACCCGCTGCGCATCGACCCGGCGCAGGTTACCGCTTTTCGCAGCAGGTTGCAGAGTGACGAAATTACTGATCGGCACCATACCTTTTACGGTGGACACCTTGAGTTGATCCAGCTGACCCAGATTACGCTCACTGTAGGGAAAACGAATTCTGATATCCACTTCATCATCCGTATCGTCGGGCCGGTACTCGGTTACCTTGATTCCGCTGGTGATCATCTGTACTGCACTACCCAGCATCGATACACTCGCGCCATAGCGTGCGGCAAGTTCACGATCGACTTCAAGTCGCCAATCGATACCGGGCAGAGGTCGATCATCCTCAATGTCTACGTAACCACCCTGGTCAGCCATCAATCCCCGCAACTGGGGGACCACCTTGGCGACCCGTTCGAACTCTCGACTGCTGAGCTCGATCTGAATCGGTTTGCCTCCGGATGGACCATTCTCCGCTTTACGAAACTCGAGCTGAATACCAGGAATGTCTTGTGTGCGCTGACGCATCTCTTCAAGAATTTCCGCAGCCGGACGTCGTTGCTCCCAGTCGATGAATTCAAGCTGTATTACGCCAACTACATCTTCTGCCATATTCTGTCCCTGGGCCGAATTGAAAGATCGCGCATAGACCGAATCAAGCTCAGGAAAGTCCAACACCCGCTGTTCGACCTGGCGCACAATGGCATCTTTTTCATGCACAGAGAGATCACCCCGGGCATGCACCTGTATCTGAGCAAATTCAGGTTCCACATCCGGAAAGAATTCCATACCCTTGCCAAACTGCATATAGGAGAGGTAGGCCATAAACATCGCCAACAAGGCGACCCCCAGGGTCTTTGCCGGATGATGCAGGAGCGTTGCGAGCAGTTTTGTATAGCGTTGAGTGAAGCTTCCTTCTGCAACTGTGTCGGTCGACTGCACACGCCTGGTGATCGTTCCACCCAGCACAGGCACAAACACCAATGCCATTGCCAGCGATGCACTCAAGGCAATAATCACCGTAATCGGCAGATACTTCATGAACTCCCCTACCAAACCCGGCCAGAACAGCAAAGGGGCAAATACCGCCAGGGTGGTCAAAGTGGATGCGGTAATCGGCCAGGACATACGTTTTGCCGCTGATGCATAGGCGTCCATAGGAGCGTTCCCCTGCTGCATTTTGCGGTCAGCCACTTCAATCACGACGATGGCACCGTCTACCAACATACCCACCACAAGGATCAGACTGAAAAGCACCACGATATTGAGCGTGAAGCCCATTGAGTCGAGTACCAGTATTGCCGCAAGGAATGAACCTGGGATTGCCAATCCGACCAGAACGGCAGACCTTGGCCCCAATGCCGCAATGATCACGATCATCACCAGAATGATGGCGGAGAGAATGTTATTCTGCAGGTCGCTGAGCATCTCTCTGATCTGGTCCGACTTATCCTGCATATAGGAGACATTCAACCCGGCCGGCCAATGCTTGCGCTCAGCCTCGACAACGCTTCTCACCTCAGTGATGGTATCGATGATGTTGGCACCAACGCGCTTTTTCACCTCGAGAGTCAATGCGGGTTGGCCATCCACTCGAGCAAAACTCTCTGGATCCTTGAAACTGCGCCGGATGCTCGCCACTTCACCAAAGGTAATCACCCGATCGCCGTCTACCTTGACCGGCAGTCGCAACACATCATCCAACTCTTCGATGACACCAGGCACCTTAAGCACCAGCCGACCCGCGCCTGTATCCATCGCCCCGGCGGCAACCAGCCGGTTGTTATTCGTCACCATGGAGATCAATTCATCATATTCGACACCGTAGGTCTCCATGATCGCCGGATCGACAACCACCTCGAGTACCGCTTCACGATCACCACCAATCTCTGCTTCCAATACCCCGGGCAGGGCCTCGATTCGATCCTGCAGATCCCTGGCAATACTGACCAGACTGCGCTCCGGAATAGGGCCGGAGAGGGAGACCGTCAAGACAGGGAACAGAGCGACATTCACCTCTACCACTTCAGGCTCATCTGTCGCATCCGGCAGCTTCACTTTTGCGATATCGACCTTTTCACGCACATCGGTCAATGCCTGTTTACTGTCAAAGCCTGCACTGAACTCCAGCTGTACCGAAGCATGCCCTTCCCCTGCCGTACTCTTCATCTCTTTGAGACCGGCGATGGACTGCAGCTCTTTCTCCATCGGTCTGACCAGCAACCTTTCAGCATCCTCAGGCGAAATGCCTTCATGACTCATCGAGACATAGATGATGGGTACCGCAATATCGGGTTCCGACTCTTTTGGTATGCCGTTATAGGCAATCGCGCCGGCAAGCAGAATAAACAGCAACGAGAGCAGAACAGCGCGACTGCGCGAGAAGGCAAGATCGATCAGGGTATTCATTAGTGTTAACAGACCCTAGGATGCCGGAACCGGTATGACGGTTTCACCCGCGTTGACGAAGCCCTGTCCCTGGGAAATGACCCGTACAGATTCAGGTAATCCGGAGACCCAGATTCCATTTGCTTCGGTACGTACGAATTCGATCGGATGAAACGCCGTCAAACCGGCCTGATCAACACTCTTGATACCAACGGTGCCACTGTCATTCAACGCAAGCACGGCCGGTGAAATGAAATGTGCCTGCTCCTTGCCGATGACGATTCGCAACTCCGCACTGACGCCGGCATTGATTCGACCATCCTGGTTGTCGATCTCAGCTTCCACCCGAAAGCTGTGGGTTTCCGAATCACCGAGCTGGGAGATGTAGGTGATATGGCCTTCAGCCTCCTGCCCGTCCAACAGACGCACTTTGATCAGCTGTCCCATAGCCAGTTTTCCAGCCGCCTGCTGTGAGACCAGCCCAACCGCTTTGAGTACCGATTCATCGAGAATCAAGGCAACTTTGTCACCCTTTTCCAGATGACTGCCCAATTCCACATAGCGCTGCTCGAGAATACCGCTGAAGGGCGCCTTGATCTGGATATAGTCCAACTCCAACCTCGCCCGCTTCAGATCGGCCTCTGCCGCCGCCAGTGAGGCGAGAGCCGATTTCAATTGATTCTCCGACTGAAGCCCACGCTGCTCAAGCTTACGCGCCCCGGCCACTTCGAGTTCAAAGCGATCCACCGCCGCTTCAGCCTGCTTCAGCTGCGCATGGCGATCTTCACCATCCAGTTCAACGATCACGTTTTCAGCAACAACCTTTTGGCCTTTTGCGAAAGGTAATTCAGCCACTTTTGATGCAGTCTGTGCGCGTACTTCAATGCTGCGATTCGGTATCAATTCACCCTGCACCACGATCTCCCGATCGATCATCTCAGCCTTGATATCAAGCACCTGAACCTGCATCACCGGCTTGGATGTGATCTCCTCTGTGGCAACAGGGTCGTTCACTTTTGCCATCGCACCACTCAACATCCATACCACAACCAGCATCAGGAGCCCGATTGATAGATAGGTAGAATTCTTCATTACGCCCTCATTACTGACTCATGGTCAGTTTGTGACCAGCGGTCACCTAATAGCAAATTTTTTACTGTTGGCCGATTACGCCAGCCATCATAAAAGCCGTTACGGCCTCCAGTATTTCAGTTTCATCGCCATGCAGGCACCAGTCACTGCCAGCCCACAACATCTCAATCGCTCCATTGAAACAAGCGTGCATACCCATATGGATAGGGCCTGTAGGACGATTCGCGATCAGGCCCTGCTCCATGGCCGATATCAACATCGGGTCTCCCCATTCACTGAAAGCCCTGTCGAGATCCAGGAAGGAGGAGCGCCAAGCCTCTTCTGCCCGCTCCCTGAAATCGATTCTTTTACAATATTCAACAACATAGCGATATTCCCGGTGATCAAGATGGTACTTGAAGGCAAGCCTGAAAATACGCTCAAAACTCGTTAGTACCTGATTGGGGTCAAAAGTTTCTTGCTTCACCTGAACTAACAGGCCTTCATAAAACCTCAACATCAGACGAAACAGCAGTTCATCTTTGCTGCCAAAGTGGTTGTAAACCGTGCCCTTACCGATTTCCGCCATTCTGGCAATCTGGTCAATCGATACGGACTCCCATCCCGGGCCTGAAAACAGTGTCAACGCCGCATCCAGGATATCCTCTTCCCGACGCTCAAACTCTCTCTGTTTTCTGAGTGATTTCATGATCGCTGCCATCGAATACTATGACTAATGGTCATTTTATGACTGACGGTCACTTTTTTCAAGAAAAATAGTATCTGATAACGCACTGAAGTGTAATTGGGCCTCTGGAAACGGGATCATCCGCCAGCGCCATTCGAAGAATACCGGACGCCCTGATCGGCCTTCCGAAACGGTGCGTTGAGTCAAGCTGTATGATCATTCATCGAGCAAGTCGCCATCAGGAGAGACCACCGGTAAACCGTATATCCGCCATAGCTGCATGCCTCCCCGATAATAGAGCAATTTCTGCTTCGGGTATCCAATGCCAATCAAGCCTTTGATTGCGGTCGGCGATTGACCACACCAGGGACCGTTACACCAAATAACCAGCTGCTTTGCCTGGCTGAAGTCCCATGCCCCGTTGACAATTCGTGCGCCTAAGCGTTGCAGCGACTCCTCAAGGGTGAATTCATCAGCGCCCTGAGCAGGATTGAGGTGGGTAAATGGAATATTGATTGAGCCGGGTATGGTCCCCCGTTCATGCCAATCTTCGGTCCTGGCATCGATCAGCAAGCCTTGTTGCTCAGCAAGCTGATTTTGTAAAAAAGCGATCAGTTCAACCTCACCGATGGTTTCTATACCATCCGCAACCTTCATTGGCTGGGCGCAGAAAGGCGGACATGGGCGAGAGGTCCGTGCAAAATCAAACTCCAACATGGCCTCGGTATCCTGATTCCGACGGATGGTGATCACCTTACCCTGATGCTTGACCTCAAATTCATCGACCTGCGGGGTTATGTTCACCTCGAGGCCTTGAGCTGTGATTGTAAAAAGCATTCCCAGAAGAATTGAGGCAATCAGTTTAGAGTTCATTCCATAGTCCATTAAAAGCCAAATGAGGCGTTTCGTGCTGATTCGTAATATCGCTGGTCAGCACCAATTTATGTTTTTTTATATCTTATATGGACAAGTGTTACCAACCCTTGAAAGATATGGATATTGAAAACCGCCAATCAATTCCGACTCTCCGGCAGCTGCATATAAGCCTGCCATTGGCGATCCAATAAGTCACACAGAACCTCCGCTGAGCGGCAACTCAATGGTTCGTTTTGTTGCTCGATCAGTTTGTATTCAACAAGTTTTTTTAGGCCATCCTCGATATCGAAATCGATTGTGCAATCAAACTGTTCCATCAGCCAGGCTTCACAAGCCGAGTCGAGCTCCATGCTGTTGTTCAACTTCTGCAGATTGATCAGCCCATAGGCAAGCAGGGTCTCTTTGATCTCTTCCTGGCGGGCCTGATCGACCAGATAGGTGATTGCCCCCATGTTGTTGTCAAGATTATTAAAATAGAGATTCTGAGCCAGCGAGGCCATATATCGGGTTCGCTGCACGAACACTTTGTTGATTTGACGCCAGAGTAGTGCCGCGAATCCTGCCACTGCCATAATGATAGCCAGTGGTGAAACGGCGGCGGTTAATTTTCCAATGGTAGCCACCAAGCCACCAGCCGTACCGCCACCGCCTGTGATCACAAGCTTGATCTTATCAATGGTTTTCATTCTTATTTTACAGTCAGGAAAAAGCATCTCGAGATCAGGTCGTAAGATATCCTTGAACAACTTGATGTGAATCCCTGACTTATGATGTTCTTCTGCATAGTGAAGCAGCAGACAGATTCTTTGATAGGCGATCAGATTGACACTGCGTTTTTTGATAAACAAGGTCTTCCAGTCCCGAACCATCACGGTACGCTGACTTTTAGCACGATAAAATAGCGAGACGTCGCTAAATTGTTCGAAATCGATCTTTACATCCAGACCGTAGGGAGAGGTCTGCTCCAATGCATATTCGATCTGCTGCCGGGTGAGTTCGCTATAATTCGCCTCCTGTAGCAGTTGCTTTACCTGTTGGATGGTATCTGCAGATTGAATCGTTTCAAGCTCCTCTGCCAACAGCTCCCGGTCAGGATTGAAAGGTTGATAGAGCCGCTTCAACTTTATCAATCGATCAGAGTATTGAAGAGTAATCAGCCTGCGGATCTTATGCACGACCCTTACCTGTTCGGAGGAGAGGCCCGCTCTGACCAACGCGGTAATCAATCGGGATGTACTAACCGGTATAAAGTGATCAAATTGAGCAATACTTTTGTGTTCTTCCATCAGGTCAGTAACCGTTTTTTTGCTATTGACGGATCAGGGCATGCTTGCCCTGTTATTGAGACGCATTAGGCCTGCGACTGTTTCGATTCATGTGAGCAACCGGCTCCAGTCAGATTCAATCAGGCGGATTTCAACTGAGCAGTCCGATTGTCTTTTTCTGCCGACTCGATGACTGCCTGGGCCAGCGTCTCCAACGCTTTCATCGGCACCCCCTGTTTATGCCGGATCATAACGGTTGGCACCATGGCCAGGTGTGGTGGAATCTGCTCGATCGCCAGCTCATCAGCATAACGACTTTGCGCAACTACCCATGCAGGCATCAAGGTACAACCCAGGCCGACCGAGACACATCCGAGTATGCCGTCCAGGGTTCCCAGCTCCATCACCTCACTGACCTGCTGACCACACTCTCTGTGCCAGGCCAGCGCTCGGGCCCGATAGGCGCAACCTTCGCGAAACAGGATAAGCTGGGATTGGCAGTCACTTCCTTTGGCCCGAACCAGGACCAGTTCTTCACGACCGATATCACAGACCAACAGCTCCTCCTGACCCACCCTGCCGGCTACAAAAGCACAGTCCAGTTTATGATTCAATACCCGCTCAACCAGCGCTGAGGAAGTATCGGTCACGACTTTCAGCTCCACCCCTTTGTGGGAGGCTTTCAATCTTTTCAACGCAGGCGCCAAACGCAGGGAAGCGAAAGTCTCCATAGCACCGATGCGTAATTCTCCGGACTGCTCACCAACCTGCCGAACCGCCATACCTGCCTGAGACTCCAGTTGCAGAATCTGGCACGCATACTCATACAAAACATGACCGGCAGGCGCCAGGGCCAGACCTCGCCCCTTGCGATAGAAGAGCTCTGAATTCAGCTCCTGTTCAAGCCTTTTGATCCTGCTGGTCACATTGGATTGCACCGTATTCAGCTTTCTGGAAGCCGAGAGAATTCCCCCCTCCTCCACTACCGCCTTGAATGTTAAGAGTGAATTCAACTCCATAACCATTCTCCAATACAGAATGAATTCTTCTGTAATATTCGCTTTATTTGATAGGTAGAAGTATGTAAGTTTTAACCATCAAACTCAAGGGCGAGCGATGAATCCAAAAACAGAGCGATTGAAGATACTGGTAGCCGGCATTCTCAGCCTGATCCTCACCCTGGGTATCGCCCGGTTTGCCTACACGCCCCTGCTGCCGATCATGCAGCAGCAAGCCGGACTTGGAATCTCGGAAGCGGGCTGGCTGGCCTCGATCAACTACATCGGCTACCTGAGCGGCGCGATTATCGCAGCCCTGATCAGCGACCTCATGCTGAAAGACCGCTTATACCGGATTGGATTGATCGTCGCGGTAGTGACCACAATCGGCATGGGTATGACGGAAAACTTCTGGATCTGGTCCATGCTCAGGTTTTTTGCCGGCTTGAGTAGTGCCGCGGGGCTTTTGTTGGGCTCCGGGCTGATTCTCAATTGGCTGATTCGACACGACCATCGAAGTGAACTGGGTATCCATTTCAGCGGTTTAGGAGCAGGCATCGCAATCTGTGCTGCGCTGGTGGAAGTCATGAAGTCACATCTGGACTGGAGCCAGCAGTGGCTATTACTCTCCCTGCTCGGATTGATCCTGATCTTTCCCGCCTGGCATTGGCTGCCACGCCCAGAAACCCAAAGCGTGACCCAGAGCGGGCAGTCGATGACTGACAATCCACCGAGCTCACTGTTTCTAAGACTTTTTATGGTGGTCTACTTCTGTGCCGGCGTGGGATATGTGGTCAGTGCCACATTCATTGTGGCCATTGTGGACCGATTGCCCGGACTTGATGGTCAGGGAGCCTGGACATTTCTGCTACTCGGCCTGGCGGCAACACCGGCCTGTATCTTGTGGGATCTGATTGCACGAAAAACCGGCTACCTGAATGCTTTGATCATCGCTTCAATCCTGCAAATCATCGGTATTCTGCTACCGGTTGTTAAGGCTGACCTGATCCTGGCCATGCTTGGCGCCCTGTTATTCGGAGCCACTTTCATCGGCATTGTCAGCCTGGTACTCACTATGGCAGGCCGTTACTACCCAACCCGGCCCGCAAAAATGATGGGCAAAATGACGGTGGCATATGGCATTGCCCAAATCCTGGCGCCTGCGGTGACTGGCGCCGTTGCAGCTTATAGCGGCAACTACCACCTCGGGCTCTATTTGGCTGCCGGGATGATGGTCATTGGCACAACCATATTGTGGTATTTGAAACGCATTGAACAAGCCAATTGAAGTTAGAGCATTAAGTCATAAACTTAGCCTGAGACATATATAAAAATATCCAATCCCAACAGCATCCACCTCACTCCTGATTGCAATAGATCAATTAAATCCCATTGTCTTTTATCGCTTTTGTTCTTTTTGAATTACAATAGTTGTAACAAGTAAAGAGTCTTAATTCAATTTTTAAGCTGCCCTGAAATTGATGACCTTTTATCACTCAATTTATTGCATCCACCTGTCTTGCTTTGGAATGAACCAGCGTTGTTGGACTAAAAAAGCACCGTTAAATAATGTTCCGTAAAAACATCTACACGCTCTCTCTTCTGCTCCTGTTCGGGCCACAGGTTCACGCCCTACACGACGAGAAACTTGACCATTTCCTCTCCCTCAGTCTGCAAGAGTTGATGGACCTGGAAGTGACCATCTCCACAGACACAAGGCAGACGGTAGCCAAAGCCCCCTCAGCGGTAACCGTGATTACTGAAGAGGATATCAAGGCAACCGGAGCGACAAATCTTGTTGACGTTCTTGGGAGTGTTCCGGGTATACACATCAGAGCCAATCAGTTTGGTTTCCGCCCGCTGATACAGATAAGAGGCGCCACAGCCACCCAGACCCTGCTAATGGTTAATGGCGTCTCAATGCGTGATCTGTTGTGGGGCTTTGGTTTCTTCTGGAAAGGCATGCCCGTCAGCAGCATCGAGCGGATTGAGATAATTCGTGGCCCCGGCTCTGCTCTGTTTGGTGCTGACGCCTCAGCCGGTGTCATCAATGTCATTACCAAAGCAGCCAGCAAGATCAGCCACAACGAAGTTGGTGTTCGCAGTGGCAGTTTTGATACGGATAACGGCTGGGTTCAATACGCTGATAGCCTGAATGGTATCGATGTCGGACTGACTATGGATTTTTACAATACCGACGGTCACGATCCGCAGATCAATACGGATGCCCAATCGATCTCAGACAGGCGATCCAACACCAATGCCTCACTCGCACCGGATAGTGCCCAATACGGTTGGAAGAGTGAAGAGATCCGCTTTTCAGCCGCCTACTCAAACTGGCGCCTGAATCTTGACTATGCCAAACATGACGATATTGAAATCGGCTTGACTGGACTGGGGGCACTGGACCCTATCACCAAAGCCAATGATAAAAGGATCAATGCAGACGTTTTTTACAAAGACAGTCAATTCCATCCAGACTGGATTGTCGATGCAGAATTACGTTTTCAGGATTACAGCTACTCTTCCGGCGACGGCTTTCAGGAGCGACCCCCTGGCGCTCTGTCAGACGCAAACAGATCCGGACTAATCAATCAGATGCGTTCGGCTGAACGCAGAGTTTCCGCTGAAGCCAGTGGTCTGTACAGTGGTTTTCAGGGACAGTCCATTCGCCTCGGGACCGGTTACATCTGGCAGGATCTCTATCGGGTAGAGCAGTACGTGAACTTCGGAAGCGGACCCGATGGCGAAGAGATCCCATTGGGTAGTGAATTGGTTGACCTCAGCGATACCCCTTATGCCTTTTCTCCGGAAAAGAGACGTAAGATTTACTATGTTTTCGCCCAGGACATCTGGCAGCTGGCGAGTGATTGGGAACTGACTGCTGGTGCAAGATTTGATCACTACTCAGACTTCGGCAGCACATTCAATCCACGTCTTGGCCTGGTCTGGCTAAGCACTGATCAGCTGACAACCAAACTCTTCTATGGACGGGCTTTCCGCCCGCCATCGTTTCAAGAGCTCTATGCCAGCACCTCTAACGCCCTACCCAACCCAGAGCTGAAGCCTGAACGCTCTGAGACCTGGGAACTGGCCTTCTCTTACAGACTCAATTCGAATCTGAATTTAGGTATGAATCTGTTTCACTACCAGCAGACCGATCTGATTGACGATGTAAAAGCACCGGAAGACACAGTCGGCACCTTTACCAATATCGGAGAGCACACCATTCAAGGTATTGAGCTGGAGGCTAAATGGCAACTGGCAAATAATCTGAGAATTTCCGGAAACTACACCATACGGGATCAGGACGACAGTGGATTTCGCGCGTTTGATCAACCGGAGCAGGATGCCTATCTACGAGGCGATTGGTATTTTCTTCACCATTGGAACTGGAATCTTCAGTTCAACTGGATCGGCGAACGCGAACGGAGAGCAAACGACAGCCGAACCACTCTCGATGACTACCTGATTGTCGACACAACATTCAGATACTTTCCGGATCAAAACTGGGAGTTTGCCACTTCAATTCGTAATCTTTTCGATGAAGATGCAAGAGAGTACACCAGCCAGAACATACCTGAAGGACTGCCTCTACCGGAAAGGAGTTTTTACGCAGAGATCAGATATAAATTTCACAACTGATCCTACAGGCAACATTTAACCGTAGCCAAATAAAAGAGTTAAACGACACCATGAAAATAATTCCACAATCCAAGGCAACAGCCAGAGTAAGCAATTCATCTTTGTTCCACACCCAAATTGGTGGTCAGCAAATTTCGAATCAGTGGCAACCGGCAATATAGAGATAACGAATAGAGATCCGTATTGAAATAACAGAATAACGCATCCTAGTGGATTGAAATCGTGGCAACAAGGCTGTTGACCTACATATCAATAGTGGTGCTTTCATTGTCCGCAATGACAGCCTCTGCCGCCCAGGATTCTGAGCTGGAGGCAGCTCTATTGAAAACTGTTTTTATCTACAATTTCGCGAAATTCACTCGCTGGCCTGAGAATCAATCCAAGACAACACAGGACTCCTTAGCACTATGCTCGATCGGCGACGACAATATAACCGACAACCTGCCTAAACTGGCAGGCCGGGTGCTAAGAGGAAAGCCAATCAAGAGTGTCAAAATCAGCAAAGAATCAGAGCTGGGTGAGTGCCATGTACTCTATATTGCAGAATCAACACAAAATCGTATTCAGGAAATCCTACAGCC
Organism: Candidatus Thiodiazotropha sp. 'RUGA'; assembly: GCA_016842065.1. GTDB lineage: Bacteria > Pseudomonadota > Gammaproteobacteria > Chromatiales > Chromatiaceae > Thiodiazotropha. The sequence continues at coordinate 12,566 of JAEPDS010000004.1, forward strand.
GATCAAGATGAGACCAATTTTAACAATCAGTGAAATGCAGCAGTTCAGTCAAAATGGCGGAATGATCGAACTGACACAGGATCAGGAAAAACTTCGTTTCATCATCAATCTCAACACCACACGATCATCCGGCTTAAGACTCAGTTCACAGCTACTTGACCTGGCCATCATTATCGATGATGAGGCTCAGCAATGAACCTACTGCGCAACGCTTCAATCAAGCAAAAAATTGAGGCGATCATTCTGGCCACTGCAGCCTCAGTGCTATTGCTCAGTCTGTTTCTGTTTATGATTCTGGAGATCACCTCGACTCACGACGAAACCGTCTCAAGGTTACAGACACTGGCAAGGGTGTTAGGCGCCAACAGCAGCGCAGCGATCACTTTTCGTGACGATCAGGCGGCTGAGGAAATTCTCTTAACCCTGGCGACACAAAGCGATGTTGTCAGTGCGAAAATACTTAATTTGAATCGAACCCCTTTTGCGGAGTATCAAAGCGCAGCAATTACCCCGGAGAAACAACATACCGACACTTCGAATGGCTCTTTTGTGCTGTTTGGGTTGATTGAAGTCGAAGAGCCGATTGTTCTCGATGATGAGCTGATCGGCTATTTCGTTATCGTTGGTGATATGAGTAATGCCCGTGCAGTATTGATTCAACAGGCACTCCTGATACTTGGTGTGTTCATTGTCTCCATGCTTTTTGCTTTGCTGCTCTCCAATCGCTTTCAAAAAATCGTCTCCGCCCCAGCCAAACAGCTGTTAACCACCATAGAAGCCATTACGGCTGACCAGGATTTCAGCCGTCGTGCGATACGGGTCAGTAATGATGAACTGGGTACACTGGTTGATGAATTCAACGTCATGCTGAATAAAATCGAGCAATATGACCGGGACTTGAATGCATACCAACAGGACCTGGAACAACTGGTTGCAGAGCGCACACAGGAGCTGGAATGGGCAAAGGAAGGTGCCGAGACTGCAAGCCAGGCAAAAAGTGATTTTCTGGCGACCATGAGCCACGAAATTCGCACTCCGATGAGCGGTGTCATCGGCTTTGCTCACTTGCTTGAGAAAACCAAACTGGATGATCAACAAACGGACTATCTGCGCATCATAACCAGCTCCGCAAACTCTCTGCTCGATATCATCGACGACATTCTTGACTTCTCAAAAATGGAAGCCGGCAAGGTAAAGCTGGAAAACAGTAATTTCGTACTGGAATCGATGATCAAGAGCGTGCAGGTTCTGTTTACCCCCAAAGCACTGGAAAAGGGTTTAAAACTGATCACCTATGTGGCCCATGACATACCCCCTGTCCTGTACGGCGATTCAACACGTTTGAGACAGATCTTAATCAACCTGGTGGGTAACGCCATCAAATTCACCGACCAGGGTCAGGTCACCATCAATATTGAGAAACAGCGACAGAAAAACGAGCGAATTGCCCTCACCATCAGAATCCGTGATACCGGAATCGGTATAGCGCAGGAACAGCAGGAACAACTCTTTCAGCCGTTTCAGCAAGCCGACGGATCCTTGACCCGGCACTATGGAGGAACCGGTTTGGGTCTGGTCATCGCCAAACGCCTGGTCCACCTGATGGGCGGCAGCATTGCTCTGAAGAGTGCTCCCGACAAAGGATCAGAGTTCACCATCACCATCTACCTGTCGCTTCCTCAGAAAGAGAAGATGGAGAATATGTCCGTCATCGATCACTCAGATGAAGTGAACGCTGCATCATTGGAGCCACATGGTTCACTTCTCAAAAATATGAAGATCCTGGTGGTAGACGATAGTAACGTCAATCTGATGCTGGCCAAGACACTGCTACTCAACGAAGGGGCTGAAGTGGTGGCTGTATACAGTGCCATCGAGGCAATGGAAAGAATCTCTGAAACTAATTTCGATCTGATTCTGATGGATCTCGAGATGCCCGTTATGAGCGGTATCGATGCAGCCATACAGTTGAGGCAACCCAACTCAGCCACGGAAAACATACCGATCATTGCTGTGACAGCCCATGTGTTGCCAGAAAAACGTAAGGAGGTGGCCGATGCCGGAATGAATGACCTGCTGCCAAAACCCTACCTGCCTGAGCAGTTGTACGGCATCATTGCAAAATGGTGCAAAAACATTAACTATCAGAACTCAACCGGCCAACGAAAACATAATCTGCAAACGGGCAACCCAGTCTATAACCGTGATACAGCCCTGGCCAGTGTAGCGGGAAACGAACAGGCCGCTCGCACGATCCTGAAAGAGTTTTTAGCCATGCTGCCGGAAATATCCAATGTCATCCAACAGGCTTCACTGAAAAAGGATAAGGCTGCTCTCTATCAGGCGGTACACAAACTGGCTGGATCCGCGAGCAACAGTGGAGCCACATCGATCCATGCCAAAGCCATGTACCTGAAGTCGATCATGAAACGTGAAAATCAACCGGAAACACTGATTGACGAGGAGCTCTCGCAGCTATTGGCTCACATCGACACTTTTTCAAACCATTTTAAAGCCTGAGCGATAGCCGGCTCAAACCCGTCCCATGCTGCCTACCCTTCTGCTGCAAGAGAGTGCTATAAAACTAGGCTGCTGATGTTCGTTAGTCGACTTTGAGCACAAGAGAACGACCGTTTTTAGCGGATTCAGGCCTTTAGGGTGGGGCAAGGACCCACCCTACGACTAACCAAGCCTAAGAGATTAGCCGCCAATCACCGCATTTCTTCGCTAATAGACTCTGCTGTGTGAGAGTTTTTTGCGGCATTTTGGGGTGATTGGCGCTCATTGGCGGTTTGTTCTCTTAAGTAAGTACCATGCGGCCTAAACTCGTCTCACACCTGACTCCTTTTCCCACAAGGAGAAGACGATAATGTTTAACTGCCTGTTTATCGATTACCAATCCTTATTCTGATGTGCATATCGATCGTGATAGATCACATAGCGCTCCAGGTCGTTATGCTTATACTCCCAGATTCTATCACTCAGTCTGTCGAGTTTTCGGGTCAACCGCTTGAACTCTTTTCGGGAGAGATATCCATCCTCTTGATACTCTCGAGACAATCTTCTAATTTTTCTGTGTTTTTTCTTTAATTGCTTACTCTCCTTGTAGCTAAGGCTATGTTGATCAACACCCCGCTGTATGCGTCGATACTGTCGATCCAAGCGCTGATCGATTCTTTCCACCCATTGATGATCACAAATTCTTTGTCGATCCGTATGGCCAGCCAAGGCTGGACCGGTAACGATCAGACTCAATGTCGTGGCAACAACCAGTTTGTGGATTGCGTTCATCAGATGTCTCCTGTGATCTTTTGCGTTGTTTCGAGTTCAGCATAATCGGGGCTTACTGAACGGAAACTGAACAGACCGGGGAGACTGGGATTTCAGTGAACCATGCCTCACTGACAAGATTGGGACTAGTATGCGGGTCACCTATTCGATATGCTTTTTTCTCACTGATTGTTTGATTTTAAGCGGATTTCCCGCGAGATAGGTTAGGCCTTTAACGCTAATGAAGTTCTATATCGTTTCACTGCTCTGTAGCTGTCTGCTCTGTGTCGGTTTGTCTGCCCATGCCGAGACCCGTTATGTCACAGATGAACTGAATCTATCTCTCTACGAACTGATCAACTCCAAAGGCAAGCTTTTAAAACGCCTTAAAAGCGGAACCGAGCTGGAATTACTCAGTGAAGAGGGTTTTTTCGCCGAAGTACGAACAAAAGACGGTACGGTTGGTTGGACCAAAGCCGGTTTTTTGATCAAATCCAAACCTGCCCGTACCCTTGTGATCGAACTGACCGATGAAAACAGCGAACTGAAGGAGCGTTTGCAGGCTAAGGAACAACAGCTCAGTGAGACAGAAAAGCTGCTCAACAGTCTGAAAAGTCAGGAACAGCAAGCCAATACTGAACTACAGGATCAGTTGGAAAATACCGAGGGAATCGTTGCGGCTCTGGATCGTATTCAGCAGGAGAACGAGAGCCTCAGAGCGCAGCAGGGGGAGTTTGGAACCATGCTCCCGCTGAAATGGGGGCTGATTGCATCTGCGATCACTTTCATTGTGGGCATAGTCGCCGGGATTGCCCTATTCGACTATCGCAGCCGTAGACGCCATGGCGGTTTCAGAATCTACTGAGACCGAGTGGGCCACCGGACCCCGTTAACAATCGATCGCGTATTTCTTCATCCTGTAGAGTAACGTATCCCGGGTAAGGCCAAGCAGGCGAGCTGCCTTGCTGCGGTTACCCAGTGTTTTCGAGAGCGCCTGCTCAATCAGGTCTGCTTCGAGCTGATCCATGCTCAACCCCTGTTCCGGCAGGACAAAACCGCCTTCCTTGACCGCACTCCGCTTTACCTGACTGCGGAACTCATTCGGCAGATTTTCGACTTCGACTTTTCTGCCTGAGAAGAGAATCAGCATACGTTCAGCAAAATTCTTCAATTCGCGAACATTTCCAGGCCAAGCATAGGCGTTCAAAGTCTTCAACACCTGCCTGCTATAGATGGGCGCACGCAGATTGTAACTTTTGGAGAGTTCAAAGGTCAGCCCGTTGAGCAACAACTCCATATCGCCGGCACGCTCACGCAGGGGTGGCAGCTCCAATGGAACCACATTCAAGCGATAGTAGAGATCACTTCGGAATGTTCCCTCATCAAGGGATTTGGAGAGGTCACGATTGGTTGCGGCAATGATTCGCACATCGACCCGTTGGTTGTTGGCCCGACCAACCATCTGACATTCGCCGGTCTCGAGAAAGCGCAGCAGCTTTGACTGTACGCTGAGTGGCAATTCGCCGATCTCATCCAGAAACAGGGTGCCGCCCTGTGCCGCCTGAACCTTACCCATACTGTCAGAGGTTGCTCCGGTATAAGCACCTTTACGATGGCCAAACAGCTCGCTCTCTGCCAACTGGGTGGGCAGTGCTGCACAATTCACCGTGACAAAAGGCTTATTGCAACGACGACTGTTATCGTGCAGTGCCTGAGCAAGCAACTCCTTGCCAGTACCACTTTCACCCGTCACCAGCACAGTTGCATCTGTGGCAGACACAATTCGCATGGCGCGAAGCAGGGTTTGAAATTCCGGGGCCTTTCCGATCATATCCATCTCCTCTACAAGCCGGACTATTCTAAAACACTTTTTTGCGTGAGGAAAATAACAATGACCAAACAGACAGGAATATTTCTAATCGCCTGAATATATTGATATTTTTGCTTATCAACAATAGGAAAAAGAGTTGTTTTCAGCGGTTAGTTATAGAGTTCGCGGACAATCTCCAGAAATCGCTTCGCCTGGGGCGATAGAAACTTGCCCCGCCTGAGCACGATGCCGTAGCTCCGATCAGGGAAATAGTCACCCAACGGGATGGTTGCCACTTGCTCCTCCCCGGTCAGACAGACATCGGTGACAATCGAGATACCAAGACCGATCTCCACATATTTTTTGATCACTTCCCAACCCCCCGCTTCCAGGGTCACGTTATAGCTGGCGTTGTGCTGCTTGAATACCAGATCAACCATCCTCCAGGTGCTCAGGTGGTGAGGTGGCAGGATCAAACCATATGGGCTGATATCATGCAGCCGAATCTGCTCTTTCTTGGCTAAGGGATGATCCTTGGGAGTAATCAGTACCGGTGCATAGTTGACCACCGGTTGATAGGTCACATCATCCGGAATCTCGATCATCGAGCCAATCGCGAGATCGGTCTCATCCGCCCTGAGCATGGCCATACCGTCTCGCCCGGTCACATTGTGCAGCTTCACCCGTATGCCCGGATATCGCTCAGCAAATCGGCGAATCGGCTCGGGCAGGATGTAGAGAATGGTGGACTCACCAGCGGCTATATTCAGTTCACCACTCTCCAGTTTTCCGCAGGAGGCGGAGAAGGTCTCCTGCAGTTTGTCCATACCTTCGACCAGGGGCTGAGAGAGCTTGTAGAGCGTCTCACCTTCCGGGGTGAGCTTGATCTTCGGTCCCCGCCGCTCAAACAGGACGGTCTCCAGCTCCCTCTCCAGGGCTTGTATCTGCAGTGACACAGTGGGTTGACTCAGATAGAGTCGCTCTGCAGCTTCGCTGATGGATCCCGTTTGTGCCGCATGGCAAAAGGCCCTCAACTGCTTTAGTCGGTTTTGTTTATAATGAATTTGTGGGGTGCCAGCCATTTTCGTCACTCGAAGCATTAATATTTCCAATACTAGATGGAGAGTGCGTTAAGATCAACAATAAATACAACGATCGTTAATATCTGCTCCTCGTATCTATGAACTAAATTATCACTTTAAGAATTCCAAAAACCCGAAACGATTTGATTGAAAGAGGTCGCCATGGCACACCGAGAGCTTAGTCAGGATCCCATGTATCAGCTGTTGAAGCATGGACAGGTCGAGGAGTTCAATGAGCGGCGGGCAGCAGGCGAGGAGTGCAGCCTGGAGGGCGCCGACCTGCGCGGCGTGGATTTGAGAACCCTGGATGCCAGAGGCCTGAACTTGGCCGACGCCTATCTGCGTCATGCTGATCTGCGAGGGGTAGACTTGAGACAGACGATACTTGAGGGCGCCAGCATCAATAGCGCAAAAATCTCAGGAACCTACTTCCCGGCATCCATCTCGGCTGAAGAGATTACCCTGTCACTGGTTCACGGTACCCGACTCCGAATAAGCGGATGATTCAATCCTCGGAATCGAGCTGAGCCAGGATGTTTCTGGCCACCATGCGCTGATCTGAACTGCCATCCTGAAGGATCTCATAGAGCAGCTCCCTGGCCTGTTCCACCTCTCCAGACGCCCGATACTGCTGCACCTGCTGGAGCTTGGTCTCAACCGGATCCTGACTCGGCGCCGGTTCAGCTGGTGTGTTCTCATCATCGGCTTCGATGGCATCCAGCTCCTCTTCCATCTCTTCATCAGTCATGGGAACGAAGCGATCGGGATCGACATAGTCCTGGGCCGGATCGATATCACTCCCCACCGGTGCTTCAGCCGGCTCCAGTTGCGCCTCATCCACAGCCTCTGGTGTGGTTTCGACGGCCTCTGTTTCGGACTCCTCATCCGGCTTCCTCACAAATCCTTTGGAGAAGATCACGCCCAGCTCGAACAGCACCCACATCGGCAGTGCCAGCAGGGTTTGGGAGATCACGTCGGGGGGTGTAAGGAACATTCCCACAACAAACGCGCCAACAATCACATAGGGACGCTTATGACGCAGTTTTTCCGGTGTGGTGATGCCAAGCCAGACCAGAATGATGGTGGCAATAGGGACTTCAAAGGCCACACCAAAGGCAAAAAACAGGGTCATCACAAAATCGAGATAACTGCCCATGTCGGTGGCCACCTCAACCCCTTCCGGGGCGGTTCCGGCCAGAAAGGTGAACACCAGAGGAAAGACTGCAAAATAGGCAAACGCCATTCCCAGATAGAACAGCAGCGTACTTGAGACCAGCAGCGGTACCACCATACGTTTTTCATGGCGGTAGAGTCCCGGCGCCACAAACGCCCAGAACTGAGAGAGGATAAAAGGTATGGCGATGAAAATGGCCAGCTGAAGGCTCAGCTTAAAAGGAATCAGAAACGGATCGATGGGCTTGGTGGAGATCATGGTGCTGCCTTCCGGCAGGGCAGCGCGCATCGGCCCGGCAATCGCACTATAGAGGTCGTTGGCGAAGGGAAACAGCACGGCGAAAACCACCAGCACGGCCAGCACCATGCGCAGTACCCGATCGCGGAGTTCGATCAGATGCGAGACCAGCGGTTGCTCTGGATTGGTAGTTTCTGGTGTATTGGGTGCCGACATCTATTCTGCTTGATTCGGTTTTTTATTTTCTGCCGGCTGTGTGGCGTCCATTTCATCCCGGGCCGCTTCGATCTGGCTCTCCGTACGCTGCTTGAACTGGTTCAGATCCTGTTTCGTCTCTTCCAGTATCTCATGTACGGGATTGGCCATTTTCGTCTGCTTATCGAGGATCTCCTTCAGCTCTTCCGCTTTGATCTCCTGATCGATATCAGCCTTCACATTGGAGATGAAACGCCGGCCACGGCCCAGCCAATGTCCGGCAGTACGGGCCACTTTGGGTAAACGTTCGGGACCGATGACGATCAAGGCAACCAGTGCAATAATCGACAGCTCCCAAAAACCGACATCAAACATGTTGTACTCTGTTCAGCTGTGGGTATGGAAACGACGCGTTACTGCTTATCACGCTCTTTCGAGGTGACTTCGCCATCCACAACCGTTCCGGACTCGGACTGCTCGATCTGCTCTTTAGCCTTTGCCGACTCTTTCTCACCATCTTTCATGGCGCCCTTGAAGCCTTTGATGGCACCACCCAGGTCAGAGCCGATGTTTTTCAGCCGTTTGGTTCCGAACAGCAACAGGACAATCGCCAGGATAATCAACAGCTGCCAGATACTGATACCACCAAAACCCATAATTTTCTCCACCTCCGGACTAGCCGGTTTCATTTGAATGTAGCGCGTTTTATCAAACCTGATCAGTCTCTACGCGCCTATCTCTGTTCAGGAACAGCCCCGGAATGATACCTAAGAGTGCTCTCTCATACTATTGAGACAACAAACGCCGCCTCTTATGAGGCCGATTTGCCCCGTTGGGCCTTCTCTTCCAGCCCGGAAAGTCCAAAACGCCGCTGCAACTCCTGCAGCACCAGATCGGGCCCCAGCCCCTGATGCGCCAGCAGTACCAGGGTATGAAACCACAGATCCGCGGTTTCATAGACAATTTTATCGGCATCTCCATCCTTCGCCGCCATCACGGTCTCGGTGGCCTCTTCACCGATCTTCTTCAGGATCCCGTCGAGCCCTTTGTCGTAGAGCTTGGCCACGTAGGAGCTGTCCGGCGCCGCCTGCTTTCGCTCTTCGAGCACCTGTGCCAGTTGTTGCAGTAGATCACTCATGCCTCAGCTCACTTATAAATCTGCTTGGGGTCTTTCAGTACCGGCAGTATCTCCTGCCACTGATCTCCCTGCAATTCCCGGAAGAAGCAGTTGTGTCTTCCAGTATGACAGGCAATTCCACCTTTTTGCTCAACCTCCAGCAATACCACATCCCCGTCACAATCGAGGCGTATTGCATGCACAACCTGCTGATTTCCCGACTCTTCCCCTTTATGCCAGAGTTTTTTTCGCGATCTTGACCAATACACGGCATGCCCGGTCTGCTTGGTCAGTTCCAGTGCTTCTGCATTCATCCAGGCCATCATCAGAATCTTGCCGCTGCCCGACTCCTGGGCAATCGCCGGCACCAGGCCATCCCGATCCCACTTGATCTGTTCGAGCCAACTCATTGTCTTACCTCGACACCCTGTTGATCCATAAACTGTTTTGCCTCACCGATGGAGTACTCGGCAAAATGGAAGATACTTGCGGCCAATACCGCATCCGCACCACCCTTTTTGACCCCATCCACCAGATGTTGCAACTCTCCGACACCGCCAGAGGCAATCACCGGGATCGGTACCGCCTCAACGATCGCCCGGGTCAACTCATTATCGAAACCGATTTTGGTACCGTCACGGTCCATACTGGTGAGCAGGATCTCCCCGGCACCGTAGTCACTCATCCGTTGCGCCCATTCGATGGCATCCAGGCCGGTGGGCTTGCGTCCGCCATGGGTGAATATCTCCCACTTCAAGGGTTCACCTTCGGCACTGACCTTTTTCGCGTCGATCGCCACCACGATGCACTGGGAGCCGAATCGATCGGTGGCCTGCTTAACGAACTCCGGATTGAATACCGCTGCGGTGTTGATGGCGACCTTATCCGCGCCTGCGTTGAGCATCCTGCGGATGTCGTCCTCGGTGCGTATCCCGCCGCCAACGGTCAGCGGGATGAAGACCTCACTGGCCACCTGTTCAACCACATGAACGATGGTCTCCCGGTTGTCGGAACTGGCGGTGATGTCGAGGAAGGTGATCTCATCCGCCCCCTCTTCGTTATAGCGCCGTGCCACCTCTACCGGATCCCCGGCATCCCGTATATCGACAAACTTTACCCCTTTCACCACACGCCCTGCATCGACGTCGAGACATGGAATAATTCGTTTCGCTAGCATTCCGGTAGACCCTTTTTATGAACCCGTCAGTTGATCAGCCAGGCGCTGCCCTTCCGCCAGATCCAGTGTACCTTCATAGATCGCCCGGCCGGTGATGGCGCCCATGATGTTGTCGGTTTGCGCCTGACACAGGGCCTCGATGTCACCAATATCGGTGATGCCGCCGGAGGCGATGACCGGAATGGTGATCGCGTTGGCCAGATCCCTTGTCGCCTCCACATTCGGTCCGCTGAGCATGCCATCCCGCCCGATATCGGTGTAGACGATGGCTGAGACCCCGTCATCCTGAAAACGCCTGGAGAGTTCGGTGACTTCCTGATCGGTCACTTCCGCCCAACCATTGATTGCCACCATACCCTCTTTGGCATCCAGTCCGACAATCACATGACCGGGAAATTCACGACAGGCCCGGGCAACGAACTCAGGCTCCTTGACCGCCTGGGTTCCGATGATGCAATAGTCCACCCCAGCCTTCAGATAGGCTTCGATGGTCGCTTCGTCACGTATCCCGCCACCCACCTGGATCGGCAGGTCCGGATAGGCATTGCCAATTTCACGAATCGCACTGCCATTCACCGGCTCGCCGGCAAAGGCGCCATTCAGATCCACCAGATGGAGTCTTCGCCCACCTGCCTCAACCCATTGGGTTGCCATCTGCAAGGGGTTGTCGGAAAACACGGTATCGTCTTCCATGCGGCCCTGGCGTAAGCGCACACATTGGCCATCTTTAAGGTCTATTGCAGGTATTAACAGCACAAGCGATATCCTGATTGTTTGGTTACTTGATTCAGCCTAATCCAACTCAGCCGGGTGAGTTGGGTCTCAATGCGTCCAGTTGACGAAATTTTTCAGCAGGCGCAAGCCGTCATCCGCACTCTTTTCCGGATGAAACTGCACGGCAAACAGATTCTCCCGGGCGATGGCGCTGGCAAAACTGACCCCGTAATCGGTGGTCGCTGCAATCAGATCCTGCTGTTCCGGATCGACATAATAGCTGTGCACAAAATAGAAACGGCTATCCTGATCGATACCCTGCCAGAGTGGGTGGTCGCTCTGTCGGTTAACTTTGTTCCAACCCATGTGCGGGATCTTCAACGCCTCGCCATCCGGGGCCACTCCACCGGGAAAGTGCCTTACCTGGCCGGCAAACAGCCCCAGCAGTTCGGTACCGCCATTCTCTTCACTCTTTTCGAGCAGCACCTGCTGCCCCATACAGATTCCAAGAAACGGTTTACTGTTGGCTGCCTGCAGAACCGCCCGGTTGAGATGGTGATCGGAGATTGCCGCCATACAGTCCCTGGCAGCACCCTGGCCGGGGAATACCACCCGATCCGAATTCAGAATCAGATCAGGATCATCGGTAACCAATACCTCATCCTGGGCAGAAGCAACATGCTCAACCGCTTTGGCGACTGAGCGCAGATTTCCCATACCGTAATCGATAACGGTGATACGCTGTGACATCTTGATACCTGTGAAGCGTTTCTTTACAGAGAGCCCTTGGTCGAGGGTATTTGCTCAGCCATGCGCGGATCCGGCTCCAGCGCAAAGCGCAACGCCCGACCTAACGCCTTGAAGATCGTCTCAGCCTGGTGGTGTGCATTGGTACCACGCAGGTTGTCGATGTGCAGGGTGATGCCCGCATGGTTGACCAGCGCCTGAAAAAACTCCTGAAACAGGTCAACATCGAACTCGCCGATACGGCCACGGGTGAACGCCACTTCATAGACCAGCCCCGGTCGTCCGGAAAAATCCACGACCACCCGTGACAGCGCCTCATCAAGCGGCACATAGGCATGGCCATAGCGGCGAATGCCCTTTTTATCCCCGACGGCTTTGCTCAGTGCCTGCCCCAGGGTGATCCCGATATCCTCCACCGTGTGGTGGGCATCGATGTGCAGATCACCCTTGGCAACCACCTTCAGATCGATCAGTCCGTGGCGCGCTATCTGATCCAGCATGTGATCGAGAAAGGGCACACCGGTAGCAAAATCCGATTCCCCACGACCATCCAGATCCAGCGTGATGCTGATCTGGGTTTCCAGGGTATTGCGCTCAACCTGCGCGGTACGCTGCATAGCTAAAGACTCCGATCAATGAATGCCATGGTCAACAGGGCGATATTCAGATCCCCCCGGTCAAACCGCTTATTCTAGAGAAAATCGGAGAAAATGACAGTATGGAAACTGATTCAGCCACCCATCAGCTCACCAAGCGTGGCCGGTTGGCGATCTGACCCAGCACCACTTCACCGATCTGAACGCTGGATCCCGGATTAATCACCAGAAAACCCTGCTTGGTAATATGATCTGCTGCATAGAGCGGTATGGTGGCACCCAACTCGGCGAACGCGGCAAGAGAGTGTCCCAAAAAACCAGCAACAGGTCGTTGCCGTGGGAAATTTATCAGTATGTCTGTGTTTATTCGATGATCATGGCAATGCTTCACCTTAGTACGCATCTGATCATCAATATTAAAAACCGATGGTGGCTCTGTAAGCGTCAGGGCGTTTCATTGTGTTTAATCGAAACGTTTTTGGTGGGGCATGGCCCCACCAAACAGGGTTTGAGTGAGCTCCTTAGCCTTTATGTGTAATCAACGTGCCAGTAATGAAGAGTTGGTGGGTTTTTTGTCTTGATACCGGGAAGATCGAAAGTTAGTGGATCAGCATTGGCATCAGACCCTTCGATATCCATTGGTTCTTGATACTGACCCGCCCTGAAATCCAATAAAGATTAGGACCCAGTAGAGTGCTTAGCTATTCAACCAGAAGGTCACCGGGCCATCGTTGATCAGCTCCACCTGCATGTCCGCACCGAACACCCCGCAGGCAACCGGATTGTGTTGATCTGCCGCCTGTTCTGACAGATAACCGAACAATTCCTTACCAAGCTGTGGCTCGGCAGCAGTGGAAAAACCAGGGCGCATCCCTTTGCGGGTATCGGCCGCGAGTGTGAACTGGGGAACCAACAGTAAACCGCCGGCAATCTCACTCAGGCTCAGATTCATCCGACCCTGTTGATCAGGAAACACCCGGTAGCCGAGTAGCCGTTGCAACAAGCGGTCCGCCTTGCTTCGGTCATCCCCTTTCTCGACACCAACCAGCACCACCAATCCGGTGCCAATCTCGGCGACCGACTCTCCATCGATCAACACCCGTGCCTGTTTGGCCCGCTGCAGCAGTCCGATCACCCCAGCAATCTCGCGTAGTGTTGTGTGGCTTCCACCAGTGCACTGCGAATTCCGGTTTCTGTCGCTGAGTGACCCGCATCCGCAACAACTTTCAGTTCACTGTCGGGCCAGGCCTGGTGTAACTCCCAGGCAGACTTCATTGGACAGATCAGATCATAGCGCCCCTGCACAATCGTACCGGGGATGCCGGCCAGTTGTGTCGCCTCCTTGAGTAGCTGATCAGGTCGAAGAAAGGCATGGTTGACAAAATAGTGCGCTTCGATGCGTGCCAGGCTGAGGGCAGTATGGGGGTCTGAAAAGAAACCGACCACCGACGGATTGGTCAGCAGGCTGGAGGTTCTGCCCTCCCAGACCGACCAGGCTTTGGCGGCTGCCATACGGGAGATCTCATCGTCACCGGTCAATCGCCGGTAATAGGCGTGCAGCAGATTCTCTCTCTCATGTTGCGCTATCGGAGCAACAAAATCCTGCCAATAATCGGGAAAAACCCAACTCGCACCTTGCTGATAAAACCACTCGATCTCCTGATCCCGACAGAGAAAGATGCCTCTCAAGATCAGCGCCGTCACCCGCTCAGGATGGGCCTGGGCATAGGCTAACGCAAGGGTTGAGCCCCAGGATCCGCCAAACAGCAACCATCTATCGATCTTCAGTGCCTGACGGATACGTTCAATATCTTCGACCAGGTCCCAGGTCGTATTGTCCTGCAATGAAGCATGAGGCGTAGAACGTCCGCTACCCCGTTGATCAAACAGTACGATCCGGTAGAGCTCAGGGTCAAAGAACTGTCGATGGTAAGGTTCGCAACCGGCACCTGGTCCGCCGTGCAGAAACAGCGCCGGAATCCCACCAGGATTGCCCACCTCCTCAATGTAGAGATGGTGTTGATGATCAACAGCAAGCCGCTGTGTCTTATAGGGTTCTATGGCTGGATAGAGGTCATTCATAATCGATCTGTTAAGTGTAAGAATCACCCTATGCTCTGACAAGACAATTCTTACGCGTTGCCGGTTAATTTTCCCACATCAATAGGCAGGGCTTTATGCCAAGATAATCCCGTCATCATCAAGGAAGAACTGGCTTGTAGCGCACAAGGTAAACCATGGACAGGTTGCTTAGCAAAACAAGCTGATGACAGAAAGCCCAACGCAGGGATTGCAGTTGGGCTTTCACTTTTAAGGCGACGGAAAACAGCGATCCTGATTGCTTGCGGCAGCCAATCTCGAACCCGTGGATCGAGCGCGTGTAGGAAAATTCTGACACACCAACAGGATGATTCCTACACCACAAAGGTAACTTTTCCCAATTTTTTTTGTGGGATTCCGTGTCATCATTAACTTGTCGTCAATCAAGGACGTGTTACAGGACAAGCCACAACGGATGGTAGATGGACGAGGAGCTTTGCCAACCAAGCCGATGACAACCAAGCCCAACTGCATGGATTGCGGTTGGGCTTTTTCATTTCCCCTACCCCATCCCCAGAAAAACGAGCCGGATCACTGCAACAGACAGCAGCATCTGGCTGCCCCGACCTGCCCTTTTTGATGTAAGAATTTTCTTACAGCCATTAGAGAAAAATCTCACACATAAAATGTGAATATTGCCAAGTTTGCTGTAAAAAACTGTGTCAAAATTCAGTTGTCGTCATCAAGGACGTCTCTAAAGGGAAAACTTCGTAAAGGATTTTGCAGGGAAGGGAAGCTTAGCCAACCAAGCCGACGACTATAAGCCCAACTGCATGGATCGCAGTTGGGCTTTTATCTTTTTAGACCTAAGAAGTCCTCTCTGCAACGATGGATCGCCATGTTCAGACACGCCATCCATGGTCTGTGCAGAAATTCGCAAACCAAAAAAACTCTCTCAGCAGGCATTTGGAAACCTTCAGCAACCGCTGAGAAATTCTGAAATCTGCCTACTCTTCGCAATAATGTCTGAAATTGGTCAATTTCCTCAAATTTGACACAATTATTAACCTTAAAATTCAATAAGTTAGAATGTAGGAAAAATCTTACAACTAATTACGAAAATTCTCACATGAACATGGTGCGAATTCCCACAGTAAATGTGAACTTTTATGTCACAATTTAATTGTCGTCATCAAGGACGTTACTTCAGGGATATGTAGCAAAGGATTGCACAGGGAAGAAATGCTTAGCCAACCAAGCCGACGACTGTAAGCCCAACCGCAAGGATTGCGGTTGGGCTTTTTCTTTTCAGCTCGGACAGGAGCTCCATGAGAGGGTGACCTCGCACAGTGGAGCTGCGATGAGAAATCCTCAGGACTACTCCCTGGAGGCCCGTTTCCGCTCATGCTCCTTGAGGTATTTCTTACGAATACGAACCTCCTGGGGCGTGACTTCCACCAGTTCATCCTCCTCGATAAATTCCAGCGCCTGCTCCAGGCTGTAATTCAGTGGCGGAGTCAGAATGATGGCGTCATCCTTGCCGGCTGCACGAATGTTGGTCAGCTGCTTACCTTTCAGAGGATTGACCACCAGATCATTATCTCTGGCGTGAATCCCCACAATCTGCCCCTCATAGACTTCATCACCCGGTGAGGTAAAGAGTCTGCCCCGCTCCTGCAGATTATAGAGGGCAAAACCGAGGGATTTACCCTGACTGTTGGAGATCAGCACACCGTTTTTACGTGGCGCAATACCCCCATGCTGGGCAGGACCGTAGTGGTCGAAGACATGGTAGATCAGGCCGGTGCCTGAGGTGCTGGTCATGAACTCTGTTTGAAACCCGATCAGACCGCGCGAGGGTATGATGTAGTCGAGGCGCACTCTTCCCTTACCGTCCGGTACCATATCCTTGAGTTCACCTTTGCGGTTACCCAGGGCCTCCATGATCGTTCCCTGGTCGTTCTCCTCCACATCCACGGTCAACTGCTCATAAGGTTCGCAGATCTCACCGTCGACCTCGCGGAATATTACCTCGGGACGGGAGACGGCCAATTCGAATCCCTCCCGTCGCATACTTTCAATCAGTACCGAGAGATGCAGTTCGCCCCGTCCGGAGACTTTGAATTTCTCAGGATCGGTTCCCTCCTCGACGCGCAGTGCAACGTTGTGGATCAACTCCCGTTCAAGTCGCTCCTTGAGCTGTCTCGAGGTCAGATACTTGCCCTCCTTACCGGCAAAGGGCGAGGTATTGACCTGAAATGTCATGGAGACGGTCGGTTCATCCACCGTCAGCGGCGGCATGCTCTCCACATGTTCAGGATCACACAGGGTATCCGAGACGTTCGGTGCCTCCATGCCACTGATCGCGATGATATCGCCGGCTGTCGCCTCATTGACTTCAAATCGCTCAAGCCCCAGATAGCCATAGACCACGCCGATCTTGGCGCGATGCTGCTCACCGTCGTACTTCACCACCATCACCTGCTGATTGGGCTTGATACTTCCCCGGGTCACCCGACCGACCGCGATGGCTCCGACGTAACTGTTGTAATCCAGATTCGAGATCTGCATCTGGAACGGCGCTTCGGGATCCACCTCAGGCGCAGGACAGTGGCTGACAATGGCTTCGAACAGGGTTGTCATGTCACCTTCGGTTATATCGCTTTCCAGACCGGCATAGCCACCGACCGCGGAGGTGTAGACAATCGGAAAATCGAGCTGATCATCACTTGCGCCGAGCCGGTCGAAGAGCTCAAACACCTGATCGATTACCCAGTCCGGACGGGATCCGGGCTTATCGATCTTGTTCACCACCACAATCGGCCGAAGACCATGTTGAAAAGCTTTCTGCGTTACAAACCGGGTTTGCGGCATCGGGCCTTCCTGGGCATCCACCAGTAGCAGCACCGAATCCACCATCGAGAGCACCCGCTCCACCTCACCACCGAAATCCGCATGCCCGGGGGTGTCGACGATATTGATACGGTAGTCGTTCCAACGGATCGCGGTATTCTTGGAGAGGATGGTGATACCCCGCTCCCGCTCCTGGTCATTGGAATCCATCACCCGTTCGACCTTGCCGAATCGTTCGCCGAGGGTACCGGACTGTTTCAGCAACTCATCCACAAGGGTGGTCTTGCCATGATCAACGTGAGCGATTATGGCGATATTTCTAAGATTCTCGATCATCAGGGTGGTCCAGCAAACAAAAATGAGGGCGGATTATACCCATGATTATGGGATCGGTTCTCTTTATTTAATTTATTCTTAAAATACAGAAAGTTACCTAAACATTTAAAAACAATAGAGAGAAACTATCGTCAACTTCTTTTGATTACGAAACTTTCAGATTTACCCACAGCTCCTGTGGATAACATTGTTGATAAACGCTGAAAATTGCTGCCCAGGCCAGTAAATCCGGGACCGGACATTAAATCGTAAAAAAAATGAACAACTGCTTAACCTTCTTATAAATCAAATAATTAGATATTACACAGTGTACAAAAAAATAAATTTACAGGAGCTGCCGGTGAGCGGCTCAGACTCAACAGAGCGATTGTGAACAGATTCGATTTCAGCGCGTCAAGTTATTGACTTGGATTTCAATACCCATAATTAAATTATTGTTTTTGAATTGGTCACTCAGTGACTCAACAGGCATGAGTTAAGCCATCAAGCCCGAGCTACTCCAATCAGGCGGGATGGAAATGTGAATTAAGAGATGAGAATAATCTAATAGATTTGACTGCTTCTAGAGCTTGCACTTCAACAAAATAATAGCCAGGATAGTCAGACACACAACAGCACAGGCAGAGATAAAGCCTGGATCGATGACTGAGTCCTCTGATACCAAAGTGCTGAATAACAACCAACACAGCCTAAAGTAGTAGAAGTTAATGAACTCATCCGTCCTTGCTCCATTACGCGAGCACTTGGCTACGCGCGTCATCGGCCAGACCAGCTTTATCGATAGCATGCTGATCTGTCTGTTGAGCGATGGTCATCTGCTTATCGAAGGCCTCCCCGGACTGGCTAAAACCACTGCGGTGAAAGCCCTGGCAGAAGCCATCGAAGGCGACTTTCACCGTATCCAGTTTACCCCTGACCTGTTGCCTGCCGACCTGATCGGTACCGATATCTATCGCCACGAAAAGGGGGAGTTCGAGTTTCGTCAGGGTCCCCTGTTCCATAACATTCTGCTTGCTGACGAGGTGAATCGGGCCCCTGCCAAGGTTCAATCCGCCCTGCTGGAAGCGATGGGTGAACATCAGATCACCGTCGGACAGACCACCTACCAGCTGCCGCAGTTCTTCATGGTGCTGGCGACCCAGAACCCGGTCGAACAGGAGGGTACCTACCATCTGCCGGAGGCCCAACTCGACCGTTTCCTGATGCAGGCGAATGTGGAGTACCCGGATCGCGATGAAGAGCTGCAGATTCTGGAGCTGGACAATGCCCAGCAACAGCAGAAACCGACACCGCCTAGCAACCCACTCAGCCAAAAGGAGCTTTTCGCCATCCGTCAGGAGGTGAACAAACTCTATCTGGATCCAAAGCTGAACAGTTACATCGTCGACCTGGTGCAGGCGAGCAGAAACCCGCAAGCCTACGACAAGGATCTGACCCGCTGGTGTCGCTTCGGCGCCTCGCCCCGCGCCAGTATCGCACTGGCCCGTTGCGCCCGTGCACGTGCCTGGCTGGACGATGAGGAGTTCGTGGCACCGCACCATATTCAGGCAGTTGCGCCGGCGATTCTCAGGCATCGTATCCTGCTCACCTTCGAGGCCGAGGCGGAAGGTATCACCACCGATGATTTCCTATCCCGTCTGCTGGATATGGTCGCCATCCCTTAACGGCTGTCTCTGCAACCTCTATGAGTCTTCATCCGCATATTGATGACCTGCTCGAACTGCGCCACCAGGCCCATACCCTGGGCCTGGCTTCGCACCATTTGGTGAACACCAGTTTCAGCGGACTCTATGCCTCTGTGTTTCGCGGCACCGGCCTCGATTTCGAAGAGGTGCGGGAGTATCGGGAGGGGGATGACATCCGCAACATGGAGTGGAATGTCACCGCCCGTACCAACGTGCCGCATATGAAGATCTTCCGCGAAGAGCGGGAGCGCAGTGTGGTGCTGTGTATCGACCGGGGTCCACACATGAGTTTTGGCACCCGCGGCACCTTCAAATCGGTACAGGCGGCGAAAGCGGCGGCCCTGTTGGGCTGGGCCGCATCACGGCTGCACGATCGGGTCGGCGGCATGCTGTTCGGAGACCAGCAACAGGGCATGCAGTATTTTCAACCGACCAAGGACCGGCGCGCCTTATGGCGACTGTTGCACGCCCTCACTCACGAAGGCACCCCCAATCAACCCAACCAGGATTGTCTGTCGGAAGCCCTGCAGCGGGCCGATAAAGGCACTTCGACCGGCTCTCTGATCTTTGTCATCGCCGACCTGAACCGGGAGGTGATGGGATTGCAGCAGACTCTGGGACGCTTGTGTCAACACCATACCGTGGTACTGATCCCGGTGGATGACCCCGCCGACCGGGAACTGCCAGAGATGGGCCGGGTTACCTTCGTTGGCCCGGATGGACATGCCATCGAGATCGACACCCGTGACCGGGGGGCCAGATTGCGCTATGCAGAGACCTGGCAAAAACATCGCAATGAATTAAATGCCATGGCCAACGGTCTGGGTATCACCCTGATGCCGATCACTACCAATGAAGAGATACACCTCACATTGACCCGTGGGCTGGCGAAACACTTCGGTCGGCATTGATGGATCCATTACGCGATATTCGAGGCATCGATACAGTCTCCTGGTGGCCCCTCGCCCCAGGCTGGTGGCTGCTGCTGATCGGTATTGTCCTGCTGGTGCTATTGGTCTGGTGGATCATCCGACGCCGCAGACTCTACCCGCTGGGCCGCTGGCAGCAGGATGCCCGACGCCACCTGCTCGCCCTGAAACGCCGTATCAAACGGGAACCGGCAAAACCGGTTGCCAGCGATCTCTCCGAACTGCTCAGGCGTATTGCGATCGCCCGCTGCGGTCGAAGCATGACTGCTTCACTCACTGACGACGCCTGGCTGGCGTGGCTGCAGCGCAATGACTCAAGTGGATTCCCCTGGCAGGAGAAGGGACGGCTGCTGCTCGATCTGCCCTATGCGCCACCCGACCACTCAGCCGACAAAGAGACGCTCGGGCAGCTGGTCGACGCGGCCATCCACTGGGTCAGTGAGGACGCCTGCCATGTTTGAGTTTCACTGGCCCTGGATGGCGCTGCTGCTGATATTGCCACTGCTGGTGAGGCTCTTCTGGCCGCGACCTGCCGCAGATCAGTTTGAAACGGTGGAGGGTCTGCAGGCCACCCTGCTGCACCCAAGCCTGCCCCATCTGGAAGCCGCCTTTCAGACCAAACGCCCAAAGGTGCCGCTCAGCAAACGGCTCTATCTCGGTCTGCTCTCCCTGATCTGGTTATCTCTGGTGTTGGCCATGATGCGCCCGCAATGGCTTGAACCCTATACCGAGAACCGCACAGCAGGTTACGACCTGATGCTGCTGGTGGACGCCTCTCACTCGATGAACGCCCTGGATTTCACCCTCGACAAGAAACAGGTCAGCCGCATGCAGGTGGTCAAAGGCGTGGTCACCAAATTTATCGAAGGACGCCAGGGCGACCGGGTCGGTCTGCTGATTTTCGGCAGCCGCGCCTATGTCCTCTCCCCCCTCACCTATGACCGGAAAGCGGTCAACAGCCTGCTGCAAAATGTGGTGCCACGGATTGCCGGGGATGGCACCGCCATTGGAGACGCCCTGGGACTCGGGGTGAAAAAACTGCGCGAGCGACCGGCCGGCTCAAGGGTTCTGGTGCTGATCGCGGACGGGGAGAACACAGCCGGCACCATCCCCCCTTTACGCGCCGCTGAACTGGCCGGTCAGGAACAGATCCGTATCTACAGTATTGGTGTAGGCAGTAACAAGAAACGCATCCCCATCAAGGAGAATGGCCGCATCGTCACCCGCACCGACCTGAACTTCAACGAACAGGCGATGCGGGATATTGCGGAAGCCGGGGGTGGCGCCTACTTCCGGGCCACCGACACGGAGGCCCTGGAGAAGATCTATCAGAAGATCGATGAGCTTGAGAAGACCGAGGCGGAGTCCCGCACCGTCTATGTCCCCCAGCCGCTCTATCACTGGCCGCTGATGGCAGCCCTGCTGCTGTTGCTGATCCTGGGAATCTACCCGGAGGGCAGACAACGCCAGCTCAAGGGAGGCGGTTATGTCTGAGGGCGTATTCCATTTTGCCCGACCTGAATGGCTGTTCGCCCTGCTTGGCGTTATCCCGATTCTGGCGTGGTTGATTTTCAGTGTGGTTCGCCCCCGTCGAGGCCTGTTTCACCGCTATGCCGATGAGCATCTGCTGCCACATCTGGTGGGTATCCGTGAACTGAGTGTCAACGAACGCTGGAGCCGCTTCATCCGTTGGGCGCTGCTGTGGCTGTTTCTGATTGTGGCACTGGCAGGCCCCCGTTGGGATTTCAAAGACATCCAGGCATTCTCACCGACCAATGATCTGGTTGTGCTGATGGATATCTCCCGCTCGATGAATGTCGCTGACACCCCACCTTCACGACTCGCCAGAGCACGCCAGGAAGTTCAGGACCTGGTGATGCTGAATGATCAGTTGCGCATCGGCATGATCGCCTTTGCCACAGTCCCCCATGTGATCTCGCCGATCACGGAAGATAGCCAGAGTATTCTGGTGGCGCTGCCTGCCGTGACCTCAGAACTGGCCAACCTGCAGGGCAGTCGCCTGGTTGCGGCCATGCAGCGGGCCGAACAGCTGTTCAGCAGCGACACCCTGCAGAACAGCCGCACCGTTCTACTCATCAGTGACGGGGATTTCGTCGAACCGGGACTGATTGAACAAGTGGAAGCCATGAAGAATCAGGGAATCACCCTGCATACCCTGGGTATCGGCACCGCCGGTGGTGGACCGGTCCCGGCCCGCATCGGACAGAGTGACCTGATGCGGGACAACAAAGGAAAAGTGATCGAATCGAAGCTCAATCAAGCCCTGCTGCAGCGACTTGCAGAAGCCGGTGGCGGGCAATACCTGGAGGCTGATTTTCGCGACCAGGACAGCCGTCGGATACTCGACCTCTCCGCCATTGGTGCAGGCACGCCGACCCAGACCCAGGAGAAGACAAGAATTTGGAATGAACGTTTCTACTGGTTGCTGGTGCCTCTGCTACTCCTGCTGCTGCCCTACTTTCGCGTTGTAGCAGCAGGGAAACCATCACCATGATCAGGCGCTACTCGGTTTTGCTGCTGCTCTGCTATACCACCCTGGTGGACGCAGACTGGTTCCTGAACAAAGAGCAACAGGCCGCAGAAAACTATCAGCAGGGCCTCTACGAAGAGGCGGCTGAGGGCTTTCAGGATCCCTATCGTCGCGGCGTGGCCAACTTCCGGACCGGTGACTACGAAAGCGCGATCGAAGAATTCAAACAGGTTGAACGGGAAGCGGTAAAGCTCGACGCCCAATACAACCTGGGCAACAGCCACTACCGGATGGAGGCGTTTGAGCAGGCCGTGAAAGCCTATGAATCCGTTCTCCAGGAAGATCCGGATCATCAAGATGCCAGACACAATCTAGCGCTTGCCAGGGATAAGCTGGAACAAGAGCAGGAA
The DNA here is from genome assembly GCA_016842065.1 of Candidatus Thiodiazotropha sp. 'RUGA'. Classification (GTDB taxonomy): domain Bacteria; phylum Pseudomonadota; class Gammaproteobacteria; order Chromatiales; family Chromatiaceae; genus Thiodiazotropha. The sequence goes on from JAEPDS010000004.1 coordinate 35,429, forward strand.
GAAGAGCAAGAGGAACAGGAACAACAGGAACAGGAACAACAGGAGCAGGAACAACAGGAGCAGGAACAACAGGAGCAGGAACAACAGGAGCAGGAACAACAGGAGCAGGAACAACAGGAGCAGGAGCAACAGGAGCAGGAGCAACAGGAGCAGGAGCAACAGGAGCAGGAGCAACAGGAGCAGGAGCAACAGGAGCAGGAGCAACAGGAGCAGGAACAACAGGAGCAGGAACAACAGGAGCAGGAGCAACAGGAGCAGGAGCAACAGGAGCAGGAACAAAAGGAGCAGGATCAGCAGTCTTCAGGTGAATCGGAAGAGCAGGATGAAGAGCAGTCTTCCTCTGGAGAACAAGAGCAGGAAGAGCAACAGAGCGGCGACCAGGATGAGCAGAGTGATTCCCAGTCGGGTGAGGAAGAGGAGCAACATGAACAGCAAAGCGAGTCATCGGACGAG
>JAEPDS010000004.1:35891-215517 GCA_016842065.1 Candidatus Thiodiazotropha sp. 'RUGA'
GAGACTGGTGAACCGGATGAGTCCCAGCAGCAAGAGTCCGATCAAGGCGAGGAGCAGGAAACCGATTCCCAAGAGAGCGGCGCCAAGGAGAGAGAGGAGAGTCAGGAAGGCGATGAAGAAGAACAAAACAGTGAAAGGTCTGCTAACCTGAATAGACCGGATAACGATAAAAATAGAAGCCGATCGCAGGAAAACCTCGGCCAGCAACAGAAAGATCCCGAGTTGAATCCTGACGACCCGCAAAACTCCGAGGCCGTCGATCAGGTAGACCAGCAGGATACCCCCCAATCAGAAGAGGGGCAGGATGACGCCGAGGAAGGCGAAGAGAAAAGCGGCCCCCAGAGCAAGCTCAATCCACTCATGGAACAGTGGCTGGATCAGGTCGAAGGGGATCCAACCCAGTTAATGCAACAACAATTCAAACTGGAAGAGTACAACTATCTACGCAGCCGTGGAGGCAGGGATAGAGAAACCAGACCCTGGTAGAAAAAGGGGGAGGCACTATCGACATCGTCAAGCTCGCTTTAAGCGCCGTCATGCTCATGGTCCTGTCGACCATTGCAACGGCCAATCAGTATCCGGGTCAAAACTATTGGTATAACCCGGCACCCGGCCAATGGAACTATCCGGCCGCTAAACAGAGGCAGCCGGCACCGGCCACCGGGGGGCAAAGATCGAACAATCCCTACGGCAATGCCTGGCCCTCCCAGCAGAGACCGGGCTACCCGGCCTCCAACTACTACGGCAACCAGACAACCAAACCCTTCATAGAGACAAAGATCTCTAGCGAAAACCCCTACGTACAACAAAACGTCATTCTCAAGCTGAGCGTCGTCAGCCAGAACAACCTGGTGACCGTTTTACCCCAATTACCCCAAATCGGCAGTTTCCTGCTCAATCTGCAGGAGGGCCCGGTAACCTACTCCCGCACCATCAAAGGCAAGCGGCAGATCGTCAACGATTTCTACTACCAGGTCACGCCGCTGAAACCCGGTCAGTTTGAAATCCCGGCGATCAGTGTCACTGGCGAAGAACAGATGGCCGGTTACCAGCGGGGCAACAGCGCGTTTAAAGCCAGCATGAGCAGCGCCATCAAACTCAACGTGAGAGAGGCCAATCCTTCCAGCAAACCCTGGCTGCCGGTTGAACAGCTGAACCTGAAAGTCAAACTGCCCGAGAAATTCAAAGCGGCTGCCGGCAAGCCACTGCCCTTCACAACGGAGATCTCCGCCCTCGGTATCTCCGGCAGTAAACTCCCCAGCCTGGAGAATCAGCTGAGCAGCGATGCCTTCAGAGTCTATCGGGACAGGAATCAGACTCACACCTATCTGGATAAGAAATCCAACCGGATCGTTGGACGTCGGGTAGAGACCTTTACCCTGGTGCCCCAGTTCGGCGGAGACCTGAAACTTCCCCAACTGAGTATCAACTGGTGGAATACCCGATCCGATATGGCACAGCGGGCCTCGGTGCCGATCCAGCCCATTGCGGTCAGTGGCAACCGAAAAGAGCGCGGATTTTTCGAAGCCGAGAGCTCTCTCTTCCCCTCTGGCACCTCAGCCGCCTTCTGGGTACCTCTGGGATTAGTCTTCGGCGTCATCTTCGGCTACTGGATGGCACTCTGGCTCTCACACCGGAAAGCCGGCGGCAAACAGAATTCTCCTTTGGAGCCTCTGATCGTTTTCTTCAGAAACCCGATGCAGCGCTTGGCGCCCGCCTTCTCACCCCTCAAGGATAAACTGAGAAGCACCACGGCGATTCTCAATCCGGTGACACGCTGGCATCGTTGGCGCCGTCGGCTTGTCGGCGCCCTGCCCCTGTCAGTACGTTTCTATTATTGCGTGCGTTTTGTTGACGAGGAGAGCGATCCGGAGATCTGGGGTTACACCTTGCGCTTTCTCGCCAATAAACATTTAAGTCTTCCGACCAACGCACCCTATAGCGTGATTGCCGACCACATCCTCGATTTCCACCCGAAAGCCGAGCCGCTCAAAATAAGGCAGTTGATCCATCAACTTGAAGAGGCGATCTACGGCCACAGTGATCTCGATTTCGATCTGTGGAAAGAGGCCTTCAAACACGAAATCCGTCCCAGCCTGAAGATCTGGAGAATGGATCGAAAGGATCAGCCAAATCAGAAAGACCAGAACAACATTCTACCCAACCTCAATCCGGAGGCTGTTTCCGGGCAGACCACCAGTTGAACTCGATAGACCTTCGCAGAGAATACCGGTTACTTCCGATGACGCTACAAGAGTCAGGTTCAGCACAGATCTGCCTGGCACACTGATCCTGAGCGATAGACAAATCTATGATCAGTAGCGTCAAGCAAAGCTTACGAAATCAAGACTACTTTAATCTAGCCCGACCGGCAGCGCCTGCACGCTTGACTTGACGGGGAAAGAGGCGATGGATAGGGTTTTTAAACAGAATCATTACAAGCATCAAGCATACGTATGAAAACTGAGTTCACCGGCATTCACCATACCGCCTTTGCGACCCACGACATCAACCTGACGGTCAAGTTCTGGCGTGATCTGCTGGGAATGCGCCTTGTCTATGCCTACGGCTCACCCGGCTACCGACAGTACTTCTTCCTGGTCTCCGGCAACAACCGCATCTCGTTTTTCGAATGGCACGATGTAGAGCCCGTTCGACCACGTCGACACGGTGATCCGGTGAAAGGATCGTTCATCTTCGACCACATCGCCATCGGCGTGGCCGACAAGAATGCGCTCTGGGACATAATGTCCCGCCTGGATGCGGCTGGATTCCACTGCTCGGATATTATCGATCACGGCTGTTTCCTGTCGATCTACTCCTACGACCCTAACGGCATTCCCATCGAGTTCAGCTGTGAAGTACCAGGTCATGATCTCTTCTGGAATCCGGTCATGAAGGACCTGGCAGCGACCTCCAGTTTTCTGACTGAGCCAAACCCGGTACCGGGTCAATGGCCAAAACCGGAGCCCGTAAGCGATGAGGAGCGAGTCATCGTCCCCGGAGAGGGTAAGGACTTCTTTCCAGAGACCCCCGATAGGACTCCCGCATCAACGCCAACATCGGCAGCAGAGGGCGCCATGAAGGTGCGTGATGTCATGCACCACGGTGTCTATACCACCACCGTGAATGACACCATTCAATCGGTAGCGGAGACCATCTCAAACGAAAAGATCAGTGGACTGCCGGTGGTTGATGAGAATAACCGGCTTGTGGGCGTCATCTCGGAGAAGGATATCCTCAAGGCCCTGCTGCCCGGCTATACCCAGTTTCTTGAGGATCCTGCCCAGGCCCTGGACTTCCATGCGATGGAATCCTCATATGGCGGCGTGCTGCAGAAGAGTGTCGGTGAGTTGATGTCCCCCTCAGTCATCGCCATCGATATCGACGCCCCCGTGATGAAGGCGGCGGCACAGATGGACCTGCACAGTTTTCGTCGCATTCCTGTGGTAGACCAGGATTGCCGGCTGGCCGGGATCATCAGCCTCAGTGATATCCACCATGCGATTTTCGTGCGTGAACTGGAAGATGCCTCTGACCACTGAGTTACCCAAGCCACCAGCAGGAAGAGCGCTTCCCGGAGAAGGGTCACAGCACAGGGCTTTTAGAGTCAAGGTCTGTTAGCTGACCCTGGTGGTATCGGCGGGAGGTGGATACTTGAGAAATATCAGAGCCAGAATCGATTCAATCGCAAGATAGAAGAGTGTCGGCCAATCCGGCAAACCTTCACTGAACAGGGAGTAGACACGCGCAGCCACCACCAATGCCAGCGTAAGCCCGATCCCGATTACAAGCGTGCGTTCTCTTTCAATGCAATAACAGGCTAAACAAGCCATTACTCCCAAGCCTGCCATCATGCCGTGCAACGCCCGAAACTGATTTGCCTGATCCACCAGTTGCCCATTCAACCCAGCAGGCTCCGGGTGAAACATGGCGATGACACCGGGAATCAACAGACTCAAACCTAAGAACATCAATAGGGCCACCAGTAACCGTTTGTGTCTTTTTTGCATGGCTTATCCCCAGCTCATGGAATCGTCTAAATCGATCAGGTTCAATCCTTAGCTGCTTTTTATAGCGCTGTATTTTCACCCTGAAACATGTGTTCCCCTGTTTACTGTTTGGTGGGGCATGGCCCCACCAAATCGGGTTTGAGTAACCACTATAAGTAATGAGCGACCCGGTTTATGGGTTTGCACAGCACAGATCAATCAAGCAACTTAGCTTTATTCCCCTCTAGCCACTGTTTAACAAGCTGTAATAAATTTTCAGCCTGTGTCACGCATTCACTCACCGCAATATCAGGTACCATGTCACCGGAGTACTCAGCGACATTACGCTGTTTTCTCAGGGCATCCAGCACGATAATAGTTCGTATATCTAAATTGACCGTTTGCTTGAGTGTCTGGATCAACGTCATGTGATGACCAGGCTTACTGGTCAACGTGCGATAGCCACTGGCCTGCAAGGCGGCATTCGACAATTGAATAATCGCCTTATAAGCTGCATCAAATCGATTCTCGGCACTGATCTCCGTCACATGAGAGTCGGCAATATTACGTTCTGCCGCCTCAAGCAATCGTTTGATCCGTACCTTATCTGCAACAATTTCCTCTAAACTAATCCCTAGCAAGTTCTCCAAGTTCATATCCATCTCCTAGCACATCCATGCGTGGTTTAGCCAACACCTCAATAACAAAGGTATCCTGGCCCTCTCTTTTCAGCATCCATTCATTCCTGCGAAAGATCTTCGGATTGATTTCGCGCCCTAATGTCTCCTGTACCGGATAGAGCGCTGCCACTAACTCAGAAAAATCCGCATCACCAATGATCATCAAATCGATATCACTCGAAGCGTTCTCCTTGCCGCTCGCCACAGAGCCGAAAATAAACGCCCAGTCGATCTGGTCGGCGAAGGGAGACAACGCCTCGCGTATAACATCGGTAGTACCAAAGGTCTTTTTGACAATACCCGAAAGCTCTTCATAGATCGGGCATGACTTATTGGCCTGGTAGTGATGCTGGTTACCCAGCTTGGTCATGTGGATGATGCCCGCTGCAAGCATGCGGTCCAACTCGCGTTTTATCGTAGCGACACCCATCCCTGTGGTGCGGATGATCTGCTTGGTATAGAAGCTCCTCTGAGGGCTTGAATACAACAGACCCAGCACCTTTTGCTGGGTAGTGGTGAAAAGGGCATCTGCTAACCGGCTCATATTACCGACAAACCATAGTACATAATATGTGTACGATAGTTCATATTTTATGAACTATCGACTCAACATCGACCAACCGATTACGTCGAAATTATTCCTCACACCAAAAACTCCACCCACAATGGCCTATGATCTGCAATATGATATTTCACTGTCCTATTAAAATAGTCCGGACTGACATCCCAGGCTGCTCTGAAGAACGGATCGCGATCAAAGTCGAACACCCCTGAGTTGCCCTGATAGGCGTTGTTCATTGCTCCTGCATGAAAGGCCACCTGATCGTAGTATTTGTCGCCTGCCAGGTTGCTGCCCATGGCTGTGGAGTGTTGTGGCAGGATGAGGCGTTTGGCCTTCAAGGCTTTATAGACTGAGCTTGAGTTGTCTCGAATGGGAAGATTGAGATCGCCCATGACGAGGATGTTCTGTGAATAGGCTCCAGCGGCTCGGTTGCGTTGGTCAGCCCAACGGGCCAGAGCGTAAGCTTCGAGGGCGCGGCGGTCTTCATCGTAATATCGGTTGCTACCAAAATAGAGGTGAGCAGAGACAGCCGTGAACTCCAGCCCCCCTGCCTTGAAAGCGACAACGTAAGGGTTACGATCAAAACCTTTATAGGCACCTGAAACACCACGCATGCGGATGAAGCGATGGTCACTCGGGGGTACGGCGATTTCAGCGGCGAGTTCCAGTCGGGATACTTTTTGGCTGTCGTAGATGAAGCCTGAGCGTTCGTCGTTGCCGCCTATGTCGGAGAGTATGACTCGATAACCTGCTGGCAGGTGACCGACCAATGTCGATAGGTCAGTAAGGTCATCGGCGATCTCCTGAATAGCGACAAGGTCGAACCAGCTGATGATTTCGGCCATCAGTGCCAGGTCGTCATCGGTACGTTGCTGGACTCCAAAATTAGTCAGATTCCAGGTGGCGGCGAGGAGCCGGTTGGGGGCTTTGTCCGGGATGCCGCGGTGAGCTTTGTTTCCACGCAGGGCTTGGCGCTCGGTGGTCAAGTCGTAGATGAAATCGGGGCTTTCCTTCTGGTGGGGGACCATGCGCTTCCCTTGGGGATCCGTGTACTATTTTTATTCTGTTCAATTCTCATTTCAGAATAGATTGCGGCTAGGGGTTAGGCAACTTGACACAGGAACGGAATTCCTGTTTTTAGTCCGCCAATGGGCGGTGATAAATGCACAGGGATTGGGTGTAATTTCCAAACGTATGGCGCGGTAAGTTGTGAGCTGGCATTCGGACCATTGCTGGCTGCGCAATTTTCCATGGGAATCACAACACTGCCCGACACTCAAAAGCACGATATAATCACTACCCAATGACTCAGCCTGCCAACATCTTCTCCTACCGACCCTACTGGGCCGCCCGCTTTGGTGTCTCCCCTTTCCTGCCGATGAGCCGGGAGGAGATGGATGACCTGGGCTGGGACAGTTGCGATGTCATTCTGGTGACCGGCGATGCCTATGTGGACCATCCCAGTTTCGGTATGGCGCTGATCGGGCGGCTGCTGGAGGCACAGGGCTTTCGAGTCGGCATCATTGCCCAGCCGGACTGGAGCCATGCGGACGCTTTCAGGGCGCTCGGGCGGCCCAATCTGTTTTTCGGCATCACTGCCGGCAATATGGATTCGATGGTCAACCGTTATACCTCCGACCGCCGCATCCGCAGTGACGATGCCTATACCCCCGATGGGGAGGCGGGCAAACGTCCGGATCGTTCCGTGATCGTCTATGCTCAGCGCGCCCGGGAGGCCTTTAAAGGGGTACCCGTGGTCATTGGCGGCATCGAGGCGAGTCTGCGGCGGATTGCCCACTACGACTACTGGTCGGACAAAGTGCGCCGCTCCATTCTACCCGACTCGAAGGCGGATCTGCTGATCTTCGGCAATGCAGAGCGGGCCATCGTGGAAGTCGCTCACCGGCTGGCGAAAGGTGACAAGATCGATCAAATCCGCGATATCCGCGGCACCGGGTTCATGAGTCAGGGGATTTCCGATGAGTGGTTCGAGATCGACTCCACCGAGCTGGATACTCCGGGCGCCAAGGCGACCCACAAGGATCCCTACCAGCATAAACCCGACTGCGAGCAGGCGATCCGTTTCACGCCCCACAATCGCCCGAGCCGGCTCGACCGCGCGCGCAGCGTGGTTCGCCTCCCCTCCTACGATCAGGTGGTGGAGGATGAGATCATCTATGCCCACGCCTCCAGGGTGTTCCATCTGGAGACCAATCCGGGCAATGCCCGGGCGCTGGTGCAACAGCATGGCAAGCGGGATGTCTGGCTCAATCCGCCCCCCATTCCCTTGACCACGGAGGAGTTGGACCAGGTCTATGAGCTCCCCTACAGCAGAACCCCTCACCCAGCCTACGGGGAGGCGCGCAATCCAGCCTGGGAGATGATCCGCCACTCGGTGAATATCATGCGCGGCTGTTTCGGCGGCTGCACCTTCTGCTCCATCACCGAGCATGAGGGGCGCATCATTCAGAGCCGCTCGGAGGACTCCATCATTCGCGAGGTGGAGACGATCCGCGACCAGGTACCAGGCTTCACCGGCAACATCTCCGACCTGGGCGGCCCCACTGCCAACATGTACCGGCTGGCTTGCAAGGATCAGAAGATCGAGTCCGCCTGCCGCCGGCTCTCCTGTGTCTTTCCCGGCATCTGCCCGAATCTCAATACCGATCACAAACCGCTGATCGATCTCTACCGGCGCAGCCGCAAACTGCCGGGCATCAAGCGTGTCTTCATCGCTTCCGGCCTGCGCTACGACCTGGCGATTCGATCCCCGGAGTATATCCGGGAGCTGGTCACCCACCATGTGGGGGGCTATCTGAAGATCGCTCCGGAACACACCGAAGCCTCGCCCCTCGACAAAATGATGAAACCGGGGATTGAGAGCTATGAGCAGTTCAAGAAGCTGTTCGACAAATACTCGGCGGAAGCGGGCAAGGAGCAGTATCTGATCCCTTATTTTATTGCCGCCCACCCCGGCACCAGTGACAAGGATATGCTCAACCTGGCGCTCTGGCTGAAGCGCAACAACTTCCGCCCCGATCAGGTGCAGGCTTTCCTGCCGACCCCGCTGGCCATCGCTTCGGCGATGTATCACACCGGCCGAAATCCGCTCAGGAAAATCGCACCGGGCCGGGCCAATGTGAGCGTGGTCAGAGGATTAAAGCAGCGACGTCTGCATAAAGCCTTTTTACGCTACCACGACCCGAAAAACTGGCCCATGCTGCGTGACGCACTGGCCCGCATGGGACGCAGCGATCTGATTGGAAACGGCAAAAAACATCTGGTGCCGAGCTGGCAGCCCGCCTCCGCCGACAGACAAAAACAGCCCGCCTCCAAAGGCCGGAGTCAAGCCCCCAAAGCTGCAATCCAACAGCGTAGACAAAAGCGCGGTAGCAGTCCAAAAAGAGCCCGCAAAAGCCGCTCAAGATAGCTTTTTTATTCCTTTAATTTCAAATAGTTGGGGACATATTCCCGAAGCTTAAAATTGCCCATCTCAGGGCTTGAAAAAGCATTCAAATAGAACCATATTCAAAGTAGGGGCGAGTCGTAATTCTTACGCATTTCGCCTCTCTGGAAGCACGTTACGAAAGGAGGTACGTCATGAATATCACACGTTATGACCCCTGGCGTTCCCTTGAGGACTGGCGCCAGGAAATGGACCGGATGATCCATCCTCAACTGCATCGGGATGAGGAGACCTCCCACCTGGTAGGCGGTGACTGGGCACCGGCTGTCGATATCAAGGAAGAGACGGATCGCTTCGTGATCCGCGCCGATATCCCCGGGGTAAAACCGGAAGATATCGAGATCACCATGGAAAATGGTCTCTTGAGCATTCGCGGCGAACGCCGGTTCGAAGAGACTGAGGAGCGGGATGACTTCAGACGGGTGGAACGCTCACATGGTGTCTTCTATCGCCGTTTCTCCCTGCCGGAAAACACCGATGCGGAAGCTGTGGAAGCAACCGGTAAAGATGGCGTCATCGAAATCACCATTCCCAAGACGGAAGATAAAAAACCGAAACGGATCGAGGTGACCCACTAAACGCTGTTGCCGGGGCTCAGTTCGAGCCCCGGCTGTTGCTGGTGTGGTGTCGCCCTTTTGGCCGCTAATGGATGCTAATGGTTTGTTAAGAAGATTAGTCCGCAAATGAACGCGAATGAACGCAAATTGTGTGATTAGAGTTCTTCGGGCTGGCAGGTTGCTTCAACGCCATCCAGGCATAAGTCGAAATGATGTGGATCGCTGCAGGTCTGCCTGATTCACAAAATCCATTTGCGTTAATTCGCGTTCATTTGCGGACTAAATTCTTTTACACCAACTCGAACAGACGCTGGCTTGGAATAGACTAGGCAAGCAGAAATGGTTGATCAGAAACGAAAGATCAAACCCAGGTTGGTCTCGAACTGGGGAAAGGCATCGCCACTGATCTGCAGTTCGCAGCCACTATCACAGAAAAGACTGCTGTTGGAGTTGACCAGGGTGCTGTAACCGCGCATCTCGAAACGAATCCCCAGACGTTCGGTGGGGTACCACTTGAGACCACCGCCAACACTCAGGGAGAAGCGGGTCTTGTTCTCATAGCCCGCTTGGGTGGGATGCAGGTAGGTCATTCCCAGGCCACCGGAGAAGTATGGGGTGAAGCGATTCTGGTAGACGTCCACAGTACCGCCCATGTGGAAGTAGTGCACATCCAGATCGAAGGCATTGTTCGGGTCGGTGGTGTCCGCCAGCGAGGTATCCTGATGGCTGTAGAGAAATTCATAACGGGTTGTTTCAGATGCGGGCTGGCTTAAGGTGAAACCCCAATCCGATGCCTCTTCGAAATCCCAACGGCGGTCGTTCCGCTCATCATCCAGGGTACCGCCAAAGCGATAGCCGACAAAGGGAGTGAACTCCAGCTCACTCTCTGCCGCCAGATTGGAAACGCTACCGAAAACCAGTAGCCAGATTGTCAAAATTTGTGGTCCGCGCATCATGTCGTACAAATGAAACACCTTGTTAGACTAATTATCGTCCAAAATGCTCACAAATTAATGGTAACAATTCACAACTTAGGCGCGAGACAACTCAAGTGCTTGATTATATAGTTTATTTTTCTTTATACCAGTGATGCTAGATGCTAGGGAAACCGCCTGTTTGAGGGGTAGTTCCGCCAGGAGTGTGACCAGCATCTGCTCTACATCCACTTCGACGCGTGACTGGGATACAACAGTCGAGCCTTCGATCAGAACGACAAACTCGCCTTTCCGCTGATCCTCCTCTTGCTGCAGAGTTTGCAGCAAAGATTCAAGATTTCCCCTGAGGAAGGTTTCATAGGTCTTTGTCATCTCTCGGGCAATCACAGCTTCCCGTTCGCCGCCAAACACGGCACTCATATCCTCCAGGCTCTCCACCACCCGATGGCTTGCCTCATATAAGACGAGCGTCGCCCGCTCAGCCGCAAGCTCCTGCAACCACTTCTTCCGCTGGGAGCGGCTGCGCGGCGGGAAACCAGCAAACAGAAATCGATCGGTGGGCAGACCGGCGGCCGAAAGGGCGCAGGCCAGGGCGCTGGCGCCAGGAATCGGTACGATCTGCCCCCCCGCTGCGGCATAGCCCCTGACCAGGGGAAATCCGGGATCGCTGATCAGCGGTGTGCCGGCATCCGAGACCAACGCAATTGAGGCCCCCTCATCCAGTTCCGCCAGCAGGGAGTCCATTTTTGCCCGTTCGTTGAACTGGTGCAGCGATCGCATCGGGGTATCGATGGCATAATGGCGCAACAGAGGGCGGGTGTGCCTGGTATCCTCGGCGGCGATGAAATCGACCTGTTTGAGTATTTCGACCGCTCTGGGGGTCAGATCATCAAGATTGCCGATTGGTGTTGCGACAACGTAAAGTACGCCCTTAGACACAGAGTTTCCCGTTTCACAGACACTGTTAGGCAGTGTCTAATGTAAGTTACTGATTTTGAAAATTAATCCTGACAGTTAAGCGCTGTTCGGATCAACACCATTGTTGAAGCCCAGTTGGCAATCGATTATGTTGCCGGGTTGATTATACTGGATCCCGCTACAGATACTGAGTTATGCACATCATCCGCCATTTTGCCCTGTTATCGATCTTTGTCCTGTTGTTTCAGCAGGGTTGTACCACGGTCACCAAAGAGCCCCTGCCCGCTCAGCAGATGTCTCCGGAACTCAGACTGCAGGTCACCGCTCTGCTTGAGGATGAGGATTACGCAACGGCAGCGATGATTGTTGAGAGCTATGCCATGGAGTCTCAACCCCCGTTTCGCGACCAGCTGCTGCTTGAGGCGGTCGAGTACTGGCTGAAAGCGGGTGAGCAGGAACGCAGCCTGGCATTGGTGAAGCTGATCCGGCCATCCGAGACCGATCAGGACTTCAACCTGAAACTGCGGATGCTGAAAACCGAACTGGCGGTGTTGCAGGGCGACATCGACCAGGCACTGGATCTGATGCAGCCGGAACCGGGACCTGACGCGCCCATCGAATTGCGCCAGCACTATCATCGCAACATGGCGGAGATCTTCCGTCTCTCAGGCAACCTGCTGGAGAGCGCCCGGGAGCTCGATGTACTCGATCCGCTCATGGAGGCGGATGAGGAGCAGCGTCTGGCGATCCAGGAACTGCTGGTGCAGACCCTGACCACCATGACCGATACCGCCTTGACCCTGCTGCAACCGCAACCCCCCTCCACCCTGATCGGCTGGATGGAATTGGCAAAAGTCATCAAATCCCAGACCGCGGATCCGGAGGAGCTGAGTAATAGCCTGGCGGAGTGGCGACAGCGCTTCCCCGACCACCCGGCGATGCAGACCCTGATGGCGGGTCTGCTTGAGCTACAAGGGCTCAGTCCCGATGACCATATCGCCATCATGTTGCCACGCAGTGGACCCTACGCGAAAGTCGCGGCGGCGGTCAGGGATGGGCTGATGGCAGCCTGGTATCAGCAGCCGCCCCAATATCGTCCCAAACTGCAGTTTTACGACAGCAGCGAGCTGCAGAGCACCCTGACCATCTATCAGCAGGCTGTGTTGAATGGCGCACAGATGATCGTCGGCCCGTTGAACAAGGACTCGGTGAAGATGATCTCCAATCTGGAGTTGCTGGATATCCCGGTGCTGGCGCTCAACCAGGTGGAGGACGAGCTCTATGAGACCAACCCCAACCTGTTCCAGTTCGGCCTGGCGCCGGAGGATGAGGCGGAACAGGTCGCCGAACGCGCCTGGCTGGAAGGCCATAGAACGGCCCTCTTACTGACCCCCCAGGGTAATTGGGGAGACCGCCTGGCCAACAGTTTCCGCAATCGTTGGCTGACTCTGGGTGGTGAAATCATGGAGAGCCAGACCTATCTGCCCAAGGAGAACGATTTCTCGGTACCGATCCGAATGCTGCTGAATATCAATGAGAGCGAGGCACGGATACGCTCACTGACCCGATTGATGGGGCAAAAGTTCGAATCCGAACCACGCACACGAGAGGACGCGGATTTCATTTTTCTTGCGGCCCGTCCACAAAAGGCGAGGCAGATCCGCCCGCAATTGAAGTTTTTCCGTGCCGGCAACCTGCCGATTCTCTCCACTTCCCACATCTACTCGGGGATCGAACAGGCCGAGCTGGACCGGGATCTGGGCAAGATCAGTTTTGTCGACACCCCCTGGCTGCTTGAAGACAATCATGGTGGTGCTCTTTCGCGCAAAAGCCTCGAGCGGTTCATGCCCGGGGTGAAAGGTCGCTATGCGAGACTCTATGCCATGGGGATCGACAGCTACAATCTGCTCTCACAGCTACAGGCCATGCAGCAGCAGCCGGGCAGACTCTACAACGGCAAGAGCGGCACCATCTATCTGGATGCGCAGAACCGCATGCACCGTTTATTGGCCTGGGCCGATATGGAGAAAGGCAAGGCAAGTATCATCGGTTATGCACCACGCATCGAGATGCCGCACAACAGCCAATCCCTGGATGACATCAACAGCATCGATGAGCTGGATTTCGACCAGGAAGCAGATCGCCCCGAAGCAATCGAATCGGGTCTGCCACCGGTGTCGGATCACGATCTCTCCGAGCCCGCCAGCCGACCATGAAAGCCGACCATCTGCAGCAGGGAGAAGCCGCAGAGCAGCTGGCTGTTGACTACCTGAGTCGTCGTGGGCTGAAACTGGTCACCCGTAACTTTCGCTGTAAAGTGGGAGAGATCGATCTGATCATGCGTGAAAAGCACACCCTGGTATTCGTTGAGGTGCGCTATCGTCAATCCGATGACTACGGTTCAGCCTTGGAGAGCATCACGCCAAGCAAACAACGTAAGCTGTTGGCCGCCGCCAATCTCTACCTGCAAAAGAACCAGATCGACCAGGCCTGCCGGTTCGATGTGGTGGCAATAAACGGTTCCGCGAACAAACGGACCACCTGGATCAAGGATGCCATTCAGAGTTAGGGAGTACTGTTGCCGCCTGGCCGGTTGTTCTATTAAGAATTTAGTCCGCAAATGAACGCGAAAAACGCAAATAGTCTGTTTCTTTTCGATAAATATAGTTTGAGAGCTACATGTGGCAATATCAGGGCTTGCTATGGTGACAAGGCTGAATGGAGTCACCCAGAATTACCCGACAATTAACAAATCATTTGCATTCATTAGCGTTCATTTACGGACCGATTCTTCTTCTGACATACACGGAATTGAATGATGCCGGACTGAGGAATTTATGAGACACTTGCCAGCGAATCCGCATCAGATCCAACACCAGGCCTAATAGACAGATGCTAGACCAAGAGCGCATCCAGACACTCTTCAACCAGAGCATTCAGACCAAGATCGAAGCTCTGCCCCTGTTAACCCAACCGATTGCCGATGCCGCCAGATTGGTATTCGACCGTCTGCTCGAAGGCAACAAGATCCTGAGCTGTGGCAATGGGGGTTCGGCAGGCGATGCGCAACACTTCTCATCGGAGATGCTCAACCGTTACGAGCGGGAGCGCCCCGGCCTGCCCGCCATTGCCCTGACAACCGACAGCTCCACCGTCACCTCGATCAGCAACGACTACGATTTTTCATTGATCTTCTCCCGCCAGGTCGAAGCCCTGGGTCAGCCCAACGACCTGTTGCTGGCAATCTCCACCAGCGGCAATTCGAGTAATGTGAATCATGCGGTACAATCGGCTCACGAACGGGAGATGGCGGTGGTTGCCCTGACCGGCAAAGATGGTGGGGAGCTGGCGAAACTACTCGCTCCGGGGGATGTCGAAATTCGCGTTCCATCGAGTGTCACCGCCCGCATACAGGAGGTGCATCTTTTGATCATTCACTGTTTGTGTGACCTGGTGGATCAGCAGCTGCTTGGCGGTTGATGGTGTCGCCGATCAGTTCTCAATCCGACCTAACGAGCAAAATACGGGCAATTAGGGCCTGTTAACACGAATCCAATTGGCCCTGTTGTGCATGAAAAAGCGCCAATCAAGGCGCGAGGAGAGAGGTTTGGTGATTCCAAATGAACGACGAGCAACGCCGAGTGGCGCTTTTTCAGGCGCAACCCGGAGGGCTGGGGCTATTTTTCCGCCCAGCGGCGTTATCATTCGCTCATGTAGAACAACTACACGTCGCTCATTCTGCCTTGCTGGACGAAAAAATAGCCCCAGCAGGGCCGATTGGATTAGTGTTACCAGGCCCTAAGACAGATAACCTTAAGAGGAAGCTCATGCAGATAAAATTCCCAACCACACTCTACGTCATCCTCGCTGCACTCACCCTGCAGGGATGTGCCGCAGCCATTGTCGGCGGTGCAGCGGCCACGGCCACCATCATCCATGACAGACGGACGACCGGAGTGATCGTCGAGGACCAGAGCATCGAGCTCAAGTCCTACGATGTGTTGAAGAAAGATCCAATGATCAAAGAACAGACCAATATCTCCGTCACCAGTTACAACATGGTGGTGCTGCTCACCGGACAGGCGAGCAATGAAAATCTGCGCCGCAAGGCCGAGCAACTGGTAACCGGTGTGGACCGGGTGCGCCGGGTGGTCAATGAGATCGAGATCGGCAGCACCTCCTCGATTGGTGAGGATAGCCGTGACGTCGCTCTGACCTCCGAGGTCAAGCTGAAACTCTCAAGCATCGACATACCCGGTTTCGATCCACTCAGAGTCAAAGTGGTCACCGAACGGGGAACCGTGTTTCTGCTTGGCCTGATCACCAAGCAGGAGGGTGATGCGGTAACCGAGGTAGTGCGTCATATCAGTGGTGTTCGACGGGTTGTGCGGGTCTTCGAGTACATCTGAGTTGAGCGATAAACTCTCAGCCGAGCTGATCAGCCAGCTCGCCAGGATCGTCGGTAAGGAGAATCTCTTTACCGATCCAGGGGACTGTCTACCCTACGGCTATGACAACAGTCGTTTGCAGGCCACACCGGCAGCCGTGGTATTTGCCCGGGAGCACGATCAGGTTGCCGGCATCGTCAAGCTCTGCCATCAGCACCGCATCCCGCTGGTAACCCGGGGCAAGGGTACCGGCACAACCGGCGCCACGGTGCCACAGCGGGGCGGCATCGTTCTCTCACTGGAACGCATGAACCGGATCCTGGAGATCGACCGGGAAAACCGTCTGGCCAGGGTCGAACCGGGGGTTACCAACAAGGAGCTGCAGACCGCACTGCAAGCGCAGGGCTTCTTCTGGCCACCGGACCCGACCAGTGCCGCCGTCTGCACCATTGGTGGCAATCTCGCCTACAACTCAGCCGGCCCAAGGGCCGTGAAATATGGCACCCCAAGAGAGAGTACCCTTGGCCTGAAAGGGGTCACCGGCAGCGGTGAAACCTTCTACACCGGTGTCAATACGACCAAGGGTGTGGTGGGTTACGATCTGACAAGACTGATTATCGGATCGGAAGGCACCCTGGCGATCATCACCGAAGCACGCCTTAAACTGACACCCTTGGCGCAGACCAAAAGAACCCTGCAGGCCACCTATTGCGATATCCATGCGGCGGCCAAGGCGGTCTCCGCCATCATGGGACAACCGGTCATCCCCTGCGCGCTTGAGTTCATGGATAAATCGGCGCTGGAGATGGTCAGGGAGTTCTCCGACCTGGCCCTCGATTCATCGGTTGGCGCACTGCTGATGATCGAAGTGGATGGCGCTGAACACTGCATCGCCGATGAAGTGACTGCGGTCGCCCAGGCCGCCAGCGTTGAGGGTCTGATCGACATCCATACCGCAGAGACCCAGGAGGAAGTGGCCAAACTGTGGAAGACCCGCAAGGCCCTCTCGCCGGCACTGCGCAATATTGCACCGAAAAAAATCAATGAGGATGTGGTGGTGCCGGTCTCACGCATCCCCGAGTTGATCGAGACTCTGGAGAACCTCTCCAGGGAGACAGGGATCACCATCGTCAATTTCGGCCATGCCGGCAACGGCAACATCCATGTAAACCTGCTGCTCGACCCGGACGACCCGAAGCAACTCGCCGCCGGTGAGCGGTGTCTGAATGCGCTGTTCGAACTGGTACTGGGATTGGGTGGCACACTCTCCGGCGAGCACGGCATCGGTGTGGTCAAACGCCAGTTTGTCGACCAGGAACTCGATCCTGTGGAGCTGAAACTGATGCGCAGCATCAAACAGCAGTTCGATCCTCATCAGATTCTCAATCCGGGCATTCTGTTTCCCGACTGAACTTGATCTCATCGCACGGACCGCTGTCAGTGTATGCGAGCCGTTGTCAGTTGACCGCTAATGGACGCGAATCACCGCAAAATACCGCAAACAGTTATCTTGAGATGACTTCTTCTTTGCGATTATTTGCGGTGATTCCCGTTCATTGGCGGCTATTCTCCAAACAAGGTTTTATGCAGGCGTGGATTCAGGCAAAAAAAAACACTCTCGGCCGAAGACAGAGAGTGCTACCCAAATGAGAGGTCGAGCAGTAGAGAAATCGTTTGGTTCAGCATCCGTTGCAGTGCAGTCGTCCTGACTGCAGGTTAACCATTCAAGAGTTCCGTTTCCCTCCCAGCTCTGACCCGTTAGTCTGTTCAGTCTCCACAAACGAGAGCAGGATCTGCAGTGGAGATTCGTGAGAGATCTGGAACCGGTCCAGGCATAGGGGGGCGGAGAAAAAACTGATCATTAAACCGATGGTGATGATGAGTGTTTTGTGCCACATGCCTTTCTCTCCCCGACTGGTTCAAGCAACTGAAAGTTCATGCTTTAAGGATAGGGAATGGGGATTTTTATGGCTGTGAAATATTCACATCTCAGCTGCGACTTTTTTCCAGCGGGGTCAGTTCAGTCGGATTGGTTCAGCTCTTGCTGCAGATGGGTGCGCTCTCGATAGTAGCGGGATAGGAGTGCGTACAACACAGTAGTAAAGAGCATCAGCAGCATGAAAAAGAGGTAGTAGTCCACACCCTGCAGCAGCGAGGTACCCTCAATGGCGAAGTTGACGATACTGGTGAAGAGATTACCGATCGCAATCGACATCATGAAAAAGGCCATGACAAAGGATTTCATACGGACCGGCGCCTGGGTATAGGAAAACTCCAGACAGGTGATGGAGACCATCACCTCACCACTGGTCAACACCAGATAGGCGAGCAGCTGCCAGCTAATGGATGGGGTATGGCCGGCATCGATTTGATACTGAATCCAGGCAGAGATGGCGAAGGCCAGCGAAGCGAGCAGCATACCGAAACCGATTTTTCGCAGCGGAGTCAAGCGCCATCTTCGCTGTATCGCCGGATAGATCAGGTAACTGAAAGTGGGCACCAGCAACATCACCAACAGCGGATTGGCGGCTTGGATCTGGGCCGGCAGAACCTCGAACCCAAACAGTTGCAAATCCATGCTTTTGGCCTGTAGCACCCAGGCGGAGCCGGTCTGATCGAACAGCGACCAGAATACCGCGACAAACAGATAGAGGCCAAAAAGCCGCAACAGCACCGACAAGCCATGAGGGCTGAAGACCTCCCGCACAAAGCCGAGACCGGCAGGGGGTATATGAACGAACCTGCGGCGACCGGACCAGAAGATAATGGTCGCAATGACCATCAGAATTCCCGGCACGCCGAACGCCCAATCAGGCCCGGCCTGGGACAGCAGCCAGGGAGTGGCCAGGGTCGAGGCGAAGGCCCCGAGATTGATGGCAAAGTAGAACCATCCGAAACTACGCGGCAACAGATGGGCATTGCTGCGACCGAACTGATCCCCGAGGTGAGCTGAGACACAGGGTTTGATGCCACCGGAACCCATTGCGATCAAGCCCAACCCCAGCAGCAATCCCAAACGGGTGTGATCGAGCGCCAGGGCAAAGTGACCCACACAGTAGACCAGGGAGAGCAGAATAATGGTTCGGTACTTGCCCAGCAGACCATCGGAGATCAATGCACCAAACAGGGGCGTAAGATAGACCGCCGATACAAACAGATGAAACCAGCCCTTGGCCTCCTCCTCGTTCATCGGATTGGCGGCACCGCTGCTGTCGACCAGATACTGGGTCATGAACACCACCAGAACCGCACGCATGCCGTAGAAGCTGAAGCGCTCAGCCGCTTCGTTACCGATGATGAACGGGATACCTGCCGGCAGATCTTTGGAAGCTAAGGGGGCGCGCAGGTAGTCAGTCACAGCGAAAGGATTCTCCGATTACACGCCACCCAGAGTGATTACCAAGCAGACTCATTGGAGCAATCGATGTAAGGGATCAGTAGCGGGCCGGCAACTGCTTATTGATCACATACTGATTGGTGTTGGAGGTGATATAGCCCCCTTTGACAAGATCCTTGAAGATTCGGCAGACCATCTCACGGGATGCACCAATGCGATTGGCCAACTCCTGCTGGGTGACGTGCCCTTCGATGACCAACTGCCCATCCTTCTCTTCAGCCAGACTCAACAGAGTTTTACTCAGTCGTCCGTAGACGTCCGACAGAGCAAGACTCTTGACCTCATCGGTAAGTGTTCTGACCCGTTGAACCATATCTTTCAGCAGATGGATACTGATATTCGGATTGGCCTGCAAAACCTGATGGAAGGCCTGTTTGGACATGATCGCCACAGTGGTCTTGACAGTGGTCATGATCGAGGCGGATCTCTTGTAGTCATCGATCAGTGAGAGCTCACCGAAATACTCACCCTCCTCCTGATAGTTGATGATGGCCTCTTTGCCATTTTCATCGTTCAGGTAGACCTTCACCTTGCCACTCAGGATGACATACAGAGAGTCGCTGTTATCCCCTTCCGAGAGGATGATGGTGTTTCGTGGATAGCTCCTTCTGACCATACGCTGTTCGATCAGCGCGAGATCGCTTGGGTCCATACCGGTAAAAATGGAGACGTTTTCTATCATGGCTTTATTAATATCGTCTGTGGGTAAATGTTATCTGCAGGGACCACTCTCCATATCATCCCCCGCCGCTTGCCACATTGCCTGGAATGACGCACCACTCTCCCTTCACGCCCCCATGTTGTACACTGTGGATCAAACACCCTGAATACACATACTAACCAGGTCAAGGTCTGTTAAGACGAATCCAAATGGATGACCCTGGTAAAACTTTAACAGAAAATAGTGACTTCGACAGTGGCAAGTTCAACCGTATTGAGTTGTGGTGAACCAAATCTCACTCTGAATCGGCTCGCCGGACAATTTGCTTTCTGGGCTTCTGAGGTGTTTTTAGCCTCGCTGAGGCTGATAACAGGATACTTGTTCGACTGCTTGAAAAACCAACAGGGTCGTTGTGGAAAAACATCAGTTTAGATCGGCACTACTACTGGGTATCTCGATCGGTATTCTGGGCGCGCTTATCGGCCTGATGCCAATCGGTGCTGCCTGGGAGGAAGATTCCGGTCTGGGCCTGCTGTTCAAGTTACGCGGCCAAAGAGCGGCACCTGAATCGATTGAGATCATCTCGATCAATGGAGAAACCGCAGCCCAACTCGGGCTGGGTGAAGAGATCCCGGATTGGCCGCGCAGCCTGCATGCGGATCTGATCAAACAACTCAATCAGGCCGATGTCAGATTGATCGTTTTCGATATCTTTTTCAAAAAGGCCAGGGCAACCGAATCGGACAGTCAGTTTGCTGAATCCATACGCCAAAGCGGTAATGTTCTGTTGGTCTCCTATCAGCAACAACAACAGATCAAGAACAGCAATGGCACCCACATCGTCGAACGACTGATTCCCCCCGCCGCCATGCTGGCCGATGCGGCACTCGAACTCGCACCCTTCGTACTACCGAAGGTACCGGTCAAGGTCAGCCGCTTCTGGACCTTCAGCGGCAACCAGCAGCTGCTTTCCCTGCCGGCTGCGGCACTGCTGCATGCCGCCGACCCCGCAGGCAACAAACTGAAACAGCTGTTGCTTGAATCCCTTGATCTACAGAACCCACCGCTGCAAGCGCCAAACCTGACAGACCTGCATGAGACCGCGCTGTTCATTCGCAACCATCCCACCCTGATCGATCACATGAAAATCCAACTGGAGGAGCAGCATAAGCTGAGGATGTCGAATCTCCGTTATCAGCAGATGCAATCTCTGATGGATCTGTTTGACGCCCCGGCCTACCCCCACCTCAACTTCTATGGGCCACCAGGCAGCATCAAAACCCACACCTTTCAGGAGATTCTCGCATCACCGGCTGACTCATTGAATCATCTGCGGGGCAAGACCCTCTTCATCGGTTATGCGGGGGACTATCAACCGAAACAGAAAGACGGCTTCTACACCGTCTTTTCCCAATCGAATGGCCTGGATATCAGTGGCGTGGAACTTGCGGCTACGGCCTACGCCAATCTGCTCCACCAGGAGACCCTGAATCGTACCCATGCAGTCTGGCTCGCGCTGTTGCTGTTCGCCTTTGGCGTGGCAATCAGTCTGCTGTTTCGCTACAACCCGGGAGTGAACGGAATTATCGTGGGCTTGGTGGTAGGCAGTGGTTATTTCGGCTCTGTCCATCTGCTGTTCAACCACTTCAATCTGTGGCTGCCCTGGTTCATCCCGCTTGTCATTCAACTTCCGGCGGCCCTGATCTACAGTCAGATCTGGCACTATCAACAGATGCGCACCAGCCGCGAACATCTGCGTCGTCTGTTTGGTTACTATCTGCCGGGTGATGTGATAGAGAAACTGGCTCGGGATAACAGACAGCCAGCCGGCCTGATCGAATCAGCCTACGGGGTATGTCTCTCCTCTGATGCACAGAACTACACAGCAATGGCGGAAAAGATGCAGCCGAAAGCGCTGCAGGAGTACCTGAACCGCTACTTCAAAATCCTCTTTACACCGGTACGGGAAAACAGAGGTATCGTTTCGGATGTGGTCGGCGACGCAATGCTCGCCATCTGGCCGGCGACCGAGATCAATCACAATCTGGAACAGCTGGCCTGTGATGCGGCCTTGAAGATCGGAACGGCGATCGAGCACTCCGACCTTGAACCCAAACTCTTCACCCGCATCGGCCTGCATGCAGGTGAACTGGTGATGAGTCATGTGGGCGCTATCGACCATTTCGAATACCGCGCAGTGGGAGACATGGTCAACACCACTTCCCGCATCGAGAATCTCAACAAACTCCTGGGCACCCGGATTCTCGCCTCGGAGGACTTCGTCAAACACCTGAAGGGCATCCAGACCCGGGAGCTGGGTCTGTTTACTGTCTCAGGCAAGGAGAAGCCGATCAAGATCTTTGAGATTGGCGCCAAATCAGACGCTGTCGACGCCACGATGCTCAGCCTGCACCAGGCTTTTGCAGAAGCGCTGCTATTGTGGCAAATGGGCGAGCGCTCAGCGGCCCACAGGAAATTCCAATCGATCTCTAAGGATTTCCCTTCGGACGGCCCAACAAATTACTACATCAACCAGTTTGCTGAACGGAGAAGCGCTGAAAAGAGCAAATACTAATCATTCTCATCTTTTCCATCGAAAGTTTGATCAATACCACTGTATGGAATAAGGAAATGTATGGTGCTACATTCGACTTCGTGAATAAAACGCCTAAAATGTAAATCATTGTTTATAAAAAAGGACGAACAGGGACGTTGTCACAACCATCGGGATAATGGAGCATGGTTACACGATACACAATAACAACTACATTCAAACATCTGTTCATCTTTTGGCTGCTCAGCCTGAGCGCCAGCACCACTCTCCACGCCGATGATTGCCAGCCAGTGGTCGCCCGCATGGTTTCGCTGCAGGGTGAGGCGGAAGTCCGCAGATCCGGGGCTGACTCATGGAGTTCGGTCAGCCGGGATTCCAGTTTCTGCCCGGGAGACCAGTTGCGGGTTAAAGATAACAGCCGAGTCGGCTTGCAACTCAACAACGAAACATTTCTCCGCTTGAGTGAACAGAGCAACATCCGTTTTGCCCCGCCGGCAGACCAACAGACCAGCTGGCTGGAGATCATCAAGGGTATCGCCCACTTCATCAGTCGCATTACCCGCCCAGCGCAGGTCAATACACCTTACGTGAATGCCTCGATTGAAGGCACTGAATTCACCGTAGAGGTCACCGACAACACAACACTGATCAGCGTTGCAGAAGGCAAAGTGCGAGCGCATAACAGCCAGGGGGAAGCCCTGCTCAGCAGTGGCGAGATGGCAGAGACAAGCCAGGGCAATGCCCCAGTGATCAGTCAGATGGTCAATCCATTGGATGCGGTACAGTGGGCGCTCTACTATCCGGCGATCATCGATTTCACCCACCAGGGATCCTCGGTCAATGATTCGATCAACCGATCCTACCAGGCCTATCGTCAGGGTAAGCACTCGGAAGCCTTCGAACGGCTGGAGAGATCAGCCAGTGAAAAGGATGCGGACACTCTGAGCTTCCGAGCAGCCCTCAATCTGGCGGTTGGCCGAATTGAAGCCGCCACCCGGGACATACAGCAGTTACTGGCTGACAATCCACAGAGTGCCTCTGCCCTGGCCCTGAAATCGATCGTCGCCACCATCCAGAACCAACAGGACGCAGCACTCAGCTCGGCACAACAGGCTGTCGCTGCCTCCCCTGAATCGACCACGGCACTGCTGGCACTCTCCTATGCCAGACAGTCCCGCTTCGAACTGGATAAAGCCCTTGAAGCGGCAACCGAGGCCACCCGACAGGCCCCAGACAATGCACTCGCCTGGTCCCGTTTATCACAACTTCACCTGATGTTCCGTCAGATGGATGAGGCGACTGCAGCAGCGCAGAAGGCCGTGGAAATCAATCCACAAATCGCCCTGAGCCAGACCACTCTGGGCTTTTCCCACTTGATACAGCTTGACCTGGAGGATGCCCGGCAGGCTTTCCAACAGGCCACCTCACTCGATCAGGCATCCCCCATGCCGAGACTTGGCCTTGGACTGGTGACGATCCGCGAAGGCGACCTTGCCGAAGGCCGGCAACTATTGGAGACAGCGGTCCATCTCGATCCGGGTAATGCCCTGTTGCGCAGCTATCTGGGCAAGGCTTACTACGAAGAGAAGCGCAATGATGAGGCAGGAAAGCAGTTTAAACTCGCCAAACAACGCGATCCACTTGACCCGACAGCCTGGTTCTATGATGCGATTCTTAAGCAGAGTGAAAATCGCCCTGTAGAAGCCCTGACAGACATCCAACATGCCATTGATCTGAACGACAACCGTGCTATCTATCGCTCTCGTTTACTACTGGATGATGATCAGGCTTCGCGAAATATCAGTCAGGCTCGAATTTTTACAAATCTTGGAGCTGATGGTGTTGCTCGAAAAGAGAGCTCACGATCTCTGATCAATGATCCTGGAAACGCTTCAGCCCATTTATTTCTATCTGAGGCCTACTCTGGGCTGGTACGTCATGAAAAAGCGCAGGTCAGTGAGCTCCTGCAAGCCCAACTATTACAGCCAGAGATCACGCTACCAGTAAGCCCAAGTTCGAGTGTACCCGATTTACACGCATTCAGTGGCAGCGGGCCATCTGTTGCAGGATTCAATGAATACAACCCTATGTTCAATCGCAAGGGGTTTTCAGTGCTATTAAGTGGGGTGACTGGTGGAAACAATACCCGTGGTAGTGAAATTGTACTCGGCGGTTTTACCAATAGGGGCATGCTTAGTGCCGGTCACTATCGAGAAAGTTCGGACGGTTTCCGCATAAACAATGACAGTGACCAAACTATTAGTAATTTGTTTGGGCAGTACCGTATTACCCCTGAACTAAGCGTCCAAGGAGAAATCAGGAAACGAGAAGGTGATTTTGGCGATTTAGCTCAAAGATTCGATTCTGATGTATTTTCTAGATCTTCTAACAGAGCTATAGATTCTGATACCTACAGACTGAGTGCTAATTATTCCCCCAGCAATCAAAACACCTTTCTGATTAACGCAATTCAGGAGGACCTTTTAGATGGTACAGCGATCGGCTCTCTAGTCGTGGACGGTGACAGAGAGAACTCTCAATACGAAGGTCAATATATTTATCAGGGCAATCTCTTTAAAGTGGTATCAGGCTTCACCATTGCTGATGAAGATTCAATAATCACAACAAATATCCCCACGCCTTTTGGATTGATAACTCAAACTGAAATGGAAGATAAAGAAGGCAGCAATGGATATATCTACATACATATTCCTTGGTCAACAATTACAGGTGTAATCGGTGCGGAATATGCTCAAGCCGAAGACAACATTCAGATAGATGAAAGCCAAATCAACCCAAAGCTTGGCGCCATTTGGGACATCACAGACAACTCCACGTTACGCATAGCTGCCTTCAGAACTTTACGAGCTAATTTCATAAATCAATCTCTTAGTCCAACTCAAGTTGCTGGATTTAACCAAGTATTTGACGACTCTTTTGGATCCGATGCATGGCGCTACGGCATCGCACTTGATAGTGTTTTACTGAATAATCTATATGGCGGTGTGGAGTTTACTCGCCGAACGCTAACAAGCTTTCTCACTGCCGATACACTCCCAGTCCAAGACCAAGAAGAAGAAAATCATTCTGCCTATATCAACTGGAGTCTTTCAAACAACACCATCATGAGCGGTCGTTATTTCTTTGATGATTTTGAAAGTGAGTACATAGATGGCGAAGTTATCATTGACCAACCTGTTGAAATGAACACCCAAACACTCTCTTTGAGCATAAAACACTCCACCTCAATTGGGCTGTTTGCCGAATTGGAGGCAGTACACATATCTCAAGAGATCAATGACACATTAGAAACTGGAGGACTGACATCTTCAAGCGATCGTTTCTGGCTTGGCAACATCTCTCTAGGAATGAAGTTCCCAAAAAGAACGGGGATATTAGCACTTGATATACATAACGTGTTCGATCGTGAATTCAATTACCAGAGCATCGATCCAGGCACAGGCACACCTGTCACATCAAGCAACTACCCTGAGCGTTACGCAATTGTACGAGCACATGTATGGTTTTAGCACTACCGGTTACTTGTAGATTTGAATAACACTAAACTTATAGCGTCACAGACCACAACCCCCAAGGAGAAAGCATGAAGAAAATACTAAGTTACACAATAGCTTTAACGCTATTTTCAATATTTATCTCGGGCTGCGCACCCTCCCATTACAAAACTTCAAAAATATTGAAGCAGGATAATGCCCAAGTAGCCATAACTCTGAACAAAGGCTTTGAGACAACAGTCATATCTACAAATGACGGCAAACGAATTGAGCCCATTTGTGTTATGGATGAAAAAGCGAAGAAAAGGAATGCATCTGTACCAATGTGTGAAGAGAATGTATTTTCTGATAAAGACAATAAAGTACTTTATGAGAAGACATTCAACGTAAAAGTCGTTGAAGGTTCAGTTTGCGTGAAGGTAAGAATTGGGTCAGCTGTCTACAAATTCTGTGATCCTCCTTACGATTTAGGCTTCTAAGGCTAAACACTTGATCACTAACCATACCAAGGAAGGTACACATACTCTTACTGATGCACTAACCTCAATAGCTCTTAATACATATTGCTATTAGATATTATGAGACAATAATCACTCATTAATGTGGCCAATTAACTTTGGCCACAAACTAATGCATGCATTCCAAGAGCACGTCAGTTACCCAGTTAAAGAGAACTTAGAAAACCCCAATTTAAAACTTATCCCGATTATCGAACCCCAAATCGTAGCATGATCAAATTATAAGAAATCAGAAACATCAATATAGCTAACTGCTTCCCGGAGACATATAAACTATTGCAGAGTTACATTCGGAGTAACTGGGAAAGACCCTTCCTCCATAAATCCTTCTTTTTCATCTTTTCCTACTTGCTTTTTACGCGTAGCCTCTATCAAGCTATCGGTATTACCCAATCTATGAACAACGCGTATGTTCCTGTACCCGGCAACTTGAAGTAGACTGGCCGCTCTTACCCCTTTACGGTTCGACTTGGTTATCAAAACAATTGAGCTATCCCGATAGAGCCCATAATCTCGTATCAGATCAAACACACTGTTGATAAAGCTGGTATTGCCATGGGTGAGAAAGCTTTGCTGAAACACATTCCACTCATCAATCGGCCCGCCATAGTAGGGAATGTGGGCGTCCGCATCTTCAGCCAAGCCATACAACATGACCTCTGCACTGCTGCGAATATCGATTGCCAGGGCTTGATCAGTTGGAAGAAACATTTTGCAATCTCCTCTGGAGTACGATTGTTATCAACAACTGCTAAACGGCTTGTTCTTATTATCCTTCCCTGGCTTTTGAATTCTGCTATTTACCGGAATGAGTGAAAATCAGATTGTCGTTTTCAACTTTGGTAACACCGGTTCCTTTTCTTTTAATTCTTGTAGAAACAGCAGAAATCTGTTGTGGATTTATGCCGACCAGAATGTGCAATAGTGACACCCGGCAAAGCAAAGCCAGAAACCGGTTTGCGATTTGAAACGGACACAAAGCAGGGAGTGGCACCCCCCTGCCCTGTAACCCGATGAACATACCTATTCGCGAATACTATTTGCGTTCATTCGCGTTCATTTGCGGATTATAATCAGTACGAATTATCTCGCCCCATGCCCGGTCAGGATTACCGGTATGGTCCGCAACAGCACCATCAGGTCGAACAGCACGCTGTTTTTACGCACATAGGTCAGGTCGTAGTAGAGTTTGTGCGCAGCATCTTCCACTGTCTCCCCATAGGGATACTTGACCTGCGCCCAACCGGTGATTCCCGGTTTTACCTGATGTCTCAGGGCGTATCCACGAATCTTGCGCTGAAACTTGTAGACGAACTCCGGGCGTTCCGGACGGGGGCCCACCAGGCTCATGTCACCAATAAAAACATTCCACAACTGTGGCAGTTCATCGATGCGGGTCTTACGAATGAATCGACCGATTCGGGTTACACGGCTGTCGTTCTTCGCCGCCATCTGTGCACCATTACGCTCGGCATCGGTACGCATACTGCGAAACTTCCAGACATAAAACTCCCGACCTTTCAGACCCACCCTGAGCTGACGGTAGAACACCGGATCACGGCCCATGGAGCTCAACCAGATCAGTGCGCCAGTGAGCAAAATCACCGGACTTGCCAGTAACAGGATCAATCCACCAAGAACAAGATCGAATTGCCGTTTACCGAGACTTTCAACGCCCGCTTTGCTGGTCAACACACTTTGACTGAACAGGTAGTTACCGGTCATCGAACCGGATGCATTGATAGCACCCAGTGAGTCTGTGGTGTCGATTTGATTGAATCCGTAACCCGGTCCATCTTGACTTACGAACATGTCGCGATCAGTCTGAACATTCATCTTCCTCTCCCCGTCTGTTTATAGATTTGAGCTTCCCTACTCAACTCAGCCGATTCACCAGGCTTAACCAGACCTCTTATCCATTGAAACGAATCATTATCTGCTCCTGCGGCGCCGTTCCCGTCTGGTATGACTATATGATTTCAAATCCCAGGGCTGGGAAGTTATCGAATGGCACACTGTAGCTGTGTGACATATTCACTTGTCAGTCAGGAGTTATCTGCTACTGCCGATAGAATGACGGGGGAGTTTATTGGTACTGCGTATCTTTATAACGAGCATTGGTGGGGCATCGCCCCACCCTACACCCTGAAATCAATCTTAGGGTGGGACCATGTCCCACCAGATGCACTCTGAGTAAGCACTGAATCTTCAGGATCTGCTCAGTTGTTGGCGAGTTTTTGCGGCGACTTGCGTCCATTTGCGGCGCATCTCAGATGCTGTATCCGCTAAGACTCAGCCAAAGCTAATTCACGCTCATCACACAGGGAGGACGTCCATCCCCCTGCTGGTGGCTACCGCTGATCGGCATCTTGAAATGCAACAGCAGCTCTTTCTCTGAATCGACACGAATCTGGGAGTCGATACGATTACCGAAAACCGGCACGAACTCCGGATCCAGTTCCGGCACCTGGTTCCACGAAAGCACCGCCCGCACCACCGGTCGATAACCCTGCATCAACGACTCCCAATAACGGTCGGCATTGAAACCGAGTGAGACCAGATGACAGACCGGAAACCGATCTTCGGGTTCATCCGATGCGGCATCACAGACCTTGAAATGACTCAAACCCAAAGCCTGAAATCCCGATTGATCACCCCAGTCGATAAAAAACCGGACATACTGAACCGAGCCGTGGCGTCTGAGAATGCCGCTGTAGCCTTCAGGTTGGTGTCGGCTGACAATGGCAATGAGCTTTTCGGCTTTGGGATAGATTGCCGCACACAACACCTCTTCCCAATGAGTCACCTCTGAATAGCGGCGCACACAACGCAATATATCCTCCGGCGGTACCTTGCCGGAAAACATATTGTCCAACAGCACACTTCTGGCAAGGATCAGTTCGTCTTCTCCCGCCTCTCCCTTCTCCGGAATGATTCTATTTTTTTCCATTAGCTTGTCCTGAAGCCATTGATGCGAGCCTGCCCAGACAGCATGCCGTACGAAAGCGATTCCCAGCGATGAAAAGACGCATCCTCCCGATGTGACATATTCACTTGACTGCTTGCCGGGATTGCCTGGTGCAGCGGTGATTCAACAGCCCTTTCCCTGGACATTTGTGGAATGGAGAGTCGCGAATGGACGCGAATCACCGCGCAAAAACGCTAATTCAAAAAACTGCTTCGAGCAGGCCGATGCTGACCAGAGCGCTTTCAATGCATCCAGTTCATCCCGCAAGCGCGATGGCAAAAAAAGCTAATCAAGCGAATGGCTTAGCGAAGTCAAAATGATCTAATTTGCATATATTTGCGGTCAATTGCGTCTATTTGCGGTTAAATTATCAAAATCAAGAGATCTCATTACCAACCATTTTTATCGCTGGACAGATGCTCCCAAAGCGGCTCGGATATTGCGTCGCAGCATCATATTTTTGCCTCCCCGAATGCTGCATGTTGCAGTGTGGGTGGTCAGGCTAGCGGGTTAAACTGTGCCTGCAAATCGCTGGTATTGGGGAAATGCCGTGTTATAGTTGGCAACCATTTTTTTAACGAAATCCGGTCCGGATAGAGAAAAACCACCCCCAAGAGGGGCCACCGGACATTACCATTACAATGATCAGATTAGGGAGAAGCACATGTCAAAGAAGCATCCAGTGGTGGCCGTAACCGGCTCATCAGGCGCTGGCACCACAACTGTTAAACGTGCCTTCGAGCACATCTTCTATCGTGACGGCATCAAACCTGCAGTCGTAGAAGGCGACAGCTTTCATCGCTATACCCGTGTGGAAATGCGTGAGAAAATGGCACAAGGCATGAGCCATTTCGGCCCGGAAGCTAACCATTTCGACAAGATCTCCGAACTCTTCAAAACCTACGGAGAGACCGGCAGCGGCAACAAGCGCTACTACCTCCACAGCCCTGAAGAAGCTGCTGAACATAACGCCCGTCTCGGCTGCGATCAGCAGCCCGGTGAGTTCACACCCTGGGAGGAGATCTCTCAAGGTACCGACCTGCTGTTCTATGAAGGTCTGCACGGCATGGTGGTCGACGGTGACACCGATGTGGCCAAATATGTCGACCTGGGTGTCGGCGTGGTACCGATCGTCAACCTGGAGTGGATACAGAAGATCTTCCGTGACAACGCAGAGCGTGGCTACAGCGAAGAGGCGATCGTCGATACCATCATGCGACGCATGCCAGACTACATCAACCACATTACTCCCCAGTTCTCCCGTACCGACATCAACTTCCAGCGGGTACCAACTGTGGATACCTCGAACCCCTTTATCGCGCGCGATATTCCGACGCCGGATGAGAGCTTCGTGGTGATTCGTTTCAGCGATACGAAGAAGTTCGATATCAACTTCCCCCATCTGCTGTCGATGATTGACGGTTCCTTCATGTCTCGGCGCAACTCCATCGTTGTGCCTGGCGGCAAGATGGGATTCGCGATGGAGATCATCCTGCAGCCGATCATTGAGCGCATGATGGACGCCCGTAACGTCTGATTTCAGACCGCTCAAACAGAGAGCCGCCCTGCCTCCCGGCACGGCGGCTTTTTTTATCCCGCAAGCCTGCCCATACACGGATGGATCATAGGGAATTTGAGAATATTCAATGTTCCGACCACCCTCCTAACTTACCATTTCAGTCAACAATTAATGCCGATCTACCCCGGAATCGAATCCATGAAAGAAACATCGCGTCTCGCACATTTCCCAATCTCCTTTTTTGCGATGGTCATGGGTTTGGCCGGTCTCTGTATCGCCTGGGAGAGAGCGCAAAGCGTATTCCAACTACCGATCCGTATCGATATGGCCCTGATTCCCTTCACCGTGCTGATCTTTATCCTGTTGTTCGGGCTCTATAGCCTGAAACTGTTACGTTTTCCGCAACAGGTGGTGAAAGAACTCCATCACCCGGTCAAACTCAACTTCTTTCCTGCGGTATCGATCAGTCTTATTCTGTTGTCGACCACCCTGCTACAGACACTGCCGTCGATCTCCTATCTGCTCTGGTCGATCGGAAGCGCACTGCATCTCGGTTTTACTCTCTACGTTATGAATATCTGGATTCATCACGACAAGTTTGAGATCAACCATATCAATCCCGCCTGGTTTATTCCTGTGGTCGGTAATGTGCTGGTACCGGTGGCCGGCACCACCCATGGACACACTGAAATCTCCTGGTTCTTTTTCAGTATCGGCATTGTCTTCTGGATGGTACTGCTGACCATCATCATCTATCGGGTTCTGTTTCATAACCCGCTGCCGGATAAACTGATGCCCACCTTCTTCATCCTGATTGCACCACCGGCGGTCGGTTTCATCTCCTATGTGAAACTCAATGGCGGATTGGACAACTTTGCCCATGTGCTCTACTACAGCGGCCTGTTCCTCACCCTTCTGCTGACCAGTATGGCGCCTCGCTTTACAAAACTTCAGTTCTTTCTCTCCTGGTGGGCCTACTCATTCCCACTGGCGGCGATCACCATTGCCACCCTGATGATGCATGAAATCACCGGCCTATCTGGATTTGCGGTGATTGGATGGCTGCTGCTCTCGGTGCTGACTCTGGTTGTTACCTACCTGTTTTACCAAACACTGAAAGCGGTTGGCGGGAAGAAAATCTGCGTGCCGGAAGATTAGCCTGGTTGGTGGGGCACGGCCCCACCCTACACCTCGTCAGTTCTATGGTTTGCAGACAGCGAGAATTCATAACCGCGAATGGACGCCGATCACCGCAAATAATCGCTAACAACTCAGTAGATCACCATTCGGCTTTAAATCCTGGTTTGTTGTTCGCGTGCATTAGCGGTGATTGGCGCCCTTTTGCGGCCAATAGCACCCTCCACTCAGGTGATGTTCTTAAGGTAATCGAGACCTTCCGATGTTCGACCCTGCTCATCCAACAACCTGGCATATCGGTAAGGCAGATTGCTGTCGAACAGACAGGCAGCATGCCTCTTGCGCATCAGCAGCATGATCTTATCCAACTCACTACTCCATTTGCGATCGACAAAAAGATCAGCAAGGTGAAACAGCATCGATTCATTGAACCTGGGCCCAGGTTCCGTTAAACGGATATAGTCTCGATAGGTTTGAAAAACCAGCTCGACTGTTTTGCTGTCACGCTCAGGCAGACTGAAGATTGTTCGTGCAGCCCGGTGCACATCCTCTTGTAGTGGAAAATGCCGGCCACACTGATAGTAGAGCGACAAAAACTTCAGCTCCCGACACTCCTCCCGATAGATCTGCCTGAGCACCTTCAAGGCATCACTGAACTGTTGCTCATCAACAAAGACTCCGGCCCGATCCATTTCAGCGTCGATGTTCCCGGCGGCGGCTGTTTCTTTGAACAGATTCAGGCTCGAAACCCAGTGGGTTTTCTTGATCACCAACGCCAACACCGCACCGATCAGCAGACCAAGGATGTGCACAAGGTAGTTCATCTGACTGTTGGAGTAGACCATGAACTGAATGAACTCGATGCTTATCCAGAGTGGCAACAAGCCGAACACCGGCATAGACCGCACATCGCTGTAACGGCCGGACAACCTCAACAGAGGAATCTGTCGATGACCGAAGATTACTGCCGAAAGCCCCAGCACACCCGAGATCGCACCAGAGGTACCAAACCCAGGAACCAGCGTTTCTGGTACAAACATCAGAGCCAGAACAGTGACCACCAAACCGGATGCCAGATAGAGGGCAAGAAACAGATGACGCCCAAGCAACCTTTCAGTCATATAACCAAGTAACGCCAAAAACAGCAGATTGCTGATGAGATTGAGTAATCCTGCGTGGACAAACATATGGCTGACCAGTGTCAGACCGATCCACTTACCGGTATACAAACCACAATCGATGCAACCGATAACGCTTGGTTGATACCAAATCGAATAGATAAAAAGGTTGATCAGGATCAGCGCAAACGTCACCAGAGGCAGGCGTTTGAGATCAGAGGTGATTGTTCGTGGAGCAGTTGCCATTTGGTCTTCCCTGACTTGGAGTTACATTTTTCCTTTACAAACTCGTGTCACATTCACTGTAAGACTCGAGCCCTGGTCATACTGGGTAGAAGCGGATGACCCGTGTTGCCGAAAGGTTAATTGAACAGCCGACTAAGAGACTCCCTCCCCTCAATCATATTCCCTATCCTTCCATTGACGGATAACCTTAAAAATTTCTGCGTTGTCGGTCAAGGTTTTTCCTGCAACTTTTTCCGCTGCTGCCACGACGGATGGAACCTGAGTACGCAGAAATGGATTGGTCGCCAACTCGATCTGCAGCGTTGAGGGTAGAGTCGGCTCGCCGCTTTGCCGTTTAGCCTGTTCGGTCTCTATACGCAGCGTGACCGCCTCGCTTTGAGGCTCCACCCAGCGGGCAAAGCCCAGATTGTCGAGGGTGTATTCGTGGGCGCAATAGATACTGGTCTCTGCCGGTAAATCGGCAATCCTTCGCAGGGAGTTCGCCAGTTGCGCCATCGATCCATCAAACACCCGCCCACAACCTGCTGCGAACAGCGTATCACCACAAAACAGCGCTTGCTCGCCCAGATAGGCAATATGTCCGGCGGTATGACCGGGTACCTCAAGTACCTGGAAATCTGCATCCAGACCCGGTATCAGCGGCCGATCCCCCTCATGCAGAGGTTCAGTAACCCCCTTGATCGACTCCCTGGCGGGACCGAAAACCTTCAGATCGGGAAACGCCTCCCGCAGCTCCGGAACCCCACCTACATGATCATAGTGATGATGGGTGATGAGTACCGCACTCAACGTCAGCGAATTTTCCTGCAGCCAGTCGAGCAGTGGTGTTTCATCACCAGGATCAACGGCAACGGCTGTTGCAGCGCCGGGATTTCTGATCGCCCAGATGTAGTTGTCATCGAAGGCTTTGATTGGGGTGATCTGCAACATCGCAACTCAGACCAGGCGCAGCTTGGTTGAACGACTGCCCCTTTCAATGGCCGACAGGATGCCCGCATAATCCAAACCGGCCTCCGCCAACTGCTCCTGATGACTGGCATGATCCAGGTAGCGATCAGGCAGCCCCAGATTGATCAGATTGACTTGGATACCCTCGGCCGCGAGGAACTCGTTGACCGCGGAGCCAGCACCACCTTGCACCACATTCTCCTCGAGGGTAACCAGAATCTCATGACTGGCGGCCATCTGCCGAATCAGGGCTTCATCCAGTGGTTTGATAAATCGCATATTCACCAGCGTGGCATCGAGGTGATCGGCAACCTGCTGGGCGGTGGCAAGCAGACTGCCAAACACCAGCAGCGCCACCTGCTTACCGCTGCGCCTGACCTCACCCTTACCAATCTCCAGTGCCGCTGATCCGACCGCGACCTCAACCCCCGGACCGGCTCCTCTGGGGTAGCGGATCATCGCGGGCCCCTGATACTCATATCCGGTTTGCAGCAGACGATCACACTCCTGCTCATCGCCTGGCGCCATGATCACCATATTCGGCAGACTGCGCACATAACTCAGGTCGAAACAACCCGCGTGAGTCGCCCCGTCAGCACCAACCTGCCCGGCCCGATCCACCGCCAGGGTGACATCCAGATTTTGCAGGGCCACATCGTGAATCAACTGATCGTAGGCCCGCTGCAGAAAAGTGGAGTAGATCGCCACCACCGGTTTCAGCCCTTCGCAGGCAAGACCGGCAGCGAAGGTAACTGCGTGCTGTTCGGCAATCCCCACATCAAAATAACGCTGTGGAAAACGTTTCGCGTAGCTCACCATGCCAGAGCCTTCGCTCATCGCCGGCGTGATGGCGACCAGCTTGTCATCCCGCTCGGCAACATGGCATAACCACTCTCCGAATACCTGGGTATAGGTCTTGCTGCTGGTGCCTTTCTCCATTTTGCCGGTGGCCGGATCGAACGGAGTCACCCCGTGGTAGACACAGGGATCCTGCTCCGCCGGGATATAGCCCTTACCCTTCTGGGTCACCACATGCAGCAGACGGGGTCCGCGCAGTTGCCGCATGTTGTGCAGCGTGGTGACCAGGGTATCGAAGTCATGCCCTTCGATGGGGCCGATATAGTTGAAGCCCATCTCCTCAAACAGGGTGCCGGGCATCACCATGCCCTTCATGTGCTCCTCCCACTTGCCCACCAGATCGCTGAGTTGGTGTGGCAGATGGCTGAGTGCGGATTTACCACCCTCACGCATGCTGGTATAGACCTTGCCGGAGAGCAGTTTCGCCAGGTGATTACTGAACCCACCCACAGGTTCAGAGATCGACATATCGTTGTCGTTGAGGATCACCAGCAGGTCCTGATCCAGCGCGCCGGCCTGGTTGAGGGCCTCGAAGGCCATCCCGGCTCCCATCGCGCCATCGCCGATAATGGCGACAACCTTGCGGTTCTCCCCCTTCTGTTTGGCGGCCACCGCCATACCCAGCGCAGCACCGATGGAAGTGCTCGAGTGACCGGTACCGAAGGCGTCATATTCACTCTCGCTGCGCTTGGGAAAACCGGATAGCCCGCCTTTTTTACGCAGGCTCCCCATCCGTTCGCGCCGCCCGGTGAGGATCTTGTGCGGATAGGCCTGATGCCCCACATCCCAGATCAACCGGTCATAAGGGGTATTGAACACATAATGCAGTGCGATGGTCAGCTCCACGACCCCCAATCCAGCGGCCAGATGCCCGCCGGTCTGGGATACGCTGTCGATGAGGAATCGCCGCATCTCCAGCGCCAGTGGCCGCAGCTTGATCGGGTCCAGCTTTCGCAAATCACCCGGGGTGTTAACCTGGTTCAGGATTGGATAGTCACCCGTGCTCTTGGGGTTGTTACCCGTCGCGCCCTGATCTGACATGTTTAGGATGGCTCCTTGGTGATGCAGTCTGAAAATGAGGCTGGTCTCTGCCAGACAGCCCCGCTACTGCAGAAACCTTTGATCGAATCTAGAATCGGCAGAATGGTTAAAAGTCCGCTGATGGTTCAGCGCTGCGAGGGTAAAAACCCGGCCATTAGCAGCGACACCCTGAAGCAGTGGACGTTAGACAGTGATTATACCCTTTCAGTGCCACGCCTGCATTCAAACCGGCTCATCTCTGATGTGCTGAGCTTGATCCATCACGAAATCGAAAAATGCCCGGGCGGCTGGAGATAAGCGCTTGTTTTTACGATAAACCAGGTACCAGTGGCGCTGCAGAGGAAAACCCTCGATATCGAGCACCACCAGGCGTCCCGTCTCCAGCTCAAGCTCGATAGTGTGGGTGGAGACCACACCCAGCCCCATCCCCGCACGCACCGCCTGCTTGATCGCTTCGTTACGGGTCATCTGCATGCCGGTTCTGATTTCGATCTGCTGCTCATCGAAATAGCGCTCCATGGCCAGTCGTGTGCCTGATCCCGCTTCGCGCATGATGAAAACCTCTTCACTTAAGCACTTGGCAGGAATTTTCCGCCGATTCTGTAAAGGATGGCCCGGTGGTGCGATCACCACCAATGGATTGTCCATGAAGGGCTTGAACTCCAGATCAATGTCCTCCGGTGGCCGCCCCATCAGCACCAGATCGGTCTCATTGTTCTGCAGCAGGCTCATCAAGCGTTCACGGTTGGTCACGTCGAGACGCAGATCGATACTCGGAAAACTGCGGCTGAAAGCCGCCAACAGCCTGGGTGCGAAGTAGTTGACGGTACTGGCCACCGCGATATCCAGATGCCCGGTGTCGAGCCCCTTCAGGGCCGACACCACATCTTCCATCTCTTCAAAGGTCTGAAAGATCGTGCGGGTATACTGATGGACCTCCCGGCCCACTTCGGTCAGTTGGATCTTTTTTCCGGTGTGTTCGAACAGGGGCATACCCACGGATTCTTCCAGCTGTTTGACCTGCATCGACACGGCAGGCTGGCTCAGATGCAGCGCCTTGGCAGCCTGGGTGTAGTTCAAATGTCGTGCAACGGTCTCAAAAACCTTTAATTGACGGAGAGTTACGTGCATTCCAGCGGTTTCCGGCTATTCAAGTATCAGAAAAAATGATTATGAGGCCATTATAGTATAAGTTTTTATTTATGATTTCGATTAAAAGTTCTGACTTCCCTTAAGCTCTGAGATACCTATACTAGCTGCACCTTGATTGAGCATATGCTGAAACATTGATTGA
This sequence comes from Candidatus Thiodiazotropha sp. 'RUGA', assembly GCA_016842065.1. Taxonomy (GTDB): domain Bacteria; phylum Pseudomonadota; class Gammaproteobacteria; order Chromatiales; family Chromatiaceae; genus Thiodiazotropha. The sequence continues at coordinate 73,164 of JAEPDS010000004.1, forward strand.
GCATATACATGAAATCTTTACTTACAGCCGGTCAATTGACTACCGGCTGTATTTCAAGGCAACGCAATCCTAAATTTGGAGGAATCGCTATAATGGCCAAGAAATATGATGCGGGTGTAAAAGAGTACCGCGAGACATACTGGATGCCCGAGTACACGCCACTGGATACCGATATCCTGGCATGCTTCAAAGTTACCCCTCAGCCGGGCGTACCACGTGAAGAGGTGGCAGCCGCTGTGGCCGCTGAGTCTTCAACCGGTACCTGGACCACTGTATGGACCGACCTGCTGACCGACCTGGATCACTACAAAGGTCGTGCCTACGCCATCGAAGACGTTCCTGGCGACGACACCTGTTTCTACGCCTTCGTAGCCTACCCGATCGATCTGTTCGAAGAGGGCTCTGTCGTTAACGTCATGACCTCTCTGGTTGGTAACGTTTTCGGCTTCAAGGCCCTGCGTGCACTGCGCCTGGAAGACATCCGCTTCCCAATTGCCTATGTCATGACCTGTAATGGACCACCTCAGGGTATCCAGGTTGAGCGTGACATGCTGAACAAGTACGGTCGTCCACTGCTGGGTTGTACCATCAAGCCAAAGCTTGGCCTGTCCGCTAAAAACTACGGCCGTGCCTGCTATGAAGGTCTGCGCGGTGGTCTCGACTTCACCAAGGATGACGAGAACGTCAACTCCCAGCCTTTCATGCGCTGGAAACATCGTTTTGACTTCGTCATGGAAGCGATTCAGAAAGCGGAAGCTGAAACCGGCGAACGCAAGGGTCACTACCTGAACGTTACTGCACCGACTTCCGACGAAATGATGAAGCGAGCTGAATACGCAAAAGAAATCGGCGCGCCGATCATCATGCATGACTACATCACTGGTGGCTGGTCTGCAAACACCCAGCTGGCTCAATGGTGTCAGGACAACGGCATGCTGCTGCACATTCACCGTGCTATGCATGCGGTACTTGACCGTAACCCGCACCACGGTATCCACTTCCGCGTACTGACCAAGATCCTGCGTCTGTCCGGTGGTGACCATCTGCATTCCGGTACCGTTGTCGGTAAGCTGGAAGGCGACCGTGACGCGACCCTGGGCTGGATCGACATCATGCGCGACTCGTTCGTCAAAGAAGACCGCTCACGCGGTATCTTCTTCGATCAGGACTGGGGCTCCATGCCTGGCGTACTGCCTGTTGCTTCCGGTGGTATCCATGTATGGCACATGCCTGCACTGGTTAACATCTTTGGTGACGACTCTGTACTCCAGTTCGGTGGTGGTACCCTGGGTCACCCATGGGGCAACGCTGCTGGCGCCGCTGCTAACCGTGTTGCGGTTGAAGCCTGTGTTGAAGCTCGTAACCAAGGCCGTGAGCTGGAGAAGGAAGGTAAGGACATCCTTACCAATGCTGCTGCTTCCAGCCCTGAGCTGAAAGCCGCCATGGAAACCTGGAAAGAGATCAAGTTCGAATTCGACACCGTCGACAAGCTGGACGTTTCTCACAAGTAATGACCAATTCAGCGGTGGTCGGCACCCGACCACCTGCTGAACGACTCAATCAAATTCGAACAGTTAGAGGTATATACCAATGAGTGATATGCAAGACTACAAGTCAAGCTTGGCCAATGCAGATAGCCGCAAGTTTGAAACTTTCTCCTACCTGCCTTCAATGGATGCTGACCAGATCCGTACCCAGATCGAGTTCATCGTATCCAAAGGCTGGAACCCATCCATCGAACATACTGAACCAGAAAATGCGAGTGGCAGCTACTGGTACATGTGGAAACTTCCGATGTTCGGTGAGACCGACGTTGACGCCATCCTGGCCGAGTGTGAAGCTTGCCACCAGGCTCACCCGAAGAACCACGTACGCCTGCTGGGCCTGGACAACTATGCCCAGTGCGCTGGTGCGTCCATGGTTATCTACCGTGGTGAAACTGTCTAAGTTCTGATCACAGAAGCTTAGTCGAAGGGCCCCGCCCCCCTACCCTGGGCGGCGGGGCTTTTTTTTGAAACAGCTGCTCAAAGTCAGCTGGTTTTCCAAAACGATGTGTTAGGGTTTCGGAAAACCTGCTTCCAACTAATACCCCCATGTTGCCTTTGGCATCCTGGTGGTTAACAACCTGATTACAATAAGGTAGGAAAACATGAGCGATATCAACTCAGACCAGTATCAGATCCAAGAAGAGCCTTACTACCGCTCCGTAGGTAATGAAGTCGAGATGTACCAGGCAGCCTACGATGCGCGCATGCCGGTCATGCTCAAAGGCCCAACAGGTTGCGGTAAATCACGCTTTGTTGAATATATGGCGTACAAGCTGAAAAAGCCGTTGATCACCGTTGCCTGTAATGAGGACATGACCGCCTCTGATCTGGTTGGACGTTTCCTACTCGATATCAACGGCACCAAGTGGCAGGACGGACCGTTGACCGTGGCGGCTCGGATTGGCGCCATCTGCTATCTCGATGAAGTCGTTGAGGCCCGCCAGGATACCACTGTGGTCATTCACCCGCTGACAGACCATCGTCGCGAACTGCCGCTTGAAAAGAAAGGTGAACTGGTCAAGGCACATCCGGATTTCCAGATTGTTATCTCCTACAACCCGGGCTATCAGTCGTTGATGAAGGATCTTAAACAGTCCACCAAACAACGCTTTGGCGGCATGGACTTTGATTATCCGGAAACCGAAACCGAAACCGAGATCGTACAGCATGAAGGCGGCGTGGATGCAGAGACTGCCGGCAAGCTGGTACAGATCGCTCAGCGTTCCCGCAACCTTAAAGGTCATGGCCTGGATGAAGGCATGTCTACCCGGCTGTTGGTTTATGCGGCACAGCTGGTTGCCAAAGGCATCGATCCGATGTCGGCCTGTCAAATGGCCCTGGTCACCCCGCTTACCGATGATCCGGATATGCGCGACACCCTGAGTGCTGCGGTCAACACCTATTTCTGATACGCGTTGGACGCAGAGAACGTACAGGAGCACAGACTACGCAGAGGGTTCGATCAATGACTCATGTCGTGCATCGATTTGAAAGTGCGCCTTCCCAGGAGTTAAGCACCTGGGCAGAAGGCCACTTCCAGTCAGCACACACTGATTGTTATCCATCTGTAATAACTGTTTGTTCTGTGGACTCTGCGTACCTCGGCGGAATTTGCGTCCGGAGAGAACCATGAGCGTCAACTTTTCAGAATATATCACCTGCCTCGATGAGGGCGACCACGAGCACTCTGAGGCACTTGAGTCATCCTACCATGAGGCCCAACGGGTCATGTCACCGCGCGGCCTGCAAAACTACCTGGAAGGAATGCGCGCCTTCTGTACTCTGGGACGCGGCCAGGACTTGGTGCTGACCTATGTACAGGAAATGCCCGGGGTTGCCAAAGAGGTGGGTGAGGACATCATCCCCGATATCGTCGAAGCGATGATGAAACTGGCTTCGCACACCTCCGGCAGTGTCATCACCCTGATTGTGGCCAGCCTACCACTTGCAGCCTCCCGCCTCGGTGATGCGGATGTCATGCGCGGTTTCCTCAAGCTGCTGCACCAGATGACAGGCAAGGCCCCAAGGGGGCTTCGTCCGATGATGGAGAACCTGGACGAACTTCTCTCCAAGCTGACTCTGGGCGGGCTTCGCCGCTGGGTGATGTGGGGTGCACAGGCACATCAGCGTGACCTGGACGGACAACTGGCTTACTTTGGCCTGCAGACCGAGTCAGCCCGCTCCATTCTCCAGTCTGAACGACGCGGCACCCTGTTCATCGACAATCAGCGCAAGCTCAACTTCTACTTGCGCGCACTCTGGGCGCGTGCCTTTTTCATGCGCCCCACGGCAGGCGACTTTGAGTCCCGCCAGGGTATTCGACCCTATATCGAGCGTTTTCAGATCCACGTACCGGATGCCTTCGATCCGTTCCGTGGCATCGATGGCATGGAGGTCTATCGGGCAACCGCAGCTCATGCCGCTGCACACATGGTCTATACCCGTGAACCGATCTCTGCAGAACAACTCTCACAGGCCCAAATGCGTATGATCGAACTGTTCGAGGATGCTCGCATCGAGTACCTCGCCTACAGTGAATTTCCCGGTTTACGCAAACTCTGGTTGCAGTTCTTCACCTCCGAGCCTGGTGAGAACGACGATTACGGCAAACCCCACGAGACTATGGATCTGATGATGCGCACGACCCGCGCCATCATGGATCGTGATTATCGTGATGAGAGTGATGCAATCAACCAGGCTGCCGATGATTTTGTAACCAAATTGGAAGAGGATCCTTACAATCCACGTTTGTCCTGGATGGCAGGCATCGATTTCTACAACAAAATTGTCGAAATCGCCAAGATCCCCAGTGTGCGTATCCTCTCTGAGTGGCCGATCCCCTATCGAGACGACAATCGCTACTTCTGGGATTTCTCTGAGAACATGTTTGAATCACAGGGTGTCGACTACCTGCCGACTTCACAGCAGACAGTTCGTCGATACGTCAGCCTGATGGAGTTCGTTAACGACCTCGACTCGGAGATGACACACGACAATCCGGATGAGATCCTGGTGCTGGCCACTGAGCTGTTCCCCTACGAAGACATGGGTGTCAGTTACAATGAGATGGAAGGGGTGGAGCCGGTATCCGATCCATACCACTACAACGAGTGGGATTACCATGTCCAGCTTGCACGTCCTGAATGGGCAACCGTCATTGAGCGTAAGCAAGGCGTTGGCGATCCCGAGATCATGGACGAGATCCTTACCAAGCATAAACCAATCGCTTCGCGGATCCGCCATCTGATCGATGCGCTGCAACCCCAGGGCATTGTTCGACGCAGAGGTTACGAAGAGGGCGAAGAGCTGGATCTTAACGCGGCAGTTCGGGCGATGATTGACATCCGTCGTGGCGTCATGCCTGACCCGCGGATCAACATTCGTATCACACGCCATATCCGTGATCTCTCGATTGTGCTGTTGCTCGATCTCTCTGAATCGACGAATGAAAAGATTGGCGATATCGCTGAAGGAGAAGAGGGTTACGAGGATCAGGAGAGCATTCTCGACCTGACACGGGAATCTGCAGGACTGCTCTCCTGGGCGATCGACTCCATTGGTGATAACTTTGCCGTGCACGGCTTTGCATCGGATGGCCGTCATGATGTGCAGTATTATCGTTTCAAGGACTTCGAACAGAGCTACGACGACGAAGCCAAAGCACGCATGGCGGGCATGAAGGGTGGACTCTCCACCAGGATGGGTGCGGCGTTGCGTCATGCCGGCTGGCACCTGACCCAACAGAATGCACAAAAGAGACTGGTGCTACTGGTTACCGATGGAGAGCCGGCGGATATCGATGAGCGGGATCCCCAGTACCTTAGACACGATGCCAAAAAGGCGGTCGATGACCTGGCCATGCAGGGTGTCTATACCTACTGTCTGACCCTTGATCCCAACGCCGACCGCTATGTGTCCAGAATCTTTGGTGAGAACGGCTACTCTATCGTGGATAATGTGGAACGTCTGCCGGAAAGGCTACCGAGTGTATTCGCCGCACTGACCGGCTAATCGAGACGGCTGACTCTGATCAGGAATCTGCTTTTGGAAACGGCAGGACCCGTTTGACTTTGGGTTCGCAGCCATGCTCTTTGGCCCGCTCCTCAAGCAGATCCATGGCTTTCTTAAACTCGCCGATCAGGCGATTATGAAGCTCTCTGGCCTCCTCGTCATAGTAGATCATATCGATTGGCGCCGGTTCGGTCAGATTATCCCGATCCAGATCGCGACGAAACTTCCAGGCCAATCGAATCAGCTTACCACCCTGGCCATCCTTAACCGCATAGGCCAGGTTATCAATAAAAATCACCTCATTTTCATCCAGCACGGCCTGTATCTGCATGGTACGAACTGGTATAAAAACATGTTCATACTGACACCGACTCAACATAAGTCGGCACTGATTGTAGAGAGGAGCCGGAATGGTCAGGCGTTCACAAGCCAGCTCATCCGGCCTAAAGAAGACTTCACTGAGATTTTCCCCCATGTCAGCAAACCTCAGTCATCTTCACCCAATTCAGGATCCCATCCTTTCGCCTTCGCCTCGATGATCGCCTGTTGATAGATTCGACTGTGTTTTTCAGCCAGATCTTCCGGTAGATTCGACACCAAATGTCCATATTTTTCCCACTCCAGAGTAACCTTGTCATAGAGTGCGGTGATCCCCTGAACCGTCCAGCCTTCGCAGGTTTCAGTCTCTGGAATCAAGCCGAAAACCCAGGCATCCCGAATAATGTTGCCGGTGGGATTCATGGCGCCTTTGGGATCTTTGTGAATGCCTTCGTATATTCTCTCTGTCATGGTCTTAACACACTGTTGAGTCGTTGTTGATTAAAAAACGTTTTTTCCTATCTTGTATATTGTAAACAGGTTTTACTCATTCTCACATAGCTGAAACCACTCTATTTTCTGGATTTACAGTTAGTCAGCAACACATTGTCCTTCAATTATAAAAATCCCCGACGAGCACTTACACTGAAATATCCAGTCTAAAACAGCCTACTCCCAAGCATCGCTCTACACTTCGATCTGCAACTGACCTCTCTTTTTCAAACTGAGAATCCCTAGTTCAACTGCGGTAACTAAAACTTTCAAAGAGTCGATCGATTCACACTTCATTCGCTGCTGCGTTTCACAGACTAGGGTAAACCCTAGTGTTTAACAATCTATCAACTGGATATCGTCATAGCGGCACAGCTTGTGAAAAATCAACTGCGCAAGGCAAAGCTGCTTCAATTAATCAAGAACAAGGAGATGCAAATGAAGTACCGACACACAATGAAATGGATAGCCGCATTGATGACGCTAGCCAGCTGCAACGCCATGGCAGCGACCGCTCAATATAGCTCCCAGCTGGATCTCACCAACCCTCAGTACCCGGTCGATATCAATGGCGCCACAGGTACCGTCGCCGCCGATATCGTCAGATTCGACCTTGGTAATGGCTGGGATGGAGAGATGGATATCCAAGTGACGACCAGCAGCTATACCACACTAGGCACCACTTTGGGTTTTGCGCTCACCACAGATCCGAATGATGCTCTGTACAACGACCCAAGCGCTTTTCTTGCCCTATCTGATACGAATGTGGATGTAACCCAGTTCTTTAATGACAATGTTGTGGGCTGGGAGATCTATAGTTGGGGCTCAGACTATATTGCACCTGACACGACGAATGACATTACCGGATCGTTGAACCCGAGAAACTTTGATCCTGCTGAAAACTATTACGCCTTTCTTGCAGGTGGATCACTGCTGCCGACCACAATTGATATTCAACTCGATGTATCCGATGGCAATGATGTCAGTGCTGTACCGGTGCCTGCTGCAGTCTGGTTATTTGGCTCTGGCTTGATCGGTATGCTCTCTTTAAACAGAAGAAAAAGAGTCAGTAGTGAAGAGCGCATGAGCTAACTCGCATTGGAATTCACCTGTACTCATGCGACACAGCCACAGAGACAGACGCAAACTGTTCTGTGGCTGTGTATGATCCCTATAGAAAAGCAACTAAAGTCTTTATCAAATTGTTTCACTACGCCTTGCTGACGCTTTCTGTCATCCTTTCAAACTTCCGCCTTCTTACAGCAGAGAAGCTTAATTACATCAATCCCATGCCATGGGATTGCATAGCCAGAGGGAAGCTGCCCTCGTTATAAACCGTTTTAATGACCGCTGAATCATAACGGCAACAATCTCTGCGCCTCTTAATTTTTTCAAACTCTGATCGCTAATAGTAGATATGAATAAACTCATTGGCATCATAGTGACTGGGACTTCTCTTATTAAGTTGTGCTATCTCCTTCTCTTGTCGATCCTGCTGTATGGTTGCGGTGGTGGTGATGGTAGTAGCAACGATGATTCCAACAATGGCTCATCCATAAACTCAGTCGTTTTCTCGGAACCCTGGCCAGAGAATATTAGTTCTGTTTATAGCGTAAACTACACCGAAGAGGCACATGACCATCAGGTGGCGCCTGGTGGTGCACCTGATTACGAGAACCCCGTAGACTACCCTCCTGTTGACCTGATTGCGCTCTCTATGGGCACTGACGAACTGTTTTTCTACATCAGGTTTGATTTTGCAAGTGATATTCCCACAGAGAAAGATCCAATTCCTAGCGACGGTGCAATAGAAGCACAACAGGTGCTGAGTCAAAGCATCAGTATAAACTTCAACTCAGATGGTGACCTGAGCACTGGTGCTGGTGGCGAAGGAATTGATGGCATCGATATCTTTTTTGCGTTTTCGTACAAATATGGAACCCCTCCCTATGTCTATGCCAACTACGGATTTCCCGATGGGGATATTCACAACCACCTTGGCCAGGCTGACGGTGAGATGGGTGAAGGTGGACCTGGCTACAGTTTCGTTATTTTGAGATTCTTACTCAGCGATGTTGCAGACTACCTTCCACAAGATCAGACATTGGATTACGGTGGTTGGTCGGAAGCAGAGAGTGATCTATACCATCACTTCTCCTTCGATCCATTTGAGCCCGGGCAGATGCATATCGAGTAACCCCCCATAGACTCAAACTACAAGCTTTCCCATCGATCGAGCAGATCTTCCGGCTTGGATAGTATCGCACCGATCTGGACCGATTTTTTTGAATGCGGCTCTTTAAGCGTGTCACCCAAGACAGACATCTCTGAAACTTTAAGTCCGATCGGATAGACAGGCAGCTTCCTCACTAACGCCTGTGTTATCAGGTTTTGGTGCAATTCGCCAAAATACCCTCCCACCAGGCAGCACTCAGGAAATACACCCACACATTTACCACTTTGGGTAAATCTAAGAATTGCATCGATGTCCTCACGCAGCAACTCCCCTTGAAGACTCCTCTTTACTGGAATAGCCCCCCATAGTTTGAGCCAGTAGGATTTTATTCGATTGGTAAATATTTTTTCATCCGCCAACCATCTGACGGGTAGCAAATGAAATGGAACAGAAGCTGGAACTATGACTACATCCGAATGCTTGGTGTGGGGTGCAACAGCAAGCAGAACAGGTGCATCTGATCTGTTCATATCAGATACATCAATAAGCCTTACACGCTTTAGTTTAAAGTAATATAACCGACATAGCGGATATATAAGTCGTTGTAATAACCGTGCTGTTGTTGAGTAGAATGAATGGGTTATCTCATTATCCATGCAGCCTTCAACCCGAGTAATTCCATGACCAAATATTATTATTGATAATTTGCTTGTTATTTTTGCTTCTATCTACTTCACACCCCCGGCCATAAGGGTAGATGCTTCATCAGGCATCAAGGAATCATTTAAGGGCAACACTTAAACTCGAAAATCAACTCTACCATACGTTTGACCTTCTCGCATACTGGACTATTGAATTACCCATGACATCATTCAGCTAGACAACCATATGATGTTACTTTGTCCTTTTTTACTGCTTAGATAGTCCTCGATTGGTTTAGGTCGAGCAATACTGTAGCCTTGGCCATAATAGATACCAATCCTTTTCAGCTCCTCCCGGATCAAACTGTCCTCGACAAACTCAGCTATGGTAACCAGCCCCATCGTATCGGCAACTGTTTTAATCGCCTCCACCATACCCTTATCAACAGGACTTTTATTTATCTCCTTAACGAACATTCCATCTATTTTAACGAAGTCGATTGGAAGATTCTTGAGATACCCGAAAGATGATAGACCAGAGCCAAAATCATCCAGCGCAAACCGACAACCAAGCGCTTTCAACTCATTAATAACCTTCAGCGCGCTGGTCAGATTTTGTATCGCCGCCGTCTCCGTCACCTCGAATACCAGCTTTTGTGGGTTTAGCTGGTACTTTTCCAGTAGCAATTTGAGTTTGGGTGAAAGTTCATTCCGACTTAATGTCATGCCGGAGATATTGATAAAGCAGTCTGGGTAATCAGTGCCAGACCGAGCCAGAAGCTGCATGACTTTTTCAATCACAGCGTAGTCGATACGATCTATCAAGTCATACCGCTCTGCTGATGGCAGAAAAGCTCCCGGTGGTATAAGCTCTCCTTCCTGGGACTTCATCCTGACCAATATCTCAATTCCTTTGATCATCAAATCATCACTCTGCAAACCTGCAATGGGTTGTGCGTAGAGAATCAATCGATCATCGCTTAATGCATTGTTTATTTGTGAAACCCATTGCATTTGCCCCAACAACTGCTTGGTGGAACTGCTGTCGCGCTGATAGACCGTGATACAGTTTCTGCCAGAATCCTTAGCAGAGTAGCAGGCCGCATCGACTGAGCTCATCAGCATTCCAATACTCTCGCTATATTGATCAATCTCTACAATCCCAATACTGATACTGATGCGGAAGTTATGCTCCTGCCAGGTAAAGGTATGCTCCTGAATCTCTTTGCGTAATCCATTCACACGATCCTGAGCCATGGGAAGAGGACAATCAGTCAAAATCGCAGCAAACTCATCCCCACCCACACGTGCGAGCACATCGCTGCCCCGAAAATGGCGCCGCATGATTGCTGCGATCTGTCTTAACAGCTCATCTCCTGCTACATGGCCACAGGTATCATTCACGACTTTGAATTGATCCAGATCCATAAAGCAGAGAATATGTTGGTGCCCCCGTTTTCTGGCCGATTCCAAGGATTGTTCCAGATGCGATTCAAATGCACTACGATTCAACAGCTCAGTAAGATTGTCATGACTGGCTTGTCGGTAAAGCTCCTCCTGCAACCGCCTCTCTCTTGTCACGTCTCTGATAACAACAACGATACCTGACATCTCCTTATCATTACTCAGAATCCGATTGGCGGTTATATTCACATGCAGGTTGTTACCATCAACCAACGCCAAACGAGCCAACTGACTCACGACGGCCCCACTCTTGTTCAGCTGACACTGAACCAACAGGTCATTGATTTGAGTATCCCGCTCTTCATCCAGCAGGACAAATACCGCTTCAAAGTGCTTCCCAACCACAGATTCAGCATCCTGATCAAGGATTTTCAAGGCGGAATCATTTAAATAGACCACACGACCATTTGCATCTGTTGTAACAACGGCATCAGCAATCGATGTTAAAGTCGTACGTGCCTGATTTCGTTCATCGATCAATGCCTGCTCAGCAAGTCTCAGAGCAGTTACATCCTGTATGTAGACATAGACCTCTTCCACGAGATCAATCCACTGGTAGTGCAGTAGCAGGTGTTTGTAACCGGTATCCACTTCCGCATAGAGTTGATTCTCGCCACTGCCGATTCTTCTGAGGATTTCATCATGATCATCCGGTAATAAGATGCCATTGTCTTTGGCATGCAATAGATCGATCAACCGCTTGAATGCCGGATTGCAGAATATCTCCTTACCATCCAGATCAAACGCAGCTATCGGGTTAGGATTAGCCTTAGGATATGCAGCCAGTCGTTTGTTACGTGATTCTGCATCTTTCAGCTCTTCAACCATGTTGGTAAGAAGATCCGCTTCCTGCCTGCGCGAAGCAAAAAGATAGAAAAGCAGGGAAAAGACGAAAGAGATACTCAAACCTGCCAGGATCATTTGAAAAACAAGATCACTGGTTAACTTGTACGCACCCTCCAGGCTGTAAGCCATCATCAACTTGGCTTTACCCCGATAGGAGTAGGTAATCTCCTTTTCCGTTACAAATCTTCTGTCAGCCGGGTTCAGAGGGCCGTAACCGGCAATCATAAAGCCGTTCTTTGAGATCAGTTCAACCTCATCTACTTCAACATACTGACCTGCCCACTGTTTAAACAATAATGCAATCGAATCGTAGTTTCCTTTTTGCAACTCTTCCTGGGTAATAAAAGAGATGACTTCCATTTGCCCACTGGCAAGTGCTTTGGTGACCTCCATGTGATGGTCGTGCTGATGCTTGATGAATACCCATATCGCGCCAAACAAGAGAATCATGAAAAACAGCGTTGATATACTGACAAGCAGCAGAATGGGTTTGCGATTCACATGCTCTACCACTTGACACCTCTCTGCTCCAACGTATTCAGAATTCCTCGCAAGCCATCGTAGTCCTGATGATTGGTTTGCACCAGTGCAGTGGCTGTCTGCTTAATCGGCTTCAGTACAGATGCTGTATCACTGTTTTTGTGGTCGAGTTTCAGAAGCGCGTCTTTCAACTTATCGAGTAACTGGCTATCTGTGTTCAGCGTTCCGATAAATAGATGCTCAGATACTGCCTCTGTTGTCTCAATGGCTACGATTCCGTGTCTCTTATATTTTTCAAAGACTGCCTCTTTCACGGCACCGGCATCGGCATCACCGGCCAGCACCGCCAGAGCGACATTATTATGATTGCTGTAGTGGCGATAACCGGCAAAATCATGCAAATCGATACCAGCCTCGTAGAGCATCTGTCTGGGTACCAAATGACTCATGGTTGAGGATCTGTTCCCAAAGGCAAACTGGCGTTGCCTGAGATCTTCGATATCGCTAATCTCACTATCATCACTAACGATAATTTTACCAGTAAATGTCGGTTTACCGTTTACTTCCAATCGGGCCAATAGGGGAATATCGTTATTCGTACGCGTCAAAGAAACCAACAATGAAGGCCCGATATAGGCAAAATCAACATCACCAGCGAGGATTGCATCATTATGCGACTGGTAGGAATCCCCGATTCTAACCTCGATCGTCTGACCTAACTCCAAACTCAGATAATTCGCCAACGGCTGAAACATCTCTTTCAGTTCATTGTGAGGACGGTATGGATGCACACCCATTACCAGACTTTCAGAAGCATACCCGATCGTAGAGACAAACAACCACACAGCCAGCCCTGAAAGGACCCACTGATGACCAGGCATTCTGGTGCCGTTCCGTTTGAAACAGGCACTAGGCTTCAGTAACCACATCAATCTCTATAAATCCCCGACACAACCATCAACTTTTGAGATTCCAAGTCATTCACCCGACAAGATGAAATCTCTATTTATAACGATCTCTATATACCCCGAAAGAACTCTCAGCATGGATGATCTTACTCGGCACACCCAGCACCTCGATACTTCATCTTACGATAAAGGCTGGTTTTTATAATAAGTTCGGATGTCACTAATACCCACACAATACGAGCAGAATACCGATTTAGCCTGAAACACCCTTGCAGTCTGGTGGCAGGCAGTTTATGCCTCTGCCATCCACCTCAGCACATAAGTTAAGACTAGGATAATCCGTCTTTAAAACAAGCAATTCGACAGTTGCAATGATGAGTGCGCGTTTTATAAGTCTCATTTGCGATCAGTCATAAATATATATTTATACTTAATTTGTACTTATAAATATATACTGATCATTCTATCGCCTAGATAATAAAACCAGGCTCACGATAGGGTCAGGAGTATCACCGTTGACAGGGTATGGATACCCTTCACCACTGGTTTCTGTATGAGGGAGAGCTGTTGCGTATCCAATTGAGCAGACTGGGTTTCAATCTACCCAGACAATTCGTTTATCAGGATCAGATATTCACCTACATGGCCGGTTGACAGCTTAAACAGGGATATCGGCAACCATCGGGACAAAAGCAGAAACCCACCACCATCCTTCAAAGAATGGTAGTGAGCCCACTAGATTTATTACTGGTTAAGCAGTACAGGAGGTGAGGGAGGAGCGTTTGCTGGCGCACCTGAATCCGGATCCGTTTCACCAAGATAGTAGTCATCATGGTAGATGATGCCGTTTTCAGTTGTAACCCTGTTATCAACCCAGCTGGAGAGTATCAGTTTATTCGGGTTGAAGTTCGTAGATTCTCTGAGATTGACGTTCGTATACTCTACCTTGAGCACATTGTTAACCCACATTCTGACGATGCCGTCAGAGGCACCTGGCGTATTGTTCCTGAAATAGACCTTTAATGTATCCCACTGTCCAGGTCTTACAGGACTTGCAGCACCGCCAACATTTTGCGGCAGGAGAAAAAAGCGCCAGTCATTGATATAACTATGCTCAATGGCATATTCACCCTGATAATTATAGACGATAACCTGATAGCGGCGTTGACTGTCCACACCATTGGTAAAATTGACCAAAGCCAGTTTCTGCTTACCGCTGGGTGTAAAGCGCCCGTCATATTTAACACTGAGTTTTAACCACAATTCGTTTGCGGCTTCACCTCGAGTGTGGGATCCAATGCTGACATGATCACCAAAGTAGTAGTCGAGATAGTTGTCCCAGTTCTCAGTGGCACTGTAGTTGATCTGAGCACAGTAGTTTCCGTCGTAGGCATCGGCAGTATTGATTACTGTGGTATTCGCATCGTTACCCCAGAACCAGTCGCTAAGATCACCACTCTCGAATGAAGTAGTAAAAGGTAGTCCTTGTACTGAGTAGGCAGATCCGGATACCAGCAATAACAACCCAAAAATAATAGTATGTGAGTATTTCATCTTACGATCTCAATATTCCAATTTTGTCTTTAGTCAGGGCATTGATATACAGCGCTCAAAATATTTCAAACTATCCACGACTGATAAGCTGTACCAGGTGCACGGCTCAATACGAATTATATTCCCCTGCCGATACACCAACTCAACTGAAATGATTCTGTTTCGCAAGCCGAATCCGCAGTCTCAAGCTCAGTTGATTTTCACCCTGATTCAGGAACTATATTAGTAGAATAAACATTAAGTGTGTGTGAACCAGGTCAGATAACCTATGAGGATGAGTTCTAAAAAATGATAAGCTACTGTTTTTTTTGCTGTTTCAACTGTTTAATTTGTCCTTGTGATCAATCTGAAACGCTCTTTTCTTCCGCTTTTCACAGAACCGCTTGAGGCGCATGATTCACGCTTTGCTTATGCAGTGATTTTCGATACAAAACCCCCGCTGCAGCCTGGTTATAGCCACCTCAACCCTATGGTTTCTAGCAATCTGATCCTCATCGGTTACTCTTATCCCGGCAATCCAATAGTTCACTTTCAGCTGCATTGAGCCTACCAGCAGTACGACTATCTGGATGATTGAGCATTCGGGTAATTTTTCGAAAGCCAGTCTTCCACATATTCATAAACAGAGGCTTCCCAATCTCTACTTGCCAAGATATGGTTTGCTTCAGGAATCGTATGTACCTGATAACTGCCTTTATATTGTTTCAGCTTCTTTTTGTAGATGTTTTCAAATTTCTCTTCAAATTCCCATAACAGTCTGTCCGCACCGCTGAATATCAGCAACATTTTTTTTGAATCCTTCAGCATTTTGAAAAATGAGGGTGCGAATTTAGGGTTTACGTTACTGCCCTGAAGTGCTTTAGGCAGGGTGACTTCCGACTCCTCGGATTTACCGGCTTTTACACTACTCGTAAGTTTGCGAAGCGGTTTTAAGAGAATTTTGAAAATAACTCTGAAATCACTTTTAAAACTCAGCAACCGCTTCCAGGAGTTCAAGTCCGTCAATTTCTTGATGTATCCATCTTTTAATGAGCTAAGTTGACCTTCTGTCACGAACTTTCCGAAATTATCTTCACCGCCCTCGAAGACATTGATAAGGCCCAGAGCGAGCAACCCTGTAACCCGCTGATCTTCACAGGCAGTCAATAGGCCGGTCAGCGCACCGCCACAAAGCCCACCGAGGATAAACTGATTTTGACCCTGCTTGTTTTCAAGCCAGTTCATTGCATCGACTGTATCGCCAATGAACCGACCATCCAATATGGTGTTGTATACATCTTTCAGTACGGATTCTTCAATGACACCCTCTGAATCGCCTAATCCAAAGAAATCGAACCTGAAAACGTTGACACCATGATCTACAAGTTGCTTTGAAAGCTTGTTATAGAGACGGTGAGGTCCAACACGCATTTTCACACCGGGTGAGAGTAACAACACCGTGGTATCGGAACTTGTATGCTCAGGTTGCTCATAAATTCCATATAATTTGTAACCATCCCTGTTTTTGAATAAAACTGGCGTTGTTTTCATTTGCTTTCCAACCATGATAAAGATCCAGCTAAAAGATTATCAGCCCGATCGTAAAATGATTTAATCTCCTTCCAGAACTGCTCTTCATGCGCTTTGTCAATGGTAGGGTTATTACTGAATTTCTCAGAAAACTTAATATACTGATTGTTTATCGGTTGTTTAGGGTTTCTTACCACCTGCAAAATACAACAGCTCAAATTTTCCGGGTACTCTCGATCCAACAGATTGATGGATGATATCTCCTGAAAATAATTGTAGTTTATGTAGTACCCCTCAATATTGACCGCTTCACCAGACTTCATTTTCTCCACCAGTTCATCCCTGGTGATTTCCACTTTCCCTTTGATGGCCATTTGCGAAGCAAGATTACTACGCAGTATCTCCTGCATATACCTGTCACCGTCGAGAACCGGATCCCAGAGTATCAATTCATCGATATCATTCCTTGATAACGCAGTTAATGTTGCAATGGTTGCACCAAGTCGCAGACCGAACAGCCCGATGCTTTTAACTGAGGGAGTTGTGCTCTTTATATGATCGATAACAGCATTGACATCTTTTAGGTGCCTCTCCAAAGAGGCCTCATCGTAATCTCCGTCACTATCACCATGACCTCGAAAATCAAATCGCCCAACCACTATCCCTTGCTCACAAAACGCTCGAGCCGTTGTCACATAGACTCTGTGACTCCAAAGTTTCTCCTCGGCAAAAGGATGCACAAAAATATAGGCCTTGGTTGGCTCGCTTTGCTCGGGAAAGTGCTCGATCGTGAAAAGACGCTCACCATCCACTTCTAATACGGTTAGATTTTCATTCATGTTCATTAATAATTGGATTCACTTTCTCAAAACTGGAAGTAGATGAAAACCTGTTTTTGCAATGGCACAAAAAACAGTAACATCAGTACCATGTAGAGATAAGAAACATACTGTATGGCTGGGTTGGCAGTTACCAGGTAGAGTAGATCATTCTTTCTCTCGGTCATGTATTCAAAAAACATCAGCGGAACGACAAAGAACAGGATATTACCTAGCACATAGATCGAATAATCGGTAATCCGATAGTCAGTTGCGAGTAAGTAGACCATATCCACAACCTGTTGCATTGACTCCGCCCTGAACAGCAACCAACTGATACAGGTCAGATGGAACAGGATAACGACATACAGTACATGCCGACCCAGCGACGTTGGCTGAGTGAAATAGTCCTTTCCTTTAGCCGCTTCTATGGCATGGTAGACAACCAATATGGCACCGTGAAACAGCCCCCATACGATGAATGTCCACCCTGCCCCATGCCAGAGACCACCTAAAAACATGGTAAGAACCAGATTCCGAAAAGTCAGAAAATTACCCAGCCTTCCACCACCCAAAGGGATATAGATATAGTCTCTGATCCAGGTGGAGAGACTGATATGCCAACGGGACCAGAAATCACTCGGGGATGTTGCAAAATATGGATTCCTGAAATTCCACATCAAATCGAAACCCATCCACCTGGCAACACCTTTTGCAATCGATGAATAGCCGGAAAAATCGCCATAGATTTGAAAGGCAAAGGCATACAAACCGACCAGCACCTCAAAACCTGTCAGTTCATTAACGGGCTTTGAAAAAATCGTATTGACTATTGGTGCCATATTGTCAGCAATGACAACTTTCTTGAACAATCCGGAGATGACCAGAAACAGCCCTTCTGAAAACGCTGGCCCATCTAATTTACGAACCTGAAGTATCTGTGGCAACAGATGACTGGCTCTCTCAATCGGCCCGGCCACCAGTTGAGGAAAAAAGGAGACATAAAGGGCAAAATCGAGAAACTTATCCGTTGGTTGAACTTTGCTTCTGTAGGTATCAATGGTATAGCTGAGGGTTTGAAAGGTATAGAACGAGATACCAACAGGAAGAATAATATTCAACACAGGCAAACTGACATCGACGCCCACTGTGCCGAGCATCGCGGCAAATTCATTGGAGAAGAAGTTGTAATACTTGAAGAATCCCAAAAAGCCCAGATTGGTGAAAATCGATAACAACAGCAGCTGCTTTCTGAGTTTGGCGTCATCCTGTTTTGCAATATTCAGGGCAACGAAGTAGTCAACGACAGTAGAAATAAAGATCAGCGACAGAAAACGATAATCCCAGTAACCATAGAAGATATAGCTGGCCACCAGCAACATTCTGTTCTGATATTTATGAGGAAGCCGCAAATAGAGCAGCATGACGACTGCAAAAAAGGCCCAGAATATGTAACTGTTGAATAACATTCTCTACCGCCCACTCAATTCCTGATTTATCAGCCTGCCCAGAGTGGCGGTAAATTGCTCACGACCTTTCTCATTAAAATGGACACCATCTTTATAGATCGCACCGAAAGATCTGAAGTTCTCCCTGTAATCCTTGTAGAGATACGCCCGCTTCTGTAGCGTCTCTTTCAACTTCTGGTTGACTGAATAGGCTCCCTCGATTGGCATCGCCATCATGATCAGTTTGATCCCCCGCTGATCCAGCTGGTCGATCAAATCATTCAACATTCTGTAATCCGGCATCAGCTGGTTGGCTTGAGTCTGATCACCGGCCTCAACCGGTGCACCAGCCTGGTTCTGTGCCTGAACGAACTGTTCATAGTGGGGCACCAGATTATTCAATATTTTGTTTCGGACCGCTTCCCTGTTGACGAAGAGTTTCGATGTCCAGCCAATAACGAACTCAGATAACTCGGCAAAATCGCTCATTCCATAATCGAAAAGCAGCAATCCATCACCCATTCCGGAGAAGTAACCACCCAATCGGCTTGGATTTGGTCGATAATCATCATTGAGCAATCCCCAGGCGAAACCGATCACCAGATAATCCAGCTGCATATCAGGTGTAATCAGATTGTTTCTCAGGATCATATTCCAATCCCAGAGCGAGGTACCATCCGGAGTTATTTTCTTAACCAGATAGTCATCAGATAACTGCCTGTCCAGCTGATCGATGTCGACTGCCTCATTGATCAAGGAGTTTCCAAGAAACAAGATATTTGTACCTTGGTGCTGTTCATACTCTGCTGCAATGTTCGGTATCTGATTAATATGATTCAGATTACCTGAAAGACGGTTTTCAAATGTTCGAATACCGATCTCCAGGAGTGCAACTGTGAGGAGCACGGCAATCAGGATGAATAGGGTGTGCTTGGCCCTCATCATGTGCCACCCTTGGCTGTGATACCATTCACTGACTGATCGCTATCAACCACCTTAGCGGTGATATCAACCACACATTGCTCTAGTTGAGATATAACCTGACGGGTCTTTTCATTCCCCTGATTGTATGGATCTATTACCTCTACAGAGAGATCCGGTGAAAACGCACCAATCCAGATGGTTTTGTTCAAAGCTGACTGGTCCATTGAACTGAGCAGATCCCAGTTCTTTCGATCCATGATCACAATCAGGTCAGCCCACTTGATATCATCTTGTGAAATCCTGCTTGATCGATGTGCTGTCAGGTCATAACCCCGCTCGGCCAGCAGTTTCTGATACTCTTCGACACAACTTCGACCCGTTTTATCGTGAAACCCGGCAGACCTGATCTCTATATCCGCATTGGAAAGTGATTTCTTAAGCAGGTATTCAACTAACGGGCTCCGATAGATATTGCCATAGCAGAGCACCAGGATATGATCTATGTTCTGAGCTGAATTGATCGCGGCTTCGCTTTTTTCCCTGACAACCCGCAACAATTTCTGGTGACGAATACGTCTCTTAATCGAGCGGATAATACGAACTAAAAGTGATTTCGGCATATCATTTTCAGTCATACTGTCACTCATACATCAAAATTCATTCGCTGCAACACATCTGAAACAGTCGAGAACTCGAAATCCCTTATCAGCTTCAGCAACCTGGTTTCAAATTTATCAATATTGTTATAGTGCCTGAACTCAGAGAGCCTACTCGATTTAATCTTCGGCTGTCCTTCGTCGATTTCCCATGGATGCATGTAGAAAATAAATGGCATCTGATCATTCCGGTTGACGCGATTCAATCCCGCCTTCGACAGCCAATAGGGAAACAGTCTGAAATAACCTCCGCCACTCACCGGTAAACGACGCTTGGCAATGCCCACAGTCGAGAGGGGAAACTCGATAATCTCATTACCTTTTGCAGTTTTTAACCGGTGAGGCATGGTCTTTGCCCCAGGGATACCATATCGATCATGCATGATGGGAAAAATGCTCGAGTCGTAGGTAAAACCACATTCCGTGAGAATGTCCAGTGCCCAAAGGGATTTTTCTGTAATCGAGTAACTGGCGGCGCGATAGCCTTTGATCGGTTTGCCAATGATATCTTCAAGAATCGCTTTGGATTTCTTGGTCTCTTCAAGGAATTTATCGGGCGTTTGGTTATACACCAGATCATGGCTATAGCCATGACAGGACACTTCATGTCCCAGTTCCGAAATCTCGGTAATCAGCTTTTTATTACGTTCGGCCACCCAACCCAATACAAAGAATGTGCCCTTTATACTATTGTCATCAAATATCTTCAGAATCCTGTGTGTATTGTCATAGACACGTGACTCATAGCCTTCCCAGTCAGCTTTTGTTACCTGCTTGTTAAATGCCGAGACCTGGTAGTAGTCCTCTACATCGACGGTTATGGCATTAATTTGTCTGTTTTGCGAAATCATGTTTATGTTTGTTATATATAATTCGTTGCAATAACTTTATAAAGATCAGATCTCAGTTCTTTTGTGTTGAATAGTGTTGCTCAATTTTATCGATTACCAAATCAGCAAATCTTGTCATGCTTTCACGTTCCATTACACCATCACCAGTTTTATCTGTAGAGATCACGACCACAGCTGCATCATGACGGCCTTTCAAGGCTCCCAATATGCCATACAGTTTGCTTTGCAGCCTGCTCGATGAGATCTCACCCCCTATGTAATACCATTGCCATATAATGCGCTCATTCCTCCTACTATCAACGACTGTCTCTTCCAGCAGTGGAACTGTACGCCCAGCTGATAGCTTGATCTCCCGCTTGACGCGTTCACTGCTGATCCAGTCATCCCTATTATAAGCCTGATTCAGATCATTGACTGCCTCTTTTCCTTGCTCCTGTGTTGCGTAATAGGCGGTATAAAACTCTGCATTGGTACCGGCAACCAGGTATGCGGCCCGTTTTTCAAAATCCGCATTGACCCAGACTGGATTCCAGCTTTCATCGAGCGCCACTTCAGTGAGTTCCAATTGACTGAAGCTGAAGTCAAAATCATGGCTTCCACGCATAACATCGCCATTCATGGCAATCACACTATATATCGGACCGGCACTGGCGGATACCAATAACGCACTTGCAATTAAGGTTTTTTTACTGTAGGGAACCTTTGCTACAGCGGCCTTATCTGGCTCAGCGTCAGACTGTTTTTGATCGATCTTGAGTCTCTTCTCATAACTCACTGTGGCATACATAAATATTGCGTAGCAGATTACAAACACCACCCATCCAAGCCAGATATGATCATTCAGCAGACTGTGTGTCATATTTGTGTAGTGCCCTGAAAGCACCACAATATAGATACGAATCGTGTTTGAGATAAACGCAACGCCTGACGCCAGCAACAGATAGACAATTGCGTGTCGGAGTGAATAGTGGGAGAAGAATGAGTAGAGAATTGCAAGGGTTATTGCAGCAATCTGATACCTCAGGCCACTGCAGGTATCCCCCACTTCAAACACCCCTTCCGGGATGGTAATAAAATAGGATTCCTGGAATGAGACATAACCGGTCAAGTGCAGCATTTGGTTAACAAATACTGCCGTTGGCACCTGCAGTGGCTGTGACAGTACAGACCAGACGGAGGTTGCACTGATCAATACCAGGATCGGTAAAACCATTCTGGCAGTATGCTTCATTCCAAACAGAGCCATCACACTGACACTCAGTATCATGATCAGTACCATTTGGGATCCAACCTGTATCTGAGCGATATCAGATAACAGCCAGATCACCGAAAGGATGGCGAGCAGCAGGAGCAACATAGGCCTGAAGCTTATCTGCAGCTCATGACGGCGTGTGTACCACTCCCTGGCAAGCAGATAATACGATAGGGGCAGCAGCAGCAATCCATGGGATTGCAGGCTGTTTTCAGCAACCCACAAACGGTAAAAGCCGAGTGATGTTTGCCCATACACCAGGGTCAGGATCAACACACATGCAAGCAGAACCGCACCGCTAAACAGTTGATCTGGAGATAACTCTTTTAAAGTCATTCGTTCCGTCATCTTGGTGTCTCAGTCAGCTGTCCACAAAGACCAATGTTTAGAAAACACTGGTAATGGTCTGATCAGATTGAGTGTGGATTTTCAAATACAAACCAATCTGTATTCAAACATCAGTCCCGATCAGTAATCACCTCTCCCCAGTAACTGGTATAGCGATCTGTTGCCTTTGAAGAGGTCCACAATCGAACCACGCTTCCGCACATCAAATCGATATCCCTTGCAAGTATAGATACTGAGCTGATCCTTAGCTGAATCAATGACTTCCAGTAAGTCACACAGCTTTTGCTCAGTCTCATACAAGGCCCTTATCCAATCACCAATATCGGCGCTGAGCTCAGCCTCAAGGAGATCGGTTAAAAGAATCCCAATGTTGCCATCTTCAGCCGTAACTTCTGCCAGCTCCTCGGGTAGATCGTTGACCGGCAATTTGCTCAATCCGGCCAACCCGCAGAGCAGTGGGTGCGAACCGAACAAGGCGCAATACCTGTTATCAATCTCAGGGCAAACACCAAATCCGGAGAGCCAAATCCCATTCACGTAGGAGTCTCCCTGAAACATCCTTTGTTGGGTCATCTCCTCCTGATAAAACAACATCTGTATTTCATTCAGAAGCCCCCGCCAATAAGCGCCATCTGGGCCTGACGGCAGGAAGGTTTCAATATGCCTTCCCGCAACCAACTCGATCTCGGATGTCGTCATCTCCGGCAGAGCACTCAGCTTCATACACCACTGCCCCTGAGCGACCTCTACCAGTGACAACATGTCGGCTTCGAAATGGGAATTGAATCGACTGATCAGCCGATGGGCATAATCACTCTCGATGGACTGGGGAGCCAATCTGATCAATATCAGCCTGTCACGATCCGCCAACAGATGGACAGGGGTCGCCAAAGCCCAACAATCCCCGTCTGATTGCCGATCAGGTGTATATGCTGTGACAGCGCCGGAAGGAAGATCACAATCGGCAACTGCAGCAACCCCAAACAGACTGAACAGAGTTGTCGTCAAATCTGCGCCGGGTTCGGCGACTGACTTTGCCTTACCAAGCACTCTCTCCAGGTTTTTCGGCCGAGTTTCCTGATCATTGAGCTGTTTTAGTGCCGTATCCCAATGCAGGCCCGGCAGCAACAGGTCGATCTGTCTCCTCATAGTCACGACATTCGTTCAACAAGGAGGGATTACTCGGTCATCAGACCATGTTGTCCAGAATCGAGTGTTTTACCGCTTCCAACTCGGCATCAATGGTGATGACCGGTGAGGTTGACTGCTGAATCGCCGTATCCGGATCTTTCAGGCCATTTCCGGTCAGGGTACAGACAATACTGGAGCCTTCAGGGATCTTGCCGGATTTGATGTCGCGCATAGCGCCAGCCAGTGATGTGGCCGAGGCGGGCTCACAAAATACCCCTTCATGTTCCGCCAACAGCTTTTGTGCCGCCAGAATATCTTCATCGCTGCACTCGTCAAACCAGCCACCAGACTCCTGCTGGACTTTCCAGGCCTGATTCCAGGATTGAGGATTGCCGATGCGGATCGCGGTAGCGATGGTTTCAGGATCTTTAACCGGTCCACCACGCATGAATGGTGCAGATCCCGAGGCCTGATAGCCGACCATTTTTGGTCGTTTCCCGGTGATAGCACCTCCGGCAAATTTACACTGACCACCACAGTAGGCACAGGCATCCGTGACTTTCTCACCACTGGTGCAACTGTACTCACAGTAGCCTATCCAGTGAGCGGTGATATTGCCTGCATTGCCCACCGGCAGACAGTGGAAATCGGGTGCATGGCCCAGCTCCTCGACAATCTCGAAGGCTGCGGTCTTCTGCCCCTGCAGGCGATAAGGATTGATCGAGTTGACGATCGTTACCGGGGCGTGATCAGCCACATCCTTGACCAGTTGCATACCATCATCAAAGTTACCCTTGATCTGGATGGTTATGGCACCGTACATCATCGCCTGAGCCAGCTTTCCCATGGCAATCTTGCCATCGGGAATCAGCACGAAGGCGGTGATTCCGGCTCTTGCCGCATAAGCTGCCGCTGCCGCGGAGGTGTTACCGGTGGAAGCGCAGATAATCGCTTTACTGCCCTCTTCCACCGCTTTGGTGACCGCCATGGTCATACCCCTGTCCTTGAATGAACCAGTCGGATTCAGACCTTCATACTTTACGTAGATGTCCACATCCTTAGCCAGTTGTGAGGGAATATTGTGCAGGCGTATCAGTGGTGTATTACCCTCTCCCAGACTGATGATCCGGGTATCATCGTGCACAGGCAGTCGGTCACGGTAACGGTCGATCAATCCAGTGTATCGGGGACGGAATGACATGATATTTAAACCTCAAAAATCTTTTTCTTTATCTCATGGAGTCTGATACTTAGGCAGACCCCCCTTTCAGAAACTTACTGCGCTATCGACGGCGACTAGCCATCAAGTCGCTCAATCCTGATCCGCATGATCTGTCCTGAGACGCTCCCCAGCTGTTCAATGGCAGCCAGAGCATCATTCAGGCGCTTCTCCACGACAGTCTGGGTAATCATCACCAGGGGTACGGTACTGTCACCTTCTGCGGGCTCTTTCTGATGAATCGCTTCAATACTGATCTGAGAATCCGCCAGGATGGTTGCAATTCTGGCGACCACGCCCGGCTTATCTTCAACCTGCATTCTCAGATAGTAGGCTGACTCGACCTCCTCGATTGGCAGGATTGGCAGATCGACCAGCTCTCCTGGTTGAAATGCCAGGTGGGGAACCCGATTCTCTGAGTCGGTGGTCAGCGCCCGCACCACATCCACTACATCGGCCAGCACCGCAGATGCGGTCGGTTCGGATCCCGCTCCGGCGCCATAATAGAGTGTTGGTCCAACGGCATCCCCATTGACCAATACCGCATTCATCACCCCATCCACATTGGCGATCAAGCGCCGGTGGGGAATCATCGTGGGATGGACCCGCATCTCGATACCCTTATCGGTCTTACGGGTAACACCAAGATGTTTGATGCGGTAGCCGAAGTCGTTGGCATACTCCACATCCTGAGGCTCAATTTTGGTGATGCCTTCGGTGTAGGTTTTTTCAAACTGCAAGGGTATGCCAAAAGCGATTGAGCCCAGGATTGTCAATTTATGGGCCGCATCGATACCTTCCACATCAAAGGTGGGATCCGCTTCCGCATAACCCAGGGCCTGTGCCTCTTTCAGTACGTCGGAGAACTCACGCGCCTTATCCCGCATCTCGGTCAGAATGAAGTTGCCTGTGCCATTGATGATACCGGCGATCCATTCGATGCGATTTGCCGCCAACCCTTCACGAACCGCCTTGATAATCGGAATGCCACCCGCCACAGCAGCTTCGAAGGCCACCATCACCCCATGCTTCTGCGCTGCTGCAAATATTTCATTGCCATGCATGGCGATCAACGCCTTATTCGCGGTGACCACATGTTTACCGTTTTCGATCGCTTTCAATACCAATTCGCGTGCCGGTGAATAGCCTCCGATCAATTCGATGATGATTTCGATTTCCGGGTTGTCCACCACCGCAAAGGCATCGTCACTGATCTCAACCTGATCCAGACCGGACAATCTGCTGGGATCATAGGCCTTGGCCGCTGCATGGGTAATCTGAATACCGCGACCAGCACGACGGGCAATCTCATCGGCGTTGCGGGTCAGGACATTCAGCGTACCGCCTCCAACCGTGCCAAGCCCCAACAAACCAACTTTAACTGGATTCACAGTAATTACTCCTACAGTAGATAGCTCAAGATTCGATCAGTCCGTCTTTACGGAACATATCGCGAATTCCCCGCACCGCCTGGCGGGTTCTGTGTTCATTTTCAATCAAACCAAAGCGGACGTGATCATCACCGTGTTCACCGAATCCGATACCTGGTGAAACAGCAACCTTGGCTTCGCTCAACAGCTTCTTGGAAAATTCAAGGGAGCCCATGGCACGATAGGGTTCAGGTATCGGCGCCCAGACAAACATGGTTGCTTTCGGTTTTTCTACCTGCCAGCCGATATTGTTCAGACCGTCGCACAACACATCGCGACGGCTTTGATACATGCCGCAGATCTCCCGCACCACATCCTGGGGGCCTTCCAGCGCCGCAATCGCAGCCACCTGAATCGGCGTGAAGGTTCCATAGTCCAGATAGGACTTGATGCGAGCCAGGGCAGCCACCAGGGTCTTGTTTCCTGACATGAATCCGACCCGCCAGCCCGGCATGTTGTAGCTTTTCGACAGGGAGAAGAACTCCACTGCGATCTCATCGGCCCCGGGTACCTGCAGAATCGAGGGCGCCACATAGCCATCGAAGACGATGTCCGCATAGGCCAGATCGTGCACCACCCAGATGTTGTACTCCTTGGCGATCTCCACGATCTTCTCGAAGAAGTCCAGCTCGACACATTGGGTGGTCGGATTGCCGGGAAAATTCAGCACCAGCATCTTTGGACGTGGCCAGGAGTCCTTGATCGCTCTGACCAGTTCGTCGAAGAAATCGATTCCGGGCACCATCGGTACATGACGCACATCAGCACCGGATATGATGAAACCGTAAGGATGTATCGGATAGGCCGGATTGGGTACCAGCACCGAATCGCCCGGCCCCATGCAGGCCAATGCCAGATGAGCCAGGCCCTCTTTGGAACCGATGGTGGCGATCACCTGAGTCTCTGGATCGAGATCGACCTGGTAGCGGCTTTTGTACCAGTTACTCATCGCCCGACGCAGCCGGGGGATGCCTTTCGACATGGAGTAACGGTGGGTATCCTTACGGTTTGCAACCTCGCAAAGCTTATCCACGATATGTTGTGGCGTGGGCTGATCCGGGTTACCCATACCAAAATCGATGATGTCCTCGCCCCGCGCTCGCGCCGCCGCCTTGAGTTCATTCACAATAGCGAACACATAGGGTGGCAACCGCTTGATTCTGCGGAACTCTTCCATCTCTTGCGTGGACACGGATACCTCGACTTTTCTGTTAGGTGAAAAGGTACAAAGTTAACTGACCCATAATAAAAGATCAATTCAGGAAACACTTATCGTGTGTGATCGATGCGATTTTTTGAAATTCTCTCTGTTCTGCGCCACATGCATGCTTTGAAGTCACCCGTTTATGCCGCGATTCATGCTAAGCGTGGGGTTTGTCCCATGGCGTTAGCAGGGTTCACTTTTTTGCAATCACCGTTTGCGGTAAGGTCGGGCTATGAAATTCATACTTGACGATAACAACAGTGGTCACGCCATCCAGAACTACGGGGCACTCGAGATCACCATCAGTGGCAAAGTATACCGGGAGAACCTGGTCGTCATGCCGGACAAGATCATCCCTGATTGGCGCCCCGTACGATTCGAGGAACTCAAGCAGGAGGACTTCGCCCATCTGGCCTCCCTGACCCCGGAGATCGTTGTGCTGGGCACTGGTACAAAACAGCATTTTCCTGACCACCAACTGATCCGTCCCCTGCTGGAGAATCAGATTGGCTTGGAAGTGATGGCTACAGACGCGGCCTGCCGGACCTATAACATCCTGATGTCGGAAGGGAGACGAGTGGCAGCGGCTCTGATGATGATCAGGGAGTAGCTAGGGCCTGTTAAAACGAATCCGATTCGCCCTGTTGGGCCTGAAAAAGCACCAATCAAGGCGCGAGGAGCGAAGTTTGTTTGCTCCAAATGAGCGAGGAGCAACGGTTAGTGGTGCTTTTTCAGGCGCAACCCCCCATATTGATATTTAAGAGGGGGCTGGGACTGTTTTTGCGCCCAGCGGCGTTATCATTCGCTCATGTAGAATGACTACACGACGCTCATTCTGCCTTGCTGGACACAAAAACTGACCCAGCAGGGCGTATTGGATTCGTGTTAACAGGCCCTAGACCAGCCAGCTTGCTGGACGATTTCAGACAGGCTTTTCAATTGACCGGGGTATCAGAATCGGACTCCTCTTCCCGATCATCCTCCAGGATCACAATATCATCCGGAAAGGGATACTTTTCCACCATCCTTTTGCCGAGTTTGCCCTGAGTTGCCTGATACAAGGCATCGGACTCCATCAGAACCAGGATCAGTACCGTTACCATGATCGGCAAAATGCCGACACCACCGATCATCGCCATGACGGCAACTTTCTGCATGCCCATATAGGTGTATCCCAGCCAACCCAGTAAAAACACAGTCAGCACAGCCAACAGCATATAGATAAACAGCCGGCTTCGCTCGGCGGCAATCTGCCAGTGGGCATAGACATACCACTCATCTTGATCTTTCGACTTTTTCGCACGCCAGAGGGTATAGAAAAGCAGGGCAAAAGAGACAACAGGCACCAGCGCCAGTGGCTGCCAAAAGGAGCGCACCAGGCCCAGCGCCGCGACAAACCATAAAATGTGATTGCCAATCAGATTGGTCAGAAAAACATCATGAGGTATCTTGGCTTTTTTCACCAATTCTTCTTGGATCTCAAATTTCATCGAGTTTCTTTATACCTGGTCTGTTACCCATGTGGTGGCATCATCACTTGATGAAAACCAACCTTCCATCGGGCAATACTGCAATTAATGCCAATAAAAACTGGGGGTTAAGTTTAAACCTGTCGGAGATATAAGCCAATCAGCTCTCACTTTCGCTTCCCATGAGCTTGGCCACCAACCATTTTTTCGCCCAAAAAAGCAATAAAAACAACAGGATGCCAATTACCAAACCGATCCACGGCTGCTCTTTGAGAATTGTTATAAACCACAATCCACTTCCCATTGTAGAATCCCCCCTGGTGATTCAGTTGTCGGACAAGGCATAGCCCATTCCGGTCTTGTCCAGGCAACATGACAAGCGTATAGATCATGACATTCCCGCAGTTTCATGATTTAGACTCTGTGAAACAGAGATAAAGCAGGTAAGATGCAGAACTACAGCGATTTTGCCTGGCAGTTTTATGGATTGCCAGCCTGGCAATAATGCCAGAGAACAGGCTTGGCGACAAAGCGTGACGAACAGTGACTCCTAACGACTGCCACATATTAATGACTGATATGCGTGGCGAGATGCAGTGCAAGAAGTAACGACAGCAGGTTAAAGACTAGATGGAAAAGAAGATTATCTTTTGGGTTATCTCCCTCTCGGTGGTGGCAGTCGCCCTCGCCGTTCTACTCCCCGGTGGGCGTAAGGTTGACAGTGACCCAAAGCTGCCCTGGGACATCCAGGTAAACGCCAATAACGAGATACAAGTATTTAACCTGACCCTCAACAAAAGCCTTTTGCCCGAGGCGAGGCAGATATTTCAGAACCAGGGCAAGGTCAATCTGTTTGTCGGCACGGATGGGCAACCGGCCCTCGAAGCCTATTTCGAGCGGGTTTTTCTGAGTGGGCTGAGGGCTGACTTCATCCTCGCTCTAAAGGCGGATCAGTCCCTATTGAATCAACTGGTTGAGCGGGGCTCCCGGATCAGCCGCACCTCGGACACGACGCATAAAATTGTTCTCGGCAGTGACGATTTACAGATCGCCGAACAACTGCCCATCGAAGTGATCAACTACATCCCCGCAGCCAATCTGGACGAGGAGTTGATCAACAGCCGGTTTGGTGAACCGACAGACAAAATTGTCGAAACGGAAACCGGTGTGACCCATTGGATCTATCCGGATAGGGGTATGACCATCGGTCTCAACCCAGAGGGAAAGGAGCTTATTCAGTATATGCCCCTGGAGCGTATCCAAGGGCTGGTAGAGCAGATCAGAAGCAGTAACGCTCAATATGCAGAAAAGATGAAGAGCAGCTGATTCGCGAGTTAGCAGGACTAATCCTGGTCTTCCGCATCCGGCATCATCTGTTTTGGCAGACCTTTCTTGGGCTTTTTCGCAGGCGCGATATCGTCATCCATCAGGATTCGATGTGCCTCACCCTCCAGGTCATCGAATTGGCCACTGCGGGCAGCCCAGAACAGCACCCCAACGGCGGCAAGCCCCAAGAAGATCATGCCTGGAATCAGGCCATATATCACATCCATCAAAGTACTCCATCAAACATGACTGGGGTCTGTTGAGACGCCCTACTTAACTTTAACACCTTTGAACAGGGTACGGATACGGGCAGAGTTACCGATAACCGCCAGGGAACTCAATGGCATAGAGATGGCCGCTACCAGAGGCGTGACGACAGCTGACATTGCCAGCGGTACCATAATGATATTGTAGGTTATTGAGATACCGATATTTTGGCGAATCGTGAGCAACGCCCTGCGGGATAAGCCGATGGCCAGACGTACCCGCTCCAGTTCGCTGCTCATCAACACGATATCGGCACTGGCGATGGAGACATCCGTACCTGAGCCCATGGCGATACCGACGTCAGCCCGGACCAGCGCCGGGGCATCGTTAACCCCATCCCCGACCATTGCCACTCGATGTCCATCCGATTGCAACCGACTGATTACTTGATCTTTTTCCTCAGGAAGCACCTCAGCAATCACCTCCATACCCCCGAGACGCTCAGCAATCGCTTCCGCCGCATGCCGACGATCACCACTCAGCAGCGTTACCGCGATACCCTCAGCTTTCAGTGAGCCAATCAGCGCTTTGGCATCCGGCCTGATACGGTCTTCGACAGCCACCAGTGCCGTCTCTTTGTCATCGATCGCCACCCGGAACCAGCCGATGCCCTGATCATCGAGCTGACCAGCGAGCTGTTCCAGCCTGTCGGACATCTGGCACTGCCGCTGCTCCAGCAGGGTGAGATTACCGATCGTCAGCTGTCGATCATCGACCAGCCCGACTACACCAAGTCCGGGAAGGGCCTTGAAGTCGGTGCATCGATATCGGGTTTGCAGGTGATTGAATGTCTCATCCCAATTCACGATCGACTCAGCCGTAGGGTGTTCTGACTGTCGCTCGACAGCAGCCAGCAGTGCCATCAACTCCACCAGCGATTCCGAAACCTGCTCATCGCCCTCCTGCCACCGCTCGTGATCGGTATGGATGCCGACGACAGAGAGCCCCCCCTCTGTCAGGGTACCGGTTTTGTCGAACACCACGTGGTTAATGGTGGATAGGGTTTCAAGCACCTCCCCATTCTTAACCAGAATGCCGTACTTGGCGCCCAGCCCCGAGGCCACCGCAATCGACATGGGAGTCGCCAGACCAAAGGCGCAGGGACAGGTAATGATCAACACGGAGGTTGCCGCCAGCAATGCAATCTCAAAATCACTGTTTACCCAGTAGAGGAAGGTCAAAGTCGCTAACGCCAGTGTGACAGCAACGAACCAGGGTACGATTTGATCGGCCAGACACTGAATTGGTGCCTTTGAGCCCTGTGCCTCCTCAACCAGACTGATAATCCGCCCGAGCGCGGTATTCTTCAATAGACCGGAAACCTCCACATGGAGCGCTCCAGTACCATTGATGGTTCCGGCCGAGACCTGGTCACCAGACCGTTTATCGATCGCCTGGGACTCACCGGTGAGCATCGCTTCATCAATCGAGCTTTCACCCATCCTGATGATGCCATCCACCGGTACCCGCTCACCCGGCTTGACCAGCACCAGCTCACCCACAGCAATGGCCCGAATCGGCACAACCTCTTCAACCCCGTCTTGGGAAAGACGGGTAGCCACCCTCGGTTGCAAATCGAGCAGTCGCTGGGTGGCCGCCACAGCCTGACGCTTCGACATCGCCTCCAGGTATCGACCCACCAGGATGACAAACAGAAAATTCACCACCGTATCGTAATAGACCTCACCCACAGTACTGCCTGTCAGGGTGATATAGAGCGAGTAGAGATAGGTAATAGTGGCACCGATGGCAATCGGCAGATCCATGCCCAGGTGCATGCTCCGCAGTCCGGACCAAGCGCCCTTATAGAAGGGATAGCCGGAATAGAGCAGGACCGGAGTGGCCAGGGCAAAGCCGATCCAATGGAAGAGGCTACGAAACTCCCCTTCACTCGCCCCAGCATAGAGGGCAATGGAGATCCACATCAGGTTCATCATACCGAAGGCGGCGAAAGCCATTCGATAGAGCAGATGGCGATTCTGCTTCTTTATCGCTCCCTCTGCGGCTTCGGGGTCATAGGGAACGGCCGCATAACCGATCTGTCCGAGACGCTGAATGATCTGGGAGAGAGAGATGGCGCTGTTGTGCCACCTGACATGAAGCCGTTTGCCTGAGAGATTGACCTGAGCGGAGGTAATGCCGGGTACGGGGTTCAGGGTATTCTCGATCAGCCAGACACAGGCCGCGCAGTGTATCCCCTCAACTAACAGATGAATATCCCGTGCTTCACCCAGTTCGCCGACGAATTCAGCCTGCACATCATCCAGATCGTACAACGCCAGTTCGGTCGGTATATCCGGTGGGGGCGCCAGACTGGTGCCGTCAGGGGTACGCTGATAAAAACCTTCCAGCCCGGCATCGTAGATGGCTTCGCAGACCGCTTTACAGCCAAGGCAGCAGAAATGCTGCTCCTCGCCCTCGATCATGCCGATAACTTCATCCTCACTGGGAATGGGAAGTTGGCAGTGGAAGCAGCCTTCAGAGGCCTCTACATGTGACACGGACTCTCCTGCAAAGAGATGATGATCTTTGTCCGGTCAAACCGGGATTGAGCGCTCTGTGATGACAGGATTCCTTGGTACTGCTTTGTCCTGAATCCGCTCGATCTCACTCAAATAAATAATTAATACAATCAGTTACTAAGGCACCCAGTCTATGCCCACACCGATGCGTTTGGGAACCTGGTACTCATCTTCGCCATTGCGAATACTGACCAACAGATCCCAGGCGCCCTTCAGGGGAAAGCTCACTGTAGCCTCGTAGCGACCAGGACCGACCCGCTGCATGGGTACAGAAAAATCCTGATCCGCATCAGACGGGCGATAGGCATGAAAGGTGACTTCATCACGGTCGATCGGGGTACCTTCCCGGTCTTTCACCGAATATTGGCAAACAACCGGTTGGCCAATCTCGATCTTTGAAGGCAGTTTGATCTTCATCACCCATTTGGGGTCGCGGGCCTGGCGTTTGAGCATGTTTTTCTCATAATCCTGGCCACGGTCATAGAAGTCATCCACGACCAACCCCGGGTTATTCTGGGTTGCCAGGTAGATCATGATCATGTTCATGGTGAAGAAAACCACCACCATGGCCACCCAGCCGATTACCCAGGGACTTCTCCAAGCTGATTTTTTCTCTGTCATGGCTGCAAATTATAACGACTACTGGTAAAAAAATGAAAAGGGCGGACATCGCTGCCCGCCCTGAGATTGTCGGCTATTTTACCAAGAGCTAGCGTTCTGGGCCAATAAAAACGCTCGTTCGGCTGTTTTCCAGGACTTCACCATCACGCTCACCCCGAACTTTGAAGATGATTGGCACGCTCTCAGCCGTCAGCTTGTCTCGGGGTACCCGAACAAACACGGTGCGAGGTGTGACCTTGCCATGGCGAGAGGTGGTGACCTGATCAGCATCAACCAGAATCAGGCCTTCCAGACCTTCAGCACTGATGGTGACCGGTATGTCCTTGGTCATTTTGTTGAGGATTTTAACTGTGTATTTATTCTGAATACTACCGTCACTTTGCAATACAAAGAGTGGCTGGCGATCATGGATCACCTTGATCTCCAGCGGTGCAAGTGAGGTTAAACCGTAGGCGATACCGGCCAGCGCAAGCGTCATTATCGCGGTATAGACCCAGACTCTAGGGCGCTTGTAGAGTGGCACCGGCTTCATGTTGGCCTCAAGAGACTCAAAGGACTCATAACGAATCAGACCTGTGGGTCGGCCGATCTTCTCCATCACCTCATCACAGGCATCGATGCAGAGTGCACACATGATACAGCCTTCCTGCTGACCATGACGGATATCCACACCCGTCGGGCAGACAGCGATGCACTGCTTGCAGTCCACACAATCACCGGTGGTCCGCTCTTCTTCCGGTTGCCCCTTCTTGATACGCCCTCTGGGCTCACCGCGATGAAAATCATAGGAGGGTACAACGGTGGTCTTATCGATCATCACCCCTTGGATTCTGGCATAAGGACAGAGCCAGAAGCAGGCCTGCTCACGCATGTAGCCTGCCAGCACGTAGGTTCCAACCGTAAACAGGGCAATGGTGCCATACGCCACTGAGCCGGCCTGCAGGGTAAAAATATCGCGCCAAAGGTCAAACACATCATAAAACCAGGCAACAAAACTGATGCCTGTCAAAACTGAGATCAGCAACCAGACCAGGTGCTTGGTTAATTTGATCCTGATCTTTCTGACATTCAGAGACTCTTTTTCAAGTTTGCGTCTTTTGACCGGATTTCCTTCGAGCTTCTCTTCCAACCAGGTGAACACATCGGTCCAAACGGTCTGAAAGCAGAAGAAGCCACAATAGACCCGACCAGCCAGTGCAGTTGCCACGGCCAATAACAGGGCAAAAAACAGCAGGGTCAGTGAGAGCATCCAGAAATCCTGGGGCAGAATGGTTACACCAAGAATATGAAACTGTCTGTTAGGGATATCGAACAGTACCGCCTGACGATCACCCCACTGAAAATAGGGACCGATAAAATAGATGATCCAGAAAGAGGCCGCCAGCCATTTCAGGTTTCGCCAGTGACCACCGATACGTTTGGCATGAATCGTCTCTTCACCGGTATTCAGATGCCAATGTGCGGATTCAGCGTAAAGGTCATCCACAACCTGTTGTTTGGATGCGGTCGTATCACTTGCGCTCAATGGCTCAACTCCTCTGAAGCAGCGGGGGAAAATAAGAGAAAAATGATATAGTCAGGCTTGTTATCAAGCCATGCGATTTATCAATAAGTTAGAAGCAATTAAACAACACTCTATGGCTATTTTACAGAATAACGCCACGACTCAAAACGATTTCGGCGGCTTGGCAATGCCGGAAATCCTGAACAGTTAAAGTAGGTAACACCCTGTTTTAACGACCCAATCTGCATGAAAAAGTTGCCAAGTAAAGCTCACCCGGCAAACTAATCCCTATTAAAGCAAGTGTTATTACAACGCAGCAGAACGCGTCAGACAGTAACTTTTAATACATAAAAAAAGGGGGGTATAAATACCCCCCTTTTCAACTTAGCGTCAATCTTGTTCAGCTATTGTGCTTTTCCGCATCACTCTTGATGAGTTTGTTGACCTTGAAGCCCAAGAAGATGACAATCACCACGCTAATCACCACGGTGACTATTGAACCCCAAAAAACTGCATCTCCGTTCATAGCAATCCCCTTATCTTGTAACCGTGTGAGTTTCCATGCTCACACGGCCATGGTGAAAAAAATGCTTTGTCGGCTTTAAAAGCCTTATTGTCCGCCACCGAATCTGTGGACATAGACAGCAAGCTTTTTGATGTCATCCTCTGACAGACGACCACCGAAAGCCGGCATAACAGCATCACGAGTCTTAGGCTCAGTTGCGTCATTTACTCCGTACTTGATGGAGTATTTGATGCTGTCGAGCAGGGTCTCACCTTCAGCGGGCATAAAACGATAGATGCCATCGGTCAGATTGGCTGAACCGAGTACGGCCATGCCTTTACCGTCCATACCATGACAGGCGATACAACCCTTCTGAGTGAAGTTAGGATCAGAAGTGGGGTTACCAGCCATGATGGCTTCAGACAAGCTGTCGATCTCTGCATCCGAGAGGATCTTGCCGTGGGCGGTCATGATGCCCTTACGACCCATGGTGATCGTCTGCTGAATGTTGTCGACACCACCACCGTAGAGCCAATCGTCGTCAGCCAGCACAGGATAGCCGGGGCCACCCTGACCACCGCCACCATGACAGGCCGCACAGTTGTCACCAAACAGCACCTTCGCAGAAGCGATGGTGTATTGGGTCAGAGCAGGTGTTGCCAGAATCTCTTTGGCTGACATGCCCTTGATCTGGGTTTCGAACTCGGCACGTACCGCTTCAACCTCGTCCACACCCTTCTTGTACTCATCCATCTGACTCCAACCCATGATGCCCTGAGTAGGCTCCTG
This sequence comes from Candidatus Thiodiazotropha sp. 'RUGA', assembly GCA_016842065.1. Classification (GTDB taxonomy): domain Bacteria; phylum Pseudomonadota; class Gammaproteobacteria; order Chromatiales; family Chromatiaceae; genus Thiodiazotropha. The sequence continues at coordinate 109,394 of JAEPDS010000004.1, forward strand.
ACCTACAGGCCACATGGGATAGAGAACGCCGTAGGCAATCCACCAGATTACCGATGCCCAGAAGGCGATCATCCACCACCGTGGAGGAGGGTTACTCAGCTCCCGGAGGTTGTCGTCCCAAATATGTCCGGTGTTGTTTTCACCCGGAAAAGGATTATTTTCCGCCATTTTTATCTCCGCTATCAATTGCATCATCGTCCATCGGGATAAAGCGATTCTTTTCAAGCTTATCCTTGTTCTTTGGACGTAGCGCGTAGAAATATACGCCTATCATCAGGAAGAAGGTGACCACCGTCATGATCATGCCGATCCAATCGTTGGTGGTCATCGCCTCCCAATTAGTTGAAAAGTACTCTTTCATTACTGACGATAGACTTTGTTTTCGTCCAAAGTAGCCATGGTGCCCAGAACCTGCAGGTAGGCTACCATCGCATCTTCTTCAGTCTTGCCCGCCAGTTCTGCGTTTGCAGTGGCGATATCTTCATCGGTGTATGGAACACCCACAAGACGCATGGCTTTAAAACGACTTGCCATATCCTTGCCCTCGATCATGTTGTCTTTCAACCAAGGGTAGTTAGGCATGACGGACTCTGGTACCACAGAGCGTGGCGCACGCAGATGCTTGCGATGCCAGTCATCTGAATATTTGCCACCGAGACGGGCAAAATCAGGACCGGTACGCTTGGAGCCCCACTGGAACGGATGGTCGTACATGGACTCGGAAGCCAGTGAGTAGTGACCATAACGCTCTTTCTCATCACGGAAAGGACGCACCATCTGAGAGTGGCAGGTATAGCAGCCTTCTTTCAGATAGATATCACGTCCAGCCAGCTCAAGTGAAGTATACGGACGCATACCATCACCAGGCTTGTGATCATGCAGAGTCTGACCTGGCTGACGCTGCCAGAGCAGTTCAGGCGCTGCATTGTGCTCCATGGTGTTCTTCATGGTGAAAAGCGGAACAATTTCGACCAGACCACCTACTGAGAGGGATATAGCCAGAATGATCAGGAGCAGCCAGATGTTTTTCTCCATCTTCTCCTGAAGGCTTACAGATTTGTTATCATTCGCCATTTTGCGAAACCCCCTTAAATTAAGCTGTAGCCGCAGCGGTGCGGGCTTGTTGCAAACTACCTTCGCTTGACGCTTTAGCGACAGTCATAAGGATGTTGATCAGCATCATTACAGCACCAAGCAGGAAGATCGCACCACCGATCGCACGCATGGCGTAGTAGGGATGCATCGCTTCAACAGATTCCGCAAAGGTGTAAGCCAGGGTGCCGTACTCATCATAGGCACGCCACATCAGGCCCTGCATGATACCGGAGACCCACATCGCAACGACGTAGATAACCGCACCGATGGTTGCTGTCCAGAAGTGAGCATTGATCAGCTTGGTTGACCACATTTCAGTGTGGAAGGTACGCACCATCAGGTGGTAGATCGCACCGATGGCAACCATGGCTACCCAACCCAGAGCACCGGAGTGTACGTGACCTACGGTCCAGTCGGTGTAGTGAGAGAGGGCGTTAACAGTCTTCAGCGACATGACCGGACCTTCGAAGGTGGACATGGCGTAGAAGGCCAGAGACATGATCATGAAACGCAGAACGTAGTCGGTACGCAGCTTGTCCCAGGCACCGGACAGGGTCATCATGCCGTTTACAGCACCACCCCATGAAGGAATGATCATGGCCAGAGAGACAGCGGCACCAAGAGAGCCGGTCCAGTCAGGCAGTGCGGTGTATTGCAGATGGTGAGCACCCAGCCATACATAACCGAACATCAGCGCCCAGAAGTGGATGACTGACAGACGATAGGAGTAGACGGGACGACCAGCCTGTTTGGGTACGAAGTAGTACATGATACCGAGGAAGCCAGCAGTCAGGTAGAAACCTACCGCGTTATGTCCCCACCACCACTGAACCATAGCATCCTGAACACCGGAGAAGACAGAGTAGGATCTGAACAGATCAACCGGGATAGCCAGGCTGTTGACCACATGCAGGTAGGTAATCATCACCATCATACCCAGGAAGAACCAGTTGGATACGTAGATGTGAGATGACTTTCTGGTGGCCAGGGTCATGATGAAGTTGAATGAATAGGCCAACCAGACGACCGCGATCGCCAGATCGATCGGCCACTCCAGCTCTGCGTACTCTTTACCAGAGGTGATACCAAGAGGCAGGGTAACAACGGCGGATACGATGATCAGGTTCCAACCGATGAAAACAAACCAGGCCAGTTTGTCACTCCAGAGTCTAACGCCACAAGTCCGCTGGACACTGTAATATGATGTCGCCATCAACGCACAGCCACCAAACGCAAAGATAACAGCGTTGGTATGGAGCGGACGAAGCCGTCCAAATGTAATGTATGGTGAATCAAAATTCAGAACCGGCCAGGCTAGCTCGGCGGCGATATACACACCTACTAATGCGCCTACTACTAAGTAGACGACGGCCATGACGGTAAACCAGCGTACAACATCGAAGTTGTATTTTTGCTCGGCTGCGGCGTCCATGTACCCCCCTCTTAAAACAAATAATTGAACAAAACTTTAAAGATTTTTAGTTGAGACTTTCCCAACAGGTACAACTGTGTCAAATGACACAATTGCAGCGTGACATATATCACTCTTAATTGGATCAGATGTCAATACGAATTAGCCTATAACCCATCAAAGCAAATATTACACAACTATTTGTTTTAATTAACATTTATCCACTATAGTGATTAATTGACTCAGATCAAAGAAATCATAAATAAACAAAATTCTGCAATTACAAGACGAACTCTTTAAAACTGCTACTGACAAACCTGTTTAAAAAAGTTTTGCCTATGGATGAAAAACAAATAAAAACAAAATATTGATTGATAATCACTCTCACTAAAAAACGATGTTTTGAAATTTCTATAAGATTGCTCTGAAGAGCATTTACCTAATAACCAATACTAATCCGCACATAAGATAATCAATGGGACACGCGCGTCTTAAAACGCAAAATCACTGCGCAAGAAGAGAAGTCTGGTGATGCCAAATAAACATTGGGTAACGTCGAGTGGTGCAATTCAAAAAGCATTCGCACCGATTGACATAACAGAGGAAACTGGTTGGTTTTGTTTTAGGGCCTGTTAACACTCATCCAATCGGCCCTAGACCAAGGTGACTTTTTGCAGGCCTTCCGGATTAACGACTTTCAAAACGTGTTTGCTGATTCCAATCAAACCATAATTTTGAAATCGGGTGAGGGTTCGACTCACCGTCTCGCGCGCCAAACCAAGATAACTGGCAATATCACTTCTGGACATGCTGAGACCGAGTTGATACTGAGACAAGCCGCGCATTCCACATCGGGCTGAAAGATTCAGGATGAAGGCGGCCAATCGCTGCTCTGCGTTCTGCTGTATCAAAGAGCTGGTGACCAGATGGTTGATGCTGACCTCCTCACCGAGCATGCGGATCAGCGCGCCTTGCAACATCTCATTGCCTCGTCCGGATTGGGGCATCTGATCCAGATCCATCCTGCAAATAGCGCTCTCTTCCAGCGCTCTGACCGTGAATGAGTGGAGCCTGCGGGCGATCCCTTCAGCACCGATCAGATCCCCTGGTAGATAGAATCCCACCACCCGCTCTTTGCCGGACAGATCAACACTGATCGCTTTGAATGATCCGGATTTGACCGCAAACAGAGCAGAAAAAGGCTGTTTTGCGGAGAACAGCAACGCCCCGCGCTGCATCGGCTGGCGTCGCCTCAATACCAGTTTCGAGTCGGCCAGATCGCTTGCTCCATAGTCGACCACCTGACAGAGTGGATCCAAACCGCAATCACAACAAGCCACCTCCTGCCGGGAAGGATCATCCACCTCTGCTTGTTGACAAAAGGTCTGCATCACAACCCAATCTATTTAAAGATCGACTCGACCGAGAACCCATCCCGCTCGAGTATATCCCTCAGTCGACGTAACGCATCCATCTGTATCTGTCTTACCCGCTCCCTGGTCACGCCCAGCTCATTCGCGACCTGTTCCAATGTGGAGTTCTCATAGCCGTGCAGACCAAAACGTCGCTCTACCACTTCTCTCTGTTTGTCATTCAATTTGCTCAACCAACGATCCAGATTGGCATTCAGACCGTCGTTCTGAATATCTACCGTCGGGTCCTGGTTCTTCTCATCCGCAATGGTATCCAACAGCGGCTTGTCAGCATCCTTACCGAATGGGGTATCCACCGAGGTGACACGCTCATTCAAACCAAGCATGCGTTTGACTTCGTCGATTGGTCGATCGAGCAGATCGGCTATCTCTTCGGAGCTGGGTTCATGGTCCAGGGTTTGGGCCAGCTTACGGGCCGCTCTGAGATAGACATTGATCTCCTTCACCACATGAATCGGTAAACGAATTGTCCTGGTCTGATTCATGATGGCCCGTTCGATGGTCTGCCGAATCCACCAGGTGGCGTAGGTTGAAAAGCGGAAGCCGCGTTCAGGATCGAATTTTTCCACCGCCCTGATCAGACCGAGATTACCCTCTTCGATCAAATCGAGCAGCGCCAGCCCCCGATTCATATAGCGCCTGGCGATTTTAACCACCAGACGTAAGTTACTCTCAATCATCCGCTGCCTGGCCGACTGATCCCCTTTCTGTGCCAGCCTGGCAAAATAAACCTCTTCCTCTGCTGTCAGCAGTTTGGAGATACCAATCTCGTTGAGATAGAGCCGGGTTGCATCCATTTGCGCATCCCCAGCTTCAGCCGCCTTGGGTTTCAGGGCTTCTGTGACTTCGGGTTTCTCCAGTACCGCTTCAGGCTCAGGTTGGTCCTCATTCAGACTCAGATCCTGATCATCCAGATCTTCGAGAACGGCATCGCTATCTGTCTCTGCCGATTCATCAGGATTGTTACTCATCACTCATCTCCATTGGTCGAACCGTGCCCAGGCGTTATCGATCTGTCATGTCACTCCCAAATCCGAACGCTAAAGCCAGTCCAGCTATCGTAATTATCTATTTTCTTGGTAGCAGCGGCAGGGGATTGATCGGCTTCCCCTGTTTTCTGATCTCAAAATGCAGTACCGGTTGACCACCGCTGTGTGGCGAACCCATGTGCGCCACTATATCGCCTTTGGCGAGATTATCACCCTCTTTTACCAGCAGTTTTCGATTGTATCCATAGGCACTCAGATAATTCTTGTCATGCTTGATGATGACCAGATTGCCGTAACCGACCAATCCACCGCCGGCATACACCACTCGGCCAGCCTCAGCGGCCTTGATTGGCTGGCCGATCTGCCCACCGATCCGAACGCCTTTACGATTCTGATCAGAGGATGAAAAAGTCTGCACCACTCTTCCTTTGGTCGGCCAACTCCAGGCTAACTTAATGCGCTTTTTCTGATTTGTGGCGACACTTTTTTTGACTGGAGCTGATTTAGCCGGTATTGGTTTAGGCGGTGGTTTGGTGACCTGTCTGGCAACCGGTGTTGTGGGTTGAGCCTTTTTTACCACTTTTTTCACTGGAGTGGGGACGCTTGGTTGCCGCTGCCTGGTTTTACGCACTTCAGGCGGTTTAAGGCGCAGCCGCTGTCCCGGGTAGATCGAATAGTTGGGCGCTTTAATGCCATTCCAGGCGGCCAGATGCTCATGTTCCAGATAGTGGCGCCAGGCAATCGAATAGAGTGTATCCCCAGGTTGCACCAGATAGTATGTCCTGGACGATTTATACCGGTTTGCAGGCGGGCTGACCGGTTTGTTGGACGGTGTTGTGGTTGCCCCCTGTTGGGAGGGGCTGAGCGCACGATTGTAGACCGGCGCGCTGCCTTTGGTGGAACAGGCGCTGACACCAATCAGCAGACAGAGCAGCATCACAGGGAGTACCAGGGATAGGCCAGTCGAACGGCTGCTCTCTCTCATAGGCAATACTGGGTCCGTTTTGCTCTGCTCACACTCAGACTCCCCTTTATTTCAGGAATATGAACAACAATACAAATGCCACCACCATTATCCACCCGAGCCGGTCCACGTAGCGGTGCAGAGCCCTCTCCATGCGGGCCCCACCCCAGGCCATCAATGCGGCCACCAGGAAAAACCGGGCTCCCCGACCGATCAGCGAAGCAATCACAAAAGGGATGAACGACATCGCCACAACGCCTGCAGTGATGGTAAAAATCTTGTAGGGAATCGGAGAGAATCCCGCCAGAAAAACCGCCCAGAACCCCCAACGGCCAAACCAATCCTTAGCCGCGAGATAGCCCTCCCAATAGCCCCAATCCCTGAGTAGCGGTTCAATCAGATCGAAGGCAAACAGACCGATCAAATAACCCAGAATGCCGCCGACAACTGAGGCCACCGTGGTCAAACCGGCAAAAAACCAGGCCCTCGAGGGTTCCGCCATGCTCATCGGCGCCAGCATCACATCGGGCGGAATCGGAAAAAAAGAGGACTCAGCAAAACTCAGTCCGGCAAGATAACGAGGCGCATGGGGGTGTCTGGACCATTTCATCGTACGCGCATACAAGGATGAAAAGAGTCTCACTAAATCATCCCTCCAACCAAGGGTACGAAATTGGCGGACTCCAATGTCTGCTGTTGAAAACCATCTTCGGTCCGGGTAATTCGTAACATCACTTGTCCCTGATTACTCTTTACCGGCAGAATCAAGCGTCCACCCACGGCCAATTGTTGCAGCAGGCTTTGAGGCAACGCCTCTGCGGCAGCCGTCACGAGTATGCCGTCATAGGGAGCATACTCGGGAAGTCCAACTCCACCATCACTATGCTTGAGACGGATATTGCGCAGTCCAAGTTCCCGAAATCTGGCACGCGCCTGATCGAGCAGTGCCGAGATTCTTTCAACACTGTGAACCCGTCGCACCAGTTGGGCGAGAATGGCACACTGATAGCCCGATCCGGTACCGATCTCCAACACGCTCTCCGGCCTGCCGCCTTGCAGCAGCGCCTCGGTCATCCGTGCCACCGTATAGGGCTGTGAAATGGTCTGGCCATGGCCAATCGGCAGAGCCGTCTCCTCGTAGGCACGGCTGGCCAGTGCTTCATCGACAAAGATATGTCGCGGTGTGTTACGCAACGCCTCCAGTACCGCCAGATTGCGGATCCCTTTACTGCGCAAACGCTCCACCAGCCGTTCCCGGGTTCGCCGGGAGGTCATGCCGATACCCTGATGATCGCCACCGAGAATCATTGTTTCAACCACCCATCCAGGACCGGCAGTGCACTGTGACGGGTCAGATCCGCATGCAGTGGGGTCACCGAGACATATCCCTGTCTGACCGCATGAAAATCTGTGCCGGGTCCCGCATCCTGCTCAGCTCCGGCAGGACCTACCCAATAGATGGTGTTACCCCTTGGGTCATGGCTTTTGATCACCGGCTCCGCTTTATGCCGATGCCCAAGCCGGGTGGATACGATACCCTGCAGCTCCGAATAGGGAATATCGGGCACGTTCACATTCAGTATCACGCTCTCACTCAACGGCGCCTCGATCAATCGTCTGACCAGAATCTCGGCAACCTGAGCGCCTGTCTCGAAATGTTGAGGATTGTGGGAGTTCATTGAGATGGCGACTGCTGGCAGGCCAAGGAAGCGGCCTTCAGTAGCCGCAGCAACCGTACCCGAGTAGAGCACATCATCCCCCATATTCGGCCCGGCATTGATGCCGGAAACCACCAGGTCCGGCTCCTGCTCCAGTAATCCGGTGATCGCCAGATGGACACAATCCGTCGGTGTGCCGTCCACCCGGATGAAGCCATTCTCCATGGTCCGGGCGCGCAACGGATTAACCAGAGTCAGGGAGTTGCTGGCGCCACTGCGGTCCTGGTCAGGCGCCACAACCACAATATCGCCGACTTCGGACAACTGCTCGGCCAGCATCATCAGCCCAGTAGCCTGATAGCCGTCATCATTACTCAGAAGGATGTTCATAGGGGGCACAATATACTGTAAATAGTGATCAGTCTCACCCTCCAAATACCCAGCGGGTGAAGCGAGGGATCGAGATTCTTCTCAACCGCTCACGGGGCCTGTTAACATTAAGTGACGAGACACAGAATCCTCAGCCTGACGATGAGCAAAAAGAGCGACAAACCCGATGACAATGCACTCTTCCACGAACAACTCGGGGATGCGGTGCCACTCAATGAGTCACGTGCGGAGCCCTATCGCCGCCGTCTGGCCCCCAGACCGCTGAATCTGCCGGTCGGGGATGAGGAGGAGTCGTCACAGGACCACTATTCGGATCACGAGATCGAAACCGGCGAGGTACTCTATTTTGCCAGACCGGGCGTTCAAAACCGCCTGATGCACGATCTGCAAAGGGGCTATCTGGAGATTGGAGGGGAACTGGACCTGCATGGCCTGACGGTTCGCTATGCCAGGGCTGACCTGGATGAGTTTCTAAAGCAGTGCCACCAGCGACGGATCCGCTGCGTGCGGATCATACACGGCAAGGGTTATGGCTCGCAAAGCAGACAGCCCATTCTCAAACACAAACTCAACATCTGGTTGCGCCAGAGAGAGGATGTCCTGGCCTTCACTTCGGCACCCAGTCGGGATGGCGGAACGGGAGCCGCCTATGTTCTACTGCGCAATCCGGACAAAAGCAGTCGCCGTTAGCCACTCTAAAGCAGGCAGATGGGGTGATTTGGATGTCCATACGCAACAGGCATTGAAATCCAACTTAATCCGAGTAAAATACTTGGTTATTATAAAGCAGTACAAGTAACATCACGATCCGATGACGCCCCCCCTCAGACCCGCAACTTGACTGCCGACTCCGGTAAACACCGGACCGATAGAGATCTATAGGAGAATTTGAACTTGGCAATCAGAATCAAGAGTCAATGGCACGAAGAGGATACCGCACGTTCTGCTGATGAGATTGGTGGCGCTATTGCATTTATTGCCTGGCGTATCGCACTCGACAAGGCGATCACCCTGCATGGAGAGAACTTTGTCTATCACAATGACGAACAGCGCCTGGCGGTGATAGCCGAATATCTGATCTACGAGGTACAGATCGCTGACCGTCTGATCCACCAGATGGGAGACGATGAAAACCGGGTGGCAACCATTACGGCCCTGGTGATGAAGCTGGCCGACCACTACCGGGACAATGCGATCGAGTTGCTCGGTGACGGTGACCACGCCAACCATCTGATCGGACTCTACAATGAGCGCTCCGCAGAGTATGCCGAGTTCAACTTCAGCGACCAGGGACCCAGCTACCCGTTTCTGCGCCACCTGGGTTATGAGATACAGCAGGTGATGGCAGGCGATGAACACGACAATCGCTGGGTGATCGATCAGGTCATGGATGTGGATGGGCCGGAGGTCTATAAACAGCTCTCCCGTGCGATCAGAAACCTTTTCGATTAGGAAGTACCTATGCGTCCCATCCAGCTACTCACCATTCTCGAGCAAGAGTTCATCAGCACCCGTGCCGGTCACCACACCCCGGTGATGCTCTGGGGTCCACCCGGTGTGGGAAAATCGGACATGGTTCGGGAGGTCGCACACAAGCATCAGGCCCCGGTGATCGACATCCGACTCTCACAAATGGAACCCAGCGATCTGCGCGGAATACCCTTCCGAAGCAACGGCAGCGTCGAATGGGCGATCCCCTCTCTTCTGCCCAATGACGAGCGTCATGGCAGCCAGGGCATCCTGTTTCTCGATGAGATCACTTCCGCGCCACCCACGGTTTCGGCCGCCGCCTACCAGCTGATACTGGATCGACGCCTGGGTGAATATCAGGTACCTGAAGGCTGGGCCATCTTTGCCGCAGGCAACCGTCAGGGTGACCGGGGGGTTACCTACAGTATGCCTGCACCTCTGGCCAACCGCTTCTCCCATTTCGAGGTAGAGACCAATCTGGATGACTGGGTCACCTGGGCCTACCGCAATCAAATCGATGAACGGATCATCGCTTTTCTGCGTTTTCGACCTGAACTGCTGTTCGATTTCGATCCGGCGCATAACCCGGTGGCCTTCCCTTCGCCGCGCTCCTGGGAGTTTGCCCATCGGGCGCTGCAGAAATTCATCGACCACCCTCAACTGCTTCAAGGCGCCTTGCAAGCCTGTGTTGGGCCGGCAGCCGGGGTAGAGCTTCATGCCTTCGTCAGCAGTCTGGACAAGATGCCCGATCTGGATGCGATCCTACGCGGTGAAGAGCTCTCTGTACCCAGTGAGATCGATCTGCAGTATGCAGTTGCCTCAGCGCTGGTGGGGCGTGCGATCCGGGCGAATGAGTCGGGTGACGGAGTTGAGGTGCATGGTCGCATACTCGAATATGCCGGCCGCTTCCCACAACGGGAGATGGGTGTGATGCTGGTTTCCGATATGCATCGGGCGATTGGTGAAACCCTGTTCAGCGTTCCTCAGTTCAACGATTGGGCGCAGGCGGTATCCGATGTGATGCTGTATGAATAAGAAACTGCTGCCAGGACTGTTCACCGGGAGTAGCGATGGATCAAGATGAGATTGAGACCAAACTGGCCGCCGCGCGGACCAAGCTGATTCTTGATAAACCCTTCCTCGGCGCACTGGTGATGCGACTTCCCATGCAGGAAGCCAATCCAGACTGGTGTCCGACCACGGCCACTGACGCCAAATCCTTCTATTACAACCCTGAATACATCGATCAGCTGAGCCTCGATGAGACCCAGTTCATGCTGGCCCATGAGGCTCTGCACTGCGCCCTCTCCCACTTCGCCCGACGACAGCATCGAACCAAGCTGCATTGGGATATGGCCTGTGACTATGCGATCAACCCTCTGCTCACCGAAGATGGGCTGAAGCCACCACCGGGATCATTGATGCTGCCCCAATTCAGTGGCATGACCGCTGAAGAGATCTACCCCTGTCTGGATGAGAAGAGTGACGACGAACCGCTGGACAATCATGTCTATGACCAGGACAACACGAAAGGCTCGGGCAGCGGTAAATCGGAAAAGGATATGGCCAACAGCCAGCAACAGAACAACAACGAACAAGAGGGTGACGAGAATGACAATCCCCAGAGCGGTTCAGGCAACGCGGCTCCACAACCCGCACCCCTGACACCGGATGAGGCTGAGACCCTGAATATCCAGTGGCAACAACGCATGGCCGGGGCGGCCCAACAGGCGATGCAGGCAGGAAAACTGGATGGCGCAATCGCCCGAATGGTCGACCATCTGTTGCAACCCCAGCTTCCCTGGCGACTGCTGCTGGCCAGGTATATGACCGCGCTGGCAAGGGATGACTTCAGCTATCAAAGACCCTCCCGTCGAGAGGGGGAGTTCATATTACCAAGTCTGCGCAGCAATCAGTTGGAGCTGGTGGTCGCCCTGGATACCAGCGGCTCGATACAGGACCAGGAGATGGGGGAATTTCTAGCTGAGGTGAATGCTCTCAAAGGCCAGATGCGGGCCCGGGTCACCCTGCTCGCCTGCGATTCGGCCATCGCTGAAGAGGCTCCCTGGGTCTATGAATCCTGGGAGGAGTTCGACCTGCCTGAAAAAATCACCGGAGGTGGTGGTACCAGCTTCAAACCGGTTTTCGAGTGGATCGCGGAGCAGGACCTGAGCCCGGACCTGGTGGTCTATTTTACCGATGCGGAGGGGGCTTTCCCCCCCCATGAACCCCACTACCCGGTTATCTGGCTGGTTAAAGGCAAACACAAGACACCCTGGGGTCAGCGCATCCAGCTCAACTGATGTTTACAGCAAACTTTCGCACAGCGAACCCAGGGCGATCTAGGACCTGTTAACACGAATCCAATGCGCCCTGTTGCGCCTGAATAAGCGCCAATCAAGGCGCAACCCCCATTTTGATATAAAGGAGGGGGCTGGGTCGAATGGTACTTACTTTAAGCGTTATTTGGTGGGGCATGGCCCCACCAAAACCCTTTAATAAAACGAGATGCAATGAGTCTTAGTGTTTAAGTAATCAGCATGCGGGGTGGGTCTGTTTTTACGCCCAGCAGGGCGTAATGGATTCGTGTTAACAGGCCCTGGGTGGTTACAGAGGTTTCTTCAGAGTAAAGGCGCCACGTAGATCACCAGGCTTGTAACCACGCGCCTCATCAGCTGGATAAAGCTCATTGAGTTTGGCGCTGACCGGCTCGGCTAATTCAGCACCATGACACTTGGTGCAGACTTCAGCGGTCGGAATCGCCTTCATCATACGGAATACTTTACGGCCGTTTTCCTCAACCACTTCCGCTTTGATCATCTTCATGGGATCTTCGCCGTTGAGCTTACGGCTTTCAAATTCATTCAGTACAGCGGTCTCCCAGGTGTCGGCCCGGTTTTCAGGATTCCGCAGCTTAAGGCTGGTCCGACCCACACTCCAACCGCTCATCTGAGAATGAGCTTCAGTGAGACTGGGGGCAACCGTATTACAGGTTGAAATGGTTGCGACCGGGCCATTCGCTTTCATACCCTTTTGCAGTTCACCTTTGAGATCGCCGAAATAGGCTTTGATCACTCCTTTACCCTCTTGGATATTGGCCTGCATGGCCTGATCTGCCTGAACGCCTCCGCTCAGGACAATGGATGCGAGAAACAAAACTACGCTCTTCTTCATCATGGAACTCCGTTGATTGATAGCCAATGTGAACCGGTTGGGATCAAACTGCATACCGCTGCCAGCCGGACGGTTGGTCGTGAGGCGCTAGATTAAAGCAAATAGTGAAAAAGACAACCTGTTAATTATTAAAGATTTATTGAGTATTAGGCAAAACCGAACAATGTCCCTTTAAGCATCAATAGAGACCAATGATTCAACCTTCTCGCAGGCTAAAATCCCTTGCCGCAATCTCGTGCCGACTATCGCCAGTAGAGATATGGCGCTAAGATGGCACAGACTCGTTATCCCGATACAATGGGACTGTCCCCATAACAGGCACTCCCTATTTAAGAGTTCTGATTCAGGAACTATTCTGCATCAACAGGTATCAGTTATTGGCATGGCAAGAACACCTCTGAATATCCGAATCACGCTCCTCCTGCTGGCACTGATACTTCCCACGGCCAGCGCTGTAACAGAAGAAGAGAACATCAAACTGCCTGAACTGGGTTCCCCATCAGACCAATACCTGACACCCGCGGATGAGATCAGGCTTGGCCGTGAATTCATGCAGAGCGTCAGAAAGACAAGCCCGGTAATGGATGACCCTTTGATTGCGGAATACATTCAGACCCTGGGTGAGAAACTGCTCAAACAGAGTGAAGCCATCGGTCAGGAGTTTAACTTTTTTGTCATCGAACGCCCTGAAGTCAATGCTTTTGCCGGTCCCGGCGGTCATATCGGCATCTACAGCGGACTGATTCTCGCGACCCAAAGCGAGAGTGAACTGGCCTCGGTAATCGCTCACGAAATCGCTCATGTGACTCAAAAACATCTGCTGCGGGCCTTTGATGCGGCCAATCAGATGAGTGGTAAGACAGCCGCTCTGCTACTCGCCTCCATCCTGGTTGGCGCCGCCACTTCACCGGATGCCGGGATTGCCCTGGCCACCGGCGTTCAGGCCAGCGCAGTGCAGGAGCAGATCAACTTCACCCGCAGCAATGAGGAAGAAGCTGACACGGTGGGTATCAAGATACTGGCCAAATCCAACTTCGATCCCCGCGCCATGCCGATATTTTTTGAACGTCTGACCCATGCCAGCCGCCTCTATGATTCGGGGATACCGGAGATTCTGCGCACCCATCCGGTTACCACCAACCGCATTGCAGACGCCCTCGGAAGAGCTGAGACCTACCCCTACAAACAGTACCCGGGGAAATTGAGCTATTTTCTCACCCGTGAAACGCTGCGGGTCAGATCCTTTAAGGATACGAAAGCCGCCGTGAAGCATTTTGCCACCGGGCTGAAGGAGGGCCGGCATCTGAATCAGGAGGCACATCAGTACGGCTACGCTTTGGCACTGAAGGCCGACCATCAGTATGACAAGGCTGAAAAGGTGGTTGAGAAACTGTTGAAGAGTGCACCGCAGCAACCGGCGTATGTCTTACTCTCCGCTGAAATCGCCAAGCAGCAGGATAAGGCTGAAAAATCGCTGAAAATGCTTGAGACCTACTATCAACTGATGCCTGAAAGTTACCCAATCTCAATCGCATATATTGAGGATCTGACGGAAAACAAGCGCCTCGAAGAGGCCAAATCCGTAGCCCAGCAGACCCTGACGCTGCATGACAGGGATCCGAGGCTCTATCGCTTGCTCAGCAAGATTGAGCAAAAGGCCGGACGGAAAGCCGAATCTCACCGCATGCTGGCAGAGTCCTATGTCGCCAGGGGGGAGTATCACCCGGCCATCCGGCAGCTGGAGATTGCATTGAAAGAGGCGGAAACAACCGATTTCTATCAGACATCCCGAATCGAATCCCGCTTACAAAAACTTCGTGATCTGGTCAAGAAAGAGCAGTAAACCGTCGAGGATCTGACAGCACCTGTTGAATAGGCCCTGATAGCAGGCCTATCGATGAGGATTGCCCCGATTCCACGCCAGATCCGGCGAAAACCTTATGTCGGCCTGCTGCTGCCTCAATCCATGGCCTGAACAGGCCTGCTTCAGCCCCAAACCAGTCATTTGGCAATCTTCAGGCCAGATAGGCTCAGTTTTTAGCGGTCAGCCAAGCCATACCCAGCAAAACCGCCGGTTGGGATAGCATATAACTCTAATTCAGGAAAACCCCTACCCGAAGCGGAACAAACCCAAGCCTTTCATATGGGTGCCATGCTGCTAACATCACAAAGCACTAATATTTCAAAATTTTTTGCTTGATATCGCTCTCTGATTCGGTATTCTTACGATCTACCTGTAAAGGTATTGTTTATCGGCAAACCCGTTTAAATAAAAAGAAGCCGGTAAGAACGCATCCTCGATAACGAAATAAACATTGGAGGACATGGTGCACAGCTGTCGCAACTTTTTACTGTAAAAGTTGTTCTAAGCCACTGACAAACATGAGTGACCGTAAGTGATCCCAATACCCAACCGGTATGTGATGGTGATCCAGTTGATTGTTCATAACGGGAACAACATGTCTTGCGAGGCACAATAATTCAAGACGACAGCTTTATTAATGCCAATGACCCGGCAAATGTGATTGCAACGGTTGAGGGATAAATCCCGACCAAATTTTGTCACAGAGAACTGGGCAATGAAATTGACCAACCCATTCAGTTTCATAAAACAAACGTTAATCACTAACCTTTCTCAGTCTGGAGAGAATGAATGAGCAATGAAATGAAACGCAGGATCTTCCTCAAAAGATCACTCGCAGCTGGCTCGGTAGGTGTCGCTGCCGCTACCGGACTTTTGGCTCCTCAGCAGGTTCTGGCTGCCTGGAACAAGGCCGCTTTTGAAGCTAAGGAGCTCTCTGGTGCACTGGACGCACTATTGGGCAGTTCTGACGTATCAGAATCTGCAGACATTAAAGTCAAAGCACCGGATATCGCAGAAAATGGTGCCGTAGTACCAATCACAGTTGATGCCAGCATTGATGGCGTCGAATCAATCGCAATCATTGCTTCCAATAATCCAGTGCCTCTGGTTGCCAATTTTGTCATGGGACCTGGTGCAACCGGTTTTGTCTCTACCCGTATCAAAATGGGTAAAACTGGCGATGTTGTTGGTATTGTCAAAGCGGGCGGCAAGCTCTACAGCGCCAAGAAAGAAGTCAAAGTCACCATTGGTGGTTGCGGCGGCTAATCGCAGCTGATTCCGTCAATCACATAACGAATACGAGGTATAGAGCATGGCTAAATCGATCAAGATCCGCGCCAAAGAGAAAGGTGGCGTAACCACTGTTAAGGCCCTGATGACCCATCCTATGGAGACAGGTGGCCGTAAAGACAAGAAGACTGGTAAAACCATTCCGGCACACTTCATTCAGGAAGTGGTCTGTAAGCACAAAGGCAATACTGTGATGATGGCTGAATGGAGTGGTGGTGTTTCCAAAAACCCCTACATCTCCTTCAAGTTCTCCGGTGCCGCCAAAGGAGATGATCTCGAACTCTCCTGGACTGACAATACCGGTAAGAGCGACAGCATGACCAGCAAGATCAAATAACGATCCGCTGCAGCAACTGCTGTTGAGTTCGAGTCGTAACGATTCGACAAAATAAAAAGGGCGCGTAATGCGCCCTTTTTATTTGCAGGTCTGCCAACCATCAGAAAACCCTTTGGGGCGAATGACATTTACTTAAGTCATATACACCCTAAGCCAAGTGTCATTCCCCTCTTAACCGGCTAACTCTCTTTTTTCTCCTCGTCTGAAGATTCCTCTTCCAGCAGCTTCGCCCACTCCTCTTCAAGCGAGCCTGGCTCAAACTCCGCTTGTTCCACTTCGGAGCTGTCCATTTCAGGTATTTCGATATCGATGGAGCTGAGATCATCCACCATCGATTCTCCACTCTGCTCCGCCACCTCGATGGCATCATCGGAAGCTTCAGCTAAGGTTTCTGATGCGGCGTCACCGGACGACTGGCCCTCGGCTTCATCGGTCTCATGCATCATGTCATCTGCAATCTCCATCACTTCATCGATGATCTCTGAAACCTCTTCATCCACATCCGCTGAACCCGCGGTCATTGATTCCACATCTGGTATCTCAACCTCTGGTATCTCAACCTCTGGTATCTCAACCTCTGGTATTTCAACTTCTGGTATCTCTGCTTCAGTGCTATCTGCACCAGAAGCATCCACAACCGGCGTCTCGATATCCGTAACATCCCCGGCTGGAGTCTCTGAGTCAGCTACTGCTTCAACTGCTTCTTCAACCTCTGTCTCTACACTCTCCCCTTCCAGTTCTGATAGAGAGGATTCCGTCAACTCCTCCTCAGTCATATCCGGGATGACCATATCATCATCGCTGTCAATTTCTGTGGCGATTGCTGCTGCTTCAGCCGGAGGAGGCTCTGCAGTTGCTTCGGCAACTGCGGATTGAGCCTGATCAGACGGCGCACTGGCTTCCTGACCTGTATGCGCTGTTGCTTCAGCTGGAAAACCGGAATCACCATCAGCAAACATTGTCGAGTATTCATTCAGCATACGACCCATGGTATCCATGGTCACTTTGAGCTCTTCCGCCAATCGCTCATTTTCTGCTTTCAGTGCTTCAACCTCGTCGCTGCTGACCTCATCTGATCCGCCAGCTCCACTGACATTGCCAGCCAGAGCCTGATAGGCCAGTACCAGGTTCTCCACGTCCACATCGATCTGTTGCAAATAGACCTGATCATCTTTGAGAAATCCGTTCAGCATGTTCTGATAGAGCGTCATCTCCGTCTGCACGATGCCATGCAACGTCTGATCGAGCTGGGGACTCTGCAATTGATACTGTTCCTCCAAGAGTTTTTTCAACCGTTCTGAACGTTTCTCCTTATCAGCCTGCACCCGCTCTGCCAAGTGGTGTGCCGCCTTGCGAATCCGTTGTTTGCGAAGCAGTGTAAACAGCAGTAGAAGTCCACTCAGGATCACCAGCCCGAGCATGACCTCGGCAATGATCATTGCACTCAATGAACTGATTTCGATCATTCTGCTTTCTCCTGCTCAGCCTCTGCTGATGCCACGGGAGACTGCTCAACCAGACTGATCTGATTGTTCCGATTTGATCTGCGGATCCACCAGAAGACACCACCACCGATAATGATCAGCAGCAGATTGATCACACCGAACCAGATTGCTGCGCCCAGCCAACCCTGCTCCTCTTCTGGCTCAGGCTCAGGCTCAGGCTCAGGCTCAGGCTCAGGTTCCGGTTCCGGCTCTGGCGCCGGTTCAGGAACCGGCTCGGCTACAGGCGCAGGTTCAGGAGCCGGCTCAGGTGGCGCGGGTACCGGCTCTGGCTCCGGTGGTTTCATTCCTTCAACCTCAGCTGGACTGTCAATATAGTCAACCACGGCACCATCCAGTGTACGAGCTTGAGCTTTCAGGGTAACCTTTCTGGAACCGGAAAAGCCCATCAGATCGATCACCCCGACCGCTTCCCCACCAGCGGAGGAAGACTGCAGAGCGAGCGGCTGTTGGTTGCCGGATTGATCCTCCAGCCAGGCTTCCAGCTGCAGCGAACCGGGCTCAATCAGTTTTGCATCGGCACTCAATTGCAGGTCCAATGTCTTGCCATCATCACGCGGCTGCAGATTCATCTCCACCGGTGGCACGACCTGATAGGTTGTGCGCCGCTCCCGGTTGAATGTTGCCCCCCGGGCATTGATGATCAACTCACCGACACCGCTGTTCAGGGCTTCCCCACCAAAGGTCATCGTGAAATAACCATCACCAGCCTTTGCGTCCGGCACCCGGCCATCATCCGCCAGCGGCCTTGGCTCAGAGTCACCAAGAATATCGCTTCTGCTGGCAGCGATATTCACTTTCTGCAAAAACGCCTGTTTGCTGATGGTCTTGCCGTGATCGGTAAAACTGACCTGGTAGTCCAGACTCGATCCATGAATGATCCGATTGGGAAGGTCGGTTGTCACCATTTTCAGATCGGTCACCACCATGACCCGATTGTCCGGATCCGCTTCAGCCCGAATTCGCCATTCACCCGATTTGGGATCGGATATGGTCAACATATCGTAGCCCTCATCCCGATGCCAACTGACATTCGCCGGTGCGTTATCCGCATTGAATGACTGACCTTCAGGGGATAGAACTTCCGTCGGCTTGGCTCCCGGTTTATGGAAAACCAACAGGGTCGCTTCGGTAATACTTGGATCAATGGTGAACTTGTTGTCTTTCAGAGGTACGGAATCGGGTTTGCCAACCTTCTCAAAGATTCTCAAGAAGACCTTTTGCAGCTGATCTGCGGTCTCGGTCTGTTCATACCAGCCTCCAGTCTGACCAGCCAGCTCCTGCATCAATTCGTGGTCTGCATTCTTCGACAGGGCAATGGTGTGCACCGTAACCTGATGCTGCTTCAGCCTGGGCAGTATTTGCTTAAGAATTCGCTGCTTGGAGGCGGCATTCTTCTTTTTGTCTTTGGAGATGTCCACCATCCCGTCAGTCAGAAGAATGACACTCCGACGATAGGGCCCCGGGGGACCGCTCCAATCTTCAGTGGACCGTTTGAGCGCATCCTCGATATTGGTGAACTGGCCAGGGGAACCGATCGATTTTGAACTTTTTCTGGCCTTCTGCTTCCACGCTCTATCCACCTGCCCTAGAGGGATCTGCATATTCACATATTGGCCGAAGGTCCAGACGCCGGCTCGTGTCTCTGATGACAGCAAGCCAACCAGCAACCGCAGTGCCGGTCGTCTCAGGTTCTTCGGATCATTTTTCTTCATGCTCCCTGAGACATCGATCAGAATGCGTGCATCAGCTTTGTCAGCCGATGTCTTGGCCACGGCTGCCGGTGCCGAAATAACGGCTAAAGCCAGTGTGGCGATGAGAACTCTTTTAGCAATTCCTTTCATCATTCTGGAGAAACCCCGACTCTAGTGCCCGTCGTACAGAGAACAAAACGGCTGTTGAGACTCAATTCAGCCCTATCACTTTAACGGCTAACCAGGGTAGCTCTTTAATTCCTAATCATCCAGCCAGGTGAAATCTCGAACTATTAATCTGATTAATCGGCAGGATGGATGATTCAGGGCTGTTTTTTATAGGGTGAGGGGGCCCCATCGGGCTGTTTGGAAAAACGCTTGTAGGACCATTGATATTGTGTCGGGAACAGGTTGATCAGGATCTCCACACCCTGGTTCAAGGCTCTGGCGGCCCGTTGCGGATCAGCATCCGCAATCCCGTCAGGAGCTGGCAGGTAGTGAATGTCATAGCCTCGCCCGCCCGATAGGCGCTCGGCACAGGCAAGTATCACCTTTGCGCCGGTCTTTCTGGCAAGCTTGTTGGTCAGCATCATGGTGAGTGCCGGGCGGCCAAAAAATGGCGCAAACTCCGCACCCACGTCAGATTTCGGTTGCTGATCGGGCAGAATGCCGGTCATGCCCCCCGTTTTCAGGGTCTGCAGGATACGCTTCACACCACGATTGTCGGTAGGCACAAGTTCAGCCCCACCCCGCTCCCTGGCCTGTTTGATCAGATCACCGAAAGACGCCTTTCTCGGTGGACGGTACAGGTTGGTCAACCTGCCACGACGCTGCAGTTCCACACCGACGATTTCCCAGCAGCCAATATGGGGTGCAAGAATGATCAACCCCTGCCCTTCGTCCCGAACCAGGTGCTCTTCGCCATGAATCGCATGAATCATCGTCAACACATCGTCCAGGGGTCGAAACCAGATGGCGCTCATCTCCATCAGGGTGGAGCCGATCTGCTGCATGGTCTGGTTACGCAATTGACGTCGCTCGACCTCACCCAGCTCGGGGTAGCAGAGCGCCAGATTGATTTCAGTAACGCGCAACTCCCGATTGGGAATGAGGGTATAGAGTCTACCCAGCACCCGACCAATAGCATGCAACCAGGAGAGAGGCAGACGATGCAGGGAGTATAAGAGTTTGAAAAGAATCCGCTCTAACATGACCGTGAATTGTACACAAAATATCAGATTTAGCTTATCAATATTGATCCAACGGGTGAGCGTGCCGTGTTACAACCCGACAAGTGGGAAAACTTCCCTTTTCAATCGCCCAGTAAACCTCGTAGATTGTTTTCATCCATAAAGCATCTAACATATTGACTAGGGCCTGTTAACACTAATCCAATACGCCCTGCTGGGTTAATAGAATAAGATATACCACAGAGGAGGCTCTCATGAGCGACCAAAAACTACAAAATCTGACGCCACAACAGGCCTGGCAGATGATACAGGACGACTCCAGGTCGGTACTGGTGGACATTCGATCCACCATGGAGTTTCTGTTTGTCGGACATCCCAAAGGTGCGGTACATGTACCCTGGATCGATGAACCGGAGTGGACTGTCAATCCCCACTTCGTAACCGAGATAAGGAAGTTGCTGCTAGGGGGTAGCATCTGCACCATTGATGAGGGCTGCGCACCGGTGATCCTGATCTGCCGCAGTGGCAAGCGCTCCCTGGAGGCTGGAAAAGCACTGCTGGATGCAGGCTTTATTCGGGTTTTCCATATCGATGAAGGTTTTGAAGGTGATCTTGATGAGGAGCATCGACGCAGCACCCTGGGAGGATGGCGCTTTCACGGTCTACCCTGGGAACAGTGTTGAGACGATCAGGCGGATTCTGTATGCCGGGTGTGGAACCACCCGGTACAGGGTATCCGGACAGTGTCATCAACACCTTTTGCCTGTAACAATCTCCCGCTCAATTATAAATCGTATCATGCTGGATGCATTGAACATGGATCAGTAACAACAGTTACTGGAATGGTATTTAATCAAAAGACGGGATTTTCCTGCATCGATGTGGTAAATATCACTCTGCAGTGATCAACAGTGTTGCAACAAGGAAGAGTAAGCTGCTCGGTCAACAGATTATGGACAACATCGTAAATGCAAAGGATGTTTTGTTAAACCACAGACCACTCATTGGATTACAAGCGATCGGAAAGCTTTGCAATGAAACACAGGGAGGTATTCCATGCGACAGAGAAAACTCAAACAGTCTCTATTCCTACTTTCACTTTTGAGCAGCCTGTCCATAGGCAATCAGCTACACGCCACACAGAGCGGTTATCTGGATGCGATCAAAGCTGATTATAACGAGTTCAGCAGCGGGACATTTGAACTACCACCGGAATCAACCTGGATCGGTTCACTCAGCACAGACACCGATAATGCCAGACTCAGCCATGATGACCTGCAGGACTTTTCCCTGTTCTTGAAGGAAGCCTCTCCAGGCAGCTTCATCTTCTACAACAAATTACCGGGCCAATACAAGGATCAGTTGCATCAGCAGTATCTTAAGTCTGGCAACCTGGATGAAATCAAGAAGGATATTTTCAAATATTCACGTGAAGTCAAAAAGCAGAACCTCAATTAAGCTTCTGCCCATCTATTTAGCTGTAGCGAAAGTCTATGAACACTCATTTTAAGTCAGGCAATTGGCTAAGCCGCCTATCCCTGTTATTGATCTCTTGTGTGGCAACTACAACCTTTGCAGGCGTGGATACCACACTGGCACTGCCAGCTGAAGGTGAAAACCTCAGCCCTGAAGAGATCGCCAGACAGGTCTATTTTGCCAATCACTTCTACGCTTTCAAAAACTTCTCCATAGAGCGCCGTGGCCGCACAATGACCGTACTGATCAATCGCTCCTCCAGCGGCAAAGTCTCCAGCACCGCATTGGAACGTCATTTGAACAACAATTACCAATTAGCTGAGGACGAAACGATTCAATCACGCGACCTGGCAATCTTCCATTCCGGCAAGTTAAGGGGCACCGGAATGTTGATTACCGAATATAGAGATGACGAGAAAAACAAAGACTATATGATCTGGTTACCCGCACTGCGAAAGATCAGAAGATTCGCACAACCTCAACACGACGATGCCTGGGGAGGCAGCGTCTTCACATTCGGTGATGTTACCCTGAGAAAACCTGATGATGAGGAGCATGAACTGATCGGCAAGAAGAAGCTACGCACCTGCCTGGGCGCCATCGATGATCTCGAAAACAAGCACTATCGCTATGTTGGTGAGCTTCCTGAGCGCAGCTGCCGTCACATCGACAAACAGGTCTACGGTTTGAAAAGCACCACCAAATTCGACTACTGGTGGTATGACTATCGGATCAGTTACATCGATACCACAAGCTTTGCCGACTATCGCACCCTCTACTTCAAGAATGACGAATTGATCAAAGTCATCGATAGGGACTGGGGATTGGTGGACAGTGACAGGGAGAGTGATCCACGCGCTCTGTTCTGGAAATACTGGTATGGTCTCGACCTGCGAACCGGCCAGGAGAGCTGGGCGGTGATTCCGAAAAAAGTGGTCAGTTACAATAAAAAGCGCAGAAAATCATTCTGGACTGAAAAGACATTACGTAAGATCAAACGTTGAGATGGTTTCAGTCCGCAAATGAACGCTAATAAACGCAAATTTTAAGTATCGGATCAATTTAGCTTGTAAGCTTTTGTCACTCCTTGATACCTACGCCTCTGGAGAGAAGCCTCAAGCTGTACCATGTCAGCAAGGCGATAAAGCCAATGATAATGACCAGCGCGATTCGCACATCGATATCCGATACCCCAAGCAGTCCGTAGCGGAAGGTATTGATCATATAGAGGACCGGATTGGCCAGGGAGACCTGTTGCCAGAACTCGGGCAGAAGCTGGATCGAGTAGAAGACGCCTCCAAGATAGGTCAGCGGCGTCAATACAAAGGTGGGGACAATAGCGATATCATCAAAACTTTTGGCATACACTGCATTGATGAATCCGGCCAGGGAGAAGAGGATTGAAGTCAGCACGAATACCAGTAGGGTCAGGCTGTAACTGTTGATCGTCAAGTCGGTGAAAAACAGCGATATCCCGGTTACCACCGTGCCCACGATCAGCCCCCGGGCCATGCCTCCGGTTACATAACCGGCCAGTACAATCCAGTTCGGTACCGGTGCGATCAACAGCTCTTCAATATAGTGCTGAAGCTTGGTACTGAAAAACGAGGAGACCACATTGGCATAGGAGTTCTGTATCACCGACATCAGGATCAGCCCGGGAACAATGAACTCAATATAGCTGTAGCCTTCCATCATGCCGATGCGCTCACCGATCAATTTACCGAAAATTATAAAGTAGAGCGTGGTGGTAATAGCCGGTGGCAGGATGGTCTGTACCCAGATTCGGGCAAACCTCAGCACCTCTTTGGTGACAATGGTCTGATAGGCGATACGTTTTACACGGCCGGTGCTCATGAGGTCTGCTCTTCACTTTTTGATTGAGCCACCAGGTCGATAAACAACTGCTCAAGCCGATTCTGTTTATTGCGCATACTCATCACCGCAATGCCTTGCTGAGTAAGGGATTCGAATAGGCTGTTCATACTCTGCTCACGCTGCACCGTTACCTCAACGGTCTTGTCACCGACCAGCTGCAGGTTATAGCCAGGCAACTCCGGCGCTGTCGTCAGGGGCTTGCTGATATCAAGTACGAAGTGTTCCGTATTCAGCTGACTGAGCAGATGGGACATGCTGGTCTGTTCGACAATCCTGCCATGATCGATGATGGCAATATTGCGGCACAGACTTTCCGCCTCTTCCAGGTAGTGGGTGGTGAGGATAATGGTTGTACCCTGGCTGTTGATCTGCTTCATGAATTGCCACATGGCACGGCGGATCTCGATATCGACACCTGCCGTGGGCTCATCCAGAATCAGCAGCTTGGGTCGATGCACCAGCGCCCTGGCAATCATCAGGCGACGTTTCATTCCACCGGACAACCAGCGTGCCTGGGTATGCCGTTTATCCCACAGATCGAGTTGACGCAAACTCTCTTCAGCCCGCTGAAAAGCTGCTTTTCTGGGAATACCATAGTAACCGGCCTGATTCACCAGAATCTCAACCACCGGCTCCCACATATTGAAGTTGAACTCCTGGGGAACCAGCCCAATCATGGATTTGGCCTCGTTCTTCTGCCGATCCAGGTCCTTACCATAGATACTGACCTGCCCGGCTGTTTTGTTGGTCAACGAAGCGATAATACTGATTGCCGTGGATTTGCCTGCCCCGTTGGGGCCCAGCAGGGCGAAAAAATCCCCTTCAGCCACATTCAGGCTGATACCTTTCAAGGCCTCGAAACCATTACGGTAGGTCTTGTGAAGCTCTTCGATTACCAGTGCAGACAATGTTTTCGGTCCTACAGACTCATAGCGCTAAACGGAGGAGTATCATACTCCTTTTCGTCCAGCTTTAATGGGGGCGGTCACCGAATAATACAACCTTACCGGGCACAAGATACCCAGTAATCTCTATGTCAGAATCGTTTCGCGATTTTTGCAGTGGCTGACGCCCATTTGCGGCTCTAATGCATCAAGCCGGCCATAGAACAGCCATACTGCCTAACCCAGACGATGCTGCATCTCCAGCCACAGGGCCTGATAACAGCTGGCAGCGACGCTTTTTGGCGCAAATGCCTGCACCGGCATGCGGTGGATACCCATTTTTTCCACATCACTGGCATAGGGTATCTGTGCCTTCAACAGCTCTCCATGGGTGTCAGGCAGATTTTTCATCACATCCAGATGCATTCGTTTGCGTCGGTCGACCATGGAGAAAAAAGGCATCAGTTCCAATCCGGTGATCCGATGACCTTCCAGGAAATCGAGCAGTTGCTTGTAGGTACGCAGCGACAGGGTTGTGGGAATCAGGGGTAACAGCAGTCCCTCTGCGGCACGGAAGATATTTTCTGATACCAGGGAGATACTCGGCGGACAGTCGAGGAAAACATAGTCGTAGGCTTGCGACAGTGGTCGCAACAGTTTCAGCAACTGCTTGGTGGGATTCTTCGCCTCTTCCAGTCGCAAATCCATATTCCGATAGGAGAAGTCTGCTGGCAGCATATCCAGGTTTTCGAAATCGGTCGCCTTGACCACCTCATCCAGATCCAGCTTGCCTTTGATCAGACGTTTATTGCTGCCTTTGACCTTGGGTTTGATGCGAAAATAGTAAGTGGCAGCCGCCTGAGGATCCAGATCCCAGATCAAAGTACGATAGCCTTCAGTGGCAGCCAGATGGGCCAGATTGACAGCGGTGGCCGTCTTGCCCACGCCCCCTTTGATATTGTAAACACCGAGAATATGCATCAAGCCCCTCCAAACAGTTTTCGAAAGGCCTTTTGATTCCCTTCGCTACTGAAGGAGGCAAACAGATTGGCAAACTCCTCTCGAGCGTTTGCCTGCCTTTCGAACAGGCGTCCCACCAGGACCCCCATCGCCATCAATGCACTGGCCGGCGCCCCCTCTTTGAGCATTTCGCTGCCGATATGCTCGAGTGACTGCGCCTGGACCTCCAGGTCCTGAAACTCTCCCAGATTATCGAGGATCACCTTCAGCGCCTTGATCAACTCCCGAATCGCCGGCTTGGGATAGAGGCTCTGGAAAAACTCCATCATATAGCGCAGCTTCTTACAATCCTTGCGCAGGTCATGCAGCATTTCGGCCGGTGAGTCCGGCCCGATCGCCAAGCCATCGTTCAAGACCCGTGCATAGAGTTTACTGATCCGCTTGTCCGCCAACTTGGCGGTGGCCTTATTGGCGTTGGGCGCATTCTCCTGATTGGTATTACTCTCTTCAAGCCACGCCCGCCAGGTTTTGATCAGTTTACGGAAATGAGGCGAATTGAGCTTTTTGACCAGTTTCCCCTGCTCTGTCTTGTGGTGGTTCAAAAGATAGCGGTAGAAAGGATCGAGATCTCCCTGCAACGCTTCCGGCAGGCTGTCACGATACTGTTCATACTTCAACAGATAGACATCCAGATCCCGGGTCGGCCCGGTCACCTGGCCAATCCAGCCAAACCCCCGCTTGAAGGGTTCAAGCTGCTGGGGATCAAAAACCCCTTTGATCTGGCTCATCGCTGAGCGGGTACGCCGGGTTGCTACCCGAAGGTCGTGTAGAAATTCACTGTCGAGATCCGCTTTGGTGCCGGCAACGTTGGCCTCCAGGGTATTCAGCAGATCCAGCATGATCTGCCTGGCGGTACTGTCTGCACTGGCATAAGGATCGAGTCGATAGTTCAACTTGGAGCTGTAGTCTCCCGGTTTGATAGCGACACCCTGCAGCGCATCCTGGTAGAGGCTCTGCCCGCAGCTACGCAGCTTCATGGCCTTGAGGGATGCAACGATCTCCTCGAAATAGCTCTGATATCCCTTCAGCGGCTTCAACACAATGCGACCTTCCAACGGGCCTGATTGCTTGCCGTTAATGGCGGCGTAGCTGTTCTGCTCCAGCACCACTCTCACCACGGTCTTCTCTTCATTATCCAGCAGGGCCAGAGTCTGCTGCTGCTGGATCACATGGACCTTGGGTTGCAAGACCCGCATTTCAAGTACGGGCGACAGCAAATCGGCCAGAGCACCGGCGGGAAGATCTTTTGCGAATCCGGGAGATTGATCAGTTATCTGACTGAGTGGTTCCTCACGGCCCTTTATCGAGTGCCAGCAGAGCCGCTTGAGGGCACCCTGCTCCTGGTGTAGCTCACCACCCGCATTCCAGACTCTCCAGTCAAAACTGTCGTAGTAAGTCAGTTTTACTTTGGAGGGTACCTCTTCCCGTAAACCGTGGGACTCCTTGAAACTACTCTTCAACTGCTGAAGATCGAAATCGTCCGGTAACAGGTAGGAAATCGGGTGTAAGGGCATATTATTGTCTCTATTGCCAAACCATAAAGATTAACTGACCTGCCCTTGTGAAACAAATGGCAGATCAGCTATAGGGTTGATCATAGACGAGAAATTCCAGCTTGGTATTGATATTGAGCAATCAAACAGGCTGGTGGAAGCCGGCTCAATGCAGGCCTGCCCACCCACAACAGGGAAAACTGCAGCCAAACAGACAGAAGTCCATCTCACTGATTGGCTGGCAAAGGCTTGCTCGGAAGTGACTCAATCTATGCAGGAAGAGCACAACTGAACCGATTCCCCGGAGGCGTGGTGAAGCTACTCATCCGCAACGCTTTTACTCGCGATCTCAAACACATCCTTGGAGATATCCGCTTGCGCCAATACCCGCTCAAACGCCTTCCGCATCAATTCCTGACGCGACTCATCGTAGCGCCGCCAGCGACTCATGATGCGCAACAGGCGGGCAGCGATCTGCGGATTCAGTGAGTCCAAAGTGATTACCTGATCGGCGAGAAACTCATAACCCGAACCGTCGGCCGCATGAAAGGCGGACAGGTTGGTTGAGCAGAAGGCGCCGATCAGGCTGCGCACCTTGTTGGGATTGCGTATAGAGAAGGCCGGATGCTCCATCAACGCCTGCACCGAGGCAAGGGTTCCAGGCAGATTGGAACCGGCCTGGACTGCAAACCACTTGTCCATGACCAGGGGATCCCCCTGCCACTTCGCTTCAAATTCGTTCAGCGCCCGGTCTCGCTCCGGGATATCACGATTGACCAAGCCATGCAAAGCGGCCATCACATCGGTCATGTTATCGGCTGTTTCGAACTGAGCCATGCAGATTCGGTCGATCTGCGAGTCTTCGAGACTCATCAGATAGTTCAAGGCGAGGTTTTTCAGGCGTCTCTGCCCGATTGATGCGGAGGAAATCTCATAAACCTGCGACTGATTGCGCTCATAGACCGCGGTAAAATCATCCCGCAGTGCTTCAGCCAGAGCCTGTTTCAACCATTGGCGTGCCTGATGTATTGCCTCCACATCCACCTGTGTCATCTGATCACCGATGGTCGATTCCGAAGGCAGAGTCAACAGTTCGCTCAACAGCGCTTTGTCGGCCTGTTGATCGGTCAGCGCCAAACGGCAGGCCTCGACAAATCCCCCCGGCAATGCCAGCGACTGGCCCTGTTGACAGGCTTCAACCAGATTCAGCAAGGTACGTCTGGCCAGCGTCTGTGCAGCATCCCAGCGATTAAAGTCATCCGACTCTCTCGCCATCAGGAACATCAACTGATCGTCGCTGTAGTCATACTCCAGCTTGACCGGTGCAGAGAATCCTCGCAGGATCGAAGGCACCGGCTGTTGCGCAAGATCATGAAAGACGAAAGTCTGCGTCGCCTCGGTCAACTCCAGCACCTGCTCCTTGAACAAGCCCGTTGCTCCCGCACGGCTGTTCAGCGGCAGAGACTCGCCCTGACTGTCCAACAGCGCCAGAGCGATGGGGATATGAAAAGGTTTTTTCTGCTTCTGTCCCGGGGTTTCCGGTGTCGTTTGACTGAATGTGATTTGCAAACTCCCCTGCTGCTCATCATAGTCTGTCGACACTCGTACCTGCGGTGTCCCGGATTGGCTGTACCAGAGACGAAACTGGCTCAGATCCCGCGCACTCGCATCTTCCATGCATTTGACGAAATCGTCGGTTGTCACCGCCTCTCCGTCGTGCCGCTCAAAATAGAGATCCGTTGCCTTACGGTAGGTTTCGGCACCCAATAGGTTGGCCTGCATCCTGACCACTTCCGCACCTTTCTCATAGACAGTAACGGTATAGAAGTTGTTGATCTCGATGTAGCTCTCCGGACGCACTGGATGGGCCATCGGCCCCGCATCCTCGGCAAACTGGTGGCTGCGCAGCAGTCGCACATCCTCGATCCGTTTCACCCCGCGAGAGCCCATGTCGGCAGAAAACTCCTGATCCCTGAAGACCGTCAAGCCCTCTTTTAAACTGAGCTGAAACCAATCCCGGCAGGTGATGCGGTTACCGGTCCAGTTATGAAAATACTCATGGGCGATCACCCCCTCGATATGCTGAAAATCACTGTCGGTGGCCGTATCAGGGCGGGCCAGCACAAATTTGGAATTAAAGATATTCAGCCCTTTGTTCTCCATCGCCCCCATATTGAAATCGTTGACCGCGACGATCATGAAGATATCGAGATCGTACTCCCGGCCATAGCGCTCCTCATCCCAGGCCATGGCATGTTTCAACGAAACCATCGCATGGTCGCACTTATCGATGTTTTCCGGTTCCACATAGATGCGCAGATCGACCTCACGGCCGGAACCGGTGGTGTAGCTGTCCTGCTTAAACCTCAGATCGCCGGCAACCAGGGCAAACAGATAGCAGGGTTTGGGAAAGGGATCCTCCCAACGAACCTGATGACGCCCCTCCGGCAGATCCTGCTGTTGGACACAGTTACCGTTGGAGAGGAGTACCGGGTAGGCCGCTTTATCGGCAATGATGGTTGTGTCGAAGCTGGCCATCACATCGGGTCGGTCGGGAAAATAGGTGATCCGTCTGAATCCTTCCGCCTCACATTGGGTACAGTACATCTTTCCCGACTGATAGAGCCCTTCCAGTGCCGTATTCTCCTGTGGCCTGATCTCTACCAGGGTCGACAGGGTGAATCGCTGTTTGAGGTCAGCAATGGTAAGCGTATGGTCATCCAACTGATAGGAGGTCTCATCCAACGCCTGGCCATCAATGGCAAGCTGCAGAAGCTTCAACTTCTCACCATCCAGCACCAGCTCCGGATTCTGCTCGGTCGAGGCAGGATTGCGACGCATCTGCAGGCGGCTTGTAACCAAAGTCTTATCCTGCTGCAGATCGAACTCCAGAGAGACCTGATCAACCAGAAAGTGTGGTGGCTGATAGTCTTTGAGATAGATGGACTTGGCGTTATCTGTTCGCATCGGAATTCCTGTCTGTTGTACAACAGCCCCGCTGTTGCCTATTGATCGTTTATCTTGAGCAGTCTAAAGCTGCGAGTTGAAAGCAACAATGGTGTTGCACAATTTTCTTATGCCATTCATCAGGTGACTGATTAAACCCTGCTCAGGACTTAAACCATCACTTGCTTGAGGCGTGACACACCGGGTCTATTATCGCCAATTAGGGCCTAGGGCGAATGGTACTTACTTAAGCGTTATTTGGCGGGGCATGGCCCCACCAAAACCCTTTGATAGAACTCGATGCAATGAGTTCTGATGCTTATTGCCCGGCGAGTTATCACTAATCCAATAGCCTGTTGTGACGAACTCAGCAACCCAGCAGATTTCATGGCATATCAACAGATACAGGCTATCCTCCGGTAGAAGTGTGATCAGCCTGCTGTTAGGATACTACTCCATTATAAAAAACTATTTTTACCGCTATTACAGTTAGTTAGCATGAGGAGCCCATTAATGCCACAAGTCGTCATGTATTCCACCGCGATCTGCCCCTACTGTGTTCGCGCCAAACATCTGTTGGAGAACAAGGGGGTCACCTATGAGGAGATCCGGATCGATCATGATCGGGAAATCATGCAGGAAATGATGCGTCGCAGCAATCGTCACACCGTGCCGCAGATCTTCATCGATGAGTTTCATGTGGGTGGCTATGACGATCTTGCGTCGATGGAGATCTCTGGGCAGCTCAACCAGCTGCTGGGAATTGCGGATGACGACCTTTGATCTGACAGCAAAGGTGCGGCTCGACAAGTGGCTCTGGGCGGCGCGCTTCTTCAAGACCCGACAGATCGCTGCTGAAGCGATCAACGGAGGCAAGGTACACCTCAATGGACAACGTACCAAACCGGGGAAAGAGGTAAAGGCTGGAAGCCACTTGAGAATTCACAAAGGCTCCCTGGAGTGGGATATCCAGGTGTCTGTTCCGGCAGATCGAAGACGACCTGCAAGCGAGGCCCGACTATTCTATGAAGAGACACCGGAGAGTATCGCCAGGCGGGAGAAGGTGATTGAAGCGCAACGATTGGAACGCGCCAGCCTGCCTCAACCAGCCCATGGCAAGCCCTCCAAACGGGACCGTCGTATGATTCACCGTTTCACCAATAAATCGGGATAATCATGGACCAGGACGCTTTCCGTCGTACTTATCGGGAGATGAACGAGCGTTTTTGCGCCTATGAGAAGAGCCTGCTCTCCCGCCACTGCGATTGCAGCCAGGCAAAAAAGATCTGTATTGCTGAGAGAGAGGGTGTCCACTGCATCTCTGATGAAGCCAACGCCCAATGTCTCGAACTGCTGAAAAACCTGCGCCACCAAGCCCGTTTTGCGCTGAAATCAAACAACGACAATGAGGTGCTGCCCCACGGCAAGGCGATGCGTCTCCAGGTAGGTGGTCTGCGTGGGCTCTTCTCCGTACTCTATCCGGATCAGACGACTCCGGAAGTCATCGAGGATGTGTTTCAACTGATCAGCCGGGCCAAAGCCGAATACAACAGTCTGGACAATCTGCCTTTCCAGACCCTGATCCAGCATGTCTCCGCCTATCAGGGGCGACGTCGGCTGAGATAACTCACGAATTCAATAAGATTTCAGTCCGCGAATAAACGCAAATGGTCTGTTGTAGCGATGACAAATCTGGACAGGTAAATAGATCATCTGGCGCTGATCTGGAATTGGCGAATGGTTGCTGTGATTGGCCTCCATTCTCGGCCAATGAACTCAGTTTCCGGTGATGCTATGCCAAAGGATCCGATCTTGAAAACGACACTCGATTTAGAGTAAGCGTTGCAAGTGGTGTTTCAACGGGTCGAAAACCGGCGCGAGTTTTTTTCGCATCAGGCTACCGATCGCATCCGTTTTGCAAAATACCGGACGAACCACACCGTAGCCCATGCCGGATAGAAGATAGAGGGTGCGCAGCTCCTGCTCCCGGCCCTCTGCTGCAGCAACGCAGGCATCCAGTTGCTGATCAACCAGTGCGTCGGCCTCCTGCTGTAACTGTTGCAGGGTCAGATCCGGATCCCCATGCGGACGCAGTGCTGAGAAATAGTCCTGCAGAACATCCAGCAGCAGGGTCACCACATCCTGATTGGCCGGCTTCTCCATCACCTTCAGAACCGTTGCTAAAAAACCCTGACCTTGAGGACTTTTGATGCGCAGCATGAGATCTGCATAGGCATTGCCACGATCAGCCAGAATCTGCCAGGCTGACCGCTCGCCCTCAGCGAGCGCCCTGGGCGCCGGCACTTGGGGCAGATCATCCGGTAGGCTGGCGAGGAACCCCAGGTAGTAGGTGGGCTTTCGACCGCAACGACGCCACAGTTCCTGCCGCTCGTCATCGCTGATCAATCCGGGTTGCAACACCAGCCGAAGGCTCTCGACGATACTCAGAGGTTCTGTCTCGAAAGGCAGGTATTCAATCAGAAAACGGGCCAGTTCAGGCCCCATCTCCCCGCCCGTAACCTGAGGATTCTGCAACATCCTTCTGGCATTGTCCGGCTCCTGCGAGGTCCACCAGGCACGTCTGGCAACTTCATTGGTCAGGCCTTTGGCGGAAGTGATGGCAACCACCGCTTCCGGTTCCCCGAGTAACAGCAGCTGTTCCAGGTTATCATCCCGGGTCTGCCCCATGCGGCTCCAGCGTTTGAGATAGACCGGATAGCCCCCGGGGGAACCCAGCACATGGCCTGACAGGCTCTCCCTCACCATGCGAAGGTAGAGATCTTCACGGCAGTTGGGGTTCAGCGAGAGGGCGCTTTCACCTTTTTCCGTCAAGGCATGCAGGGTCATGGATGATTCATCAATGCGGATAGCCTGCGGCTTATTCGCCAACAGAACATTCAGACGCAGGGCATCTTCGCTTGAAAGATCCATATCGGCAGATGACAGTGGGGTATGACCTACTGTACTGGCTCTTTGGGTGGTGAGTAGTTGCTATCCTTGGGATTGATAAAGATGAATTCGCTTTCGCCATCATCCAGCTCGGCAAAATCCATCGTCGTCTCATCCAACAATGAATAGTACTCAGGCGTCATGATGATACTGACCCCTTCCGAATCGAACTGAATATCCTCTTCGCTGGCGTCATCGAATCCCATCAGATAATCAAAGCTGCCGTCTTCCTTCTGCTGTGCAGCGAAGCGTAATGCCATACCTTCAGTACCGCCCATTTTCGCGGCCTGCACAATCTGCTCAGCTGCTCGAGGTGTAATTTTAAACATCGCTCACCTGTTGTTTGCTCTCAAACGTTTTTCACTGACGCTACCAGCGCCAGAAAACGCGCCACCCAGTTGTTACCGCCTACGCTGCGTCTGTGAGTATAACTTGCCAGCAGATTTTTATAGACGTAACCATCATTTTTACCGTCGATACCAAAGCCCCGCTCCACCCGGTAGGCGTAGTCATCCTGTTGCGCCTTCAACCCAACCAGAGATGAGTAGTGAAACTCATGGGCAAAGATCTCCTGATTCCCCTCTCCGAAGTTTGGCCATGGACTCCTGCCGGTTTCACTCAGCCGCACGTAGCCTCTGCCCTGGGGCTTTTCATGCATCACCGTATCGGCCGGTATCACACCTGCCATTCTACATTTTTTCCCTTGCCAGGACAGACTCCGGGTCAAATAGATCAAGCCGCCACATTCCGCATAGACAGGCCCACCCCGCTCGATGAAACCGACGATCGCCTGTTGCATATCCGGATTGCTCTCGATCTGCTCCATGGTCGTTTCCGGGAAACCACCACCGAGAAAAATACCATCCACATCAGGCAGTTCCCGATCTTTCAGGGTATTGAATTCAAGCAGCTCCGCACCCGATTCCCGGAACCTGTCCAGATCATCCGGGTAGTAGAAGCCGAACGCCTCATCCCTGGCCAGACCGATTTTCAGCCCTGCATAAGGCCGCTCTGAATTCAATGAATTTTGTGTGGATGCCGTGCCAATCGGCTCAGCACCATTGGCAATTTCGAGAAAACGGTCAAGATCCACATTGGTTTTGGCGGTTTCCGCCAACTTGTTGATGAGCTTTTCAGAGCTCTGCTCCTCATTGCTCGGAATCAGACCCAGATGGCGTTCGACGATCTGCAGTTCCGGATCCGCCTGTACGGCGCCCAATACCGGAATGTCCGTGTAGTGCTCAACCACCTGAATCAACTTCGACTGATGGCGACTGCCGCCAACCTGATTGAGAATCACCCCATTGATCCGTATATTCGGGTCGAATGCCTGATAGCCTAGCAACAGGGGGGCAATGCCCCGGGTCATACCCCGACAGTTGATGACCAATACGACCGGAGTCCCAAGATGAACGGCCATCGCAGCATTACTGTTTGAACCGGCCACATCGATGCCGTCATACAATCCCTTGTTTCCCTCGATCAGCGCCAGATCGCTATTCTGCTGCTGATTGATATAGCGCTCACTAATCTCATCCCGGCTCTGAGTGTAGAAATCCAGGTTGTAGCAAGCTCTGCCTGCCGCAGCGCTCAACCAGAGGGGATCGATATAGTCCGGCCCCTTCTTGAAGGGTTGCACCCGTACACCCCTCTCCACCAGAGCGCGCACAAGTCCAATCGAAAGCGTGGTCTTGCCGGAGGATTTATGGGCGGCTGATATGTAGATTGATGGCACGATTGATGGGGTTGGATTTTTTAAATAAGCTGACTACATCCTACGCTGTAAACAAAAAATCCACCACCGCAAAGCGGTGATGGATCTTAGGGCTTGTTCGACTGTCGAGGATAGAAGATCGATTAATCTTCCAGAGTCTCAGGGAAGACCTTGAATACCCTGGCGCCAACCGCAACCATGGTCAGTGCAACTGCGATGCCTGCAACACCGAGTGCCGCTTCAGGCAGGGTAGGCACATAACTCATCACCTGTCCGTCGTAGAAACCACTCTCCACAACCTCTTTACCCGGGAACAGATTCATTGGGTAGGCCTGTCCACCGATGACAATCACATAGATCTGAAAGAAGCCACCGATCAGCACCGCAACGGATGCCGCTGCAATCGCCCAGCGGGACTTTTCAAATGCCGGGGAGTAGATCAGGAACAGCGGAATGATGCTGCCGATGAAGATCTGACCGATCCAGAACATCTGGGTATAGACACCACCATCGAGCAGGATAAAGCGCTCGATACCGTGATGCTGGGTAATGTAGAGATTGGTCAGGTTGTACGCCAGGGTGAAGTAGAACACCGCACCAACGAAAACCCCCAACAGGTTTTTAAGTTTGGTCAGACGGAAATCACCCAGTTCACGATCACCCCAGATGTAGGCGGCAATCAGGGTGATGATAAAGAAGGCCAGGCCATAGCTGAACGACATGATAACGAACATCGGAGCCATGATCGCTGCATCGTAAGCTTCCCGGGCGACCAGAAAACCGAAGATGGAACCGGTACCGGTGGTCAGAGCTATGCGCCAGAAGAAGGCGGCAAATCCGACGGTGCGGTTATATTTGTTTACGCTACGATCGATCATGGTCCACAGATAGAGACCAACGATCACGAAGAATCCGGTGTAGAGTATGACGTTCCAGGCGAAGATTGACTTGAAGTTATACTCAGTCATGGCGACGATCAGGCGGTCGGGACGTCCCAGATCGAGTACCAATACCATCAGGCCACCGGCCAACAGACCAATAGCCAGTAAACCAGAGTAGCGGCCCAGCGGCTTATACAGCGGCCCACCGAAGACCGAGCCGATGGAAGCGACATTCAGCGCCCCGGAAGCGGCGACAATCAGAAAGATGGCGAATACATGAGGCAGCCCCCAGACAATCTGGTTGGACATGCCGGTAACCCAGTGGCCATTGTGCTCCATGTAGTAGGCGGCACCCAGACCGATCGCGATGATCACACCCAACAGGGCCAGCCCGGACCAGTATCTTGCCGGCGTGCCACAGTAAAGTTCGCGGTAATACATCTTACTCATTTTGAATCCTAGCTCCCCTCAGATTACAGGTTGAGATAGCGCACGCCGGTATTCAACTCTAGGTCGGCCCGGATCTGTACTGAGTTGGTGGATTTAAGTGTCTTGCTGATCTCACTGTTCGGATCATTCAAGTCACCGAAAAGGATGGCATCATGGCCCTCGTTGGTACAGGCTTCCTGGCAGGCCGTCTGCATAACCCCATCGTCGACACGATGCACACAGAGTGTGCAGGACTCAACGCAACCCTTGCCACGTGGTGCATTGACCGACTGTTCAGTCAGTGCTTCATGGATGAATGATCTGGCTTTATATGGACAGGCCATCATGCAGTAACGGCAACCGATGCAGCGGTGGCGATCCACCAGCACAATGCCGTCTACTCGCTTGAATGAGGCATTGGTCGGACAGACATCGACACAGGGCGGATGTTCACAATGCTGACACATCATAACCAGTCGGTTTTCCCGACCAGTCTGCTTGTCTTTCAGTTTTACCGGACGAATCCAGACAGCGTCGGTTGCCGGTCTGCCATGGCCTTCTAGACCATGTTCTGTATTACAGGCGTCGACACAGGCACTACAACCGTCAGCACATTTTTTACTGTCGATCAGCATGCCCCAACGATGTTTTGCATCGGCTCCGGCAGAAGCCTCATCACTGACAGAAGCAGCATGCAGAATCACGCCGGGTGCGATGGTCATGGCACCGGTTGCAGCAATGGCACCGCCAATCATTTTCCGGCGATCCATATTCGGCTGGTCACTCTTATTACTCATCTTCAGTCTCTCTGAATCCCAGCTGGCAGTTGAATATCAAGGCCTTCATGCGGATCGGAGTCACCACTATGATGTCCTAATTTGGCAGCTCCGGCCTGTGTGTCGGGCGTTGTTCTGTGGCACTGAAAACAGGCAGGGCTCACCGCAACATACTCGTGACAAGCCTGACAAAACTGACCCTCATCGGTTACAGAGACCGCCTGACCTTGTTGATTCTTCGAGGCATGACAGTCGATACATTCCGACAGACTGTAATCGATGCCACGAATGCCATCCAGTACGGTGTCATCTCTGCCATGCTGCAGGTAGTCCATATGGTTCCTGCGCATCTGATCCGTTGGTGCCACGCAACTCTTAAGCGAAGCGGCTTTCGAATTTTCGGTCACAAAGCGACTCTCAGCGAACACCTGCATGGCAGGCGCCAACAGCGCCGCCAGCAGGATCAAGAGAGTACTGTTGCTGATGAGAGAACTACGCATCTCAGCTCCTATTCACCTAACCCCATTTGGATATAACCAGTTGGGCAGACATCGGTACAAACATGACAACCGATACACTTGTTGTAGTCTGTGTCCACATAGCGGCCAGTGGTGGTCTCATTGCGCTTGACGCGGAATACCGCATCCTGAGGACAGAAAACCACGCAGTTGTCACACTCGAAACACATGCCGCAGCTCATGCATCGCTTGGCCTCTTCCTGTACCTGTTCCTGGTTCAGACCACTCATACGCTCTTTGAAGTGGTGTAACACCTCTTCAGAGGTGGGAACATCTTCTGAACGCAACAGACGCGGTGTAAATTCGAAGTGGCCGAGGAACAGATCGTTGGCAGGAATAACCTCCTGACGGGAACGATCCTCATAATTGTGGACAGCAAATTTCGCAGAGTTGGTACCACGCAGATCACCTTCATCCTTATCGAAGGTTTCTGGCGACATATCCGCTTCTTTCAGCTTATCCAACAGGTCGAAGTGGTGTACATCTACCTTGGGACGCTTGGCCATGGTTTTCTTATTGATGTAGGCATCGATGCTTTCGCAGGCGATGGATGCCTGACCAATCGCGGTGGTCAGCAGATGAGGGCGAACGATATCACCAGCGACGAAGTGACCCTCTTTACCGGGTACCTGATAGAACTTGTCCGCATCGATCAGGTCGCGATCGTTGGCCATATCCTCCAGGCCATCCATGTCGGCACTCTGACCAATCGCGGATACGATCAGATCAGCTTCCAGTACACGCTCGGTACCTTCGGTGGGAATCGGGGTCATGCCGTCCATTGTACAGTCACAAACCTTCAGTCCAGTTGCACGACCGTCATCACCGACAATCACTTCCAGTGGCATTACGCCATCCAGAATCTCGCAACCTTCATGCAGTGCATCGTGAATCTCGTGCTGTGCGGCAAACATCTTATCCTTGGTGAACAAGGAAGTCAGAGTCGCAGCGGCAGGTGCAGCACCTTCGGCGAGCGCATCATCCTGATTCATGGTGATATCCAGCACCACATCTTCAGGATTGCCAGCGGCATCATTGGTGCCGAGACGACGGGCAACTGAAATTACGTCGATAGAAGTATCACCACCACCGATACAGACCACATTCTTGGCCGTGACTTTCATGCGACCTTCGTTGAAGGCCTTGAGGAAGGCGACACCTGAGACACAGTTTGGTGTACCGACCCAGCCGTCAACCGGCAGATCGCGACCATTCTGGCAACCCAGTGCCCACAGGATGGCATCGTACTCTTTTTCGATATCGGCAACCGGAACATCGGAACCGACCTTGACACCGGTACGGGTCTCAACGCCCATATCCAGAATACGCTGAATCTCAGCCTGCAGTTTATCGCGAGGGATACGATAGTTGGGGATGCCGTAACGCATCATACCGCCGAGCTCCGGATCCTTTTCGAATACGGTTACCCCGTGGCCCAGCTTACGCAGTTGGAAAGCAGCTGCCATACCAGCCGGTCCACCACCGATTACCGCGACTTTTTTACCGGTATCGGCGCCTGGAGTGAATTTGAAACCTTTCTCGATGGCGGTATCACCGATGTACTGCTCAACCGAGTTGATGCCGACGAAGTCTTCAACCTCGTTACGGTTACAGCCATCCTGACAAGGTGCCGGGCAGACACGGCCCATCATGGAAGGGAAAGGGTTAGCCTCGACAGCACGCTCGAAGGCATACTGCTCCCACTCCATACCTTCGGAAGGTTTTTCCTGCTCACGTACGATCGCCAGCCAGCCACGGATATCGTGACCAGAAGGACAGCCACCCTGACAGGGAGGTGTACGGTTGATATAGGTAGGGCACTTGTAGGATGTATCTTCCTGGAAGATCTTATCACCCCAATCATCCCACTCATTGTCGCCGTCTTCAAAACGACGCCAAGTAACGTCTTTTTTCATCTCTTCGCTAGGAGTTGCCATATTCAGTCTCCTGATAGAACTTATCTTGGTCGTGCCCTACACAGGGTAGGAATCTATGTTGCGCTAGTTAATCGAATCTCTAATCATCGTCGCCATAGTCCGGTGCTTCCTCGGGTGGCGTTTTTCGGTTCAACACAATGGCGTTACTGACCAATTGGTGAACACTGACGATCTGGAACATATCCATACCGTAGTAAGGTAATACCTTGGTGAACTGACTCTTGCAGATGGCGCAGATCGCAGCCAAATGGGTAACACCTTTCTCTTCCATGACATTCTTGAAGGCGCTCATCCGAGGCTTCGCCCCTTTGACGCGCACTTCCATCAAATCATCGGTCAGCAGACCACCACCACCGCCACAGCAGAAGGTGCGCTCATGGATGGTGTCCCACTCCATGTCGTGGTAGTTGTTGACGACTGCCTTGATGACTTTACGGGGAATCTCAAACTGGCCACCCGGGGTATCACCCATGCGGGAGGCGCGGGCCACGTTGCATGAGTCGTGGAAGGTGATCGACATATCGTCATTTTCCGACTTGTCGAACTCCAGAGTACCCTTCTCGATCTCGTTCAAGGTGAACTCGCAGATATGCTGCGGTACCGGATAGTCCGGATCGAGGAAATCGAATGGACCGGCCAGGGTGTTGAGGAAACTGTAGGCAATACGCCAGGCGTGACCGCACTCACCAAAGACAATGCGTTTAACACCAAGCTCTAGTGCCGCTTCACGGATTCTCAATGATACCCGGCGCATATTTTCATAGCTGCCGATGAACATGCCGAAGTTACCGGCTTCCGAGGCGGTGGTGCTCAATGTCCAGCTGACCCCGGCTTCATGGAAGACCTTGCCGTAACCGATCAAGCCATCCACATGGGGCTCGGCAAAGAAGTCAGCTGAAGGGGTAACCAGAAGAATGTCGGCGCCTTTCACATCCAGCGGATATTTAACGGCGACTTCATCCTCGTCGTAAACATCTTCCTCCAAACCTTCAAGGGTGTTGAGGATAGCAGGTCCGGGCAGGCCCAGGTTGTTACCGATTTTGTGTACCTTGCCGATGATCTCGTTACAGTACTTCTGACCGACACCGATGGAATCGAGAATCTCTCTGGCAGCCATGGAGATCTCGGCAGTATCGATACCATATGGGCAGAACACTGAGCAGCGTCGGCATTGTGAACACTGGTGAAAATAGCTGTACCAATCGTCGATGATCTCTTCGCTCAAATCGGCAGCGCCGACCAGTTTCGGAAAATACTTTCCGGCGAAGGTGAAGTAACGACGATAGACTTTACGCAGCAGGTCCTGACGACCCACCGGCATATTCTTGGGATCCTGGGTACCGAGAAAATAGTGGCATTTATCCGTACAGGAACCACATTTCACACAGGCATCCATGAAAACCTGGAATGAGCGATAGCGGCTCAGCAGATCGCCCATCTTGTCGATAGCGACCTCTTTCCAGTTCTCTACTTTCTCACCGGGAAACCCCAAATCTGTCTGATGTTCAGGTTTGGCCACAAAGCAAGTGATATGCTCCATGGTACCTTCGACCAATTCAGGAACTTCGATGTGTTCACTCAGTTCCGGTGTTTTGAATTCAGCTCCAGCCATTTGTAACCCTCATCGGCCAAGCGTGGACTTAAGACTCTTCAAACTTTCTGGCCCACTCGACCAAGTGACGACGCTCACGCGGATTGTCCACTTGATTACGGGTTGGGCTGAAGAAGACCCCGGGAATATGCAACAGCTTGCTGAATGGCAGCAAGATCATCAGCACAGCAACCAGAGTCAAATGTATCAACAGGATCGGATCCATCGGCAGCTCGCCACCGCTCAGGGTCCAGAATCCGGTAAAAAATTGCTTCACTGCCACAACATCGGTGTGGATGACAAATGTCATCATGGCGCCGCTCATGCCGATCATCAGCAGAATCAGCAGCCAGAGGTAATCGGATGGTGCAGAGATATAGCGAACCCGGTCAACGAAAATGCGTCGAACCAACAGACCCGCCAGACCCGCAACCATGGCAAAGGCAGCATACTTACCGAAGGGCTGGATCAACTGGATCGGCAGCCATACAGGATCGATGAAGTAGCGCACATGTCTCAGCAGGACCAGGAAAAGCCCCATGTGGAACATCCAGGAAAAGATCCAGGTCCACTTGGTACTCTTGAACAGACTCTCAAAGAGCACAACTTCGCGAAACAGTCTGAAAACAACCCCGGTCTGAGTCACAGGCGCCGGAGTCGTGGGAATCTTTAGTGGTGCAGGTGTCTTGGCATACTGGACGATTTTTCTCGCCAAGCCAATTACCAGAACGATGGTCGCTACGATAAACAGCAACGCGTAGACAGATGACATGTTCCTGCGTTCCTCAAGTGTTGGTCTGATTCACCGGCGGGTGAATGCCAGCATTCACCCGCCCAGTGCATAGGTCTCTTAGATACAGCCAGTAGGCTTAGGCAGACCGGCGAAACGGCAAGCCTGCTTACCAGGGCCATATGGGAAAAGGGCATACAGGTATTTAGAGTTGCCTTTCTCCTTACCCAGCTTCTTACCAACAGCTTTGGTTAGAACGCGCACGGCTGGAGCAATCTGGTACTCTTCATAGTACTCACGCAGGAAGTTGATGATCTCCCAATGCTCACTGGTCAGCTCGAGGTCATCCTCTTTCGCCATAACTTCAGCAACTGCAGGCTCCCATTCGCCCAGGTTGGTCAGGTAACCCTCTTCATCAGTTTCGAAGGTCTTACCATTTGCTTCGATAGCCATATTTTCTCTCCAAATTACGTTACAGAGTTGTTCAGTAAACTAATCAGACCCAAGCCTGTACTTTGTCGTTCTCCGCAGAGAGGGCGACAAACTTGGCATAGTCCACGATTTCGATACCATCAACGACCTTGTCTTCAGCGACACCGCGCGCTTTCAGGTCGGGGCCCAGTACATAGAAGCTGACACCGCTGGCTGCGGCTATCTTGTCAGCGATCGCTGTGCCTTTGATCGCACCATAGATACCATCTTCATACATCAGCACGGCACTGCCCTGTTTGGCATAGCCCAGACAGCTGTCCATAGAAGACTTCTCGAAAGGTGATTTATTGACTGTGTGTAGCGTGCTCATTATCAATACCCCAAATTAGAAGCTAAACATGACATCTTGTTCTTCCATGATGTCTGCCAATTCAGCACGACTCACAACTTTGATCGAATCCTTCTCGGCCCAATCATCGTCTTCGTCTTCATAGGTGAGCGGCATCAGGTCATCAAGTGTCAGACCACGCTCTTCGAGAGACTCTTTCTCGACGAACAGCTTGGTCACATCGTAATCACCCAGTGCCTGGTATGTTGGGGAGAAGTTCTTCATGTCCACCTCAGCGGTGTCCTGCCCCTTTACCAACTGATATACACCGTCATCCAGGAAAGCCAGACTTACGTCCTGGTCAAACGCTGCCCCAATCAACACAACTTCCAGTGACTCCCAGGCATAGATGGTGCCATAGGGAGCACGGCGGTTGAGGTACATGAATTTTTTAATCTGCTCAGACATGATCAACCTCTATGCTTTAATCACCGAAAACCACCAGTCGCTCGGACTGAATGCCCGCTTCGACCAACTGCCCGAGACCGGAGATACGAAAGTTGTCAGCGATGTTTTCAGCGTCCTTTCCGTTACGCTGCATCTCACCTTCATCAACGATGCCGCGACGCTGGGCTGCTGCAACGCAGACAACCATGTCGAGATCGTATTTTTTCGCCAGTTCCGACCACCGGTTGACGATATTACGATCATCCTGTGGCGGGGTTGTGAGCTTGGTACCGTTATTCACACCGTCGTGATAGAAGAAGACACGCATCACTTCGTGCCCACTTTCCAGCGCGGCTTTGGTGAACTGGTACGCTGAGTCCGTAGCCTGATGTTGGTACGGACCTTCATTTACCTGAATCGCAAATTTCATCAGTATGACCTTCCTGTTAATTGCCTATACAAATGCAGCCGTTCTTAGAAACGGATGTGAGCAGAGGCATTCAGGTTGCTACGACCACCACGCCAGTTATCGATGTGATACTTGGTGAAAGGCAGACCGGTCTTCTCGAAGAATTTTGGCCAACCGATGCGATCAGCCCACTCACCGATGCGTTCCCAATCCTTGGCGTCTTCTTTATAAGCGCTGAGGATCTGCTTAACGATGGTAGAAACTTCAGGCCAACGTGGTGGGTTGTTCGGTACGCCGGCAGCTACCAGTTTATGGAAGGTCGGCTTGGAACGGGCATTGGAGTTCTTACCACCCACCCAGATCGCGAACTTGGAGTGCTCTGGGTCGTTGATCTGCATTGGCGGACATGGCGGAAAGCAGGCGCCGCAGCAGATACATTTCTTTTCGTCAACTTCCAGAGAAGGC
Organism: Candidatus Thiodiazotropha sp. 'RUGA'; assembly: GCA_016842065.1. Taxonomy (GTDB): domain Bacteria; phylum Pseudomonadota; class Gammaproteobacteria; order Chromatiales; family Chromatiaceae; genus Thiodiazotropha. Next base: position 153,158 of record JAEPDS010000004.1, read on the forward strand.
TTACCGTTAACCATCGCAGGACGAATCGCAGCAACCGGGCAACGGGCAACAACCGAAGGACGCTCACAAACATTGGCCACTTGGCTGTGATCAATCTTCGGCGGCTTGGTGTGCTGGATGTTGATCGCGATATCGCCCTGGCCACCACAGTTGATCTGGCAGCAAGAGGTGGTGATACGCACACGGTTAGGCATCTCTTCCTTTACGAAATCGTCGTAGAGGTCATCCATCAGTGCTTTTACAGCACCGGATGCATCGGTACCCGGGATGTCGCAGTGCAACCAACCCTGGGTGTGAGAGATCATGGAGACCGAAGGACCGGTACCACCGATCGGGAAGCCTTCCTCATTCAGTTTATCGATCAGCGGCTGAACCTTGGATTCATCACCGACCATGTACTCGATGTTGGAACGGATGGTGAAGCGAACGTAGCCTTCCGCATACTCATCTGCAATGTCCATCAGCTTACGAATGGTGTAGAGATCCATCTGACGCTGAGTACCGGCACGCACTGTCCAGATACTGTCACCACTCTTGGCAACATGACGCAGGACACCAGGACGCAGGCGCTCATGCCAGGACCATTGGCCATAGTTTTTCTTCAGGACGGGGTGCAAGTAGGGCTCCATCTCCGGGACGCCACTCTCGATCGGCATACGAGGTTCCGACATACCTACCTCCAAAAAAATAGGGTAATTGATTCGTTTTTAGGGGCATCCGGGCGATCCCGGTGCCCCCATTGAAAACTGCTGCTTTCAGTCAGCAGAAGACAAAATTATTGCGCTTTACGTTCAGCCCATTTGCCCGCTTCTTCATCCCAGCCATCCATGCGGACATAGGGATTCATACGCGGACGCTCGATCATATTAGGATCGATATCCAGGCCGACGCCTTCGAGGAAGTTGACCAAGCCGATACGCTCGATCATCTCACCGGTACGCTCATGCTCCAGCGCATTCTCTGCGAAGAAGTCGAGGATCTCGGTGGCCAGCTCTTCCAGGGTTTCAAAGTCCTCATCAGACTCAAGCTTCATGAAAGGTACGATAACCGTACCCATCAGGTCGCCGATCTTCAGAGTACGCTTACCGCCGCACAGCAGGGTAACGCCTTTGTCGTCGCCGGGAGAGAGCGCTTTGTTCATCACGTTGATGCAGTGCATGCAACGGACGCAGGAGGGGTTGTCCACTGCCAGGGTGTCGTCATCATTCAATGACAGGGCCTGGGTTGGGCAACGGGTGATCACATTGTCGATAACATATTTGCGACCTTTCTCGCCGACGAATTTTTTCACTTCGTCCTGATCGACTTTCATGTCATCGCGCCAGGTACCAATGGTAGCCAAGTCAGCACGCTGTACAGAGTTCATGCAGTCATTCGGGCAACCGGAGACTTTATATTTGAACTTGTAAGGCAGTGCTGGGCGATGCATATCGTCAAGGGCGTTGTTGACCAGCATGCGCATGGTACGACCCTCGTCGAAGCATGAGTTTTCGCAGCGTGCCGCACCAACACAGGACATTCCGGTACGTACCGCAGGACCGGCACCACCGAGATCAAAACCCATTTCGTTGATCTCGTCGAATGCAGGCTGAACGTTGTCAGTGGTACAACCCTGGAACATGATGTCGCCAGACTGACCATGGAACGCAATCAAACCGGAACCGTACTTTTCCCAGATATCGCAGAATTTGCGAATGGTGTCGGTATCGTAGTGCATGCCAGGAGGCGGCATGACACGCAGAGTGTGGAATTCAGCAGCGGCAGGGAACAGTGCCTGGCCGTCATCACCTTTCAATTCGGTAAAACGGGGAATGATACCACCGCCGTAGCCGATAACGCCCACAGTACCACCTTTCCAGTAGCCTTTGCGGGTTTCGTAAGAAGTCTCCAGCTGACCAAGCAGGTCAACCATCATATCGTTGTCTTTGGCGAGGCGCTTGAGGCCGGTAACGAATGAGGGCCAAGGGCCACTCTCCAGCTGATCAAGCATGGGGGTATCATGCATCTGTTTTGCCATCACTGTTTCTCCCAATGGTCGTTTATCGAGGTCGTCAGCATTTTCTACATCCTAATTTTTCTTGGCTGAGAACCAAGTTGTAGAATCTGGCCACCGACCCGCAATCTTAACCTCACAGGCAGGGCCTGTTTCTACTGGCCGACAAGTTTAGAGTTTCCTAATGCTCACCCATATCCTTCCGATGGGAGAGACAGGGATAGAAACATCTATCCCAAATGGGATAGGTAATCAGCGTTCAACAAGCATAATTTAAACGCTGTTAGCTGTATAACTTCCGCAATCACAGCGAGTTATAAACCATTCTCAATTTACTCGATTAAGTAAATATCCCATTATTTTTTTAGGGGAGAGATTTACACGATTTCACTGCAAATAGGACTTGAACCCAACTTAAGCATATTGTTCAATAGTAATATCCTAGCGTTTTACTAAGTAATTAAACGGATAAAAAGTATGCTGTACCTGAGCGAGATCATGATGCAACATCCAGAGGTTGAGAACTTTGAGCAACTGCTGAGTGTTGTCAAAGAGCGATCGAAAACGGAGGTATTCTTCCGTATCGACGTCAAACCACCCTTTGCAGATACCCCTGAGAATTGGGAAGATCGCCTTGAAGCAGCCTTCACCTAGGCACTCAGGGCAAGCAAAGGCAACAGAACAAAACTTATCAAGGGCAGAGATCTGTGAAGTATTTGGAATCAGAAACCTTTCTCGGAGACAGCGAAAGCGCTGAAGATGCTGTCAAATCAAGCAAGCTTCTCGAAGTTAAGCTGCAGGAGATCCGCCAACAACTCGAGGCGCTCGATACAGACAGTGTCTCTGCACAACGCCTCTCACTGGAGATTGAGAGCTGCTATATCCTGCTCGATCTGGATCGCAACGATGAAGCCTGGCAGATCGCCAAGCGCGTGTTTGACGGAGCGCTCGCATCTGAGCTCTGGCTGGCGGCGGTGGAGGCGTGTGACGTGCTCTACCAGGCGGAGAAGGAAGATGGTCCCAAAGCGCTGGCTCACGGTATCTGGCTGGGGGTCACCTTTCCCGTCGACCCTGAACTCAGCGTAGCCATGTTGCAGCATCTGATCGACGAAACACCGGATAAATCGGATGGCGCTGCGGTGGCGGCGGCAACCGCCTGCTACATCGTCGACCTGCGTGCCGAGGGGCAGACCCAGGAAGACCTCAGGTTTTTCACCAACCAGCTGATGGGCCAGGTTGCCAGACGCCACAGCCAGGTGGAAGAACAGGAGATCTTCGATTTCTGGGTGGAGCGCATGGAGCTGGACGATCCGGCCAAATTTCTCCCCCGGCTGGCCACGGTGCTCGATGTGATCATCGATGGAGACTGGTGGTATGACCGGGATGACTTGCGCAGTAAAATACCGGCAGAAGCCTGATTGGAGTTGAATATGTTCTGGCAGGAAGAGCAGGATGAGGAACGGTTTGTCGTCCCGGACAATGTCCTGGATCTGCTGTTCAAGATCAACTGCCCCACCCTTCCCATCGATCACGCCTGGGCTTTGTCGCAGGCAATCCAGCAGGCCCTGCCCTGGTTTGCCGATGAACCGAATGCCGGTCTGCATCTGATCTACGGGGCGGATTCGGGTAACGGCTGGGAGCGTCCATCCGGCGGCGACCAACTGCTCTATCTGTCGAGACGCACGCCACTGGCACTGCGCCTGCCCAACCGTCGCATTGAGGATGCCCAGGTACTCAGCGGACAGACCCTGGACATCGACGGCCACACGCTGGAGATCGGTAAATCCCATACCCGTCTGCTCGGCATGACCACGACCCTCTATTGCCGCCATCTGCTCGCCTCGGAGAATCAGTCGGAAGATGAATTCCTGCAGCAATCGGTGGATCAGCTGAAAGCCCTTAATCTGAGTTTTAAAAAGGTGCTTTGCGGCAAAGGGGAACAGTTTGAGACACCGGAGGGACCGCTGAATACGCAAAGCCTGATGGTGGCAGGCCTACCCCTGGATGATGCCGTCACACTCCAGGAGGAGGGGTTGGGGCCATTACGCACTCGCGGCTTTGGCTTGTTTAATCCACACAAGACTGTTTAAGATTACAGGCTGCAAATTCACCGCTTGGCCGGATTTGTCTCCAAGAGATGGATACTGAGAGAGCAACCCGGTGCTGAGCGGGACAGAGAATTCCAAAAGCAAAATTTGATGTAACGGGATAGAGTGTCTCGTGATTTAGTTAGGAGAGATCAATGTCATATGAAGTAAACGGTAATACAATCGAAGCCGATGCGAACGGCTATCTGGTCAATTTGACCGATTGGAGTGAAGATGTGGCCAAGGCCATTGCTGAGCAGGAAGGTGTAAGCCTGTCTGAAAAGGCATGGGAAATCATCAACTTTCTGCGCGATGAGTATATTAACAATAGCGGCAATCAGCCTAACGAGCGGAATATGGTCAAGCACTTCAAAGGTGTCTGGACCGATCAGGGCAAGGTGGATGCGAAAGCACTCTACATCCACTTCCCCAAAGGCCCGGCCAAGCAGGCAAGTAAGATTGCCGGCCTGCCTGAAACCAAACGTAAAGGCGGTTATTAAGCCGCTCGATCCGAGTTGAAAAACGATGGGGTGTGGGACCTCTCACACCCCCCTATTCCCACCATTGCTCATCTTCCGACGCGACTTTCGGAACTCAGGGTCCAGTTCGGGCCGCTTGTGTGGACCCGGCTTTCCGGATGGTAATTTGAACTCCGAAATTTGAGTTCGTATCTGGGCCGAATCTATCGAATCATTTGCGTTAATTCGCGTTCATTTGCGGACAAGCCTTTTTCACCCCCACTCCCGGCCAGTATTAGACATCACTCCACATCCGCAGCAGATTGGCATACGACTTATCCACCAACCCGGTAGTCGATTCATCAGGCCGATTCATCAGTAGATCCTCCCTCGCCTGATCAAGTTCGTAAAGCAGTTCCCGCCGCGCCGGATCGCGCACATAACTCTGTATCCAGGCCAGTGCCACCAACCTTTCGCCCCGGGTCACCTCGGCGACATGATGCAGACTCGACGATGGATAGATCACCGCACTGCCCGCCGCCAGCTTGACCTTCTTTTCGCCAAAGGTAGTGCGAATCACCAGCTCGCCCCCTTCGTATGTATCCGGCTCCCGAAGGAAAATGGTCATCGAGATATCACTGCGAAATCGCTGACCACTCAGCCCCATGATGGGATCATCCACATGGTCGCCATAGGTCATCCCCGAATGGTATCGGGCAAAGATCGGATCAGCCATCCGATAAGGTAGAACCGCTGAACGAAAGCTACCATTCTGCCCCATCGCGCTGGTCAAAATCCGAATCAACAACTCCATCTGTTTCGGCGAACCTTTCAGCTCCTGATTGTTTTTGACTTTCTGTGCGGCCATGCCGGCTGTCAGCTTGCCATCGACAAACTCTGCATCGGTGAGTATCTGATCGATCTTCTGTAGCAGAGCCGAATCGAGTAGACCATCAATTTCCAACAACATCAGAAACTCCTATAGTGATTCCAGGGCCTTTTGCATCGCTTGTTCGTCGACCGGAAATGTCAGCACCGTATGCACGGCATAACGGGATTTCACCTCTTCCAGACGCTGCAGATATTTAGCGTCGATCAGCACAACGATCCCGGCTTCGATATCGTAGCGCTGCAGGGTTGCCAGCAGGGATTCCAGATTACTCATACGATCCCGGAACTGGGGATCGGAGTAGAACTCCGCAACAACCACCCGAGGACGATGCTTCTTCAGCCAGGACTGGGCCTTGCGCACTGAATTGACCATCTCCACCTTGAAATTGAGACGCTGATAGATGGGGATGAAATTTGGGTAACCTCCCAATTCAACCACCGCGAGTAATTCCTGATCTTCCATACGCTTGATTTTACCTTTATGAGACCCGATTATACTCCCTCGAATATTTCAGGGCCTGTCAACAGACCCTGACACCGAGCTTATTTGTTTGAGTCTTAAATGCAGTCAGTACCATGCAACTAAATCTTATTATTGATGACTGGTCAATGAACCTTGAAATACCGGATGGCTATATCGATGCCATGAATGACTCTTTCGAGAAAATGGATCAGGATATGAACAAGGGCTGGCAGATCGGCCAGAGATGGGTCAAAAATCCGGACAAAACACAGCGCTGCCAGTTGGTTGCAGGTAAACTGCTAACCGCCCTGGAAACCGACAATGAACAGTTGGCGATAATGATGGGCGCTTATATCGTCTCCCGTATGGAGGGAGTCAAACGGGTGGTTATCGATAACACCGGTGAGCCGGAAGAGACCTCATTCCAGTAATCATTGAACCTCGCGATGGGGGGCAATTGAAGAACTGACCATCGATTCAATCTCACACCAGGTTGACCGCACCAATGCGTAGAAGCCCGATGGATAAAATCCCTGGGTAGCGAAGTGTGATATCGGCCAAACCGGCTCAGCCTCTCCCCGCCGATTAGCGGATCTGATCAGCGACCGCCCCTGATAAGCAACAGTGAATGCTTTATCAAATTCACCCCTTTGCCAAATATTTTTTCTCAAAAGCTTCGAGCTCGAGTTTGCTATGGGTTCGAAACCTGTGTTTTTTCAATCAGGAGCTTGCAGCATCTTCCCAGGATTGAGAAAACAACATCGCCCTGGCATCCATGAATTGCATTGCACTACTCCCTGTCGTTGTTCTCGAATTTGATCAACTGGAATTTCAGACATGGCATGAGAGAACCATCAACAGCCGGTTGCAGCGTAGATTCAAGCAATCGACGAATCACACTCTGTCAATGCACGACTCAAAAGTATAGACCAACCAGGTAGATTAACCCCTGAAATATAAGACTTTTTACGTGATCACTGTTATTTATTAACCACCCTGTGCCGGTTTCTCGGAATGGGCCTGAAAAACCTTGATGGCCGGTTGATTGTTGTGCTTGATCGCCAGATCCTCAGCACTCATGCCACGACTGTTTTTTCTCTTCGTGTCGGCACCATGGTGGATCAACCGTTCAACGACAGGCCCGTGATGGTTATATTGCGCCGCTATCATCAGCGCATCCTCAGCGTTGTTCACCAGCTGATTGATATCCGCACCCAGATCGATCAGTTTGTCGATGACCGCCGGATTCGAGCTGAAACCCGCCGCGCCGGTCAATGGAGTCCCTTTAAAAACTGTATCGGCCTCATTGATCTCAGCACCCCGCGCCACCAACGCCTCGAGGATCTGCGGGTCCTCCACGGCCATTGCCGCCCACATCAGGACGCCACCATTCTTGTTACCCGGCTGCAAGGCCTCATCGGGCACCTCGGCAACGGACTGAAGCGTCGCATCGGTCCAGTACTCCTGGGTACTGAATTTTCGATGTGGATTGGAGATTTTAAGATAAATCGCAAACAGAACGACGACTGCCAATACGATCAGCAGTTTTGGATTGACCTGACTCATGCTGCTCCCTTTTAACACTATCCTGCTTAATTAAAGCTTTGTTAACACTCATCCAATATGACCATCAATCATAAAAACAAAACGGCCAATTCAGGATTGCTCTCCAGCCAGTACCGTTATATACAATGAAATTCGGTTTGACTTGGGAATTTAACACCTCAACCAGCAGATTATATTGGATGAGTGTTAACAGGCTCCAGATTAGAAAGTACTCGCTTCCACCATCTGCTTGATTGCTGAGCGTGTATCGACTGGGCGATTCCGGTAACAATCGAGCAGCCGGGTCGCCAGTCCGGACCAGTGGGCCTCTGCATCAGATACCAGTTTAGAAAAACGTTGCCAGTCTTTATCCTGATACCAGGCTTCATAGGCTGAGATCAGCGCCGGGAAGAGGGATTTACGCATTCCGCTCAAGCCACCGATGTAGAAATGCAGAGAGGCTTCATCCTCATCTTCCAGTAACTGAGGCAGTGTCACCTGACAATCAGCCCAATGATCCCTGACTGCACGAACCATCAGCTCGGCAGCGGAATGGCCGAGCTCCAGAACCATCTGATTCCATTGATCTCCCAGTATCCGTCCCGCCTGATATTCTCCCTTCTCATGCAGTAGAACGGCTGCCAGCTCTTTCTCCACCATCAGATCGAGGGAGTCTTGAAGTTGATTATCAAAATCGTAGTGAGAAAAGGCTCGTCCCAGGGCATTATCGGCCCGTTGCCATCGCCAGTTCTCAAACTTCTCCCACAACAACCGGCGAAAGGACTCCCGCCGAATATAGATGCGTCCACCCTGATTCATCGCCGCTGGTGCGGAGAGATCTCTGGCGAGTTCACGTCCGGCAACCCATACTGAGATACCCTCCGGTTCCTCACGACGTTCCAGGTGGCCAAGAAAGAACAGCGGTTTGTTTTTCGCACCGTAGCCGGCGCTATAGACCAGCCCTAAGGGTTCCAGTGATTGGTTGATGGCTTCCACATCGAAGGGATCATAGATCTGGCCATCGATCGACAGGGAGTCGAAGTTGTCATCCACCAGGGACTCCCAGAGCGCTTCCCGGGCCGTAAGCCAATCACCGACCGACTCATTGGTCAGGGAGGCCTCGTAGTCGAGACCATTCTCCCAGCGGTAGTACTCCCGCATCTTTAAAAGGTAGGTACAGAGACCATAATCGGTGCCATGACGGGCATCAGAGATATGGCAATTGCGTTGTACCGTGCAACAGAGTTGCCTGAGTGTACCTTTCATCGAGTCACCTTCTTAGGGCCTGCTAACAATCCTATATTTTAGAATCTCTTTTACCAACCCCAATTATTCAGGGTAATACAGACTTGGACAGCAACTATAACTTATTGTTTTTCAGGAATAAAAAAAGCTACTCCTGGACTGCTGGATGTTCATAGAAAAGCAGTTCCCGCAACACGGCAGTGGCATAACAACCGGCTGGCAGAAAAAACCTCAGCTGCAGATCTCCCTCATCGAGAAACTGCCACTCCAGCCCTTTCAGGGCAACCCTCAAGGCTCTTCGCTCCTGTTGCAATCCCACATGTTCCAGCCCATTGCGCCACAGTTCAAAGGGGCTTAGCTGCTGCCGTTCCAGACTCTCTGTAGCCTCTTTGACCAGGCTCCGGCCACGCCCCCAGAGCGGACCGGTCGGATGAATATCCAATGATGCGCAGCGGCTGACCAGCCGCTCGGGCTGCTCTTCATGGTCTGCAAAACAGCCCCGACTGCCATCCAACTGAAAATAGTCACCGGGTATCGGACGATTCCAGTTTCCCTGTTCGATTCGGGCGGCCAGAACCTGATTGAACAGCTGCGATCTGGCCGCGGAGATAATCAGCCCCCGCAAGGATCGATTGAGTCGCGGCCTGGATGGTGAGAAGAGTCGATTCGCCTGATCCAGGTTGCTGTAATCATGACCAAAGCGCTGCTCACCAAAGTAGTTGGGCATGCCAGCTTCCTGCAACTGCTGGAGACGCTTTTCAAGAGCCTGTTGCTGTGCATCGAGCTGCCGGACTCTGAGCACGAAACGGTTACCCCGCAGGTTACCCCGACGCAGCTTCTTTCTATGCCGGTGAACCGCCAGCACCTCGATCAGATCCTCATCCAGGGCCTGCCAGTCCGGCTCAGGTCGACCCGCCATACCCAGGGAGAACCATTGAGTGGTCACCGCATGGCGGTCCTTCAGACCGGCGAAACCCACATCCTTCCGGTCGATCCCGGCGAGGCGTGCCAGCTGCCCGGCAAGCCACTGGGTATTGGTCTCTCTTTTTCTGATCTGAACCAGCAGGTGTTCTCCCTCTTCATCCGGCAGGAAACCGAGCTCCTCATCCACCTGAAAATCATCCGCGCAGGAGCGGATCACACCACGGCCAACCGGAGTGCCATGGGCGTAGGGCATCTGTGCCAGGGTAATCCAGGCTTGATCACTCACCGGATCTTTCCACCAGCAGCACGATAGCCAGTGCGGCAATGCCCTCCCCGCGACCGGTAAAGCCCATACCCTCGGTGGTGGTGGCCTTGATATTGACCCGATCAAAATTGGTTTGCAGATCCCCGGCCAACAGCGATCTCATCTCATCGATATAGGGTGCCAGCTTGGGTTTCTGGGCGATAATCGTCATATCTGCATTGGCAAGCTTGAGGCCCAACTCCTGCAACTGCTGCATGACCTGACGCAGCAGTTCCCGACTGTCAATGCCCGCATAGGCAGGGTCGTTATCGGGAAAGTGATGTCCGATGTCACCCAGGGCAGCAGCGCCAAGCAGTGCATCGCAAAGTGCATGAATCAGCACATCCCCATCGGAATGGGCCTTCAGGCCCTGATCATGCGGCACCTCGACACCACCAAGTATCAACGGGGAGCCGGACTCGAAACAGTGAGCATCATAGCCCTGTCCAATACGCATAATTATTTCACCCTGGTTGCTTAAGAGTTGCCCGATCGGGTCGCTAAATAAACAGCATTGTACGCTTTGTCGCAAGATTAAACCTGGTGACTCAAAGTATCGGCCTGAAGCCGGCAGGATTCCCAGCCTATCGGGTAAATATCGAATCTGCGGTTAAAGCCAACCGCTAGGGTAAAAGTTCAAATAGATCGAGCAACCAGCAGATGATTCAACGTGTAACCGCAGTGACTCAGAACAGGGTCAAAAGGATCGAGATCCTGAGGCACCTGCCGAAACGGGTGCGCAACTATGTGCTCTCCGAAACCCATATCGAACATTGTAATGCCGATACCCGAATCGCAGTTGCCGGCGAGGCCAGCGAGCAGGTCTTCTACCTGATGGAGGGAGATGTCAGGGTCAGTTTCGATGATGGCAAACAGATCGTCTGTAAAGCGGACCAACCCTGCAGTCTGGTTGCACTGGCGGAAAAGAATCCGAGTGAAGTCACCATAGACAGCCTGACTGCCGTTGATCTGTTGAGTATTCCACGAGAGCTTTACGATGCGATCAAACGGCTGCCGCCGGTGGTCAATCAACGCTCGAACAACACCATCGAGTTGCAGGACAGTGACGGGCCGGAAGATGAACTCTACTGGGAGTTCCATGAAGCGGTGCAGAACAACTCCCTGGAACTGCCGAGCATGCCCGATATCACCATGCGCATCGCCAAGGTGATCAACGACAGCAACTCCGACAGCGAAGATATCGCCCATGTGGTACAGGCGGATCCCACGGTGGCCGCCCGGGTGATCAGCGTGGTCAACAGTGCGGCCTATCGGGGAAAGCAGCCAATCGATAGCCTACCCGATGCGGTCACTCGGCTGGGACGATCGGTGACCCATAATCTGGTAATCAGTTTTGCCCTGGGGAAACTGTTTCAAAGCCGTTCAAAGGTTCTCAGGCAACGGATGCTGAGACTCTGGAAACATGTCAGCTATGTAGCACCAATCTGTCACGAACTGGCCAATGTCACCCCGGGACTCGCCCCTGACCAGGCGCTGCTCTGCGGACTACTCCACGACATCGGTGCACTGGCCATCATCGGCGCCGCTCGCAGTAAACCGGAACTTGCGGAAAACCCCGAACTGCTTGATCGAGTACTGAAAAATCTAAAAGGCGAAGTCGGCGCGATGGTATTGCGGAAATGGGAGTTTCCGGACTACTTTGTCCAGTCCGCACTGCATGCAGAGGACTGGATGGAGGATATCAGTCACGAGCCGGACTATGTGGATCTGGTGGTAATAGCCCAACTGCACGCCTTTATCGGTACGCCGGCGATGGCCAGACTACCCCGACTCGATCTGGTGCCCGCGTTTCATAAACTGGCGCTGGGCAAACTTACCCCCAGACATTCGATCGGCATCATTGAAAATGCCCGGGATCAGATCCGTGAGCTGCGTGATCTGCTGGCGCTGTAAGCAGCTCAATCTTTGGATCTAACCAGCTTGAGATAGTGCTCGGCCAGCAGCAGATCGTGTTGATGGGTGATTTTGATGTTGGTGCCGTCACCCTCAACCATCAAGGGCCGATGGCCTGACAGCTCCACGGCACTCGCCTCATCAGTAACGGCCGCACCGCTTTCAATCGCCTGTTCCAGGCAGCGGTTCAACAGACCAAGCCGAAACATCTGAGGGGTAAAGGCGCGCCAGAGACGCTCCCGTGAGACTGTGGCGTCGATTTGATTGGTATCATCGACCCGTTTCAGGGTGTCAGCGACCGGGATACCCAGCAGTCCCCCGACCGGATGGCTCTGCAGTGTCTCGATCAATCGGTCAAGATCGTCGCTCGAGAGACAGGGGCGGGCGGCGTCATGCACCAGCACCCAATCAGCCTCATCAGCCAATTCGGCGAGACTTGCCAGCGCATTGTGCACTGAGTGGTAGCGCTCTGCCCCACCGGCGGCACGAATCACATTCGGGTGATTGTGGTGTTCACAGCTTTCCCAATAGCCATCCTCGGCCGATAAGGCCACACAAACCCCGGAGATGCGCGGGTGATTCAACAGTCTCTCCAGAGTGTGGTCGATAATCTTGCGACCACATAGATCCAGATACTGTTTCGGTAGCGCCCCGCCCATTCGTCGTCCAACACCGGCAGCCGGTACGATCGCCCAGCATCTATCGCTCATTGCTCTCTGTCCCTGAGGGGGTGATTACCTGATAGAAGGTCTCTCCCTCTTTGATCATCCCAAGCTCACTGCGGGCACGCTCCTCAATGGCTGCCTGACCACTACGCAAATCCTCCACCTCGGCCTGCAGGGCATGATTTCGTTTACGCAATCCGATCAACTCCTGCTGCAACGTCGCAATTTCATCCTGCAGATTGTTCACCTCGGCAAGGCTCCCCTCGCCCACCCAGAGGCGATATTGGAGAAACAGCAGCAAGGCAACCAAAATGGCAATTATGATGCGCATCGATCAATCAAGGATGTGAAAGTGTATGGAATCAGGACAGCCCTGAATCGACATCGATTCAGAATGACGGCGGGCCAATCCTCCCTCCCCGGTCCGGGATCGCTCCCGGCGCCCTGAGCACAATCTATAGCATACCCAGTGACGCCTTGCCCAACCAGGGAGGATAGGATGTGAGTCAGATCAAGCGATGGTTACCGGGAAGGCATCTTTACCTGCATAGACTGCGTCATCACCCAGTTGATCCTCAATGCGCATCAACTGGTTGTATTTGGCAACCCGGTCAGAACGGGAGAGGGATCCGGTTTTGATCTGCCCGGTACCGGTAGCCACCACCAGGTCGGCAATGGTGGTATCCTCGGTTTCACCCGAACGATGGGAGATCACTGCGCTGTAACCCGCATCCCGAGCCATTTCGATGGCGGCCATGGTCTCGCTCAAGGTACCGATCTGATTCACTTTAATGAGAATCGAGTTGGCGATACTCTCATCGATACCCCGTTTCAGAATCTTGGTGTTGGTGACAAACAGGTCATCGCCGACCAGCTGTACCCGCTGACCCAGTTTTTCGGTCAGCCGTTTCCAACCGGCCCAGTCACCCTCATCCATACCGTCTTCGATGGTAATGATCGGGTATTGATCGACCCAGGCAGCGAGGTAGTCGGCAAACTCTTCAGCACTGAATTTGCGCCCTTCAGAGGCCAGATTGTAGACCCCGTTCTCATAGAATTCGGAACTCGCCACATCAAGTCCCAGGTAGATGTCGCTGCCCGCTTTGAAGCCGGCCTTTGCAATCGCCTCAAGAATCACCTCGATGGCGGATTCGTTGGATGGCAGATTGGGTGCGAAGCCCCCTTCATCACCGACGGCAGTGGCCATGCCGCGGCCTTTGAGTACGCTCTGCAGGGCGTGAAAGACCTCGGCGCCGTAACGCACCGCTTCACGAATCGAACCCGCTCCCACCGGCAGGATCATGAACTCCTGCAGATCGACACTGTTGTCCGCATGGGCGCCACCGTTGATGATGTTCATCATCGGCACCGGCAGCCGGTAGGGACCGGAGGAGAGCGAGCGGTAGAGTGGCAGCGCACGTTCCTGAGCCGCTCCATGCGCGGCGGCCAGGGAGACCCCCAGCAGCGCGTTGGCGCCCAGTTTGGCTTTGTTCTCGGTACCGTCCAGGTCCAGCATGCACTGATCGAGTGCGGCCTGTTCGGTGACATCCATGCCCATCAATGCCTCTTTGATCGGGCCGTTTATGTTGGCTACAGCCTGCAGTACCCCCTTACCCAGATAGCGTGATTTATCGCCATCCCTGAGTTCCAGAGCTTCCCGTGATCCGGTGGAGGCACCGGAAGGGACCATCGCCCGTCCAATTGCACCATCCGCGGTAAAAACATCGGCCTCTATGGTTGGGTTACCCCGCGAATCGAGAATCTCTCGTCCACGTACATCAACAATTTCAGACATTTCGTCTCCATCTAATTCTGTCGTTTGTTTGTATAAGCGCTATTGTCATCGCTGCATTTTACATGAAGATGACAGGGCAGGCTTATAGTTCAAGTTCGATCAGGCCGCTCTGCTTGACCTGCCGGTCAAGCGCCACCAGGGTTTCAAGCAGCTGAGCCATTTTTGGTAGTGGCCAGGCGTTGGGGCCATCACTCAGTGCTTTGTCAGGATCGGGATGGGTCTCCATGAACAAGCCGGAGACACCGGCCGCCACGGCGGCTCTGGCCAACACTGGTACGAATTCACGTTGCCCGCCGGAGCTTTTACCCTGACCGCCTGGCAGCTGCACCGAATGGGTGGCATCAAACACCACCGGGCAGCCGGTCTCACGCATCGCCGCCAGTGAGCGCATATCTGAGACCAGGTTGTTGTAGCCGAACGAGACACCCCGCTCACACACCATCAGCTGTTGATTGCCGGCCGCTCTTGCCTTTTCAACCACATGCACCATATCCCAGGGGGCGAGAAACTGACCCTTCTTGATATTCACCGGTAGCCCCTGCCGGGCCACCCGCTGGATAAAATTGGTCTGTCGGCAGAGAAACGCCGGTGTCTGCAGCACATCCACGCACTCGGACAACTCCTCCAGGGGGGTATCCTCGTGCACATCGGTAAGCACCGGCACAGCCAACTCCTGCCTTACTTTCTGCAGAATCTGCATACCCTGCTCCATACCGGGACCACGATAACTCTCAGCCGAGGAACGGTTGGCTTTGTCGAAGGAGGATTTGTAGATGAAGGGTATCTGCAACGCTCCGCAGAGCTCCTTCAACTCACCGGCGCTGTCCATGGCGAGCTGCTCACTCTCGATCACGCAGGGACCGGCGATCAGAAACAGGGGGCGCTTCAGCCCGATCTCAAAGTCGCACAGTTTCACTGCCCACCATCCCTGTGCTTACGGGCCGCTTCAATGAACCCGGAAAAGAGTGGATGACCGTGGCGCGGTGTGGAGGTGAACTCCGGATGGAACTGGCAGGCGACAAACCAGGGGTGATCCGGTATTTCGACGATCTCGACCAAGCGCCCATCCACCGAGCGACCGGACACCTTCATACCGGCGGTGACAATGTCATCCAGATAGCTGTTGTTGAACTCATAGCGATGGCGATGACGCTCCACAATCACATCCTTGTCATAAAGCTGATGGGTGAGGCTACCGGACTGCAGGTTGCACTCCTGACCACCGAGCCGCATGGTGCCACCCAGGTCGGAGTTTTCGTTGCGCTTTTCCAGTTGCCCGTCGGCGTTCAACCACTCCACGATCAAGCCAATCACAGGATTGGGTGTCGAACGATCGAATTCGGTGCTGTGGGCATCTTCCAATCCCGCCACATGACGGGCAAATTCTATCACTGCCACCTGCATACCCAGGCAGATACCCAGGTAGGGGATACGATTCTCCCGGGCATAGCGCACCGCCTCGATCTTGCCCTCCACGCCCCGGTTTCCGAAACCGCCGGGTACCAAAATGGCATCCATATCCTGCAGGCTCTCCGTGCCGCTCTTTTCAATCTGCTCGGAATCCACATAGTGAATCACAACCCGGTTGCCGGTATGCACACCCGCATGCACCAATGCCTCGGATAGGGACTTATAGGCCTCGGTAAGGTGAACATACTTACCCACCATGGCGATCTTCACCTCTCCCTTGAGGTTATCCAGCCCATCAAGAAAGGCCTCCCACTCCGAGAGGTCCGCAGGAGGAAGATTCAGACCGAACCGCTGGTTGACCAGCTCATCCATCCCCTGGGCGTGCAGCAACACAGGAATCCGGTAGATGGAGTCGGCATCCACCGCCGAGATGACCGCCTCTTCGGGTACATTGGTGAACAGGGCAATCTTGCGCCGCTCCGCTTCTGGCAGAGGCTGTTCCGAGCGGCAGACCAGGATATCCGGTTGAATACCGATCGAGCGCAACTCTTTCACCGAGTGCTGGGTCGGCTTGGTTTTGATCTCACCGGAGGCCTTGATATAGGGAACCAGGGTCAAATGCATGAACATCGCCCGCTGATGCCCCATCTCTACGCCCATCTGACGAATCGCCTCGAGAAAAGGCAGGGATTCGATATCACCCACGGTACCGCCAATCTCCACCAGACAGATATCCTTGTCTCCGGCGCCAAGCAGTACGCTCTCCTTAATCTGATTCGTTATGTGTGGGATTACCTGAACCGTTCCGCCCAGATACTCTCCCTTGCGCTCCTTGCGGATCACCTGTTCGTAGATCTGGCCGGTAGTGAAATTGTTATTGCACCCCATGGTGCTGTCGATGAATCTTTCGTAGTGGCCGAGATCGAGATCGGTTTCCGATCCATCCTCGGTGACGAAAACCTCACCATGCTGAAAAGGGCTCATGGTGCCGGGATCCACATTGATATAGGGATCCAGCTTGATCATGGTGACATCCAGGCCGCGAGCCTCGAGGAGTGCGGCCAGAGAGGCTGAAGCGATACCTTTGCCAAGCGAGGAAACCACACCGCCCGTAATGAAAATAAAACTGGTCATGAAATTCTGCTTACCAGGGTTAGAGTGCAGGGAATGGGATATAGGACGGGGGTAAACAGTACCAGATTGGCCCTCTTCACTCAATCTCGAAGGGGCGGTGTGTCATAGATTCGTCATAACACCCGGGGGGAAGAATTCGTTTGAATATCACCGCTCAAGGTCTATAATCGATTGGCGTGTTTCGCAAATAACAACTACTGAGGCAAGTAGTACTTTACCCGACAGTCCAAGCCATTTTTTGGCTGACCTCGTTGTGAAGTCCTCAAGCATCGTATGATGGAGGCTTACGAAGCCACTTTTATACATCACCGATGGTAGTATCAAAACAATCATTTGAGAGGAAGAAAGCATGACTAAATTTGCTAAAGTTCTGAGCATCGCTGCTCTTGTAGCTGCGTCTACCAGCGCCTCAGCCTGGTGGGGCGGTCCTGGCTATGGTAACCGCGGCTGGAACAATGACGGTTGGGGCGATGGTTGGGGTGATGGCTCCGGTGATTTCAGCTTCGGCATGAGCGGCAACGCCCGCGGTTCTGGCTATGGCCGGGGTAACAACTACTACCGTGACTACGGTGGCTATGGCCCATACGGTTATGGCGCTCCTTACGGCTACGGTGCTCCTTATGGCGCTCCTTACGGTGCTCCATATGGCTATCCTGCGCCTCCAGCTGCAGCACCTGCACCAGCTGCACCGGCTCAATAAGCCTGCCCATGTGCGGAAAAGCCGGCCTTCAGGCCGGCTTTTTTTTGCCTCTACGGTCCCTGTTTACGGGGCCTGCAATGATCCAAAGTAATAAAAAAACCAAAACGACTTGATCAACATCAAGAATTTCTGGAAAAATAGGCGGAGTGCTGGTTCAAAAATAGAGAGACACGGATGTGGTTTTAGGATGGGGAGACTCGCTATCCGCTGCAACAGGCAGTTAGCCCGGAAAGCGGTAGAAGTGGCTCCAGCGGTTTAAACATCAACCTCTGGGAGCTGTAACGCCATTGAGGAAAATGAGGTCATCTCGGAAAGGAAATGATACCCCTTACGCGTAAACCGTCTTTGCCAAGCATTGATATCAAAGCACCCCGCATGCTGGAGCGATTACTTGACTAGCAGAAAAGTTGTCTCATTTGAAAATATCAAGGTAGCCTGCAAGAACTGCAGTCTGGCCACCCTCTGTCTACCGATGGGATTGACACCGGATGACGTGGAGCGTCTTGACTGCATCATCAAACGGGGACGACCCTACCATCGTGGGGACCATCTCTACCGTGGCGGTGACAAGTTCCACAGTCTGCGGGTCATCACCAGCGGCTCGGTAAAAACCTACAGCCCCAATGAAGATGGTGGAGAACAGGTACTGGGCTTCCACCTTCCGGGTGAGCTGATCGGCCTGGATGCCATTCAGGATGATTGCCACACCTGCTCGGCGATTGCCCTCGAGACCACAGCGGTGTGCGAGATACCCTTCTCCCAGCTGGAGTCCCTGAGCGCCATCATGCCCAGCCTGCAGCATCAGATGTACCGCCTGCTGAGCCGGGAGATCGGCCAGGATACGGAAATGCTCACCTTGTTGGGTAAAAAGAGTGCCGAAGAGCGCCTGGCTACCTTTCTGCTCAGTTTCTCGGAGCGATTCAAGCAGCGGGGGTTTTCAGCCAGCGACTTCTTTCTCAGCATGTCCCGCCATGAAATCGGCAACTATCTTGGCCTGGCCGTTGAAACAGTCAGCCGGCTGTTTACCCGTTTTCAGGATGAAAATCTGCTGAGGGTGGAGCGCAAGCACGTTCAGTTGCTCGATATCCCCAGACTCTACGATATTGTGCAGGGCTGCGACAGCGCCAAATCGAGTCAATCAAGGGGCTGATCTAGGCGCTGTTATCACATTCAACCGCTACGGCTGTTTGTGCCAGACACAGGTTTCACCCATCGCTTCAAGCTGCCGCTGATGGGCTTCCAACTCGGACTCAACGGCCTGGATCACCTTGAGCGGTGGACGATCGGCGGCCAGACGACGGATATTGTCAGCCGCACTCTCATCGCCACCCTGCTGACCAAGCGCATCATCCAACACCAGCGCCGCCTGGCCGCCGGTCATCATCAGATAGACATCCGCAAGAATCTCCGCATCGAGTAGTGCTCCATGCAGCTCACGATGGGAGTTGTCGATATCGTAGCGTTTACACAGGGCATCGAGGCTGTTGCGCTGCCCGGGATGCATCTTCTTGGCCATCACCAGGGTATCGGTAACCGCGCAAAGGGTGTCGATACGTTGGGGATCCTGCATCAGTTTCAACTCATGATCGAGGAATCCCACGTCAAACGGGGCATTGTGGATGATCAGCTCGGCACCGCGCACATACGCCACGAAATCCTGCGCCACATCACAAAATTTAGGCTTATCGGCAAGAAACTCGTTGGTGATGCCATGCACCTCAATGGCCCCGGCATCGATCTCCCGCTCCGGCTGCAGAAACTGATGAAAATTGTTACCGGTCAGCCGCCTGTCGACCAGTTCGACACAGCCGATCTCAATGATCCTGTGGCCCTGTTCAGGTTCCAGACCTGTGGTTTCAGTATCGAGTACGATCTGACGCATCATGGCTACAGCTCCTGAATGCCCTTGTTGGCCAACTGGTCCGCCAGTTCATTGCCGGGATGCCCCGCATGCCCTTTCACCCAGTGCCAATCCACCTGGTGTTTTTTTACCTCGCTGTCGAGGGTCTGCCACAGATCGGCATTTTTCACCGCCTTCCTGGCGGCCGTCTTCCAGCCATTCTTCTTCCAGTTGTGAATCCACTGGGTAATGCCGTTTTTGACATATTGGGAGTCGGTGGTCACCGCGACACGACTGGATCGTTTCAGCTGCTGCAACCCCTTGATCACCGCCAGCAGCTCCATACGGTTATTGGTGGTGGCGGCCTCTCCCCCGTAGAGATGCTTCTCATGATCGCCATAGCGTAACACCACGCCCCAACCGCCAGGCCCAGGGTTTCCCTTGCAGGCGCCGTCCGTAAAGAGTTCTACAAGTTGTGTCATCGAATTCTGCTGCAATCCATGGTAGGGATAATTCAGGTACCGTTTCTGATTGTGGGTTCCGCTGCAGTGGGAATGACCCGCTTCTTGACCGTCCATTTCGGCCGGATCGGGGTAATCGTCACCACTCGCTTCACCGCCAGTATGATATACACACCACCAAAATTCGGATAGACCTTGTCACCGATCTGTTCCATAAACTGCAACTTCTGCATCACGCCCTGGCGCTGGATTGGAGGCCGGTAGTTCAGATACTGGATCTCCAGCAGATCGAAGCCCAGCAGCGCCAGCCAATCGAGTACCCGCCGGCTGCTGAAAAAGTGGCCACACCAGGGAGGTGTGGAGGAGCGCATCTTGAGCAACCTCACCCCACCCCACAGACTCCAGGGATTGAAACCACTCAGTAACAGCTTCCCCTCGGGTATCAGAATCCGCTCAACCTCGCGCAACACCTGGTGCGGATCGAGGGAAAAATCGAGGGTATGGGGCAGCAGCATCCCATCCACACTGTCGGTGGCAAAGGGCAGATGACTGGGATCAGCCAGTAATTGACCCGGCTGCCCGGTGTTGCCGATCCCCATCACCAGCCGGTTACGGGCCGGACTCGCCTGCAACAGTTCATCACGCCCCCCCTGATGACCGATCTGCACCAGATGGTAGCCGAACATGGCGGAGAGATGGCGCTCAAGCGGGATCCGTTCCTGGGCGACAAGATTCGCTCCAAGATGGGTACTGAACCACTCCTGTATGTGATTCTGTTGGCAAGATCGCAGTTTTAGCCGCCTGTATTCTCTCATCTGTCAAGCTATCGGCTTTGCTACCGACACTACTGTCAGGTAATCTGTGTTTCTTTTTGAGCGCCGCTCTTAAACCTGGCGTTGTGGGATCCGATCCGATTGTCTCTCAGTATGACACCACAACAAGGCAAATAAGCGGCCCTGGTTTGTGCAGGATTCAGGTGTAGCGTCTCATATTGCTAACCGATGTCCCGGTGGCTGCCAGGCACAATAGAGTTCATGGCTGCACCTGGATTGAGACAGTGGGCCAGCGGACCTTTATTAGGCAAATCAATGATTTGCCGTGCAACCAAGCAGCCCCGCCCAGTGATATGTGTTGCCACGCGAAACGAGGCCGAAACGATCACAGATTGCAATATGCGGCCGTCTATCAGGAGTTCACTACATGGAAATCATACACGGCTTTGGTTACATTTTCTTTCAGTATTCGGTATGTCAAAGTCACGTAACAGCTCGGCAACACTCCTCAGCAAGCCCTACCTGCTCGCAATGAATCTGATATTCACTTGTCTGTTGGCGGCCTGTCAGTCTCTGCCGAGTGGCAATCAGGAGACGGCACTGAGCGAGGTCCCTCTGGACAGCCTCTCCACAGAAACCGTGCAGACCCAACCTCTGGCCGGCAGTGAGCAGGTAAAAGCGGAATCGATGCCGGAGGTGGCGGAACAGCTCTCCGAAGTGGTTGCCTCTCTGCCCGACCCGACCCCTGCGCATGCCTGGGACAGAATGCGGCAGAATTTCGCCCTCACCATCCCCAGCAACAGCCGCGTCGGCAAGGAGCTGAGCTGGTACCAGAAACACCCCAAATATCTGCAGCGTATCCAGGAGCGGGCTGCGCCGTTTCTGTACTTCATCCTTGAAGAGATCGACAGACGGGATATTCCGGCAGAGATCGCCCTGTTACCGGCCGTTGAGAGCGCCTTTCAGCCGTTTGCCTACTCCCCTGGCCGGGCAGCCGGCATCTGGCAGTTCATCCCATCCACCGGGCGCTATTTCGGCCTGAAACAGAACTGGTGGTACGACGGACGCCGGGATGTTGTCAGCTCGACCAACGCCGCACTCGACTACCTGCAGCGCCTCAACAAACAGTTCGACGGTGACTGGGAACTGGCCCTGGCCGCCTATAACTCGGGTGCCGGCACCGTACGCAGCGCCATCAAGCGCAACCGTAAAAAGGGTAAACCGACCGACTACTGGTCGCTGAAGCTGCCGGATGAGACCAGCGCCTATGTACCCCGCCTACTCGCCCTGGCAAAGATCTTCAAGGATGCGGAAGCCTACGGCATGCCTCTGGACCCGATCGCCGACGAGGCCTACTTCGCCACTGTGGATATCAAATCCCAACTCGATCTGGCGCTGGCCGCCGAGATGGCGGATCTCCCCATCCAGGAGCTCTATCTGCTGAATGCAGGCTTCAACCGCTGGGCCACCGATCCGGAAGGCCCGCATAAGCTGACCCTGCCCCTCGACCGGGTAGAACCGTTCAAACAGAAGCTCGCTGCCCTGCCCCAGGAGAAGCGGCTGACCTGGAAGCGCTACAAAATCAAGTCCGGCGACTCTCTGAGCGTGATTGCCAGTCGACATGGCACCACCGCCAAGCTCATCAGGCAGGTCAACAAACTGCGAGGCAATAAGATTCGCGCCGGCAAACACCTGCTGATTCCGGTCTCGAGCAAAAAGATCGATCACTATGTCTATGCCCAGGACCAGCGCAAGGCGGCGATTCAAAACCGCTCCAGAAAAGGGCTCAAGAAACACTACCGGGTTCAATCCGGGGATAGCCTCTGGACCATCGCCAGAGCGCATAATGTGAGTTACAAGAAACTGGCCGCCTGGAACGGCATGGCCCCCGGCGACCCGCTTAAAACGGGCCAGACCCTGGTCATCTGGACCGCCCGCAACCAGACCAGCGCCAGCACCTCCCTGCTGGATCTGCAACCCAGCGGCACCCAGAGCCGATTGCACTACAAGGTCAGACGGGGAGACTCCCTCTCCAGAATCGCTCAAAGATTCAAGGTCTCGGTTGCGGACCTGAAGCGCTGGAACACCATCAAGGGTAAATATCTGCAGCCTGGTCAGCGGATCAAGCTCTACGTGGATGTCACCGAACAGACCCTGTAAGCCGGGCTGAAGCCGATCCAGATCGACAAATAACCCTTGCCCACAGTGACCAGGGGATATTGATTCAGATCAAACAATCACACTTCTTGTTTGACAGCTTACCGCTCCTGCCTGACCATCCCAGATTATAAATCCATGTCAGCAAGAGGGTTTTGACCATGAGTGAGGATTGCCGACTGAGAGACGGGGTTGAACTCAATCTACCCGACGTTGAAAAGATCGCCCTGGCACTGAAATCCCTATCGGTCTACTCCATGCTGGCTTATGAGCATGATGACGACCCGGAAGAGCTGGACGAGGTGGTACAGGAGGGATTGGATGCGATCCAGCGGTTGTTCAACTGCTAACCGATCCTCTGAAAAGATTCACCAGCCTTCCAAGCAGATCGAAGAGATCATTCGAGCGTAATTCGAGTGCCCGATTTTTGTAGAACGCCAGATCAATCGAACCATCTTCCAAACGCCGTGGCAACGGATATGGATGACCAATCATGATTGGGCCTTTGTGTGACGGCGTTGGTCCTGGGTCAACCCAGCATATCCCCAGTCGGTTGGCGCTATCTCCTGTATGACCACATAGCTTGCCTCCACCAGACTACCGAGCGTTGCATCCAGGAGTGTATAGGCCTCACTGATCATCTGCTGTTTTTCATCCGTGCTGTTGGTACCTGAAGTGATGTAGATCTCCATCAAGGCCGATCTCTGCTGAGTGATGGCATCGCCACCCACCGACCACTGCTGTGCCGGCAGTGAGCTGACCAGGACCGCTGTTACCGGCACTGCTTTTCCCAACACCCGATTGATCAGCCCGGTCACCTGCCGTTGAAGCATGGCGCAGGTATCGTTGGAGAGCGGCTCACCGC
The DNA here is from genome assembly GCA_016842065.1 of Candidatus Thiodiazotropha sp. 'RUGA'. GTDB lineage: Bacteria > Pseudomonadota > Gammaproteobacteria > Chromatiales > Chromatiaceae > Thiodiazotropha. The sequence continues at coordinate 176,782 of JAEPDS010000004.1, forward strand.
TGTGTTGAATCTTGATCACTGGCATGTTGTTTCTCCTTCTGTCCATTTGCCAGTCACGATAGCCTGCTCAAATAGATAAATAAATTGAATCTTTTTTATATTATTCATTTAGGATGCTAATCTATTTATTATGCTTAACAATCTCGATATCGACCTGCTGCGAACCTTCGTCGCCATTGCGGACCTGGGCGGGTTTGCCAAAGCCGGACGGCATCTGCACAAGACCCAGTCGGCCATCAGCCTGCAGATGAAGCGCCTGGAGGGGCAGAGTGGCTCGAAACTGTTTCGCAAGGCCGGCCGGCGACAGCTGCTCACCGAACCCGGTGAGTTACTGCTCAACTATGCCCGGCGGATTCTTTCATTGAACGATGAGGCTGCTGCCGCACTAAAACCGATTCCCCTGCAGGGACAGATCCGTTTCGGTGTGACCCAGGATTTTGCCGATCGTGGTCTGGCCGCTGTGCTGGCCCGCTTTGCCGATCGTCATCCGGGGGTACGGCTCGATGTCAGGGTCAATCCGAGTTGTGAACTGAAACAGCAGATCGCCAAGGGCAAACTCGATCTTGCCGTGGCTTTTCAGGAGCGTGGTGATCGGGGTGACTCGCTGGGAAAACTGCAACTCTCATGGATCGTTCCGGAAGCATTCATCGAGCCCGATGATCAACCCTTGAAGCTGGTCCTGTTCGAACCCCCCTGTGTGTTTCGTGATCGGGTGATCAACGCCCTGGAGAAGGCATCGATGAGCTGGAGAATCGTCTACACAAGCCCAAGTCTGCCTGGACTTCTGGCCGCTGTGGATGCCGGCCTGGGAATTACCGCTCGGCTCTCCAACAGACATAGAGCCCCTGTCGCTGGTCTGCCGAAACTGCAACCGGTGGAACTGGCGGTCTACCGGAATCCTCAAGCCACACCTGCCCCACTGGATGCCCTGGAGGGGATCACCAGAGCACACATCCAAAACAACCTTGAGGAGCTTGTTTAGGGCTTGTCTGATAAATCCTGAAACCAGCCCACTTAGGCTTGTCGAAGTTTATTTTTAGTGTCGAGTCAACAACTGACAGACTCCCCCGGCGAGGCGTGGCTGATCCGCCGCGTATAGGTGCTCGGCCAATTCATAGATCTGCCAGAATTTGAAGTTTTGATCCTCATAGGCATAGAGGGTGGTATACCAACCCTGTTGATCCGCTGCGACACTCAACCTGGCGGCGATACAGTTACGCTCAGGTCCAGGCGTGTTGAGATAACCGCTCAGGGTCTGTATATCCCGGATGTATTCGCCGAACACCTGAAACGGCAACATCGCCTGCAGTGAGGCTAGACCGTATTCCAGCGGGGAGCCGACCATCGCCTGGTTGAGCTGCTCCTGCCAGTAGTAAATGGCTTTCGGACTGTCCAGGGGATCCTCCACTTCGAAGGGGTGTTCGTCCGGTGTGACAAATACGGAGGTGGTATAGACCTGGGGAATGCCGGCAATGCCCGGATAGGTCAATTCCACCAGATAGGCCGTCCATCCGGTTTCCGGTTTGGCGACGCTGACACGGTAATCCCCATCCTGCGTGGCGTCGATGAGGCTGTCACGCCACGCCTGGTCACCCAGAGTCTGCTGGCGAAAGTCCCGGCCATCGGGATTATTCGCCTGCCAGAGTTTTGCCACCAGCGGGGTCTGATCGCTGCTTACGATCAACTCGCCGGTTGTGCTCAGCTGCCACTCGATAACCGGTCTTGCAACCCCATTGAGATGCATCTGATTCCAGGCAACCAGTCCCTGGATCATCTCCTCCAGTCTATTCTCGACCGAGTGGTTGGTGTTCGGAACGATACGCTGCAGCGTCTCACCCGGTATGTCATGGATATAGGCTTCCGAGGCATCCGGTAGAAAGTACTCGTCACCGGTGGCGCTAAGCAACAGATGGGGCATGGTCAGGGCCTGTTTGTAGCTGATCGGATCGACTAGCTGCTGCAGCAATTTGCCTTCCGGGGAGCGGATATTTTTCAGGATGCCGTTCTGCTCATAAACCGCCAGGGTATCTGAGTAGAATCCGTAGCTGTTGTAGTGGCGCTCGAACTGATCGGCCAGGCGCAGCACATTGAACACCCCAGGCGCCACCGCAACCACCCGGGGATCGATCGCCGCTGTCAGCCAGGCGATGGCACCATATTTGGAAAATCCGCTGACAATGAAATCCTCCACTACCAGCCCCAGAGAGTCGGCAACAAACGTCTGTGTCGCATCCATGGCGCGAACACTGGCCTTGGTCATCGGCAGAAACGCCGACCAGGTAGGATCACCGGTCTGCATACTCTTTCGCCAGCTGTAGGCGACCAGCGCATCCTCCTCGAGAGGTTGATCCAGCTCCTTGAACTTCAACGGACGGCCAAGCACCTGACTGATGATGACCTGAATACTCCCTGTTGCGGTTGCCAACGGTAATAGCGGATCAAAGGTTTCAACAGAAGGGGGTGAATCGGTGGCGCCACCACCGAGTATGGTGAGATTCGCAGTGGTGTTGCTTAATTGATGAGGCACGATGATCGTCAGCCAATGATCCCAGAGTGTCGGCGTCACCTCCTCTTCGGAGCGCCAATTCTGCGAAATCATTTGCAGAGAGTAGACATCATACGCCTCTCCCGGGTGCTCTTCGATCAAGCGATAGGCGTAGGACGGATCATCCTGATAGACATAGTCTGCAAGTGGAGCCGACGGCTCGGCATGCAGTAGCCCGGCAAACAACAGAACCAGGCCGGCGACCAGTGCAGCCCGACGAAAGAGTCCATTCATTTACTACTCCAACAACTATCAGCAACTACAGATACCCACGCCCCTGCCTCGATCAGGGCGGATTAAACAGTGGAAGGTATTCCTCAAACCAAACGCAAGCACGTCCATCCGAGACGTATCGGTTAGTGAAAGGATTCAGGTTCAAGGGAAGGTGGCGGATCTATCGAGCGCTCCCTGCCTAATACAACATTCCATTGAAGCGTTACAGCTCAGGGCAAAAGCATAAACAGAGTTTTTACCCAGGTCCAGTTGCGGTTAATTAAACGACATACGTTAAGGTCGAAACTGTGAACCCGGAATATGAAAAAAAACAACCATCCGGCAGATGGACTTACTGCAAACTGCTTTCTCGCTCAAAACATGATATAGTGCGTCGATTGCGCTTGACCGGTGAGCGCTCATAGCGATTATTTAGGATCGCTTGGATTACCTACAGCCGTTCGCTTCTCCCCTTTCGGGAACAGAGCCTCCCGCTTAGTTATCAGATACTTTCCAGCCAACCGGCTCCCGCCAGCATTGCTGTCGCCGGGAAGGAAGACTCCTCTCTGGAATACCCAAATTTATTGAATGTGGCCACTTGACCCACATGCGTAGCATTCATGGTCAGGCGGTTACGGAGTAGAATTTTTATGTCATTCGATAGTCTCGGTCTGTCGGCCGATCTCCTGCGCGCCGTTGGTGAGCAGGGTTATACAGAACCCACCCCAATTCAACGTAAGGCAATTCCGCTTATCCTGTCAGGTAAAGATGTCATGGCCGGTGCACAGACCGGTACGGGAAAAACGGCGGGGTTCACGCTTCCGCTCCTGCAAAGGCTTGCGGATAGACCGGCCAGCAAAGGCAAACGTCCGGTACGTGCTCTGGTATTGACGCCCACCCGTGAGCTGGCCGCCCAGGTCGGGGAGAGTGTGGATACCTACGGCCGGCATACACCACTACGCTCCACCGTCATCTTTGGCGGGGTCAAGATCAATCCTCAGATCGCCAAATTACGCCAGGGTGTCGATATCCTGATCGCCACACCAGGCCGGCTTCTCGATCACGCCTCACAAGGCACAGTCGATCTTTCCCGGGTCGAGATACTGGTGCTGGATGAAGCGGACCGGATGCTGGACATGGGCTTTATCCATGACATACGCAAGGTGCTCGCACTGCTGCCCGTGAATGGCACCAGACAGAACCTGCTCTTCTCAGCAACCTTCTCCAATGAGATCAAGAAACTGGCCGGACAGCTGCTGGATCATCCCGAACTGATCGAGGTCGCGCGGCGAAATACCACCGCTGAGCGCATCAAACAGGTGGTTCACCCTGTCGACAAACGCCGTAAACGGGAGATGCTCAGCCACATGATCGGCTCCGGCAACTGGCGACAGGTACTGGTCTTCACCCGCACCAAGCACGGGGCGAATCGTCTGGCTCAGCAGCTGGAAAGAGACGGCCTTAGCGCCGCGGCGATCCATGGCAACAAAAGCCAGGGTGCACGAACCCGTGCATTGGCCGGTTTCAAGGAAGGCAAGGTTCGGGTGTTGGTGGCAACCGACATTGCAGCCCGCGGCCTGGACATCGACCAGCTCCCCCACGTAGTGAACTACGAGCTACCCAACGTGCCTGAGGATTATGTGCACCGTATCGGTCGTACCGGTCGTGCCGGTAACGAAGGTGAAGCCATCTCCCTGGTCTGCGTCGATGAGCACAAACTGCTGAAGGATATCGAGCGTCTTGTGAAAGGCAGGATTCCACAGGTAATCGTTGAAGGTTATGAGCCGGATCCCAGCATTAAGGCGGAACCCATTCAGAAACAGCGAAACAACAATCCTCGCAATACCAGTAGAAAAGCAGCTGGCAGTAACAATCGCTCGAGAGATGGTAAAAAAGCATCAAACGGAAAATCTCATCAATCAGCAGCACGAGATAGCAACAAGGATCAGCAGAAGGGTAAGAGCCAGCGTAAACACAACCGGTTTAAAGCCTCCGATCAGGCCGCAAAGCCCCGTCGCCATTCTCCGGTAAAACGGAAAAAAGAGACTGCAGCCTTATTGGGTGGCTGAACAGTTGAAGCATAACACCCAGGCCGGTCTACCCAGGCCTGGGTGTGTTTGGTTTTAATTCAGATCGAATCGATCCAGGTTCATGACTTTGTTCCAGGCGGAAACGAAGTCATCCACAAACTTCTTCGCTGAGTCGTCTGCCGCATAGACTTCCGCCAACGCCCGCAGCTCAGAGTTTGAACCGAACACCAGGTCGACCCGGGTGGCACTCCACCTAACCTCCCCGCTGACACGATCCCGGCCTTCAAACAGATTATCCTCTCCGCTGACCGGCTGCCATTCAGTCTGCATATCCAGCAGATTGACAAAGAAGTCATTGGACAGAAGTTCCGGGCGATCGGTCAACAGACCCTGGCTACTCTGCTCGTAGTTGCTGTTGAGGGCCCGCATGCCACCGACCAGTACCGTCATCTCAGGCGGCGTCAGGGTCAATAACTGGGCTTTGTCCAGCAACATCTCTTCAGGTGAAACCGAGTATCTGGCTTTGCGGTAGTTACGGAAACCATCCGCCTCCGGCTCAAGCACGGCCATCGACGCCACATCGGTCTGCTCCTGGGAGGCATCCATCCGCCCTGGGGTGAACGGCACAGTGACCTCATTTCCTGCCCGCCTGGCGGCCTCTTCAACGGCGGCACAACCGGCCAGCACGATCATGTCGGCCATCGACACCGTTTTATCAAACTTACTGCGAACCGCTTCCAGCACACTCAATACCCGACTCAACTGATCCGGCTGATTGGCCGGCCAATCCTTCTGTGGCGCCAGTCGGATCCGCGCCCCATTGGCGCCACCACGCATGTCGGAACCGCGAAAGGTCGAGGCGGACGCCCAGGCGGTTGTCACCAACTCGGAAATGGAACACTCCGTTTCCAGAATCGCGGCCTTGAGCCGGTTAATATCCTGCTCATCGATCAACTCATGATCGACTGCGGGTATCGGATCCTGCCAGATCAACTCCTCAGAGGGCACCTCCGCGCCGAGATAACGGCTTCTCGGCCCCATATCCCGGTGGGTCAATTTGAACCAGGCACGGGCGAAGGCATCGGCAAACTCTTCAGGATGCTCGTAGAAGCGACGTGAGATCTTCTCATAGTCGGGATCAAATCTGAGCGCCAGATCCGTGGTCAGCATCTTCGGAACATGACGACGCTCCGGATCATGGGCATCCGGCACTGAGCCCTGCCCCGCACCATGTTTGGGTATCCACTGATGAGCACCGGCCGGACTCTTACTCAGTTCCCACTCATAGCCGAACAGGTTCCAGAAAAAATTGTTACTCCACTGGGTCGGTGTGGAGGTCCAGGTGACTTCCAGGCCACTGGTGATGGCATCTCCCGCCTTTCCCGAACCATGACTGCTCTGCCAACCGAACCCCTGAGCTTCGATCGGTGCCGCTTCCGGCTCCGGCCCGACCAGCGCTGCATCACCGGCACCGTGAGTTTTGCCGAATGTGTGTCCACCGGCGATCAGCGCCACGGTCTCTTCATCATTCATCGCCATACGGGCGAAGGTCTCACGAATGTCCTTGGCCGCCGCCAGCGGATCGGGATTACCGTTTGGACCTTCCGGATTCACATAGATCAATCCCATCTGCACCGCGGCCAGGGGGTTTTCAAGGGCTTCATGATCACCGGCGTAACGCTTGTCCTCCAGCCACTCCTGCTCCGTGCCCCAGTAGATATCCTTCTCCGGCTCCCAGATATCCTGCCGGCCACCGGCAAAGCCGAAAGTCTTGAAGCCCATGCTCTCCAGGGCAACATTGCCTGCCAGGATCATTAGGTCAGCCCAGGATATCTTGCGTCCATACTTCTGTTTCACCGGCCAGATCAGCCGCCGCGCCTTATCCAGGTTGCCGTTGTCGGGCCAGCTGTTGACCGGGGCAAACCGCTGATTGCCGGTTCCGCCACCGCCGCGGCCATCGCTGGTGCGATAGGTTCCGGCGCTGTGCCAGGCCATACGGATAAAGAGCGGGCCATAGTGACCGAAGTCTGCCGGCCACCAATCCTGAGAGTTGGTCATCAGCTCGCGCAGGTCCGCCTTTACGGCCTGCAGATCCAGGCTTTTGAAGGCTTCCGCATAATTGAACGCTTCGCCCAACGGGTCAGACTCTGGTGAGTGCTGACGCAGGATCTCAAGGCGCAGTTGATTGGGCCACCAGTCGCGATTGGTGGTACCGCCGCCTGCGGTATGATGAAAGGGGCATCTGTTTTCAGACATTGTCATCTCCTTATTCGTTATTCAGGTTTTTATCACCCGGAGTGGGATTACCTGCATTAACTCTATGCCTGATTGATTAATTGTTAAAATCGTTTATTACTTTTTAAATAATCGTTAAAGTCTATTACTAACTTACACCCCATCTGCAATCCATAGTTTTCTGAGACTGTCGTAAAAATCCTTATGACAAAACCGCAAACGGTCGCGAATCACCGCGAATTTACGCAATAGGAAATCCTCAAAGAACCAGTCTTGGGAGAGGCGTATTGAAAGGAATTTGATTAGCGACTATTCGCGGTGATACGCGTTCATTAGCGGCCATTAGATAATCCGCAAACAATCCCTAATCGGCCACCACAGGAAAGGCCACCAGATGGTCCACATAGAGGCGTATACCGATCATCTCTCCCACATCATGATCATGGTGGCTCTGCACCAGACAGAGCAACTCGGTACCATCCTCAAGCGCCAGGGTGTAGAGATATTCCGCTCCCTGGAATACCTTGTCGACAATTTTGAGCTTGAAATCGCTCTCGTCGTCATGCACCACATCATCGGGGCGTATCAGTAACTCAACCTTCTCACCGGCAGCAGGTTGTTTGACAAACTCTCCATGGATCTTACCCAGCGCAGACTGAATATCACCATCCATTGTCACCTCCCCGGGGATCATCGCACCCTGACCGATAAAATCCGCAACGAAGCGGTCGTTGGGACGATGGTAGAGGGAGTAACCGTTATCCCACTGGCGTAACCGCCCATCGCCAAGCACACCGATGGCATCGGCCAAGGCAAAGGCCTCCAGCTGATCGTGGGTCACCAGAATCGCGGTAACCTCCTCACGCTTCAGAATATCCCTGACTTCGCGGGCAAGCTGCTCCCGCAACTCCACATCCAGCCCGGAGAAGGGTTCGTCGAGCAGCAGGATATCGGGTTGTGGCGCCATCGCCCGTACCAGTGCCACCCGCTGTTGCTGACCACCGGATAGCTGATGCGGATATTTCTTCTGGGTACCGGACAGACCCACCAGTGCCAACAGGGATTTGACCCGCTCTCTTCGTTGCGCCTGACTCTGCCCACGCAGACCGAAGGCGATATTGTCTTCGATGTTCAGATGTGGATAGAGCGCAAAATCCTGAAACACCATGCCAACCCGCCGCTTCTCCGGTGCCAGGGTCTCACCGGGAGAGGAGACACAACGACCATGCAGCAGGATCTCCCCCTTGGCCAGTGGCTCAAAACCTGCGATCGCTCGGAGCAGGCTGGTCTTGCCACAACCGCTGGGCCCCAGCAGACAGCCGATGACCCCGCGCTCCAGTTCGAAACTGACATCATCAACCACAGTCTGACGACCATATTTGACGCTTGCATGTTTGACATTAAGTTGGTTCGGCATGACGGGACCGGGTAATGGATCGGCTTAATAAAATCACAGGCAGTATACCAACCGCCACAATGGTCAGAGAGGCGTAGGATGCATCCGCCAGCCGTTCATCTGAAGCCAGCTCATAAGCCCTGACCGCGAGGGTGTTGTAGTTGAAGGGCCGTAGTATCAGGGTAGCCGGCAACTCTTTCAATACGTCGACGAAGACCAGTAGCAGGGCGGTCATCAGACTGCCTTTCAGCATCGGCATATGCACCCGGTGAATGATCTCCCTGGAACCCACCCCCATGGAGAGGGCAACTTCATCCATGGTCGGCCGGATCTTGCCCAGCCCCGCCTCCACCGTCTGCAGTGAGACGGCGAGAAAGCGCACCAGGTAAGCAAAAATCAAAGCCACCAGGGTGCCACTGAGCAGCAGGCCCGTGGACCAGCCAAACTGGGCCCGCATCCAATCATCCAGCGCATTGTCGAAGGCGGCAAAGGGGATCATCACGCCGATGGCAATGACGGTACCGGGTATGGCGTAGCCCATACCGGCGGTTCGTACCGCCAGCACCACCGGCCAACTGCCGTATTGGCGTTTACCGTAACTGAGAAACAGTGCCAGCAGCAGGGCCAGGCCCGAAGCCGAAGCGGCGAGTGCCAGACTGTGAGTGATCAGACTCAGAAAGCGGCCATCCAGGCTCTCCTCGGCGGTGGTCAATGCCCACCAGAGCAGTTGCCCCGCAGGCAGCAAAAAGCCGAAAAACAGGGCGCCGAAGCAGATCATAAAGGCCATAAAGGATTGCAGGCGGGTCAATTGAAAACGTGTCAATGACTGGTGTCGTTGGGTGGTGTGGTGGTAGCGGGCCTGCCTGCGGGAGCCCTTCTCAATCAGGATCAGGGTAAACACCACCAGCAGCAACATGGCAGAGAGCTGGGCCGCTGCCGCCGCATTGTTCAATCCGTACCAGGTACGAAATATCCCGGTGGTAAAGGTCGACACACCAAAGTACTGCACAGTGCCGTAATCGGCCAAGGTCTCCATCAACGCCAGCGAGAGGCCGGCCACTATGGCGGGTCTCGCCAGTGGCAGGGCGACCATGAAAAAGGTCCGCCAGGGACCATTGCCAAGGGTTCTGCTGACATCCAGCACACAGATCGACTGCCCCATGAAGGCCGCCCTGGAAAGCAGATAGACATAGGGATAGAGCACCAGCGCCAGCATCAGTGCGGCACCCTCTATGGAGCGGATCTCTGGAAACCAGTAGTCTCCGTAGCCCCAGCCTGTGAGCTCCCTGAGCAGGGTCTGTACCGGGCCGGCAAAATCGAACAGCCCGGTATAGGTATAGGCGATGATATAGGCCGGTATGGCCATTGGCAGCAGCAGCGCCCACTCAAACAACCAACGACCGGGAAACTGGCACATACTGGTAAGCCAGGCGGTACTGACGCCGAGCAGCAATACACCGATCGCAACACCAACCATCAACAGCAGGGAGTTGATCACATAATCCTGAAGCACAGTGGCCGCCAGATGCTCCCACACCTCTCCCGCCGGCTCCAACAGATAGCCGAGCACCACCAACACCGGCACCGCCAGTAGCAGTGCAATGCTGATCACGCCCAGGCTCCAGCCGTTGATGCGGAACGGCAGACGTGACAGCAGCCGCTTGTCAGAGACCAGCTGCATGACAACCTGCCTGAACAACAGCCAGAGAGTCACAACCGGTAGAGCCACACAAGCTGACCGGTGACACCCTGTTGACCTTCACAACACCCAACTACCTACCCCAAACCAACCAAAGATCGGCTAATCATGCCAGTTATTTCCAACCGGCGCGATCCATCAGTTTGAGCGCTTCAGGATTCAGCTCACCCAGACGACTCAGATTGATGCCATCCATGCTGAACTTGCCCCAGGCCTGCAACGTCTCTCCCGCTGCCACATCACTGCGAACCGGATACTCACCATTGGTCTCCGCATACCATGCCTGAGCGGACTCTCCGACCAGAAACTCGAGCAGTTTGATCGCTGCCTGTTTGTGTTTGGCGGTTTTGATCAGGGCCGCACCACTGATATTCACATGCGCCCCGCGTCCAGCCTGGTTGGGCCAGAAGACACCCATTTTTTCAGCCGCCTGACGTTGCGCCTGATCCTTTGATTTCAACATTCCCGCCAGATAGTAGGTGTTGGCAACCGCAATATCACACAGGCCTGCAGCGGCCGCTTTGATCTGATCCCGGTCTCCACCTTTGGGGGGACGGGCAAATTGTTTAACGAAGGATTTGGCCCAGCTCTCGGTCGCTTCAACACCGTTCGCCTCGATCATCGAGGCGACCAGAGATTGGTTATAGATATTGCCTGAGGAACGGATGCAGATCCGACCCTTCCACTGGGGATCGATCAGCGCCTCATAGGAGGAGAGTGTGGACGGGTCCACCTTGCCTTTGACGTAGAGTATCGGTCTCGCACGCAAGGAGAGACCAAACCAGTGGCCTTCTGGATCCCGATAGTTGCCGGGTACGAGTTGGTTCAACAGCTCAGATTCAACGGCCTGAGTCACACCGGCCGCTTTGGCCCGATGCAGACGGCCGGCGTCGGTGGTGATCAGCAGATCGGCCGGAGTATTGCGTCCTTCACTCTGCAGCCGCTGCAGCAGAGCATCCGCCTTGCCGGTCACCAGGTTGACCTCGATACCTGTCTCTTGAGTAAACCTGTCTAATAGTGGTTTGATAAGTTTCTCTTTACGTGCAGAGTAGAGGTTAACCTCATCTGCGTTGGCCACCACAGGCAGCAGCAGACTCAGCACCACTGGAGCAAGTATGAATTTGGTTAGAATTGACACGATAATGTCTCCTTTCAGAGTAGATTTGAATAATATTTGCAAATGATAACGATTTTCATTTTAGTTCGCAACACCCCAAATAAGACAATCACCGCATAACCGCGTTGAGGATCGGCAGAGAAGCATGAAAAAGCGAGAAAAACGCAACGGCCTGACCCTGGTTCACACCGGGGACGGAAAAGGTAAATCTTCCAGTGCCTTCGGTATGGTGTTTCGCGCAGCCGGTTGGGACATGAAGGTCTTGGTGGTTCAATTCATCAAGGGCAAGTGGAAAACCGGTGAACAGCAGGCCGCCTCCCGGTTTGACAACATCGAGTGGTACGCCCTGGGTGACGGCTTTACCTGGGATACCAACAATCCCGAACAGGACCAGCAGACAAGCCGGTCGATCTGGGCTTTCTGCCAACAGAAGATCCTCTCTGAAGCCTATGACCTGGTGGTGCTGGATGAGATCAACTACTGCTGCAGTTATGGTTGGCTGACAGGCAAGGAGGTCGCTGATTTCATCAAACAGTCAAAACCTCATTGGATGCATGTGGTACTGACCGGACGGCAAGCACCGGATGAGTTGATTGAAATTGCTGACACGGTGACGCAGATGGGGCTGGTCAAACACGCCTTCGAGCAAGGAATCAAAGCGGAACAGGGGATCGAGTTTTAGCGGTATTCGTTGGGGCATGGCCCCACCCTACCAATTTATTCAGTGTGTAGGGTGGGGCCATGCCCCACCAAAACACTGATTCAGCTAAGATTGAGCCGGTCGTAATATCGATAGACAGGAGCGGATTGGCGACTCAATTACCATCAAGAACCCGGCCGATCCCACCAAGCACGGACCCTTCACCCTTGTCGGAACCGCCCGCAGAAGGTGCGTTGGCCAATATACGATCGGCCATGCGCGAGAAAGGCAGACTCTGCAACCAGACTCTGCCATGCCCCTTGAGGGTCGCAAGAAACAGCCCTTCCCCACCAAATACCATCGACTTCAGATTACCGGCGCGCTGGATGTCATAGTCAATACCATCGGTGAATCCCACCAGACAGCCGGTATCCACCCGTAAGGTCTCGCCATTGAGTTGTTTCTCAACGATCGTTCCCCCTGCCTGAATGAACGCCATGCCGTCACCCTCCAGGGTCTGCAGAATGAAACCCTCGCCACCAAACAGACCGGTGCCGATCCGCCGGTTGAAAGCGATGTCCACCTTGGTGCCCAGAGCGGCGCAGAGAAACGCATCTTTCTGACAGGTCACCTTCTCACCCAGCTTAGCCATATCCAGAGCAACGATATTGCCTGGATAGGGAGCCGAAAAAGCCACCCGCTGCTTGCCTGATCCCCGATTGGTAAAGTGGGTGGTGAATATGGATTCACCGGTGAACACCCGCTTGCCGGCAGAAAACAGCTTGCCCATGAATCCCTCATCCGGGTTGGAGCCATCACCCATTTTGGTCTCGAAATCGACACCCTCCTCCAGATAGGTCATTGCACCTGCTTCGGCAATCACCGTCTCTCCCGGATCAAGTTCCACCTCGACCAGTTGCATCTCCGAACCCAGAATCTCATAGTCAACTTCGTGACAGCGCATTGGCAAAGCTCCCGTTATCATTTGAGGTTCAAAATCAGTTGCTTTGATGAATCCACGAATTACCATCCTGGTGAATCAATCTAAGCATCCCTATATCATAGTCAGCGATTTTATCGACCTGTAATCCTTAAGCCGTACTCTTATAAAGCATTGTTATGGAACAATGGTGAGAAATGTGTGACAAATGACAACGAAGCCTATAAAAAGTTGCCATTGCCAACATGGCAGGGTTAGGGCCTGTTAACACTAATCCAATTGCTCTACCTAATGACAAAAATTAACAGACCAGATTCAGCATATAGTGAATACTCATCCCCTGGCACCATGCATAAATCAGAAGCTGTCATGACGCATCATCGTACACTGAGCTGGCTAATCCTCGCGGCAACCACGCTGACGCTGGAACTCGCAGCACTCTATTTCCAGCATGTCATGTCACTTGAACCCTGTGTGTTATGCATCTATCAGCGAGTCGCCGTTGGCATACTCTTCACCGCTTTTCTATTCGGTGCGATCGCCCCCCATGTTTCAATCTTGCGCTGGTTCAGCTATCTGATCTGGTCTGCGGGGGCACTCTGGGGTCTCTATCTGGCACTTAAGCAATCCGGGCTTCAGCTGGGTATCATTCCACCATCCATGAGCTGTGATGTGAATGCCAAATTCCCGGACTGGCTGAAACTTGACGAATGGTTTCCCGCCATATTCCAGCCTTCAGGTTTCTGCGATGACATCCAGTGGCAGTTCATCGGCCTCAGCATGGCGCAGTGGATGATCGTGATCATGACAGGCTATCTGCTGTTGCTGTCGCTGTTCATCTTTTTCGACATTCGAGCCAGGATCAGCAGGTCCTAGGGCCTGTTAAAACAAATCCAATACGCCCTACTGGGCGCAAAAACAGTGCCAATCCCGAATGGGAGTTACTTAAGCGTTGTTTGATGGGGCATGGCCCCACCCTACCATTTCATTCACAGTGTAGGATTGGGCCATGCCCCACCAAAACCCTTAGATAAAACTCGATGCGATGAGTTTTTGTGATTTTGTAAGGGCTATTGGATTCGTGCTAACAGGTCTTTGCTGAGCATTCAGCAATCTTTCAATTGTTCGCTACCGAAATAGGCTTTGTAAAACTGCAGTGCAGCCCGTCCGCTCTTGGAGCCTCCTCTCGCCATGGCAAAATGTTTGGCCGCTTCATGAAGCCTCTCTCGATCGCCGCTATAATCCTTGAAATAGTGATCGACAATCGCCAGGTAACCTTGCCAATTGACCGGATAGAAAGAGAGCCATAAACCAAACCGATCGGAAAGAGCCAGCTTCTCCTCCACCGTATCGCCCAGGTGGAGATCCCGCCCCACCAACACCGCATCCTGGTTATCCTGCATCGATTCCGGCAACAGATGGCGGCGATTCGAGGTGGCATAGATCAATATATTTTCCGCTGGCGCCTCTATTGAGCCGTCGAGCACGCTCTTCAACGCGCGGTAGGAGGCTTCACCCTGCTCAAACGTCATATCGTCACAAAACACGATGAACTTTTGCGGCAGATCCCTGATCTCATCGACGATCTCCGGCAGCTCCACCAGATCGTTTCGATCCACTTGAATCAACCGCAAACCCTGGCGCCAATAGTTGTTCAACAGCGCTTTGATCAGCGAGGATTTACCGGTACCGCGAGAGCCCCAGAGCAGAGCATTGTTGGCCCCTGCAGCGTTGAGAAAACGCTCGGTATTATCGATCAACTGGCGTTTCTGCTCATCGATACCAACCAGTTGGGAGAGCATGATCGGATCGATACGTTCAATCCCGCGCAGATAGCCTTTGCGTGGACGCCAGACAGCGGCATTGATCTTCTGCCAGTCAATCGACATGATTCAGTCACCTTAAGTTATGGAAGGGTTGTTTCAACCGATCTTTTTCCAACCAACGCTCGTACCCGACCCATGATTCTCCGGCATAAAGTGTCAGATATTATCGGCCGGGGCCTTCATCAAAGCTTCACATTCCACAGGTTAGAATTCAACTCCAGCCGAAAATTTGTGACCGGTAGAGAGACTTCACCAACCCGTTTGAATGCTTATGAAATGGCTCTACTTATCCATCGGTTCACTCTCCATTCTGAGTGGTCTGATCACCTTTCTGCTACCACTACCCATCGGCGTGCCACTGCTGTTAATCGGCACACCCATCATCATGCGCCACTCCCCAACCGGACGACGCTGGATCATGCATCTGCTGAGGAGATTTCCAGCGCTGCGGAAGCGCATCAAGGAGCAGGAGGCAAGCATCGCCAAGCGTCTGGATAACGATCGATCCTGATGACGCCTAAGCTCAGTTGTTACTGATCAGCCACCACAACGCAGTTTCGCCCTTTCGCCTTGGCCTCGTAGAGTGCGTAGTCCGTACGCTTCAGACAGTTGCCCAACACCTCACCGGGTTGATACAGGGAGACACCGAAACTGGCGGTTACCTGCAACTGTTTATCAATCAGTGTCATCGGGTTGGCAGACAGGTCATCACACAGCCGTTGCGCCAGCAGCCTGGCTTCCGCCAGTTGGGTTTCAGGGCAGAGAATCATAAATTCCTCACCACCCCAGCGACCCAGCTCATCCGCTTCACGAATCCGGCTCTTCAGTTGTTTAACGATATACGTCAATACCTGATCGCCGATATCATGACCGTAGTTGTCGTTGATCTGCTTGAAGTGATCCACATCCAGCAGGATGATGCAGAAGCTCTCTGAACCCCGTTCGGTCTGAGAGACCACTTGATCCAGGCGCCGGGTCATGGCGCGGCGGTTGAGTGAGTTGGTCAGGTAATCGATTCGCGAAGTCTCTTCCAGCATCTGTTCGACGTGCTTTCTTTCAGCAATCTCCTTCAACAGCTTCTGATTGGTCTGAACCAGTTCCATGGTGCGGTTCTCGACCCGCTCCTCCAGATCATCATGGGCGCTGCGAAGTGCCATCTGGTTGGCCTCGATCTGCTGCTGTTTGATCTCCAGTCTTTCTGACATCAAATCAAAAGCGCGCGCCAGCTGATCGATTTCATCACCGTTGGCCTGATTACCATTTGCCTGACTATCGGGGGCTATCCTGGCGAAACGGGTGGTCAGATGGCTGATACGACGGGTGAAATTTTGTGATAGGAGCCGGCTGAATATCATCGCCAATATCACCGACAGAGCGAGTGATAAAAAACCGGCAAGTCGAATCTGTTCGAATTTCTTCTTAACCTCATCCGCACGCATATCGATGCCGATCAGATAATCATCCTTACCCGCTTGTATCGGAGCATAGCCGGATAGAAATACCCCCCAGCGATCCTCTACCAGCTCCTGGTCAACCGAGGGACGAAGAAAGCCTTCCATCAGGGTATCGATATCAGGCTCATAGATTTCACCCGGCAAGGCCGGTTCCTGCATATCCGAATCAACCACGAAGGCCGCCTTGTCATCCACCTTTCTCATGACGTAGATAAAGGCGATATCCGGATTGGTTTTCACATAACTGCGCAGTTGATTGACGTACAACTGATAGTTGGGCGTGGCCATATCCTTCTCTTCCCTGATCTGATCCAGTTGTGCATCCTGCAAACCGCTGCTGATCAGGGAAGCACTATTCATCAGGCGTGACTGCAGGGCATGCATCAGATTTTCGATGGCACTGTGGTAGAAGTAGCTGCCGACACTTCCTGAAACCAGAATAATGGCAGCGAAGTGACTTAGAAACAGCTTGGTCTGGATGGTGAATCTCATAGGAAGCAGTTCTTAAAATCTGTTGCTAGAGGGGCACTCTAGGAACCGCAGCAATCAGTTGCTGGGTATAGTCGTTTTGAGGATTGTTGACGATATCCTCGGTTCTTCCCTGTTCTACAATCTGTCCCTGATACATCACGGCAGTACGATCACTGACATACTCAACAACGCCGATATTATGCGTAATGAACAACAGTGTAAGGTTGTGTTGCCGGCGAAGCTCCAACAGCATTTTCAGGATCTCAGCCTGAACCGAGACATCCAGCGCGCTGGTAATCTCGTCACACACGATGAATGAGGGTTCAAGGGATAACGCCCGGGCGATACCGATACGCTGGCGCTGGCCACCGGAGAACTCATGGGGATAGCGCCAAAGGGCATCCTCCTCCATCTGCACCTGCTGCAGTAGATCCCTGGCGAGCTCGATTCGCTCCTCCCGGCTCTCACCAATGCCATGTACCTTCATCGGTTCGGTAAGGATGGCGGCAATACTCAATCGCGGATTCAATGAGGAGATCGGATCCTGAAAGATGATCTGCATATTGCGCCGGAACTGCCGCAGCTGGGCCGGTTTCATGCTGGTGATATCGGTGTTGTCAAAGGTGATCTGGCCTGCCGTCGGTTCGGTCAACCTGAGGATACCGCGCCCCAGGGTTGTCTTGCCGCTGCCCGACTCACCCACCAGGGCGAGAATCTGCCCCCGCGGGATCTCCAGATCGACACCGTCCACCGCCCGTACCTGATCGACTACCCGACGCAGCAGGCCCTTGCGTACCGGAAAGTGGATCGCCAGGTCGTTCAATCGAATCAGTGGTGGCTGATCCTGCACAACCTGATGGGTCTCATGACGCGCCAGGTTTTCCGGTAGTGCTGCGATCAGTGACTGGGTATAGACATGCTCAGGCTTGTGGATGATCTGATCGGTGGTACCGGTCTCCACCAGCTTGCCCTGCTGCATGACCCCGACCCGGTCTGCGATCTCCGAGACCACACCGAAATCGTGAGTGATGAAGAGAATCGCCATCCCGGTACGCTGCTGCAGTGCCTTCATCAGACGCAAGATCTCACGCTGCACCGTCACATCCAGAGCGGTTGTCGGTTCATCCGCAATCAGCAGGTCCGGTTCACAGGCCATGGCCATGGCAATCATCACCCGTTGACGCTGTCCACCGGAGAGTTGGTGGGGGTAGCTGTTGACCCGGGTTTCTGGATCGGGCAACTGCACATCCGTCAGGGCCTTCATCACCCGCTCCCAGGCCTCGCTGGCCGAGAGTTGAGGAAAGTGGAGCTTTACCGCCTCCAGGATCTGCTCGCCAATGGTGAATACCGGGTTGAGTGAGCTCATCGGCTCCTGAAAAATCATCGCAATCCGGCCACCCCGGATCTCGCGCATCTTCGACTCTTTCAATTCGCTCAGATCAACCGCATCACTCTCCCCGCTCTTGAACAGCACCTGCCCGTTCTGTTTCTGCAGGCCCGACTGGGGCAGTAGCCGCATGATGGAGAGTGCGGTGATCGATTTACCGCTACCCGACTCACCGACCAGACAGAAGGTCTCCCCCCGCTCGATCTCGAAGTCGATACCATCCACCGCCTTGATCGGTTCCGGTTGGTGTTTAAACCAGGTATACAGGGCTTTGACAGACAACAGCATCAGTTCGACTTGCTCAGGTAGGGATCGATGGCATCTCTTAAGGATTCACCGATCAGGTTATAGGCAAACACTGTGAAGAAGATCGCACCGCCGGGAAAGGCCGCCATCCACCAGTTGAAACGGGAGGACTGTACTGCCTGGTTGAGCATCTCCCCCCAGGAGGGATCATCCACCAGACCCAGTCCAAGAAAACTCAGGGTCGCCTCTGCCAGAATCGCTGAAGCGACGCCGAAACTCGCCGCCACCAGAACCGGTCCCATACCGTTGGGCAGCATGTGCCTGAACAGTATGGAGGGTAATGGCAGACCCGCCGCCTCGGCCGCCTGTACGAAATCCTGCTTGCGCAGTCGCAGAAATTCCGCCCGTACATAGCGGGCAAAACCGGGCCAGCTGGTGATACCGATGATCACCATCATGATGTACAGACTGCGACCGAAAAAGGCGACAAAGGTAAGCAGCAGAAACAGGGTGGGCACCGCCTCGAAGATCTCCACCAGGCGCATCCCCAGAATATCCACGATGCCGGAAAAATAGCCCATCAATCCGCCAATGATCACACCGATCACCATCGCGATACCGGTGGCGACAAAGCCGATGCCGAGGGCGATCCTGGAGGCATGGATCATCCGGCTGAGCACATCCGCGCCATTCTGCTCGGTGCCGAAAAAGTGCGGGCGATCAGCCTGAGACAGGGGTGCTTCAAGCCCGGTATCCCCCAGATCCCGCTGATAATCCTTGGGTGAATAGGGGACCGGGGCAAACACCACCCAGTCATAGACACCCTCACGCTCGGCAACCCGATACTGCTCATAGATCACCAGCTTGGGCGGATCCACATAGCTGTAAGCCAGGCCTCCGCCGATACTCACCATGAGTACGAAAAGGCCCAGTTTACGGGCCCCGCTGATTCGCCAGGGCAGCACCAGCAGCAGGCTGAAGAAGGCGATCAGAAACAGCACATCCTCGGCCTGCAGGTAGGTCAGCACCGGACTGCTCCAGACGCCGTTCTGGCTGAGCAGCAGAGGAAAACTGCTGGCCAGAAACGGCGCGAAGATACCGATCATCGCCAGCAGGGCAACCCAGCCCAAACCTAACCTGGCGCCCCAGCGGACGAAGGTCTGACCGAGAATCCGGCGCCAGTAGCTTTGACGATGGGATGGCTGATCAGTCATAGCTCACCCTCGGATCGGCCAGTGCATAGAGCAGATCGGCGAGAAGATAACCCAGCAGGGTCAGCATGCCGCCAATCAAAGTGATCGACAGTACCAGCTCCCGGTCCCTGGTCTGCACCGCCTCGACGGCCAGCTTGCCCATCCCCTCGATACTGAAGATGCTCTCCACGATGATCGAACCGGCCAGCAGGCTGGGCAGCAGGCTGGCGGCCACCGTGATGAGTGGCAGCAGGCTGTTGCGAAACACATGCCGCCAGAGCACCACCGACTCCGCCAGACCTTTTGCCCTGGCCGTACGGGCATAGTCGGAGAGCAGATTTTCCAATACCGAGGTACGGGTCAGTTTCGCCAGACCGGCAAATCCGCCGTAAGAGAGACACAATACCGGTAGAGCCAGATGCCAGAGCCGATCGAACAGAAAGCCCCTCAACCAGCTCCCCTGCATGCCATACACGGCCAGCAGCAGACCGACCAACAGAGCACTGCTGAGAAAACCCAGTTGGCGCATCAGCAGATAGTCGGTACTGGCCAGCCAGCCGGCCAACAGGGCGAACAGCAGCGGCATCAGGACAAACAGAGTGATCGATTGCTGGGTCTGCGGCAGGGCTTCGACCATCATGTAGCCCAGCACAGTCCAGCAAAGTGCAAGAAAAACAATCCGCAGGGATTTGGAGCCACTGCGTGCAATGCTCATGAACAGGGCCACCGAGACCACCAGACAGAGAAACAGCAGCCCCACATCCCAGAGGCTCGACCAGTGAGGCAGGAACACCTGATCCAGCACCAGACGGTCACTCAGACCGGCGGTGGGAAACCAGTGCCAATACTGCTGATTGGCGAAGAAGCCGATCAGCATCACCCCGGCCAGCATGGTCGGCACCGACCAGAGGGCAAGCATCACGATACCGCTACTGACATCGAAGGAGCGACCCCGCTCCACGGCGGCTCGCACCCCCACCAGCAGGGCAAACATATAGACCAGGGGGATGCTCAGAACATTCAGCAAAACCGTTATCGGCACCCGTTCCGCCAGCAGATCGGTTACCGGGCGGCCATAACGAAAACTGCGTCCGAAGTCAGCCCCTTTACTCAAGGAGAATCCACTCATCTGATTCTCCTCGTCGAACACAAAACCGATCGGCGAGACATTGTTCAACCAACGCAGATACTGCATATAGGGGGGATCATCCAGACCGTAGAGCCGATTGTAGTAGGCTTCGATCTCCTGCTTCGCCTCCGGATCCAGGTTCTGGCCTTCAACCAGGCTCTGGGCACTGATTCCGCCGGGTGATGAGGCCATCACCACGAACACCACCAGCGTGATCCCCAACAGGGTGGGAACCATCAGCAGCACTCTTCGGATCAGATAGGTCAGCATGCCCGACTATTGCTTGTAGCGTTGTTGATCCGCCGGCACATAGGTCTCTACCGGCAGACTGTTCAGATTCAAGCCCAGCTTGGTCTGCAAAACATTTTGAATCCGCCGATCGATGAACACCAGGCTTTTACTGCGCTTCAGGAAGGTATAGGGCTGATCGTTGTAGAGCTCCCGCTCCGCAGCCTGCCACAGAGGCATACGCTTCTCCTCATCCACCGTCGCCCTCGCCTGATCGATCAGCTGATCCAGTTTCTCGTTGCGATAGCCGATAAAATTATTACCCGCATCGGCAATCTGACTGCTGTGAAACATCTGATAGAGATCGGTCTCGAGACCGCTGGTCCAGCCCAGGGTGATGGCGTCGAAATCACGTTTCTTCATCAGATCGATCATCACCGACCACTCGGTTGGTTTGGGCTGTAACAGAATCCCCACCCGGGCCATCAGGTCCTTCAGAAAAAGCACCATCCGACCGGTGTCCTCATTGGCCTGAAAATAGACAAGGTCGAACTCAAAGGGAGCGCCTGACTCATCTTCGAGAATCCCGTCACCGTCCCGGTCGACATAACCCGCCTCGTTGAGCAGCGCCATGGCTCTGTTCTGATCGTAGGCTCTGGGTAACAGATCCGGATTATGCTGTTTACTGGTACCGGTGAAGGGGCTCATCGCCACATCCGCATACCCCAGATAGATCTCCTTATTGATCCGTTCACGATCGATCAGGTAGGTCATGGCCTGCCTGACCCTTGTATCCGCAAACCGGGTAGGCTGTTCGTCTCGTTGCTGGTTCCAGCCGATGTAGCTGTAGCCTGCAATCGGACTCATGTATTCCCAGCGTTCCGCCTTCTTCGCCAGATCCTTATCCTCAACCAGCTGTTTGTACTCTCTCGGTCGGGAGACATAGGTATCGATTTCACCATTGCGGAATGTGGTCAGGCGGGCACTGTCGTTCTCGATGATTCGCCACAACAGACGATTGTAAGCCGGCTGCACCGAGCCCCAATAACGGGGATTTCGCTGCAGTTCGATGATGCCTTTATCCGGTGACCAGTTGCGCGGATCCTCCAGCCGGTAGGGGCCGGATCCCAGTAGCAATCCCTTCGATTGGTTATAGCTGTTCGGCTCTTCCAGATAGGGTTCATAGAAGTGTTTGGGCATCACCGAGATACCCCCGGCCAGAGCCAGGGCGTTGAAATAGGGCTCGGCAAATTGAAACCGCACGGTCAGCATGTCCAGCGCCTCAACGGATTTGATCTTGGCGTAGTAGGCCCGCTCCCTGGGAGCCTGAATCGCCGGATTCATGATGAAGTTGAAAGTGAACGCCACATCCTCGGCGGTGAGCGGTTTACCGTCTGAAAAGCGTAGACCTTCCCGCAGCTTGAAGACAAAGGTCAATCCGTCATCGCTGACCTCCCACTGCCTGGCCAACAGACCTTCCCACTCCAGGGTATCCGCATTACGCACCAGCAGACTCTCCAGGATATAGCCCTGTACGGTGGAGGCGTAGACATCCTCAGAAATAAACGGTGTGAGGGATTTGAGATTGACCCCGAATGCCCTGACCAGCCAGTCCCCTTCGGCATAATCCTCTTTTTGATTGGCTTGGTAAGCCCGTTCAAAGGCCGCCGGAACAGACCCGGTTTCATCCGTCTGGGATTGGGAGGTGAGATTGACACCACTCTCCACGCGTCTGCCCAATGTTCTGAGCTGCATGTTGATATTACGGATATCCGCCGCCTGCTCCTGCATCAACTGCTCCATCTGCGCCATCTTCTGCCACTGCCGATCGACCATGTACATAGCCAGAATTATGGTGATGAGTACCACGGCGAGACCACCGAAATAGAGGATGTCCCGACCGTTCAAACGACGCTGCATGAATGTTCTCCTGTGATTCAGGCCTAACCTATCCGAAACCCTGACCGGCCTATCTTATTCTTCAAATCGATCCAATCTGCAATATCAATGGCGTAAGGTTGCCGGGTTAGCCAATTGGAGTCAATGGAGCACCACGGACCGGACTGCACATTTTTATTGACCTGCAAACTGATACAGGCCGTGCTGCTTCTGGTCTGAGCATGCTTTGATCGGGCCATGGGTAGCTGAGATGTGGCCATAGCCCCGGCATGCTATGCTATTCGCCGGTTGGGTTCTCCGGTAGGTTACACGTTAATCTCGACAATAAGACGTCCCAATTAGACAGGAGAATTATCCTACCGCTCCTGTTTATTCACTAAACAACGACGCCAGTAAGGAATTTTCAATGGGTTTTTTACAAGACAAACGCTTTCTCATCGTTGGCATTGCCAGCAACCGTTCCATCGCCTGGGGGGTTGCCGAAGCCATGCACAGGGAGGGGGCGGAACTCGCCCTGACCTACCAGACTGAGAAATTGAAAAAACGGGTTGATGACGCTGCTGAAAAATTCTCGGCTTCGATTGTGGCGCCCCTCGATGTCACCGATGACCAGCAAATTGCCGACCTGATCGAGACCATAGAAAAAGAGTGGGGGTATCTCGACGGGATTGTCCATGCGGTCGGTTTTGCCCCCAGAGACCACCTGGAGGGAGGCTACCTGGACAACCTGACCCGGGATGGTTTCGCCCTCGCCCACGACATCAGTTCATACAGTTTTTCCGCACTCGCCAAAGCGGCACGCAATCTGATGCAGGGACGTAATGCCTCACTGGTGACCATGAGCTACCTGGGTGCGGTACGTACCGTACCGAACTACAACGTGATGGGGGTTGCCAAAGCCAGCCTTGAGGCGAGCGTCCGTTATCTGGCTGAATCGCTTGGCCCTGAAGGCATTCGGGTAAATGGCATATCGGCCGGACCGATCCGAACCCTGGCGGCTTCCGGCATCAAGGATTTCAAAGGTATGCTGGATGAAGCGGAGAAGAAGAATCCGTTGCGACGTAATGTCACGATCGAACAAGTGGGTAATGCCACCGCCTTCATCTGTTCCGACCTGGCCTCCGGTATCACCGGTGACATACTCTATGTCGACTCCGGCTACCACATCCTAGGCATGGCCTGATCATTTAACAAGATTGAATTGAGATTTAAGGTGCGGCTGATGCCGCGCCTTTTTTATTTGTTAAGTCCGCAAATGAACGCGAATAAACGCAAATGGGTTTAGTGATGCGGATCGACCTGGAGCAATCGAATTAAGCCGCGAATGGACGCCAATCACCGCCAATATATCACGGTGCATCTGAAATACGATCCAATCCCAAACCCTATTTCAATTTGCGCTTCTTATTTGCGTTTTTAGCGTTCATTTGCGGACTTAAATTTTCTTAACAAACCTACTCGCTGTCCTGCTTAAGAAGGATCTGCACATCGGCACGGGATTAGAGATCTTCGAGTACCCGATCGTAGTAGCTTCTGCCATACAGACGCCGCATGTTTTCAACCTGCTGCACTTTACTCTCATCCGAGACGGATTCACCTTCGGTGACTTGTGAGAGTGCGAATACAGCAAAGTCACCCTGGGCCAGTTTGACACTGCTTGAGCTGATCTCACCCGCCTGCGGCTTTGCCGTGCGGAACAGTTCGCTCGACAGGGCCGGTGGCAGCTCTCTGCTGTTGCGGGTTACGGTGATCGGTCCGGTTACCGGATAAGTGCCAGCAACCTGCATCAGCGGATTGGAAGTGGAAATCTCAGCCACACGCTTGGCCGCTTCTGCTCCGGCCTGCTCTTCCGCCTTCTGTTTGGTGAGCAGCTCGACGATCCGACTGCGCACATCCTCCAGAGGCTCAACTGAAGCCTCCTGGTGATCCAATACCCGTACCACCACGGAACTGGTGGAATCGAGTTCGATCAATTCACTGTTATTGCGCTCTTTCAGAACATCGTCACTGAATGCCGCACCCAGTACTTTGGGTTTCGCCAATGGTCCGGCCTGCTGATCCCGGGTCATCCATTCGCTCTCTTCCACAGTCAGTCCCAGGGCGGATGCTGAGGATTCCAGGGAGGTGGGATCGTCATAACTCAGGTTGGCCAGCTCTTCGGCCATCTCAAAGTAGCGTTTTTCACCCTCTGCCAGACGGTAGCCCTTCTCCACTTCGCTTTTGGCTTCATCAAATGGCTTGACGCTGCCGGCCTTTATGCCGGTGAGTTTAATCAGATGAAAACCGAAGTTACTGCGCACCGGCTCACTCACAGCACCCTCTTCGAGAGTGAATACGGCGTTCTCGAAAGCCGGATCCATGATGCCCTTGCCAAACATTCCCAGGTCACCCCCTGAAGCGGCTGAGCCGGGATCCTGGGAGTGCTGCTTGGCCAGTTCGGCGAAAGACTCCCCCGCACGAACCTGTTCCGCCAGATCCTCGATTTTCTGTTTCGCTTCATCAACGGCTGTCTGATCAGCATCGGCGGTAACCTGGATCAGGATATGGCTTGCCTGTCGCTGTTCAGGCAGACCGTAGAGATCCTGATTATCGTCGTAGAAACCCCGTAGCAGCTCATCATCGAGATCGACGGTCTCGCCGATCGCTGCGGCATCCAACAGGATGTATTCGAGCTTGATCTTCTCCGGCGAGATGAAGGCGCTCTCATTGCTCTCGTAGAAGGAGGTCACCTCACTGTCAGTGACAGAATTGTCCACCAGGTAATCCGCGGCCGGAATGGTGAAATAGGTGATCTCACGGGTCTGTTTCTGCAGACGATCGCTCTCACTGACTTCGCGTGAAGTAATGAACGCACCGCTCTCAACCGCCTGGGTCAGCTGCTCGGCAACCAGCGCACGCCTGACTCGCTCTTCAAAGCCGGCCGGGGAGAGTCCCTGCAGCTGCAGTGAGCGCTCATAGGTCTCTTGATCGAAGCGTCCATCCTTGTGAAAGATCGACATGCTCAAAATCGCCGCCTGGATCATGCTGCTACCGGCACGCAGTCCCATCTCATGGGAGGCCTGCTGCAGCACTTCATCGTTGACCAAACGGTTGAGCACCTCTTTTCTCATCCGCACATCATCGAACAGTTCCGGCCGATAGGCGGAACCCAGCTGATCACGCAGCTGCTGACGAAAACGTTGAAACTGGGATTCCAGACTGCGCTCAGTAATCTCCACGCCATTGACGGTGGCAGCCAGAGGTTCTGAACCGATTCCCAGATAGGATTGAATCCCCCATAGTGCAAAAGGGATTGAGATGAGGATGACGATTGCCCAAGCGATCCAGCCCTGAGCCTTATCTCTGATTTCCTGAAGCATGATCAGTGACTCGAAATATTATTATTACCAGGATCGAGATCCGGGTATCTGGTTAAACAAAAACGGGGTATCTGATTGAGATACCCCGTTAATGATTAATGTTGGCGGAGCGGACGGGACTCGAACCCGCGACCCCCGGCGTGACAGGCCGGTATTCTAACCAACTGAACTACCGCTCCTAAATGGTGGGTGCTGCAGGGATCGAACCTGCGACCCTCGCCTTGTAAGGGCGATGCTCTCCCAGCTGAGCTAAGCACCCCGGTAGAAGGCGCGCTAGTTTATTGCATCCTTCAACGCTTTACCAGCTTTAAATGACGGGATTTTCGATGCTTTGATCTTAATCGTCTCTCCGGTCTGGGGATTGCGGCCTTCACGGGCAGCGCGTTCTTTCACGGAAAAGGTGCCAAATCCCACCAGAGAGAGCGTATCACCGGCTTTCATCGCTTCAGTCACAGCGTTTACCATACCGTCAAGTGCCCGTCCTGCAGCGGCCTTGGAAATATCCGCGGATTCCGCCATTGCCTCAATTAGTTCGGCCTTATTCATTAATCAGTTTCCCCTATGGTCTGGGCGGATCATTCCGCCTTACGAATTATATGTAGTGGCCCTGCAGCAGGGC
The DNA here is from genome assembly GCA_016842065.1 of Candidatus Thiodiazotropha sp. 'RUGA'. Classification (GTDB taxonomy): domain Bacteria; phylum Pseudomonadota; class Gammaproteobacteria; order Chromatiales; family Chromatiaceae; genus Thiodiazotropha. The sequence continues at coordinate 203,408 of JAEPDS010000004.1, forward strand.
CCGAAACGCCAGAGTTTATACCGGCTGCCTGACAACCTGTCAAGCAATGGCCTACGCTAAAATGCCGCAATAAGCCAAGCTGTGACAGGTCTTCATGTTCTAAATTAACAGTGTATTAATGCTTGGTGGGTGCCCCAGTCTTTTTGCCAGCCTCCTGGCTGCGCTTTCTACTCGGTTTTTCAGCCTCTCCAGACTCCTTCTCCTTCTGCGGCTGCGGGGTGTCATTGAGTGCAATCTGCAACACTTCATCGATCCAGCGGACCGGGATAATTTCCAGGTTCTGCTTGATATTCTTCGGGATTTCAACAAGATCTCTCTCGTTTTCTTCAGGGATGATAACCGTGGCGATTCCGCCCCGGTGTGCTGCCAGCAACTTCTCCTTGAGCCCACCGATCGGCAGCACTTCGCCACGCAGGGTGATCTCACCGGTCATTGCCACATCCGCTTTCACCGGAATTTTGGTCAAAGCCGAGACCAGACTGGTACACATACCAACACCGGCACTGGGACCGTCTTTCGGCGTGGCTCCCTCGGGCACATGGATATGCACATCGTATTTCTGGTGGAACTCCTCTTCCAGGCCAAGGGATTCGGCACGGCTTCTGACCACCGTCATGGCCGCCTGAATCGACTCCTGCATAACCTCACCCAACTGACCGGTATGGCTCAATCGTCCCTTACCGGGCATCAGAGCGGCCTCTATACGTAGCAGCTCGCCTCCCACCTCGGTCCAGGCCAGACCGGTAACCTGACCCACCTGATCGTGCTCGTCGGCCCGCCCGTAGCGAAAACGTTTCACGCCCAGATAGTCTTCAAGACGCTTCGGTGTCAGAGTGACCTTGGTCTTGGTCTTCTTCAGCAGAATCTCTTTTACCACCTTGCGACAGATCTTGGCGATCTCCCGCTCCAGGTTTCTCACCCCGGCCTCACGGGTGTAGTAACGGACGATATCCCGAATCGCCGACTCTCTGACGATCAGCTCTTCCGGTTTCAGGCCATTGTTCTCCATCTGTTTGCGTACCAGATAGCGCTCGGCAATGTTGACCTTCTCATCCTCGGTGTAACCGGAGAGCCGGATCACTTCCATACGATCCAGCAGAGCCGCCGGAATATTCAATGTGTTGGCGGTGGCAACGAACATCACCTCAGACAGATCGAAGTCGACCTCCAGATAGTGGTCGTTGAAGGTATGGTTCTGTTCCGGATCCAGCACCTCCAGCAGAGCCGAGGCGGGATCGCCCCGGAAGTCCATCGCCATCTTGTCGATTTCATCAAGCAGAAACAGAGGGTTTCGGGTCTTGACCTTGCTCAGATTGTTGATGATCTTGCCAGGCAGCGCACCGATATAGGTACGACGATGGCCGCGTATTTCAGCCTCGTCCCTGACCCCACCCAGGGCCATACGGGTGAATTTACGGTTGGTCGCCCGGGCAATGGACTGACCCAGTGAGGTCTTGCCCACACCTGGAGGCCCGACCAGACAGAGGATCGGCCCCTTCAGCTTGCGCACACGCTGCTGTACGGCCAGGTACTCGAGAATACGCTCCTTGACCTTATCCAGACCGTAGTGATCCTCATCAAGCACGGTATTGGCGGCCCCGATGTCATTGCGGATCTTACTGCGTTTCTTCCAGGGCAGGCCGACCAGGGTATCGATGTAGTTGCGCACCACGGTCGCTTCGGCTGACATCGGCGACATCAGCTTGAGTTTGTTCAGTTCGTTGTTGGCCTTCTCCTTGGCCTCTGAGGTCATTCCGGCATTTTCGATCTTTTTGGTCAGATCCTCGATCTCGTTGGGCGCATCATCCATTTCACCCAGCTCTTTCTGAATGGCCTTCATCTGCTCATTCAGGTAGTACTCACGCTGATTCTTCTCCATCTGACGCTTGACCCGCCCACGGATCCGTTTCTCCATCTGCAGGATGTCGTTTTCACCCTCCATCAGCCCCATCAGATGCTCCAGACGCTCTCTGACGTTGGGCATCTCCAGCACATGCTGCTTCTCCTCAAGCTTGAGGGACATATGCGCGGCGATGGTGTCGGCCAGACGACTGGGATCGTCGATACTGGAGAGCGAGGTCAATACCTCAGGTGGTACTTTTTTGTTCAGCTTGACGTACTGATCGAACAGATTGGTGGCCGAGCGCATCAGCACCTCGGTCTCTCGGCCCGCCAGATCGATATTGTCAGTCAGGGTCTCAAGGCGCGCGGTGAAGAATTCATCATTCTCCACAAATTCGATGATCCTCGCCCGTTCCCCACCTTCGACAAGGACTTTGACCGTACCATCGGGGAGTTTCAGAAGCTGCAGGATATTGGCCAGGGTACCGATGGCGTACATATCGTCGATATCCGGATCGTCCACATCCGCGCTTTTCTGTGCCGCCAGAAGAATCTGCTTGTTGCTCTGCATGGCGGAATCGAGCGCCTGGATCGACTTGTCCCGGCCGACGAACAAGGGAATAACCATGTGAGGATAGACAACCACGTCGCGTAACGGCAAAACCGGAACGATGTTGGCCGTATCTCTTGTCATACCGGTGTCTTTATATTCTTGACCCATTCACTTGTCCTCATTAGGCAGCGGCCTGCCTGAAAATACTTCAACTGCAGGTACTACAGTGTCAATACAGGGATTTGCATCTGGCAGGCTCTCTTCAATCTGACCTGCAGCAGTTTTCTGATGGTTGATTAATGTATATATGGCCAATAGCCGGATGTTTCAAGTCTATTGTTGGAATCAATCAACGGTAAAAACCAAACAGGAATCGTGCCATATCGACCGGAATTCACCCGGCCACGACGCAGCGTCGCCCGGGCAACTCTCTGGCTCCGGTAAAATGCTTAGACAGATCAATCAGATGCAGCAATCTGCTTATCGTTGTTTTCGTAGATCATCAATGGATCAGATTCACCGGCAATGACGCCTTCATCCACAACCACTTTGGTGACTTCATCCATTGAGGGCAAATCATACATCGTGTCGAGTAACACTTGCTCCAAAATGGTACGCAGACCGCGTGCACCGGTCTTCCGCGCCATGGCTTTGCGGGCAATTGCACGCAGTGCGTCATCCCTGAGCTCCAGCTCACAGCCCTCCATTTCGAACAGACGGGCATACTGCTTGCTGAGTGCATTCTTCGGTTCGGTGAGAATTTTGACCAGTGAGTCCTCATCCAGCTCCTGAAGTGTGGCCACCACCGGCAAACGACCGACAAATTCGGGTATCAGACCATATTTGATCAGGTCCTCAGGCTCCACATCGACAATGATGTCGCCCACTGAACGGGAGTCGTCCTTACTCTTCACCTCGGCAGAGAAGCCGATTCCACCCTTTTCAGAGCGGTCTTTGATGACCTTTTCAAGGCCAGCGAATGCACCACCCACAATAAACAGGATGTTTGAGGTATTGACCTGCAGAAACTCCTGCTGAGGATGTTTTCTGCCGCCCTGGGGTGGTACGGAGGCAACCGTACCCTCAATCAGTTTCAGCAGCGCCTGCTGCACCCCTTCACCGGACACGTCACGGGTGATGGAGGGATTATCCGATTTACGGGAAATCTTATCGATTTCATCGATATAGACGATGCCGGTCTGTGCCTTTTCAACATCATAGTCGCACTTCTGCAGCAACTTCTGAATGATGTTTTCCACATCCTCACCCACATACCCGGCTTCAGTCAGGGTGGTGGCGTCGGCAATGGTGAAGGGCACATTCAACATTCTGGCCAGGGTTTCCGCCAGCAGGGTTTTACCCGAGCCGGTGGGGCCGATCAGCAGAATATTCGATTTCGCCAGCTCGACTTCGTTGTCCTTGCCGATGACATCGAGTCTTTTGTAGTGGTTGTAGACCGCCACAGAGAGCACCTTTTTCGCTCTCTGTTGACCGATAACATATTGATCCAGCGTCTTTTTTATTTCATGAGGCTTGGGTAGTTTGTTGATGCTGTCTTCGCCCGGCTCCTGCATCTCCTCACGGATGATGTCATTGCAGAGTTCGACGCACTCATCGCAGATAAAAACGGAAGGGCCGGCAATCAGTTTCCGCACCTCATGCTGGCTTTTGCCGCAAAAGGAGCAATACAACAGCTTACCGTCGTCACCTTTACCGCTCTTGTCACTGCTCATATTTCACTCCTTCAAGCCAAAATCAATCTGCTTTTTATTTCAATCATATCTAACTGCACCTAGATGGCAAGGTTAGTGATTAAAAAACACGGACTTGATAACACGCCATCCATTGCCCGTAAAAGCCACATCACAGAAACCGATGTCAGCTGGTCTCACTACCACCACGATCGGACAGTACCGAGTCGATCAGGCCATAGGCGACCGCTTCCTCGCCACCCATGAAATTGTCCCGCTCGGTATCTTGCGCAATTTGTTCCAGGCTCTGACCGGTATGATCGGCCAGAATGGTGTTCAGCCGCTCTCTCAGCAGCAGAATCTCTTTCGCATGGATCTCAATATCCGTTGCCTGCCCCTGGAAACCGCCCAAAGGCTGGTGAATCATCATCCGAGAATTCGGCAGACAGTAGCGTTTGCCCTTGGCCCCGCCGGAGAGCAACAGGGCTCCCATACTCGCCGCCTGACCGATACACATGGTGCTGACATCAGGCTTAACGAACTGCATGGTGTCGTAAATCGACAGCCCCGCGGTGACCGAGCCACCGGGCGAATTGATATAGAGATGGATATCCTTGTCCGGGTTCTCCGACTCGAGAAACAGCAACTGAGCCACAACCAGGTTGGCCATATGGTCTTCAACCGGCCCGACCAGAAAGATCACTCTCTCCTTCAGCAACCTGGAGTAGATGTCAAAGGAGCGCTCACCCCGGGCAGTCTGCTCGATAACGATCGGCACGAGGCCCAGGCCTTTTGCGTCTGGCATTCCTGACACTGTATCAATCATGGTCTACGTTTCCCCTCTCCTTTCAACCCTGCTCCGTCAGATCGGCAAAGGTTGTCTGCTCTTCAGTGACTGTTACCTGTTCCAGCACCCAGTCTACCACCTGATCTTCCATTACGACATTCTGCACAGCGGCCAGCTGTTTTTCGTCGTTATAGTAGTAGTTGACCACCTCTTCAGGCTTCTCGTAACTGGCGGCAAACTCTTCAATTCTCTTCTTCACACGATCGTTATCGACCTGAATGTCGTTTTGCTTAATGATTTCACCAATAAGCAGGCCCAGAGTAACCCGTTTTTTTGCCTGGTCTTCAAACATCTCACTGGGCAGCTCAAATGATCCTCCGCCCTGGGCCAGCTGCTGACGGGTCTGATTCTTCAGCGCCTCGATCTCCTGATCGACCATCGCAGTGGGAATATCGATCGGATTCTGCTCAGTCAGCAGATCCATTGCCTGGTTCTTTATACGAGCCTCAATCCGCTGTTCAAGTTCACGTGACATGTTCTCACGCACATCGGTCATCAGCTTGTCGACACCCTCTTCGGCACCGAACTCTTTGGCAAATTCGTCATCGACCTCAGGCAGCACCTCTTCGGCGATGTCGTTGATCTCTACTTCGAACGTTACCGGTTTATCGGCCAACTCTTCCACCCGGTAGTTTTCGGGGAATTTCAGGTCGATGGAGGATTTATCACCTTTCGGCTTACCGATCAGGGCAGATTCGAAACCTTCGATCATACGGCCGGAGCCCAGCACCAGGTCCACATTCTCCGCACTGCCACCCTCAAAGACCTCCCCGTCGACGGTACCCTTGAAGCTGATTTTCACCTGATCGCCTTCGGCTGCATCACGCTCAACGCTGCTCCAGGTTGCACGCTGTTTGCGCAGCTTCATCAGCATCTCGTCAATATCCTGATCGCCAATCTCGGCCATCGGACGCTTGATCTCCCCGGAGAGAGGATTCAGGGTGATCTCAGGCATCACCTCAACGGTCGCCACATAGCGAAACAGTCCATCCTCTTCGTTGGACTCGCCAGGTTCGATCTTAGGCATGCCGGCGGGCTGCAGCTTCTCCTGCTGAATCGCCTCCTGATAACTGGATTCGATCATCTGGCCGTAGACTTCCTGCAGCACCTGTCCGCCATAGTTACGACGCAGCAGTTTCATCGGCACCTTACCGGGACGAAAACCATCCAGTTTGGCGGTTCGGCCAATCTGCTGTAGGCGCTTATTCACTTCCGCATCGATCTGCTCTGCAGGCAACTCGACGGTAAGACGTCGCTCAAGCCCTTCTCCCGATTCCACCGAAACTTGCATGTATCTTCTCCTGACAGCCTTATCTGCCACTAAATATCTGAATTAAGGAAAAACTGGAAATTTCCTGTCGATCGCCATTGGCAACCGCAGTTGAAATGGTGCGAAAGGAGAGACTCGAACTCTCACGGGTTACCCCACAGGAACCTAAATCCAGCGCGTCTACCAATTCCGCCACTTTCGCTGCTTTCGTATGATTCCCAGCCGATTCAAGGGGATTACCAAACAATCCAGCCCAAATTCCACAGCTGAGAATCGGCCATTATAACGACCAATGGAGCAACTCTCCAAATCTAATCTTGATTAAAACGGTGGTTGATCTACCCTGGCCCGTTGAGTCTGTTGGTCGAACGCCCATTAAACACATGGATTCAATGGGTTATATTTCCAGCCAGATCACGTCGACTGGGCGGTTTTCAGCCGATCACCCCTCTCATGATTGGATTTTCAGAGCGGTTGAATTCAACTGACCTCAACCCGGTCGACCCGCTGGAAACCTCTCGGAAGTTTCCCTCCTCGACGTCCCCGCTCTCCCTGATAGCCATCCAGATCGGCCGGTTTCAGCACGATATAGCGCTTGCCTGCATGGGCGGTCAGACTGCCCCCTTTCGGCACCACGGCAATCGCCACCACGAACTCCTCCCTGGCAGCCACCCGTTTCGGAGCGATCGAGATAATCTTGTTACCCTTGCCCTTCGACAGCTTGGGCAACTCCCCGACGGGAAAGACCAGCATCCGCCCCTCATTGGTGATCGTCACGACGCGATCGCTCTCCACATCCGCAATCAGCTCAGGCATCAGAACCTGAGATCCTTTCGGCAGGGTCAGCAGCGCCTTGCCCGATTTATTTTTCGCCAGCATATCCGCCAGACCGACCCGGAATCCGTAACCTGCGTCCGAGGCCAACAGATACTCCTGCTGAGTGTCGCCGCCGATCACCGCACGGAAGGTCGCACCGGTTGCCGGAGAGAGTCGTCCTGTCAGAGGCTCACCCTGACTGCGGGCCGATGGCAGCGTATGCGCCGGCAGGGAGTAGCTGCGGCCATTGGAGTCGAGAAATACCGCCTGCTGATTGCTACGCAGGCGGGTAGCGGCCAGAAAACCGTCCCCGGCCCGATAGTTCAGACCGGTCGGATCGATCTCATGCCCCTTGGCAGTACGCGCCCAACCCATCTCCGAAAGCACTACAGTGACCGCCTCACTGGGAGTCAGATCGGTCTCGTCGAGGGCCTCAGCCGCCTCACGTTCAACGATGGGTGAACGACGCTCATCACCATATTTCTCCGCATCCGCCTGTAACTCCTTACGGATCAGAGTACGCATGCGCTGTTTCGAACCCAGCAGCTTTTCGAGTGATTTCCGCTCTTTCTCCAGCTCTTCCTGCTCACCCTTGATCTTCATCTCCTCCAACTTCGCCAGGTTACGCAAGCGAAGGTTGAGGATGGCTTCTGCCTGAATGTCTGAGAGGGAGAAACGTTTGATCAGTTCGGCCTTTGGATCATCCTCGTAGCGGATGATCGCAATCACCTCATCGATATTCAGATAGGCGATCAGATAGCCTTCAAGAATGTGCAACCGGTCAAGCACCTCATTGAGGCGATACTGCAGTCTCCGGCGAACGGTTTCGGTGCGGAAACTGAGCCACTCCACCAGCAGCGTGCGCAGATCCTTGACCGCCGGACGGCCATCGATACCGATCAGGTTGAGATTGACCCGATAGCTGCGCTCCAGATCGGTGCTGGCAAACAGATGGGACATCAACCGTGCCACATCGACCCGGTTGGAGCGGGGCACGATCACCAGACGGGTGGGATTTTCATGATCCGATTCGTCGCGCAGATCCTCTACCATCGGCAGCTTTTTGGCCTGCATCTGAGCCGCGATCTGTTCCAGTATCTTGGCCCCTGACACCTGATGCGGCAGCGCCGTCACGATAATATCCCCATTCTCCCGGTCGAAACGGGCACGCATGCGGATCGAGCCATGCCCGGTCGCATAGACCTTCGCCAGCTCAGCCGCCGGCGTCACGATCTCCGCCTCGGTGGGGTAGTCCGGCCCGGGGATATGGGTCATCAGATCTTCCAGGGTGGCCTTCGGCGACTCCAGCAGATGGATACAGGCACTGGCGACTTCCCGCAGGTTATGTGGCGGGATATCGGTGGCCATGCCCACAGCGATACCGGAAGAGCCGTTGAGCAGCACATTCGGCAATCTCGCCGGCAGTATCTTGGGTTCCTTCAGGGTGCCGTCAAAATTGGGCATCCACTCCACAGTCCCCTGTCCCAGCTCCGAAAGCAGGCTCTGGGCATAGACCGTCAGCTTCGATTCCGTGTAACGCATCGCGGCAAACGACTTCGGATCGTCCGGCGAGCCCCAGTTGCCCTGCCCGTCCACCAGCGGATAGCGGTAGGAGAAGTTCTGCGCCATCAGCACCATTGCCTCATAACAGGCACTGTCGCCATGGGGATGGAACTTACCGAGCACATCACCGACGGTACGGGCCGACTTCTTGAACTTGGCCCCCGCACTCAAACCCAGCTCCGACATGGCATAGACAATCCGCCGCTGTACCGGCTTCAATCCATCACCGATATTCGGCAGGGCACGATCGAGAATCACATACATGGAGTAGTTCAGGTATGCCTTCTCGGTAAACTCATTCAGGGGAACCCGTTCGATTCCCTCCAAGCTGTGATCGATATCGTCAGTCATCTGATCTGTAAGTTACTACTGGTCTGAAAGAGGCCAGATGATACGGAAAGCCGAAGAGATAGGGAATACGTGATTAGTCACTGACGGAGGAAATGAACGGAAAAGTGTCCAGCGCAACGGCTGACCTAGAGAATGAACCGCAAATGGACGCCAATCACTGCAAAATGTCGTCAATGACTCTCACAGAGCGGCCTTGATTTAGGTAGATCCGCAGTTAGTCACTTCAGCGTTATTTGGTGGGGCATGGCCCCACCACAACCCTCTGATAAGACGAGATGCAATCTGTTTAGTGCTTAAGTAAGAGCCATTCGTCCCTGCTCCCCCTATCTTAGAGACGGGTTATTCCCGTAAAATCCCCCAATCACACAACCGGATAACAACAGGAAATGCCCATGACCCCTCCCTACCAAACGCCCCAGGATGCCGAAGACGCCTACTACGACGCCATCGATGAAGGGGACCTGGGCGCCATGATGTCGGTGTGGGAAGAGAGTGATGAGATTCTCTGCCTGCTGCCGATGATGCCGGCGCAACGGGGCAGAGCGGCCATCGAGACCGCCTGGGGCGCCCTGTTGAATGAGGATGTAAAGCTTGATATCGAGATTAAACACCTGAGCTGGATTGAGACTGATAATATTGCCATCCACCTGATCGAAGAGCTGGTCAAAGCAGATCCTGAAACCCCACCCCACCCGGTCTACGCCACCAATATCTACCGCAAAGGTGATCAGGGCTGGTGCCTGGTGATGCATCAGAACTCGCCCACACCACCCCCCGGGTTACAGGTCTGATGGAAAACCATAAACTGGTGCTGCCCCAGCACCTCAACCAGTATGGCTATCTGTTTGGCGGCAACCTGCTGAAATGGGTCGACGAGTATGCCTGGATCGCAGCGGTGCATGACTACCCGGGGCGCCACTTTGTGACGATCGGACTCGACCGGGTCACCTTCCACCGCAGTGTCAGAGAGGGCGCGATATTGCGCTTCGATATCCAGCAGAGCAAACAGGGTGATTCATCGGTGGATTATCGGGTCAAGGTATTTGCGGAAGCGTCGTTGACCGGTCAGGAGGAGAGCGTCTTCAGCACCACCATCACCTTCGTCTGTCTCGATGAGGCAGGCAATAAAACTTCCATTTAGCAGCAACCCAAGCGGCCACTCAGGTTTCCCGCCGCGACCAATAGCCCGCCAGCATGGAACCACTCAGATTGTGCCAGATGGAGAAGATCGCGCCCGGCAGCGCGGCAGCGGCGGAAAAATACTTAACCGACAGCGCTACCCCCAAGCCGGAATTCTGCATACCCACCTCGATCGCCAGGGTACGGCTGATCCGCCGATCCCAACCCAGACCTCTGGCGATCCAGTAACCGCCGGCCAAGCCAGCCAGATTGTGCAGTACCACGGCTAACGCCAACAGCATCCCCATACTGGCAATGTTGCTCTGATTCAGCGCTACCACGATACCGATGATCAGAACGATCGCAAGAATGGAGATCAACGGAAAGAGCGGTTTTATCGGTTTGAGTTTGCGGCCATACAGGCTGTTCACCAGGACCCCCAACGAGACCGGTAACAGAACAATCTTGAAGATCGACCAGAGCATGCTTTCAACCGGCACCGGAACCTTCTGCCCTACATAGAGCCAGGTCAGCAGCGGCGTGGCGATGATCGCCAGCAGGGTTGAAACCGTTGTCATGGTAATGGAGAGAGCCACATCACCGCGTGCCAGATAGCAGACCACATTGGAAGCGGTACCGCCGGGACAGGCCCCGACCAATACCAGCCCGGCCATCAGATAGGGTGGCAAGGCGAGCAGTTCAGCAATCAGCCAGGCGAGCAAAGGCATCCATGCGAACTGCAACAACACCCCGACACCGACGATCTTCGGCTGTTGAAAAACCCGTTTGAAATCTTGCAGACTCAGGGTCATGCCCATACCGAACATCACCAGACCCAAGAGGGGAATGATGGCAGGCTTCAAGACAACGAAAGCAGAAGGATAAGCATAGGCAAGCGCAGACAGAAGCACGGCCCATAGCGGAAAGAGTCGGGTTATCTGATGAATCATCTGGCCTGTAACACGAAAAGAATACTCTGTTGCAAGAGTCTCCGGCCTGGCGTTCTGTTCGTCAAGCCGGAGTGGACCTGACTACTCTTCAGGGGCAGATCAGACTTCTGATCAACGCAGCATCAAACCGCCTGGTCCAATCCCTCGTCGGACCAGCATCCCGAGTCGACCATACGCTTCAGATAGACCTGAAAATCCCTGGCCGGTCTTGCCAGCGCCTCTTCAACACCCGGTTGCACCTGGCTGTTTCTACCATCCAGAACCTGCGTGAACAGCTCTTTGAGCAACCACTGCATCGGCTCGGGAACAGCCTGCTGCTGAAGTGCATCCAGATAGGCATCCAGCGGCACCTGTGTGTATTTCACCGGCCTCTGTAGCGCTTGCGACAGCTCTGCCATGCAATCAGCAAAGGTCATGGCGCGAGGCCCAGTCACTTCATAGAGACGATTGTGATGTTTTGCTTCGGTCAAACAGGCAACCACCACATCGGCAATATCCTCCGCATCGATGAAAGGTTCCGGGACATCCCCCGCCGGCAGGATCAGTTCGCCCTGCAGAATCCCATCGATCATGAAACTCTCACTGAAGTTCTGAAAAAACCAGCTCGCCCTGACGATATTCCAGCGGATGCCGCTGTTGATGAGAATATCCTCCGCCTGCCGGGCGCCGGCTTCACCTCGCCCCGAGAGCAGCACGACATGTTCAACACCAGCCGCTTCAGCCATATCGACAAACGCTTCAATATCAGACTGAGCTTGAGGAATTGCCAAATCAGGCTGGTAGGTAACATACACAGAGGCAACACCCTGCAATGCCGCGCCCCAGGTATCCCGTTGCTGCCAGTCGAATGGCAGAGCCGTTGATCTTGAGACCGCTCTGGTCTGCAGTCCCATCGATTGCAAACGCTGCACGACACGACTACCGGTTTTGCCATGCTTGCCAATGATCAGTATCGGTTTGTTGTTCATAATCCTATCTCCTTTACAGGTTTTTTGGTTGTAGAACTCTGCGTTAATGCGCATGAGTTGATCCTAGGTAACAACGCACACACCAACCATGGCTGTTTGTCTATATTTATATGCAGCTCATCCAAATCGAAAAACCCCAT
>JAEPDS010000005.1:0-88070 GCA_016842065.1 Candidatus Thiodiazotropha sp. 'RUGA'
TACAGTTTATTCCAGGTGTTACCCATGTCTCCGAACATGTGTTACCTATGTCTCCGGTCTATACAATGGGAGAGGGGTTGGGGAGAGGGTGCGCGCGAAGCGCAAAGTGCGTGAAAGATAAAGCCAATTTAATCCTTCATCTTTTATCATATCTAATATTGATCAATATAGTGCCGTTCGTTCTCCCCCTCTCCCCCAGCCCCTCTCCCACAAGGGGAGAGGGGAGCAGCTCACCCAGCGAATGCTGGACCCAGAAACCACCATCGGATGGATAATGGACAGTGACAACCAGTAGTAGAATTTTCTTAGGCAGCAACCCACCATCCAACAGACAGGTATGACAGTCAATAGTAATTCATGGCATGCTTTAAACATGCAAATGCAGCGCTTTCAATGATGCACTGATACCAACACCAACAGCAGATCCTGAAAGATTATCAAAACCATCAACACAATCATTCAACTGGCCACAGAGACCCGTCAACTGGCACAACAGAGCCGGCACCGCTATCTCATGCATATCGCCGGTGAAGCGTCCTGGTCTATTGAACAGGCCAAACAGATCGTCCAAGCGATCAACGATCCCAACACGCTGTGGATCGGAGAGCATCCTCCTGAAGGCATAGCCCATGCAGACAATCGTCAGGCACTGCAACACCTGGGCAGGGAATCGGGCCTGCTGATCTACAACGCCTTTTCAGGATTCGATCCGGATGCCTTCGGTGCGGTCAGCGGCACACTGACCGGTGGCGGACTGTTGCTGTTGTTGACCCCTTCTCTGGATCGGTGGGCGGAGTATGCGGATCCGGAAGCTGAGCGCATTACCGTCGCCAACTACGAACTTCCCAGGCCCAGCCACTTTTTCACCCGACTTGCGAAACGCCTGGAAACAGAACCAACTATTGCGCGAATCACATTCGAAGGCATCAAAGCGGCACAGACAGCAATCCCATCCAACCAACCCGTACCGGTCTCTACTGATCCCAGTTGCCTGACTGAAGATCAATCAACCGCCGTTGAAGCGATCATCCATGTGATCAAAGGTCATGGCAGAAGACCATTGGTACTCAGTTCCGATCGGGGCCGGGGTAAATCCTCGGCACTGGGAATCGCCGCCGCACGGCTCATCAAGGGCGGTTATCAACGAATCCTCGTAACCGCCTCACGCCAAGCCGCGGTGGAGAGCCTGTTCAGCATGGCCGCCAATGAACTGGGGATGGAAGCACATGGTGTCGAACTCCACCACCAGCAAGGTGTGATTGAATATGTGGCCCCGGACCGGCTGATTCAGGAAAAACCCCGGGGGGATCTGCTACTGGTGGATGAAGCGGCCGCCATCCCCACCCCTGTATTGATAAAACTGCTTGAGCACTATCCCCGTATCGCCTTTGCCACCACCGTACACGGTTACGAAGGCACCGGTCTGGGATTCAACCACCGCTTCAAAAAGCATCTGGACCAGCAACGGCCCCAGTGGCGGGAGATTCAACTCAAGACACCCATCCGTTGGGCAATGGATGATCCCCTGGAACAGCTGGTATTCAGGATGCTGGCCCTGGATGCGGAGCCAGCACAAATTGAGCCGGAGCGAAGCGTAAAGAACGACCAGCTCTCTGTGACATTTCCTGATCAAAAGCAGCTCATGGAAGATGAACAGCAGTTGCAGCAGTTCTTCGGTCTACTGGTACTGGCCCACTACCGAACCACGCCCAGGGATCTCTGGCACCTGCTGGATGGACCGAATCTGCAACCGGTTGTGGTAACACATGACCAACAGATCATTGCCGTGGCCCTGCTCGCTTCCGAAGGGGAGTTTTCAACAGAACTCGCAGAACAGATCTGGCTCGGTCGACGGCGACCCAGAGGCCATCTGCTGGCACAATCCCTCTCCGCCCATCTGGGGTTGAGAACCGCATCGACCCTGAAGGGATTGCGAATCATGAGGATCGCCGTCCACCCGGCTCTGCAGAGCAGAGGCATTGGCCAGCAACTGCTCAAGGCGATTCAAAGCTACGCCAGGAAACAGGCCTACGACTATCTCGGAGTCAGCTATGGCGCAGAGACAAGATTGATCCGTTTCTGGCAGGCCAATGGTATGAAAGCTGTACGTATCGGTGTTCACCCGGGGGCCAGCAGTAGCCAGCAATCGGTGATGCATATTCAGGCACTCAGCACATCAGGGGAATCGATGCTCAGCCAGGCTCGAACCAGCTATACCAGGCAGCTACCCGCATTGCTGGCGGAACCACTCAGTCAACTTCCAGCCGATCTACTCATACCGCTACTCAAGGAGATCGAGCTTCCCCCTTTGTCTAACCTGACAGAACAGCAGTGGCTCGATGCTGTAGCTTATGCCTTCGGCAACCGGGCATACGACTACACCCAGGGGATCATCAAGACACTGACCCTGAGTTCGCTTGCAGATGGCCTACTCAACGAGTCGGATGAGTGCTTGCTGATCAAACGAGTGTTGCAACAACAGAGCTGGTCAGAGTGTGCAACAGCGCTGGATCTCTCCGGAAAAAGAGCAACAGAAGACCGCATACGCACCATTTTACAGAAGGCAATTGTAAACTATGCCGATAGTGCAACTGCCGACATAATCAGACGAATCAAGAACTAAAAACAGGCTTAAATAATTAATTTCCCAGTCTCTGCAGCAGTTTTCTGTTCCTCTCACTAATGTTGAATGAAATCTGGCCGATAGAGATCGATAGAGTGAAATCACTTAATCATGTTACTGGGGGTTAATGCTGTGCCGAGCTATTCGATCGTAGCTGTCTCTGTCAATGACACGGAAACCTTTCAAAAATATGTAGATGGTCACCAGGGAACATTAGACAAATATAACGGCCGATTTCTGGTAGCCAGTCCCGATTTCGAAGCCATTGAAGGCAGTTGGCCTGGGCAAATTGTTGTCGTTCATGAGTGGCCAGATCGGGACTCGTTTCATCGGTGGTACGATTCGGATGAGTACGCTCCCTGGAAAAAAATGAGATTCTCTTCAGCCACGGCAAATGTGATTCTGGTTGATGGACTGCCAATAGATCCAGTCTAGCCATGATAGCGTTGATTCAGAGCAATCGTGAATGAACCGTAACAAATACCCAACTTCTGACAAAGAGAGTGAAGATGAGTGTGACTCTCTGAGACGGGAGATCAATGAACTAAAAGCTGAGCGGGACTTGTTGAAGTTTGTCTTAAATTCCATACCGGACTACGTCTCTTACGTGGATGCGGATCTGCATTACCAGTTTTGTAATGAGCAATATGCGGTTGAATCCGGTCAGCCACTCAGCTGTTTCATTGGTCAGCATGTTGCAAAATTCGTCGGTGAGCAGGGAATGCAGAGAATACAACCGCATATCGATACAGTTCTTGATGGTCATGTCGTCGCCTATGACGAACAACTCAACTACCGCTACATGCTGAATCAGAGTGTTGAAGTACGCTACACCCCGGACAAGGAGGCAGATGACAGAGTCAAGGGGTTTTCAGTCTATGTGCGTAACATTACCGCGCAACGCAGAGCTGAAGATGCTCTACGTCTTCAAGCCCATTTCGACCCCCTCACTGAGCTACCCAATCGACGCTTTTTTAGCGACCGCCTGAGTCAGGCTGCCAGTCGTGCTTTAAGACTGAATAGCCGCTATGCCATTCTGTTTATTGACCTTGATGGTTTCAAATTGATCAATGACAGTTACGGTCACCCTTTTGGTGATCAAGTACTGCGTGATGTGGCTCAAACGCTTGTGAAAAAAGTAAGACAGAATGACACCTTTGCACGCTATGGTGGGGATGAATTTGCTTTGTTGGTGGAGGACGTAGAGAACGACAAACAAGTAAGATCATTAGCCGATAAAATGATTCAAGCTGTCGCCAACTTAAAATTGTCACATCTGCACAAGTTTGAAATCGGCGCCAGTATCGGCATCGCCTATTTTCCTGATCATGCTAAAAGTGTGGATGAACTCCTGAATCGAGCTGATGAGGCTATGTATATGGCAAAGAAATCGGGGAAAAACAGGTATTATCTTTTTGATGATAATCTTTAGTAGTTGCGATACCTAAACGCTGACTACTTGCACCACTTTCCAGCTATTGAAATACTTCCCTTCTCAGGCTTAATGCAACAAGAGTGACCGTGAACTATTACATATGCCTTTGGCAATCATAGGTAAGGCTATACCCAGGACACCATTGAGTCACTAACTCCGAAACACTTCGGCCGATGACCTATTCGACTTGAATGAAAACAATCGATTAATCAAATAAGCTTGATAAAATAAATGGTTAGAGTAGTTGTTCAAAATTATTTCAATTGTCGAATCAGAAGGTTACAGATCGCAAATGAAGAGTTGATGATTATAAATGTATAAGTCCCCTCTCCCCCAGCCCCTCTCCCACAAGGGGAGAGGGGAGCTCATTTAGACATCACCTAGTTACATATGAACCAATATCACGCGATTGTCTGCCAACTCTCCGAAAGTAAAGGTTGAAGATTCTCCCTGACCTCCTGGGGTATAACACTGCCGGCGCCGGATGGAACATCATGACTGGCCATTGCCATCACGAGCTGCTCCACCTGTTGGTTGAGTAACACTGAGCCACCAGCCTCGATTCGATCCACCTCCTGGGCAGGATCACTATACCACTGTTCAATGGTCACCTGATCATCGCTTCCAAAAAGGTTGATTGTCAGGTCATCACCGACACGACTGAACCAGAGATCATCAATGACCGCCTCTTCAAACCTGAGCGTATCGGCGCCACCATCACCAGCATCGTAGTTATTGATCCGATCCTGACCGGATGATGTCCCAATCAGATAGGTATCACTGCCCAAACCACCGATTAGATAGTCATTACCAGCATTGCCTTGAAGTTGATCATCACCAGCACCACCATCAATAAAATCATCCCCACTGGAAGCGAGATAGTTAGCGGCACTTTCGTCCCCTTGGGTGACAGTTTCGAAGTCTTGCACATTTGGTAGATTTGAGTAATCCGGAGAACCCAACGGATCAGGATTAGTCACACCAAATGCATTAAAAATCTGCTCGGCACTTATTTCACCTCCAGTGGTGAATACAAACCTGTCCACGACAAAATCCCCACCAAGGAAGAAGTCCTGCAGGGCTATTTGATCGTAACTACTGCCTACTCGTAGTATCAGATCATCTCCCGATCTCATCAGGCCGCTGGCGATTTCACTAAACTCAATACCTTCAAACTGTAAAGTATCAAAACCACCACCACGATTATCGATCCTGTCCTGACCATCGCCAGTACTGAAGATATAGGTGTCATCCCCCCGACCACCGATCAACAGATCGTTCCCAGCCCCGCCATAGAGCGAATCTGAATCATTGCCACCTTCAATCCGGTCATTACCTTCATTCCCCTGTAATCGATCATTGCCATTAAAACCCTGAATCAAATCTGCCTGATCAGTACCGGACAACTGATTATCAGCAGAATCACCAGTATGGATTTGTGCAAACCCGGTATCAGCAGTTGGTATGGCGACTCCAAACACAGAAAAAATCTGCTCGGCACTGATTGATCCACCGGTTTCGAATTCAATGCTCTCCACCAGATTGTCACCACCGAGGAAAAAGTCAGTTAGGGTAATCTGATCGGTACCACCATCGACAGTGAGTATCAGATCATCACCCGACCTGAGTAGATTCGATGAGACCTGATCGAAGGTGATTCCGTTTCCAAATATAAGACGATCAACTCCCGAGGATTCCATCAAACTATCCTGACCACCGGTGAATTGGTAGGTATCATCACCACTACCCCCTAGCAGCAGATCATTACCAAGACCACCATCAAGCGTGTCATTTCCAATCCCAGCAATCAGTACTTCCCCGGCATCACTACCTGTAATCGTATCATCACTGGAAGACGTCGGCGGATCTACCGGATCGGTTGGAGTATCGCCATCCACAGGCTCACCACCCGTATCGTTCGAATCATCAGGCGGAGCGGTTTCTTCCGAAACAGATCCCCCTGTAACGCCAGAGGTTAGTGAATGATCCTGTGTACTGGGATCTGGTGGTGGTTGAATCAACGGAGTCACTAATGACAATATCTGTTCGGCTGATATTGTTTCACCATCACTGGTCTGAATGAAATCGATAGCCAGATCACCACCCAAAAAGTGATTTGTCACACGAACCGATTGGGTAAGATCATCATCCACCATAATCAACAGATCATCACCATCCTGAAAAAAGCCGAGACGGTTAAGGCTGATATCTGTAAATGTAATCCGGTCGTATCCTCCACCAGTATTGTCAATTACATCCACCCCATGACCCAGGCTGTAGTAGTAGCGATCATCACCGATACCGCCAATGAGTGTGTCATCACCCAATCCGCCCACTAGATTATCACTGCCTGCTTCACCTACTAGACTGTCATCCGCCGCTCCGCCAAAGAGCCAGTCATTGCCACCATTACCATTTAAATTATCTGCCGCTTCCTGACCGTACAGCCGATCATCACCTTCACCGCCAGAGAGCTGATCTTCCCCACCTGAACCATAGAGACTGTCATCTCCGGCCAGACCATCCAGCACATCGGCTGCAAGACTGCCATAAATGACATCCGCGCCGCCCGTACCCTGTCTCAGATTAGATAGCACAAAGGCATAATCCCAGGATATGCCATTAGAAAACTCGATTGTGTCGAGAGCATAGGTGTTCTCACCATCGTCCTGAAAATAGCTGATTACAGAGACACCACCTCCCGGGAAAGTCAGCACCAGGTTGTTCCTATCACGTGTCAGGGTGACCTCATCAGGGGAAATGCCCGCCTCGAATCGCAATACATCCACCCCACCGTCATTATCCTGATTGTCAATGATATCCAGGCCATCACCTGGACTGTAGAGGTAAGTATCGTTGCCGTCTCCGCCTTCAAGTAGATCAGGGCCTCTACCACCGCGTAATATATCGTCACCTGCCCGACCGGATAGTTGGTCATAGCCCCCGGCGCCAGACAGACTGTCATCCGCAGAACCCCCATATAGCTGATCACTCCAATCATCTCCAACCAGAGTGACAGGATCTTGATCCGGAGGCGGCAAATCATCGAATGGCACATCATCCGTCGACAGGCCGGTTGAAGCCTGTTCAGCGGTGATGATTGTGCCATCGGCAAACTCAAACTGCTCCAACTGCCAGCGATAAGTATTGTGATAGGGGTAGCCGGGATTGTTGGCACGCTCAAACCAGCGTTGAATGGTTATGCTGTCGTTGCCATTGCCATAATGCACAACCAGATCTGTTCCTTGACGTTGGAAAGTGACCGACGAAGCCTCAACCCCTTCCTCAAATAGTACCCTTCCTCTGCGTCCTGTTTGAGAACCGTCATTATTAAAGATCGTATCCTGCCCATCGCCGATACGGAAGCGGTAGGTTGTGTTACCCCTTCCTTCCAAATAATCATTACCCTCACCGCCATCAAGCAGTGACATTCCATAGTCTTCGTCATAGATGGCAATGGGATAACGTTGATAG
Organism: Candidatus Thiodiazotropha sp. 'RUGA'; assembly: GCA_016842065.1. GTDB lineage: Bacteria > Pseudomonadota > Gammaproteobacteria > Chromatiales > Chromatiaceae > Thiodiazotropha. The sequence goes on from JAEPDS010000005.1 coordinate 7,533, forward strand.
TATGAACCTCTGCGATCAGGATCATTTCTCACATAGTATTCACCACTGATACGCTCATTAACCCCTTCCACAATCAGATGGTCGTCACCTGCCTCACCATACAAAACACCGCTACCCATTAGCCGGTCGCCACCGCTGCCACCATAGAGCTCTCCGGAACCAATCAATACATCAGCTCCCTCTCCACCCTGCAGCAGATCATATTCTGCCCGGGTGTCGTCACTCCAGAACGGTTGATTCCAGGTATCAAAGCCGTAGTTATCATTTGTAAATCGATCCCGCAAACCTGAGATATCGTAGTAGCGTGGCCAGATGTTGGAACCGATCAGAACATCATTCCCACTGCCTCCATCCAGATAATCGTGATCCTCCATACCCAGTAGAAAATCATTATCTTGACCACCCATGAGCAGATCGTTTCCAGACTCGCCGAATAGGTAGTCGTCACCCGCACCACCATCCACCAAGTCGTCACCTTCATGGGCATAAACGTCATCGTCACCCGCCAGGGAGTGGATGCGATCCGCCTCGGCAGTTCCTTCCAGTAAATCGTTATCCGCTCCCCCCTGAGTAATCTGATTCAGCAGTTCGTCAGCATCCCAGACCACGCCATCGGAAAAATGAACTTCCTGAATCGGGGTGATCGGTGACGAGTTTTGGATTCCACCAAATTGATTGAGGATTGTAATCTGACCACCCCCATGAATGTCGGTGATGATCAGATCATTGCCTGAACGATTGACATCGACTTGGGAGGATGTGAGATCGATATATTCAATGCGGTTAGTACCATTGATATCTTCAATTACATCCAGTCCATCACCGGAACTGAATTGATAGCTGTCATTGCCTTCTCCACCTTCCAGATGGTCATTACCTTGGCCACCGATCAGCTGGTCATCACCCATGCCGCCCAGCAGCGTATCATCACCCTCCCCTCCGAGAATACGATCATTACCCATCCTACCGTCAATGGTGTCATTTCCTGCACCGCCGTCTATCCGGTCATCCGTGTCATATCCGGTGATCACCTCATCTGAGGCGTCTCCAGTCAACAGCATTCCGAGTACATCCTCATAGCTCCAGTAGGTGCCATCGGCAAATATGAGGCTATCGATTCTTGAAAAAAGATTGTCAATACAGAACCGCTCCACCCGAGTGGTGGAATTTGGACATTCGATAACCAGGTCATCATCCATGCGCGACAGAGTTACCATACTCGGTGTGATCGCCTCGTCGAAGACGATCCTGTCGAAGGCGTTTTCGTTTAAATCATTACGGTTGATAATGGTATTGTTGCCACCACTGGTGTTGATCAGGTAGATATCGTTTCCACCCCCACCCAACAGGGTGTTGGTTCCAGCGGAAATCTCCAACAGATCATCGCCGGCATCCCCGTTGACCTCATCAATACCGGCACCACCGGAGAGATGATCACCCCCTTCGCCACCATGCAGGATGTCGTCTCCAGCTTCACCCAGAACAACATCATTGCCTTCACCGCCCTGGATTGCATCTCCACCGTCACCGCCCATCAATCTGTCATCACCGGCACCCCCATCCAGAGTATCATCCCCTGCACCACCTGACAGTTGATCGTTACCTTCAGCGCCATAAAGGGAGTCGTTACCCGCCTGGCCATCCAACTCGCTGCCGTTAATATCCGCATAGAGCAGATCATCACCCGCACTGGGTTGAAGCAAGGCATCGGCGATTGCTAGCGCATCCCAGGTTGTACCATCTTCGAATTCGATGGCATTGAGGGCATAATCCCCATGACTACCGTCGAGAAAATAGTCGGTTACAGTCACTCGATCATCCCCGGCACCCAGGGAAAGGACCAGGTCTAAACCTTGCCTTGTCATAACCAAATCAGAGACACTCACGCCAGTTTTGAAACGCAACACGTCATTCCGACCTGATGTAGCATCATAGTTGTCTATCGTGAACGACCCATCACCCAAGCCGAACAGGTAGGTATCATCGCCACTACCACCAGCAGCAGTATCGACACCGGAACCACCATCTAGAGTATCATTGCCATGGTCACCCAATAGCTCATCATTACCCTCGCCGCCAATCAGTTCATCATCACCCTGGGCAGCATAGAGTGTGTCGTCTCCAGCACCACCGTTTAAGTGATCGTTGCCTTCTCTACCTTCCAACCGGTCATTGCCTTGGCCACCATCAAGCTCATCATGACCTTCAGCGCCATAGAGCCAGTCATCACCCTCATCCCCAAAAAGCTGATCATCACCCTCACCCCCATTGGCATAATCGTCGCCCTGCAGAAGATGAATGTTATCGGCATTGTTATCACCCAGGTAGTAATCAGTTCCGGCAGTTACATCTGTACAAAGGGAAATAATCTCTTCTCGAGATATAGACGAACCATCGTGAAACTCAATCAAGTAGGGGTAGCTTTGTGAATTATCAGGATCTCGGTATTCACTGAAATAGTTTTGTACTGTGAGCGATTCACCAGTTTCGATGATCTCGATACGCAAGTGTTCGCCTGGCAGATCTGAATAGCCATTTTGAGATCCACGATATCTGTCTTGATTGATTGGTATGAATCTGACACTGTCTCGATCTAATCCTTCCCCAAGCCGAATCCTATTTATATCATTCTGACTCTCACTACTATGACCCGTAGCATCGGCATAAATCAGATCGTGGCCGTCTCCAATATTATAGAGATAGAGATCGGAGCCCAGCCCGCCGCCCATCCTGTCATTTCCGCTACCACCATGTAAGAGGTCATCACCATCACCTCCTTCTATGAAATCATCTCCGGCGTCGCCATACAGCTGATCATCACCATCATTCCCGTAAAGATTATCATCACCAGCCAATCCGTTTAAGGTATCGCCCTCAACGCTGGCAAACAGTTCGTCATAGTCATCTGTTGCCTGACGAACCGAGTTATTGACATAATCGAAATCCCAGGAAGTCCCGTCATCGAAGACAATTTGATCTATGGTCTGCCCGCCATTGCCATCCTGCTCAAAATACCCACTGATGATAATATGCTCATAGACACCATCGATCTGATAACGGAGCTCAAGAACATCCTGATGGATTCCGCTAAATCCTGAGACAGTGGATCGCCGCAGGATAGACACGTCCGCACTGGATATCCCTTGCAGGCGTAATTGATCAAATCCCGTTCCATCGGTGTCCGCGTTAGAGATGACGATCCGTCCTTGGCCGGCCATGTGGATGTAAGTATCATCACCCGCACCCCCCGTGCAAAGACCTAACCCACATTCGATGGTATCGTTACCCTCTTCCCCATGGAGTTCATCGAAACCCTCCTGCGTGCCGCCTATCAGATGGTCATCACCTTGACCACCGTGAACCAAGTCATAACCATTGCCGCTTTCGAGTCGATCATTCCCTTCGTCACCATAGAGCCGGTCATTTCCATCGCCACCTATCAGGGTATCATCGCCCGCTGACCCGCGAAGCTGGTCATCTCCGGCATGCCCTTCCAATACATCCGCTTCATTGGTACCGGATATGACATCATTACCACCACCCGTCTCATCGAGCCAGTTACTGATCCATGCCCTATCCCAACGGGTGCCGTCTGAGAACTCAATTGCTGTAAACGCATTTTCACTCTCTTCAAAGTTCGCAAAATAGTGTCTGATGGTGACCGAACCCGCATTATCGCCTTGTATTGTCAATACAAGATCGTCTATTTCTCTACTGAGTGTTACATCTGAAGGTTGGATACCGGCAAGAAACTGTAGGACATCTTCACTGGCAGGATCAAAATCGTAGTTCTCAATCCAGACATCACCGGCACCAGGGGCATAAAGATAACGATCGCTACCCCGATCGCCTCTCAGTACATCACCATCGCTGGCGTATAAAATATCATCACCTTCTCCGCCCAACAGCCGATCGCCTCCTGCCCCTCCGTCAAGCGTATCATTCCCGGCTCCTCCGAACAGTTGATCAGCTCCCTCACCACCATTGAGTTGGTCACTCCCCTCATTACCATTCAGCCAATCGTTACCAGCCCCTCCGTCAATGGTATCGTCGCCTTCACCGCCCTGAATATTATCATCCCATTCATGGCCATGGATCGGGTCATCACGATCGGTACCATGTACTATGGTTGCATCGTCGCCCAGAACGAGTTCCCACGAGAGCGCCAGAAGTCTTTCTGTCTCTAATCGGGAGTCAACAAAAGCCCCTGCGGGAAATGCCCAGGGCACATCGTAACTCGCGTAATATTGGTCAACCGTATTGTGTACCCACCCATACTGACCATCTGCAAACCAGTTCCACCAATAACTGTCATAGCGTAAGCTGGTGCCCGATGGAAAATCCAAGGCAATACCCAGCTGTGTGTCTTGAAAGTTCTCGATTCTGACATCGTCATTGATCACTAATGTGCCATCGCCCTCCAGTCGGTATTCAATATCCAGATCATGGTAAGCGTTGTGCTCAATGTATATATTAGGGTCGCTTGTGCCTCTGATGTTATAGAGGCCTAGTTGCACATATTGTTGTGAACCATCTCTCAGTGTCATGCTGACGCAGACATTTCCTCGGCCGTCTGAGTCATCGATGATATCGCCCACTCCTGCAAAGTAGAGATCGTCTCCTTCTCCACCACGAAGAATGTCATCCTCTCCATCGTCTTGAAGCTCTACAACGCCTCTGTCACTAGAGATCCATCCTATGTCTCCTGCTAGTACATCTATTCCATCATCTCCGTTAAGCACGTCTTGACCTGAACCACCTATCAAGAGATCACGATCGTCACCGCCGTTTAAGGTATCGTTATCACTATTTCCATACAGAGCATCATCGCCTACTCCACCATTTAGAATGTCGACACCTCTATTACCTTCAAGGTAGTCATCACCTGCATTTCCGTTCATAGTGTCGTTACCACCACCACCGTAAATTAGGTCATTTTTATTCCTTCCATCAAGTTCACCATTAAACTCATCGTCATCCCCACCGAAGCGATAATGTACCAGATTATCGGTATCCACCCCGAAGGTTGTACCCACCTCGGGTACAGACATGAACTGTCCAGCAGCAGCATCCCAATAGAGTTCACCGTCCCCAGAAGTAGCGGCAAGATACTGAACATCCATTTCATTTCTCTGCATAACTACTTGTAGATAGTGGGACCGATCTTGCAGGTAGGCTTGTGTGAGTTCGCCGGTTTGGGTAACAGAATCAAAAAGGTCCAATTCGCCGTTTTGATTGTGGTCCTCATATATTGTATCTCGTCCCGTTATGGCAAAGGCATTGAGATGAGTCAAGGCATATCGATAGGCAATGTCGTCTTTAGCATGGGTGATAATCTGTTCCTGAGCAAGACTGGTCAAAGACTCAACATGAAGGTTTTGATATACCGGTTTAATTTGTGGATTGGCAACTGTACGAGAAACTAAAATTCTGCTTTCAATGGCATAAATGGTTTGATAGAGTGCTTGCCGATCATCGATAGCCGGTAACGAATTACTAATCCCAAGTAGCTGGCTCAAAGAACGTACCCATTCTTCCAACGAGTGATCAGCTTTCCAGGAAGTAGCCATGAAGATAGGCGCTAAATCATCACTAAGGTCAGCATAGGGATCAAGCGCGGAAAACAGATTACATACTGCCAGCACATCAGTAACATTCCGCATAGAATGCGCTGACAGCCAATTTTCGCCTTCATTATCGAAAGGAGTGATACTACCTGGAACATGCCCAATCTCAGATACAATATCTTGGGCCGCTACCAGATTATCGATTACGTTAACTGGAAAATTGCCTACTGTCGTACTCCCTGTGTGATTGCTTTCCATCTGTGCCATTGCCCGGAAAAACCATTCTGTATCGTCACTACCTATTATCCCAGTATCGAAGCCCGGGGCGTTGTAGGTATAGACTTGGCCAGTTCTGCCAGGGTCAAGACGTGAGAGTATCAACGCCAAATGCCCGCCCAAAGAGTGGCCAGTGATATCTATCGTTGTAGTCGTATCTGGAATTACATATTCTCCTTGCATTGGTTCTACAGTCACCAAATACTGATACTGAGTTTCTGTAAATGGTCTGTCGTCATCATATTCAAGATATTCAACCCCTTCAGGTGGTGGTTCTGTACCTTCGTAGAGCATGAATTGATGTGCGAGTTGATCTTCTGGTGTTGTGAGGCGTTGGTAGTAATTGAAGAGATCGATAGCCTGATTCAGTGCGATGCCGTCCGCTCCGATGTCTGCGATATCGGCCAGGGTAAGATCCGTTCCCCACTGGGCTGTTGGTTCAGTTCCACGCATTGCGAAAACAAATTCACCTGGATTATCTAGACTCTCAAAGACAGTTGCGGAAAATCCAGTTGAGGTGTTTGGAAGATGGTGGGCTACGCGCCAGTGTCGAACAAAATCTTCAGCTTGGGCTTGGGAGAAGCCTTTGTCTGGGTCGACTACGCCATTAATGTTGACTAGGGCTGTTATTACTCTACCTTCATTGAAGCTACCATCAGGATTTATAGCAGTTTGAAAATTAGCATAACTGGCCTCAGATAAAAGGGCACTACTATAAGCACTATTAATATCCATTATTTCCTTCTCCTAGTAACTCAATTGATTGCTGAAAACCATTAAACTGTATATTCTGCGGCAGCATATTTGATCCTTCGCATGATTCTATGTATATCCAAATTTTAAAGTCCCTAAACTCATCAGGTTCTAAAGAACTCTGCCCTGAACTGAAATCAATATACCGAGCAAGAATCTCATTTTTATTTAAATCTACAATTTGCTCATCTTTCTTTAGAATGCCAAGAAAGTGATCGGTATAATACGTATCCCAAGCAAAACGCTGATTGAGCACATAACGCCTTCTGCCCTCAGATTTCGTGGACTTAACTGATTCATTTGGCACTAACGTCTCTGCTACCCCTGGATTCTCCTCCTTCCACTCCTTAATTGTTTTGTACAGAGTGAATCCTCCTTCTGTGCCGCAGTAATATTTATGCGCGATATGAAAGGGGATGAAATCCCAGAACATCACTAGATACATACCGATTGCCGCTAATAGGCCACCCTTCCAACCGGGCTTACCTTTCTTTCTGGCATACCGAACACCAAAAAATATCATTACAATAGAAAGGATCAGATAAACAACCAGTCCGATCAGTATTATGAAACCGACTACCATGATGATCTCCTGACTATTATTTTGGATTTCTGCGTGTCATGATGTATTAGCGAATACTCTGGAACAGCAGTGATATATTGAACACTCAAAGATACTTGGAAAATACCTAGTAAACTTTTGCTTTTATTAGCACACTTGATTGGTCTGATAAGAACTTTCGACAGGTTGCGAGAAAGCACGATATCTCTGTCCTTGAGTGAGGGCTTATATAGTGAGTATATCAAGACAACTGTGATTATAACCAGTCGTTCCTTGTAGAATAAATCTGATTAACAGGCCGCCAATAAGATATTGTTAGCAATCAGTATATCATTACCATCACCACTGGTCGGTGTATTATCTCCGTCTCTCTCATCAATACGATCCTGCCAATCGTGACCATTGCTGCTTTCTATTCTATCGTTACCATTCTCACCGTATAGCCGATCTTTTCCATCACCTCCGAGCAATGTATCATCGCCCGCTGACCCGCGAAGCTGGTCATCTCCGGCATAGCCTTCCAATACATTCGCTTCATTGCTACCGGTTATGACATCATTACCACTACCCGTCTCATCAAGCCAGTTACTGATCCATGCCCTATCCCAACGGGTGCCGTCTGAGAACTCAATTGCTGTAAACGCATTTTCACTCTCTTCAAAGTTCGCAAAATAGTGTCTGATGGTGACCGAACCCGCATTATCGCCTTGTATTGTCAATACAAGATCGTCTATTTCTCTACTGAGTGTTACATCTGAAGGTTGGATACCGGCAAGAAACTGTAGGACATCTTCACTGGCAGGATCAAAATCGTAGTTCTCAATCCAGACATCACCGGCACCAGGGGCATAAAGATAACGATCGCTACCCCGATCGCCTCTCAGTACATCACCATCGCTGGCGTATAAAATATCATCACCTTCTCCGCCTAACAGCCGATCGCCTCCTGCCCCTCCGTCAAGCGTATCATTCCCGGCTTCTCCGAACAGTTGATCAGCTCCCTCACCACCATTGAGTTGGTCACTCCCCTCATTACCACTCAGCCAATCGTTACCAGCACCTCCGTCAATGGTATCGTCGCCTTCACCGCCCTGAATGTTATCATCCCATTCATGGCCATGGATCGGGTCATCACGATCGGTGCCATGTACTATGGTTGCATCGTCGCCAAGAACGAGTTCCCATGAGAGCGACAGAAGTCTTTCTGTCTCTAACCGGGATTCAACAAAAGCCCTTGCGGGAAATGCCCAGGGCACATCGTAACTCGCGTAATATTGGTCAACCGTATTGTGTACCCACCCATACTGACCCTCTGCAAACCAGTTCCACCAATAACTGTCATAGCGTAAGCTGGTGCCCGATGGGAAATCCAGGGCAATACCCAGGTGTGTGTCTTGAAAGTTCTCGATTCTGACATCGTCATTGACCACTAATGTGCCATCGCTCTCCAGTCGATATTCAATATCCAGATCATGGTAAGCGTTGTGCTCGATGTATATATTGGGGTCGCTTGTGCCTCTGATGTTATAGAGGCCTAGTTGCACATATTGTTGTGAACCATCTTTCAGTGTCATGCTGACACAGACATTACCTCGACCGTCTGAGTCGTTGATGATATCCCCTATGCCTGCGAAGTAGAGATCATCGCCCTCACCGCCTCTAAGTATGTCAACATCACCATCATCGCGGAGCCCTACAGTACTTCTATCACTATCGATCAATCCTATGTCGCCTGTTAATACATCGATTCCGTCATCTCCATTCAGGGTGTCTTGGCCTAAACCGCCCACCAAGAGATCACGGTTTTCACCACCGTTTAAAATATCATTACCACTGTTTCCATAAAGGGCGTCGTCCCCACCACCGCCATTTAGGGTATCAATACCACTATTACCTTCAAGGTAGTCATTACCTGCATTTCCGTTTAGAGTATCATTACCACCACCGCCGTAAATATGGTCATTATTATTTCTTCCATCAAGCTCACCATTGGTTTCATCGTCCTCACCACCAAAACGGTAATTAACCATGCTGTCTACGTCTACCCCGAAGGTCGTTCCCGCTACTGGTATAGACATGAACTGACCAGCTGTAGCATCCCAATAGAGTTCTCCTTGACCTGTGGTTGCAGTAAGGGATTGTACATTTTGATCATTTCTCTGCATTACTGCTTGCAGAAAGTAGGTTCGATCTTGTAGATAGGCTTGTGTTAATTCGCCAGCTTGGGCAAGTGGGTCAAAAAGATCCAGTTCACCATTTTGGTTATGGTCCTCATAGATCATATCTTGTCCTGTTATGACAAAGGGATTGAGATGTGTCAGTGCATAGCGATAGGCAATGTCGTCATTAGCATGGGTGATGATTTGTTCCCGAGTGAGATTACTCAAAGACTCGACATGTAGATCATGAAAGGACGGCTTTAATTGCGGATCAGCCACCATTCGATCAACATAAATTTCTGCTTCAATTGAGTAAATAGCTTGGTAAAGAGCGTCTCGGTTATCTATCGGCACGTTAATTGGATTTATAAGAAGATCGGAAAGCCTACAGATAACTACTTCCAGAGTTTCATTTCCCGTGTTTGACGCAGCACTCAGTATTGGCGTCAGATTGGCTAGTGTTTCATTGTCATCTATGGAGTAAAATAGGTTATAGATAGCAAGTGCATCAGTTACCCTAACCATACTATGGGCACCGAGCGGTGAGCGAGTTTCAACATTCACCATGAGCGGTGACGAGACATACATTCCGACCGATGATACAATATCACCGATCGCTATGACATTACTGATAGGCAGAACGTTTGGGATGCCAATCTCATTACCCGGAGAGAGTGCATTGTGGATCGCCTGTAGTATCCCCCCGGTCACACCCGTCACTCCCGGTGCGTTGTAGAGATAAGTATGATCTATATCACCCGAATAGTCGATTGCGAGATTGGTAGATAGAAAACCACCTAAAGAATGACCGGTTATAGTAAAACCCGGTTGTAGATTACCGCTATCCAACCATTCACGTACTTTCGTGCTAAGCGCGGCATATTGCGACTGCCATTCTGCGGTACCAAGAAAGCCAATATCGATAATATCGGTAAAAAAATCACCTAAATCAGTGCGTTCTGTACCTCGAACGGCAACCACTTGCTCACCTGTGGTGATATGCTCAAAAAGGGTAACGTTCAAACCGGTCTGATTGAGAAAAGTATGCTCCTGACCGAATTCGTCTATGTAGAGTTCTTCCACTTGGCCGTCGTATTGATCCAAAACGTACCAATTTCTTGCAAAGTCATTGGCTTGCGTCTGGGACATACCCCTTTCGTTATTCATTAAGGCTATTATGTAATCTGGTTCTGACATTCCCGTATATAAATCAGAGTAAGCAGCAAGCGCAAGCTCTGCATTCACTTGGTAACTCGTAATAGTAGTCATTTATTGATTCCTTTCTTTAAAAATTGACGTGATTAAATTTAAATCTCCATCTACATTCTGAGGACAACTATATGTTGAAGGATGCCAAAACCCAGGAATATCTCCCCCCCCACGTCCATATTTGATAGAGGTACCGAGTATTTTATTATCAACTCGACGATATACTAAAGTTGTATATTTGATTAATATCGGATCATTTTCTTTTAATACTATTTTTTTTATTTCATAGTAATACTCTTCGGATTTGTTTGAATTCTCTTTATTATTAATATTGACGTTCCCGTATTTATCAAATCTATCCTTTGGTAAATAGACTATCTCGTAGACTTTTATTCCTCCGTCTTCTGAACACATATCCCTTATTTGCGCATCGTAGTACATCTTCTTACCAACAAAAGGCCAAAACCCACTTCCGAACCAACCAATGAATATTAAACAACCTAATACATAATACACAACAATATTGAATTTCTTGAGTACTGCTGCATTTCGCCAGAATTTAAAGATCAGCCATCCAATGAATAGCCAGACAGCCATCAAACCTAACAGGTATAAACCGCTCATATTGCGAAACTCCGGGAATACTTAGGGGTAATATTTAGTTGTACGCCTGAACTTGAGATTCCAGTCCATGACGCTGAACAAGGAGTCTACAGCGGTTAATGCTGGTAGACCATGTTGGGTTACTGCAAGTCGATAGCTCGCTTCGATTTGTTCGGTATTGGGTAAAAGATAGAGTTGCTCACCATCTCCATTTATTCCATGCAAACGATCTTCTGTTTCTTCTAAATACTGTGAAAGATGTTGCAAGCCAACACTGAAAAATACTGTTTGACGCGCACCAGGTGCAACTCTATCCCAATGAACTTGCACTATCTTTGCAAAAATAGAAACAGGATTATTTATCTCTTCAATTATATCTCTAGCATTTGAAGCATATAGATCACCCGCTTCAGACAAGACATTCCAAGCACCTGCAACATCACCTATTGTCATCAAAGAGTTTGCTTCATCCAAAACCGCTTGAGTAATTGTCAGTGCCATTTTAGTATCTCCCTATACATGTTTAATTTATATGAATTAGTCCATTAATATTCGTAAGCATTGTTTTCCAATCTTTGATGTAATCCATGCTAAATACTGCTTCTGCAGCTATATGGTCAGAAACATCCCAAAGCATCTTACAACTCGGATAGGGGATATGTTGCGCTTTACTAGAACACCTTATATAGCTACCAATTTTATCATTATTGCGATAAAGATATGCATCATCTTTGTATGTTCTGCTTCTATATATTTCCAGATCATTTTGATATTCATCGTAATTTCCTAGCCTTCCAGACAAAGGCGTAGTTTTTAAGTCTTCTACTTTTGTCCGTATTATTTCATTGATTTTTGCTGGTCGTTCTGAACGTGATATCAATTTGAAATTAACCACTTTTCCAAAACCTTTTTTCGGATGAAAATCATAGTGATTTTTTGTTTTATCATATGCCTCGAGATCGGGTAATAATGCCCATAGCTTCACATAACGAAGTACACCCAAATAATCTTCAGAACTGCCTTTAAGATACACAGCAGGCACAGAAGCGGGTTCACCACTTAAGATAAAATGGTATTCACTGCCTTTTCTAATAAAATTCTTCTTCTCCGGTTTTTTTGCAGTACTATCACTACAAGCCGTCAATATCAATTGTGCGGTGACAATAACCAATAACGCAATAAAAGGACACCTATACTTTAGTATTTCGAGATATCTCGTCATTAGATAATTCCTATTTATACTATTTTAAAATTTACCATTATTAAACGATAGTTCTTTATTTTTTATAATTTTAAAATCATCGTCGCCAAAAGGACTTCATGTGCTTTTACCCAATCAATCTCGCCTCACGTAACAAAGAAGTCTCGGTTATTGGATTTATTACTCAATACAATGCAAAATTGAAAATCACGATAAACTCTATTGCTTCACTAGTATTTAAACTAATTAAGATTATCATTTTTCTGCATAATTAAATTCTGAAAGATGTCACGGCAAAAATATACGAATTGCGCACATCAATCTATATTTACTTCAGCCATTCCTGATTATTCATAATGTAAGACATAACCACATGGAATTGAAAACAAATTAAGTAATATTATCTATCCGTATTAGGCATGATCGAATAACAATTTGAATAGTAAAATTATTTCCGTCCTTATTGCTAGCCACATGACAATCTTCAATTATTAAGTTGTAGTTTTGTTTGTTCCGGGCCTTCTCTCCCTCTACCACTAACCATCATTACTAGTATGTTTCTCTCTTGGTCTATAGTGAACCATGACCTTTGACCAAGATAATATTTTTTTCTAGCAGGATGACATCTATCCATATCCCATTCGAATCATAGATTTTGATATCTTCATCAGGGGCGTATTCATTTACAAAAGCCATTACTTTGCTCTCTTCTATTTTGTGATTTATATTTTGATCTATTCATTGGGTCAAATCACATAAAGATTTACTCACGCCAGTATTAGATAAAAATTGTATACCACGTCCCTGTTCATTTGTCCTATCCATATCTGCAGTTAAAACACGATAGTGTTTCTCATTTCATATCAAGAAACTACCAGCCAATTCAGGTATAAAAGCCGAAAACACTCAGTAGATAACTGATATACTTCAGATTGATTAGCAACTAAATCACCTATAACTATATACAAGTTACGGATTAGCCAATACATCTTTATATAGCAATCATTGGCATGATATCTTGACTGTTTTTTTTCGAATATAAAGTCTCTTCATCTTTCTCTGAGACTTTCGTTACCATGCTTAAATAATGGCGCCAAAAAGTACTCAATCAAACGTCTCTTACCAGTCTTCATTTCTGCCGTCACTTGCATTCCAGGCATTAGGCGAACTTCTTTACCATCCACATCAATTGTGTTCTCATTCATTTTCAGCAATAGACGGTAGAGAAGCCCCCGCTTCTCATCAATAATGGCATCATCCGAGATATTCTTAACCTCTGCTGCTATCAAACCATATTTTGTGAATGGAAAGGTATGAATTTTTATTTCTGCCGACATTTGTTTATCGATAAATCCAATATCCTTGTTTTCAACAAGTACCTCAACTACCAGACTCTCTTCATCCGGTATGATTTTCATCAAAGGCTGAGCTTCAATAACCACGCCACCTTGGGTTGTTATTTCCAACTCTTGTACTTGACCACTTACCGGTGCGTATAATATCTGGCGTTCATTAAGATCATTAGCTTTCTTCAACTCTTGCTGCAGGGCCAATACTTCTCTTTGATATTCGGTAATTTCAGCCAGGATTTTGACCCTTGTTTCTGCTTTTACAGACTCTATATTCTGTTGGGCCTGATTTTTTGTGGCTTCGAGTTGTTTGAGTCTCTGTTTCTCTGCTGCTAATTGATGCGCTTGCTGGATTCGCTCCTGTTCCAGTTGAAGGTACTCTGTTTCAGTGGCGTACTGTTTTTTATAGAGATCTTTGACGATGGATACCCTTTTTTCTGTTATCGGTAGTGTCTTTTTTAATTTATCAATCTCTATCCTGGTTGTCTTGTGTTCTGCTTCTGTCGCTTGCTTGGCATTGATCATGGCTAATTCATTTGCCCTGATCTGCAACCATTGCTCATGTAACAGGTTATTAAAATAGAGATGTCTGGCAATATTGCGATCCGATTGATCAATTTTCAACACCTCAACCGTTGAATCGCCCCCTTTTTTAAGTCTTTTCAGCAGCGCGGTATTGACTGCCAGCTTCATCTCAGCGTTCAACAGATCCTCTTTAAGTCGGCCTTCATCCGCACCGGTGAGTGTGCTATCGAGTTCAATCAGAGGCTGACCCTGCTTTACATACTCCCCCTCCCTGACCAGAATGTTATTCACCACCCCTTTTTGCAGGGGCTGAATCACTTTTACTCGTGATCCTGGTAGTATCTTTCCTTCTGCACTGGCGACGATATTGACTTCTCCAAAGATTGCCCAGACTATACCTATAAGTAGAAAAACGATTATGCTTTTTACCAACCAACGGGTTAGCGGGTTTGGTGGTGTTTCCTGGATTTCCAGTGCTGAAGGGAGGAAGGCATTGAGTGTTCTCTCATTCTCTTTGTCCCCCATCGCATGACGGTTTTTCCAGGCATCCTTCAGACTTTCTACAAAAGCGCTCATCCAATTTTACCTAGCGACTATCAGTCGATTTGATTTCATTGAGTAACGCTTCCCTTTCCTGTTCATCGAGAAGTTCTAATGCCCAGCTCTCATCCACCTCTTCTTCAGACTGCAATTTGTCTGCTCTATATTGATGTTTGGTGTTTGGCTTATTCTTGGGCACTCGTTTACCGACGATTCTCTCTGCTTGTATCGGTTTGAGTGGTTTTATTGGCACCTGACGGAGCACTGGAGTGTGGTTTTGGTAACTGTGCAGTTTGGCATAGTTACCATTAATCTTTAGCAGAGTCTGATGGTTACCCTCCTCAATGATTCTGCCTTTCTCCATGACGATAATCCTATCGCACTGTCTGACTGTACTGAGACGGTGAGCGATAACGAATACCGTTCTGCCACGACAGATATTTGCCATATTGTCCTGGATCACTCTTTCGGATTCGTAATCCAGGGCACTAGTGGCTTCATCAAAGATCAGTAGTCTTGGATTGCCGATTAGTGCCCGGGCAATGGCTAACCGCTGTCTTTGCCCCCCAGATAGATTACTCCCCTGCTCCCCTACCAGAGTGTCGTATCCCTCCGGCAACTCGACAATAAACTCATGGGCCCCAGCGAGTTTTGCCGCCGCTATCACCTGCTCCATAGGCAATGCTGGATTAGCCAGTGCGATATTCCCGCGAATTGTCCGGTTGAACAGGAAATTCTCTTGCAATACCACACCGATCTGCTGCCTGAGCCAGGCTGTATCAACCATGGTCAAGTCGACCCCATCGATCAGTAGCCTGCCCGATTCGGGCATATAGAGTCTCTGTATCAGCTTGGTAATGGTGCTCTTGCCGGATCCGGAGCGACCCACGATACCAATCACCTCACCAGGCCGACAGCTCAGACTGAGGTCATCCAGGATAATCGGACCGTCGGGACGGTATCGGAAACGAACACGATCGAGGGTCACTTCACCTTTCAGTGATGGGAGTCGCGAGCGGTTCGGGTTAAATCCAGGCTCCCTTGGTGTGTTGAGAATATCCCCGAGTCTTTCGAGAGAGATCCCTGCCTGCTGAAAATCCTGCCAGAGCTGCACCAGTTTGAGAATCGGACTGCTGACCCGTCCTGCCAGCATGTTAAAGGCCACCAGTTGACCGACGGTCAGCTCGTTTGCGATCACCAGGTGGGCACCCCACCAGATAATCCCGAGGGTCATCAGTTTGTTGATCAATCCTGCAATCTGGTTGGCCACATTATTCAGGTTCTGACTGCGGAATGATGCATGCACATAGCTGGAGAGGTGATCCTCCAGCTTGCGCTGCATCTGAGGTTCCACCGCCATGGATTTAACTGTGCCTATGCCGGTTATCGATTCAGTGAGAAAGGCCGTATTGGCCGCACCATGCTTGAATTTGTCGTTCAACCTGTGTCGCAGAATCGGGGTAATGAAGACCGACAACAGGACATAGAGGGGGATTGTGGCAAGCACAATCCAGGTCAGTGTGGAGCTGTAGTACCACATCACAGCGATGAAGACGAAAACAAAAAAGAGATCGATAACCAGCGTCAGGGCCGTACCTGTGATGAAGTTTCTTATGGTATCGAGTTCCCGAACCCTGGCTACATTCTGTCCCACCTGGCGGGACTCGAAATAGGACATGGGCAAGGCCATTAGGTGGTTGTAGAGCCGGGAACCCAGCGATACATCCACCCGATTGGTGGTATGGCTAAAGAGATAGTTGCGTATCCCACCCATCAGGGCATCAAACACCACCAGCACAAAGAACCCCACTGCCAGCACATCCAGGGTGGTGAAACCTCTATGGACCAGCACCTTATCCATGACCACCTGAAAAAAGAGTGGTGTGATGAGGGCAAAGAGTTGCAGAAAAAACGATGCAATCAGGACTTCGCCAAACAGTTTACGGTATTTGACCAGTGCGGGAATGAACCAGGAGATATCGAACTTCTGTTGTAGACTCTCACCCAACCCTTGTCGCCGAGTCAGCAGGATGAGCTCACCAGACCAGTTTGTTTGGAACTCTTCCTGAGTCAGCGTCTTTGGGCTATCGTCACGCAGATCATGGATCAACAGATTAGTAGATCTCTCTTCATCGGTTGAATCAGACTTGGAGGAGAGTCTGGCAAGAATCACATAACTGCCGTCACTAAGTTTGGCGATTGCCGGCAGTACCCTATTCTGGACTTCCGACAGGGCGATCTTCAGTAGTTTTGCCTTTAATGTGAGAGCTTTTGCGGCCTGTAGCAGTTCGCTATCACCAAAGACCTGACCAGGCTTTGCAAACTGATGTGCGAGCTGTTCCGGTTCTGCAGGAAGCCTGTGAAACTGGGCAATTGTGACCAGTGACAATAGTCCGGTATCCATACCTGTCGAAATTCCTTTAACTCTCTGTCACAGACAATTGAGTTACTCAAAATGTACTCAACTAGACATGCTAGATAATTGAGCAACGTATAGTCAACGGATTTCTTTCAGCTTGTTTTTTTATCTTTAGTTTGATTTATAGAATTTACACTCACATGATGAGTTTCAGATAAATAATCAATGCAAAATTAGATCAATTCAAATCGGTTTGGCATTGTAAATGGAAGGACTATTTTTCATCAAAATGTTTTTGATCTTTTGCAGACCCTTGTTACCAATTGCGGCTTAAGAACCCGCAAATAATCATGCGAAGCTTTTTTGCGTAAACAGGCAAGTATCCAGCCAGCCCACATAAATGGTGGCTGCCGGCAGCATCAATCCGTCGAAATGACTTCAACTCTTATGTGACAATCGATAAGCCAACACAATAGGTGCAGCAAAAGTGGTCACAATCACCATAATGATCACAGTAGCAAACAGGTCTGCAGACAGAACCCCCAGACTCAAACCAACATTCGCAAACACGATACCAACTTCACCACGCGGTACCATCGCCCAGCCAACAGTGTTTTTATCAACCCCTGGCCCTGCCGCAAAGCCAGAGACATATTTACCAACAATTGCCGCAACGGAAACGGCCAAAGCAATGCTGAGTATGGTCGGATTCGCCACCAGTGACGCCAGATCGACCTGCATGCCTGTGTAGAAGAAGAACACCGGCACGATAAAGATCACAAAACCATGAATAAGGTCTTCGATGTGCTTATCACTGTGTTTGTTGATGGTGGCTTCCAGGATGCGGCGCGATTCCTTCTCACACTTGGTGTCGTTGTGAAACAGGCGCTCACGCAACTCCATGATCGCTTCCGGCTCTTTGAAGTAGCGGAAGTGTACCGGATCGAGGGCCAGGCCTACGGCATAGGCGCCTACGATCATCTCAAGCCCTACCGAGTAGGCAAGTACCGCAAACACGATACCGATGCCCATGACGAAGGCCGCCTTCATCTCCAGGCTGTCCTCCAGCCGGCTCACCCAATAGCTGAGGCCTGGTGCGATGCTCTGCCCAAAGAGTATCGCCACGGCGAACAAGAGTACCGCTTTGGCAATGATGACAAACATGCTGCCGATGCCAACCGTCTGTGCATCACCGCTGGTGGCGGCCAGGGAGGAGACGAACGCCAGGATCACAAGACCCAGTACATCGTCGATCACCGCCGCGGAGCGCACCATGATCGACTCGGTGGAGTTCTTCTGCCCCAGGTCCTCAAACGTTCGTGTGGTGATCGCAATGGAGGTGGCGGAGAGCGCGGCGCCGAAGAAGAGATAGACCACATCGGACTGGCCCGGCATCAGTGTCGCCAGGGTGACGTAGCCAAGCACCATCGGTGCAACCACGCCGACGATGGCGACCGCCAGGGAGCGAAGCCCGACGCTCATGATGTCTTCGATGTTCGACTCGAGGCCGATCTTGAACAGCAACAGGACCACCGCGTATTCGGCAATGATGCGGATGAATTCAGTGGTCTTGATCGGCTCCAGCCAGTCGAGGCCGGTCATCAGCGCGAAGTTGCCCGCCACGATACCGGCGGTGATACAACCCAATACCGCCGGGATTTTGATCAGCTTGAAGAGGCTGGCGAACGCCCGGGCAAGCACCATGGCCACGGCAAACCAGATGAAGGACTGCAGGATGACTTCGTGAGCACCACCTCCGTGTTCGGCGCTGTGTTCTCCCTGGTTGAGCCAGAGGAGTACAACCACAGACACTGTGAGTAGCAGTATCTGGAACGAGCGTTTAGAGACGGGCATGTACAGCTCCTTTCCAGTCACAGAATTTTAGTTACCTTAGCATGACAAAGCAGCTTAAACCACGGATTGCAAAGGTATGAACGGCGTATGACTGTTTGTAATGTTATCGGTCCAGAATGCCAAGACTTGATGGCCTCTGGGAGATAAATAGCGGGCAATCTCTGCTATCCCCCTCACCCGATTAGCTGGAGGGCCATCCTCTCTCCGTCTGCTACCGAGAGATGGTAATCGGCGACTGCTGTCCGGAACAGATACCGATCATCTGGTTGAAGGCTATGCAGCGGTTGATTTTTCAGGGTGTAAGCCATGGCAGTGATTCATAATCAAAGATTCGTAATCTGTATAAGGCAATCTTAAATAGCCCTGGATGGTGCTTACTCAAACCTTTTAGGTGGGGCATGGCCCCACCCTACACCCTGAACTCAATCGTAGGGTGGGGCCATGCCCCACCAATTTCCCAAACAGCAGTCGGTATGCGCCGGTATGACAACAATCAATCTAGCGAGGCATTATGAAATCAATCACCCAAGTGATTAGTGGCATTTCGCGGTTCTTTGCGTCCATTGGCGGCTAAGAAGCCAGAGAAAAGACCTTCTCGATAAGTTGGGTATCGGTCTGGAGTCGATGTTCGAAAGGAAGCTTCAGCTCTCGCTTTCAAGGGCCGGTTTGCGAATCAGATTGGTGACTTTGTATTTTGCAAAATGGGCGCCGAATTTGATCAGCCGGATCATATGCTGCGGATAGAGCAGCGATAACCAGGTGTAGTGCCAGCTGATCGCGGGCCGTCGGTAGAAGGAGACCAGCATCTGCCGATAGTGTTTGTCCAGTTCATCGATACTGATCCCTTCCGGGGACCAGAGAAAGTTCATGCCGTTCATCTTCTCCCAGTGATCGTCCCGGATGTTCGAGCCGTAGAGGTCGTAGTAGATGGGCGAGCCTGGGTAGGGGGTGAACTTGGTCAGGTTCATGATGGTCATGGGGATGTTGCGTACGAACTGCTTGGTCTCCTCGATGGAGTCCACCGTCTCGCCGGGATAGCCGAGCATGAATAGCCCCTTGGTGCGGATGCCTGCGGCGGCGGTCATCTTTACCGCCCGCTCCGAGTCCTTCACCTTGGCGGACTTGACCATCTTCTCCAGCATCTCCTGGGAACCGCTCTCCAGACCGAAGCTGATCTCCCAACAGCCCGCCTTCTTCATCAGCGCCAGTACATCCTCATGCACCGTGTCGACCCGGGAGGTGCAGGACCAGGTCATGTTGAGCCCCTCCTCGATGAGGATCTTGCAGAACTCAGAGGCCCGCTTGCGGCTGGCCAGAAACAGGTCGTCGACGAACATCACATGGCGGATGCCGTAGGTCTGTTTCAAATGCCGCATCATCTCCACCACCTTGGCCGGTGAGTAGTAGCGGACCCGGTCGCCGAAGGTGGATGTGTCGCAGAACTTGCAGTGGAAAGGACAGCCCCGGGAGGCGGCGATGGTGGCCACCGGACCACGCGGATAGTCGTAGATGGCCGGCTTATAGGCCTGGGGAAAATCGGGCAGCAGGTCCCAGGCCGGCATCGGCAGGTAGTCCAGATCCCGGTTGATCGCCCGGCCCTGGGTCTGGTTGATGAACGGGCCATCCCGATAGATCAGTTCAGGCACCTCGGTGAGCTTGCCCTCCCCTTCGATGGCCCGCAGCAGATCCATCAGGGTCTTCTCCCCTTCACCGGTTACCGCATAGTCGAACTGGCTGAAGCGCTCCATGGTCTCCTTCCCCATGGAGGAGACGTGGGGACCGCCAATGATGATGATCGTCTCCGGCAGCTTCTCTTTGATCGCTTGGGCGATGGTGGCGGTATTCCAGACACCCACGGTGAAAAGGGTGATGCCTACATAGGCGGGCGCCCGCTCGACCACCCGCTCCACCACACCCTCGATGGAGAGGTTCATGATGTTGCTTTCGATGATCTCCGGCTCATAGCCGTGCTCTCTCACCTCGGCCGCCAGGTACATCAATCCCAGCGACGGGGAGTTGTTGGTGATCTCCTTGACGAACTCATACCCCTTGGCAATGGAGTCATAGGGGGGGTTGATGAAGGTGATTTTGCGATTTGACATATTCAGAGCTGGAATTCGCCGGGCGTCAGTGCCTTAACAGTCTCTAGTTTACCTTAAATCTGGCTGATACTGAGGTCATTAACACATCAAAATATCGTGTGATTCCCATCCCCCAACCAGCAATGGACTTGACCTAAGGAGAGATTCAATCTATATTAGTAATTAATAATATTCTATTTGGTGTTTGTCATGAATGATATGTTGCTGTTCAGCTGTGCCGAGCTGAGGGAGTTGGCGGAAACCAATCCCGATGAGATTGAAGTGATCGTTGAGATGATGATCGAGGCAGAAGCCGACCTCTGTCGGGAGAACAGTTGAGCTGAAGATTTTTAAAGCGTCTCCATAATAAGCTTGCAACAAAAAAAATGCCCGCATAAAGCGGGCAATTTTTTTCTTATCGAGTCAATTGTTATTTTATTGACTGGTAGTAATCCATCAGGATCTGAGCCACCTCAGGACGGGAGAACTCTTTGGGAGGCGCAATGCCCTGTCCCAGCATCTCACGCACCTTGGTGCCTGACAGCAGTACGAAATCCTCTTTGCTGTGATCCGGTGCTTCGCACATCATCACAACCTTGTTGAGTTTCTTCGAGTAGGCGGTATGGTCGGCCTTGAAGATCTCGATCTCCATGGCGCCGGCCGGCACTTCATTCTCAAAGATCGTCTGCGCGTCGAAAGCGCCGTAGTAGTCACCCACACCGGCGTGATCACGCCCGATGATGAAGTGGGTGGCGCCCATGTTCTGACGGAAATAGGCATGCAGAACCGCCTCTCTGGGACCGGCGTAGAGCATATCGAAACCGTAACCGGTCACCATCGCGCTGTTCGGCGGGAAGTAGAGTTCGACCATCTTGCGGATGGCGGCATCACGAACCGGTGCAGGGATATCACCTTTCTTCAGTTTACCCAGCAGCATGTGGATCACCAGGCCGTCACAGCCGAGACGATCCATGGCGATGTGGCACAGCTCTTCGTGGGCCAGATGCATCGGATTACGGGTCTGGAAGGCAACGACCTTCTTCCAACCGCGCTCCTGGATCTCGTTACGGATCTCAACCGCAGTGCGGAAGGTATCCGGGAAATCAGCCTGGAAGTAGGAGAAATTCAGTACCTGGATCGGACCGGACAGAGCAATGCGTCCCTGGCCGTTGAACGCCGCCACACCGGGATGCTCCGGATCGGAAGTACCGTAGACCTTGTCGGTCATCACAGCCATCTGCTCATCGCTGACGGTTTCGATGGCTTCGATGTCCATCACCGCCAACACAGGGTTGCCTTCCATGTTGGGATCTCTGAGGGCGATGCGCTTGGCGTCACCGATTGCATCGGTACTCTCGACCAGGCAGAGCACGGGCACCGGGAAGAAGCTGCCGTCGGTGAGGGTCATCTTCTCAGCTGCACCCATCCCGTCAGCGACCGACATGTAGCCTTTCAGCGGGTTGAAGTAGCCTGCACCCATCATTACCGCATTACCGGCGGCCTGTGAGCTGATCACTACGGAGGGCAGTGATTCCGCCTCGTGGGAGAGACTGTGGTGAGTATCTGGGTCATAGACAAACAAAGGCTGTAGTTCTGTTGAACCAACGGGATTAATCATGACGTTTCTTCTCCTTCGCTTAGATCACTAAATTCTTATGGCCGATTTGCCTCGTCACCGAGGGCAGTTCGGTTCTGCCGATTTTGTAGTCAGTGGATTCGATCGATTGGCCCCTTGATTGATCTGTTTCAATTTCTTGAAAAGAGCCGTAACCCACTGTTTTTTATTTAATTGTATGAGCTTGTGCACTCACACCAGTATTCAAACAGCCCATACCCTACCACAACCAGGAGTTATCCAACCCAAGTTATTTTTTATGTGCTCAGCAAAATATCTGCTCTCCCCGTCTTCTACGGGTCGTTTCCAGGCGTGGTGTTTTGGGCAATCCCGTGAATGCGGCACTCTGCTGCTGCAAACCGTCGCTAGGAGAATTGTTTAAGCCGGTCGCTGAGGCCGCTCTGGCGCTGCATGCCTCTGAGTAAGGCGGTTCTGAAAACCGCTTCCGCGCCAACCAGACTGAACTGCTGCTTTGCCCGGGTGACGGCGGTATAGACCAGCTCACGGCAGAGCACCGGCGAATCCTGCTTCGGCAGATGAAACAGCACCCGCTGAAATTCCGACCCCTGACTCTTGTGCACCGTAAGGGCATAGACGGTTTCACAGTAGGGCAAGCGGGATGGTGAGACCCAGCGAATCCCGCCGTCGGCGCCGTTGAAGGCGACCGACAGCTCGCCGGAGCCGTCCGGATGGGGCAATACGATCCCAGTCTCTCCGTTGTAGAGATTGAGTTGGTAGTCGTTGCGGGTCAACATCACCGGCCGCCCCACATACCAGGCTGCCTGCTGGGGAATGGCCCCCTGCTCTCTGAGTCGGCTGGTGATGCCCTGGTTGAGCTGCACGACACCCGCAGCTCCTTCCCGCAGTGCGGCCAGGATGCGAAAGGCATGCAGATGTTCGAACAGGGCCTCGACAGAATCACCCCGCTCAATCGCCCGGCCGAGTTGAGCAAAATGGGCCGCACCAAGTGCAACGGTCTCGGTCTCATCGTTCAGCCAGGTCAACTGGTTCTCTGGGGTTCCCTGCTGAATCAGCTGGATCGCCTGGTCAGCCTCCGCCCGATTGATCGCCGTCGCCAGACGACCGATCGGACTCTCGGCACTGAAGCGGTAACTGTGGCGTAGCAGCACCACCCGATCCTGCAGGGGATTGTCGGCGCGGGGCATCGGCTCAATCAGCTGGCCGGTAATTTGTGCCAGGGTCGTGGCCGATTCCGCACTGGGACCTTCGCAACCGGCACAGATATCCCCCAGTACCGCACCCGCCTCCACCGAAGCGAGCTGATCCCGATCCCCCAGCAGGATCAGTCTGGCCTGACTGGGCAGTGCATCCAGCATTTTCGCCATCAGTGCCACATCCACCATCGAGGCCTCATCCAGGATCAGCACGTCCAACAGCAGGGGATTCTCCCCATGGTGCCGAAAACCGGTACCCTGCGCCGTGACTCCGAGCAGCCGATGCAGGGTGGAGGCCTGCTCGGGAATCGCCTCCAGCGCTTCCGCTGAGAGGGGCAGGCGCTGTTTGGCGTCCCGGATCGATTGCTGCAGCCGGGCCGCTGCCATACCGGTTGGCGCGGCCAGGCCGATGCGCAGCGCAGCGCCTTCGGGCTGTTGGCGCAGCAAAGCCAGGATGCGCACCACGGTGGAGGTTTTTCCGGTCCCCGGACCGCCGGAGATCACCGTCAGATTCGACAACAGGGCATTGGCTGCTGCGACCTGCTGCCAATCGGTCTCAAGCTCTTCTGACGGCTGAAACAGTTGCTTCAGGCCTGCGCTCAATTGCGCCTTGTCCAGCATCACCTCATGCGCGTCTGCTCGTTGCAGGAGTGCGCTTGCCAGGCGCTGCTCATAGTCCCAGTATCGATGCAGATAGAGTCTCTCCTGATCATCCAGCACCAGTGGCTGCCGACTGCCCGGGCTACCAACCACACCACTGTCGAGCAACAGCTTGCGCCACTCATCGAGTGGCGGGGTTGTGACTGTCGGGTCGATTCCGGGCAGCAGTGCCTGCTCCGCCTGTTGACTCAAATCGACGCAGACGTGCCCCTCATCGGTCGCCCGACAGGTCAGGGCGACGGCCAGAGCCAGTTGCAGCGATGGTTGATCCGCCTGCTGCAGCAGGAACATCGCCATATGGGTGTCCAGATCCGCCAGCAGATTGTTGTCACGCAGCCGTTTCAGCAGGGCCGCGGTCTGATCGAACGGGTGATGCTCGGCTCCGGCACTCATGGCGGCTCTCCGATCATCTCATCCATGGCGTTGATGAATTCCGCCGGTGGCCGCTCCTGCACTATGCCCATGCCCGGCCCCCCTTCCGGGCGCATGCCCCGCAGGAAGAGATAGAAGACGCCACCGAACTGTTTCTCATAGTCATAGTCAGGGATTCGCAACCGCAGATAGCGATGCAGCGCCAGGGTGTAGAGCACATACTGCAGTGGATAGTGGTGCGAAGCCATGGCCTCGGTCAGCGCCTGTTGGTGGTAGGCCGGGTAGTCGATACCGAGCCAGTTCGATTTGTAGTCAGCAAGAAAATATTGCCCCTGAGATTCAAAAACCAGGTCGATGTAGCCTTTCAGATAACCATCCACACTGTCGCGCCCCAACCCACCCAGGCCGGCAATCAGACCCGGGGCATGACTGAAGCGGGTGCGTTCCGCCAGCTGACTTATCTGCCGGGTGTTGAAGGCGCTGACCGGGAACTGAAAGGCCATCTCGTTGAGACGTTGGCTGGCCGGTATCTGCCCCAGTTGCAGTCCGTTTTCAGTCAGTGGGGTGGTCAATAGAATCTGCATCCACTGTGCCACCAACTCACGCCACTGCAGATCGATTCCGTAGAGCAACAGCTTCTCTTCAACCAGCTGCTGCAACGCGGCCTGGTCGTTTTGCTGGAAGTCGAGATTTTCAAGAATCGCATGCAGGCAACTGCCGGGCCCGGCCCCTCTGGGGAAGCCATGCACATCGAGCCGCGATTCGAACTCGGGGGCAGTGTTGTCGCTTGCCTCAATGCCGTCATGATCCGGCAGATCCTCCGGCAAGCCGGCGATCAGGGATGAGAAACTGGCGACCTGCTGATGTTTCGGCACGGTTTTGCTGAAGTGTCGGGCCGGGGTGAGTTCAGGGGGTAGTGCCAGGGAGAGCTGCCCAGCCACATCAAATTCGGGCAATGGCGCGACAGAAATGGCCGTGCCCGCGGATGCCGCCAATGCACTCAGCTGAGCCTCATCATCACTCGGCTGCAGCGCCTTGGCCGTCGACAACCAGTCGCTCAATTGCTTTGGCGGTTGCGCAGTGCCACGACTGTGCAGCAGCCAGCAGAGCGCCCCATGACGATTCTGTTTGCTCAGTCCCCAGGGCAGATAACAACGGTAACGGGATCGGGTCAGCGCCACATAGGCAAGCCGGATGCTCTCAGCCAGCTTCTCCTGCTGGCGGTATACCCGGTTCTGCTCCATAGCCATTGAGCCCAGTTCAAGCACCGCCGCATCGTTATCCAGTGGATCGTGAAACAGAAACGGCCAGTCGCTGCGTTTTTCCGCCGATTCATCCCACAGGTAGGGGCAGAAGACGACGCCGTACTCCAGACCTTTACTGTGGTGCAGGGTGTCGATTTTCACCAGATCCCCATCGCTCTCCAGACGCAGCAGGCGCTCCTCATCCTGGGCACTGGACTGGCGCTGCTGAGAGAACCACTTCAGCATCCCCTCCATACCGGGGCGCTGGGTATTCTCATGCTGTTGCAGCAGCTCCAGCAGATGGTAGAGATTGGTCAGGCGACGCTCCCCATCGTGATACTCGAGCATCCGGCTCTCCATGCTGAACTCGGTCATCAGCCCGCGGATCATGACCATGAAGCCACTGCTGCGCCAGACCTGATGGTGGTCGAAGAACTGGCGGGTCACCTGACTCTGCAACGGTTCTTCCTCATTCAGGCGATCGATCTCAGCCCCGCTCCAACCAAACAGTGGGGTAGCCAGTGCCCCTCGTACAACCGCTTCCCGGTGCGGCTCGAGCAGTGCGATCAAGACCCGCTCCAACGCCTCAGCCTCAGCACTCCAATAGACACTCTGCTGACTGCTGCGTACGCTGGCTATGCCCTTTGCGGCCAGTGCCATTGCCAGGCTGCTGGCTTGTGTGTGGGTACGCACCAGAATGGCAATATCGCTGCCGAGCAACCGCCTTGCGCCGATCCTGACCTGTCTCGAATCATCCGCCGAGAGCAGACTGGCGATCTCCGCCGCGGTGGTTTCCGCAACGGATTGACGCAGCGTCTCAACCGATAGGCCCTCCTCGGCCGGCAATCGCCAGATCTGCAGCGCCGCGCCAGGCCGGCCCTGTTCGGTCAGCTGATCCCGGGCTCGTTCAGCCGCGTCGGTGGGTTGGAAGCCGATTCGGTGGTCGTAGAAGGGACGTGGTGAAAAACTGAACAGACGATTGATCGCCTGCACCATATCCGGAGTGGAGCGCCAGTTGGTATCCAGGGTATGGCGTCGCCCCCCGGCGCCATCCCTGGCTTGCAGATAGGTGTAGATGTCAGCGCCGCGAAAACTGTAGATCGCCTGTTTCGGATCACCGACCAGGATCAGTGGCTGTTCCGATTCCGCGTAGATCCGATGCAGGATCTCATACTGAATCGGATCGGTGTCCTGAAACTCATCCACCAGAGCGACCCGATAGCGGCTGCGCAGCAGTCCGCAAAGCTGGCCGGATCGATCCGCTTGCAGCGCCTGATGGAGCTGCAACAGCAGATCGTCATAGGACCACTCCCCCGCTTCCACCTGACGGCGGGGCAACTCCTGTTGCAGATAGTCGTATAGACGGGCCTGCCAGGCCACCTTGGCCTGATGGAAGGCGGCCACAGACCGCTCGGAGAGCGGCAGATAGTCCGCCAGGGCATTGAAAAACGGGTTTTCCGGCGCTGTTTTACCCTTTTTCACCGCCTCAGCGATCACCTCCGGGGTAAAACGGATCACCTTGTCGAATGGGGCCTCATAGAGATTACCGTTGAGCCACAGATCCATCTTTTCAAACCAGCTCGCCAGCCAGTTGGCTTGATATCCTTTCAGCACCTGTTTTTCGCTCAGCAGTTTCTCCACCTGCTCCCGTTCCGCATACCAGCAGGCACGTAGCTGCTGCAATGCCTCCTCTGCCTGCTGTTCCAAGCTCGCCAGATTATCTGGCCATGCCGCACCACTCACCCGAAGATAGGGTTTTCCAAGCGCCGGCTTGAGCCTTGCGAGCAGTTGATCGGGCGTGGCAATCCAGCCCTGCAGGGCGCTGAAGAACTGCTTCGGCAGCCTGGACATCTCAAGCCGCCAGAAATCATCCGCGATCTGCTGCAGCCGTTCCGCCTGATCGGGGACCAGTGCCGTGGTGAAGGACTGTCCGCTTTCGAAAGCGAATTCGGTCAGCACCCGTTGGCAGAATCCATGAATGGTGAAGATCGCAGCCCGATCGAAACTGGCCAGAGCCAGATCGAGCTGACGTACCGCCAGGGATCTGTCCGCCACTTTCTGATCGATCGCCTGTAACAGTGGATCTGGGGTTTCGCCTCCTAGAAACCACTGCCTGGCTTCGACAATCCGCTGACGTATGCGGGTTTTCAGCTCTGCGGTGGCCGCCTTGGTGTAGGTCATCACCAGGATCGACTGGGGCATCAATCCCTGCTCCAGCAGCAGCCTCAGATAGAGACTGGAGAGGGTGTGGGTCTTGCCGGTCCCCGCACTGGCCTCGACCAGATTGATCCCCTGCAGAGAGAAGCGCTCGATCTTCATACCTGAATCCGCTGCCATCAGTGCCACTCCAGATGCTGCATCAGAGGCTGCAGCAGTGTCAGGCTGGTCTGCGCAAAAGCCTGCTGATCCAGGGCGTGGCCCTGATAGAGCAGTTGATTGTAGGGTTTGCTCACATCCCCACTGTGGTGGCTGCTGCCGAACCACTTTCTATCGGCCTCCTTTTGCGCCTTCTCCGGATCCCCCTGCAGATAGCGCTCAACAAACTGCCAGGAGGTCCCCGGATAGAATGGCAGTGGGGTCTGCATACCGGTTTGATAGGCCTGCATCAGTTTCTGCAGATGGGCCTCAGGCTGCTCGACCGGCGTGAAACGGCCGTCCCGATCAGCCTCCAGTAAACGGGTCTCCAGAGTGACCCCCTGGGGGCGTAAATAATTCAGCACCAGATGTCGAATCCACGCCTTGACCAAGTGGTATGGATAGAGCCCGGCGGTGTTGTAGGCCAGCAGTCCTGAACGGTTGACCGTTCGCAGATAACCGCTCAGCCTGTTCTGTTCAAAGGGGATCTCCACCACTAGTGGCGCTTGCAGCCGCTCCCCCTGACTGTCTGCAATCCGGCTGGTCATCGACTGAGCCCGCTCCAGCATCGCTTCGAATGCCAGCCCGCCCGCCTGCCCATGTGGTAACAGACCTCGACCATCGAACAGCTCGAACAGCTGCTCAGGCGGATGCTCCTGGAGTAGCAGATCGACTATTTGATGTTCCAGATCGCTCTGCTCGAAACGGTCGTAGGCAAATCGCTCGCGCTCCTCCGGCAGCTGCTCCGCCGCCTCCAGATTGATACCCAATCGAAGCCGGGCAAAGTGTCGCTGGGGGTTCTCGAAAAACTGTATCAGCTGATCCAGTTCGATCACCTCCTGTGACTCAGCCGCTGCCAGCGGTTGATCAACCAAGGGTAGATCGATCGCCCTGCCCCGGCCAACGGTCATGGCCGCTTCACGCATCTCTGTCGAGTAACTGAAGAGATCGGCGCCACTTCGAAAATAGTCCGGTGAGAAGGGTTGCAGCGGATGCCGGTGGGTAATCCGGGCAAGGCCGGCCTCCCCTACCATCTGCTGCAGACAGTCCCGCAACTCCTCGACCACCACAGAGGCCGGCACCGGCATGTTGTCCCGCTGACTCTGGCCACAGTAGCTGATGATCAGACGCTGACGGGCCGACAGCAGGGTTTCGAGAAACAGGTAGCGGTCGTCCACCCGGCGGGATCGATCCCCGTTACGAAACTCCCGCCGCATCAGATCGAACCCCAGCTCCTGCGGCTGACGTGGAAACTGGCCATCGTTCATTCCCAGCAGACAGATCACCCGGAACGGCAGGCTGCGCATTGGTGCCAAGGCACAGATATTCACACCACCGCCCAAAAAACCCCGCTCCATGGGCTGCTCGAACAGATCGCCCAAACGATGCCTGAGCAACGCCAGGGAGAGCGTTACCTGGTCGCCCGCATCACCGGTCTCCTCCACCAGCTGTTCGATGCAGCTGCGTACCCCGATCAGATCCTGTTCTGAACTGCTCTCCACGGCAAAGAAGCACTCGATCGTATCGGTCAGCCTTTTCTGCCACTGCTGTGGTGTCACTGACTCGGCAAAAACCTGATCCAGTTCGAACACCGCTTCGGTGAATGACAGCAGACCTCCCAGCCAGCGGGTCTCTGATCCTTCCACCGCGTCCAATGGATAGACCCCACGCCACAGGTTCTCGCCGTGATCGGCCAGCGCATATCCCAGCATCAGTTGGCGTAAGCCTGCCCGCCAGGTGTTGCGATCCTCCTCAGGCAGGCCGAAATCCACTTTATTGGCGCCATCCCGTCCCCAACGGATGGATGCCTGATCAAGCCACTGAATCACCTTTTCCAGGCCGGCCTCATCGAGTCCGAAACGCGCTCTGATTGCGGGTTGTTCCAGCAGCGCCAACAGCTCGGTCACTCCATAGCGGGAGCCAGGCAGGGATAACAGACTCATCAGCCCTTCTGCCAGCGGATTACTCCGCTGGATCGAATGATCGCTGATCCGATAGGGAATTTTCGGGCGCTCTCCCGGGGCGGCAAAGACCGCTTCCAGCAAAGGCGCATAGCGCTCGATATCGGTTGTCATGACGAGGATCTCATCAGGCCGCAAGCCGGGCAACTCATCCAACGCCGCCAGCAACTGATCGTAGAGCACCTCGGCCTCGCGCATCGGACTATGACAGAGCTGAAAGCGGATGGAGTCGTCCGCTTCAGCACCACCCTCTGGTGGTTCGAGATTCAGTATCTGGTTCTGCAGCCGATGCAGCAGGTTCTCATCGGGCTGCTGAGCGAAGGCCTCCTCACTGCCGGGATCCATCTCGTTGATGGCGGCAAAAAAGTCCCGCCCCTGGCGTCCCAGGGTAGCCAGCAACGGGTGTCCCAGATCCAGATAGAGATCCTCTCCCGAAGCCGTCAGAGAGAGTCGGGCCTGCTCCTCCGGGGTGACAATCTCTGCCCAGTGAGCCTGGCATGGATTGAGCAGAAACAGGTGTACATCGATCCAGTTGGCAAGATAGCGAATGATCTGCAGATAGCCTGGCGAGAGGGAAGGCACACCGAAGATGCAGACCCTGGGATTGCTCGCTTTGAGCGGCTTGGCCGTGTCGATCGACTGGAACAGCTGCTGCTGAAAATGGACCCAGTGTCTGCTCTCCTGGGCCACCAGCTTGCGCCAGAGATCCGCCTGCCAGTGATCACCTGATACGGCAGACTCACCGGCCTGCCAGGCGTGAATCCAATCGGGGCGATAGAGCAGATATTGATCAAACAGCCGGGCCAGTTGCTGAGCCAGTTGAAAGCGGCGCAAATCCCCACCGTCCGAGAGATATTTGCTTATCGCTGCATATTCAGGCTGCCCGCTCTGACTGGCCAGCAGTTGCTGGATACGCCAGGCGAGACGCTTCGGTTGATAGCTATCCAGATGAGGTACATCCGGCAACAGCTGTTCAAACAGTTGCCAGAGAAAAGTTGCCGGCAGGGGAAACTGCAGGTTGGCGCTGATCCCCAGTTGAGTGGCAATCCGCTGTGACAGCCAGCGTCCCATTCCCGGATGCTGGACCACAATCTGCTCGCTCTGCAGAGGTGATAGCGCTGGGGTAGCCAGCACCTCGGCCAGTTGCCGCGCCAGTATTTCGAGTTGATTGGATTGGTAGAGTCTCAACATGAGACCCTATTCTACCCTGCTTGGGGCTCAAAGCCTGAGTCTTATTAAGATCGTTGTTTGAATCCGCGCTCAGCTCTTGGTCAGCTGGGTTTCGCGCATACGCGCTTTCACCTTCGGCGCCAATACCACATCCATGATCTCCAGCACCTTATCGGGAACTGCTTCCAGGTAGCTGTCAATCGCTTGCGGTTGCAGACCGGTGATCTGCCAGACACCCTCATCGAGTTGTTCGCAAATCTCCTCATGAGAGTAACCGTTCAGGTCCGCATCGGCGATCGCTGCCGAGATATGCAACAAGGCCGTTTCCAGTTGATGGGTCCTGGTGGTTGATGGCCTGTGATGGCAGGCCACCACATCGATGATGCTTTCAGGCAGCTTCCACTTTCTCAACAGAGCCTCGCCCACATCCATATGGGTAAACCCCAGAACCTCCTGTTCAGTATCCGCCAGCAGCCCATATTCTCCCCCGGTGATCAGAAGAATATCCCGCGCCTCCTGGGGTAGCTTGAGATAGATGGCAAGGCGTCCGATATCGTGCAGAACCCCCATGACGAACAGCCGCTCACTGTGCAGCACGTTGCAGTGGCCGGCCAGTTCGCCCGCCACCACTCCGGTGGTGATGGAGTAGCGCCAATACTCAGCCATATCTACCAGATCACCTGGAATGCCGGTGAATACCCTGGCTGCGGTGGTCGCCATCACCAGGTTGCGCAACTCTTCCGTACCGATCACGGTAATCGCCCTTGAGATGGTCTCCACCGGTGCCTGCATACCAAAAAAAGCACTGTTCACTACGCTCAGCAGACGCGCTGATAGATCCGAATCCTGGGCAATCAGATCACCTAGGGTCAATGCTGAATAGTTCGGTGCATCGATCAGGCGATTCACCTTCACACAGACATCGGGTAAAGAGACCAACTGATCAAGCTCAATCACAAGTTGTTGCGGAGTCATGCCACGCCCCTCATCAGGAATTCACCCAGCCAACCAAAAAACAATCAATTTACTGATTTTACAAGGTTTAATCGATATTCTCCGAAACCAGAATGGTTTATAAAGCTATCCTCTATCATTAGTTAGCGACATAATGACAGGAAGCTTGATAAAGATAGTAAGAAAATTCAGGAGTATGCAGTCAGATGCCATTTTTCATTTTCAAAGTCAAAGCAGATCAGACTCTGGAGTTCCTCGATGAAGAGGAGAAGTACAAACCGGCACGGGAAAAGGTCAAAACGCTTCGCGCCGCCCATCAGGAGGAGGATGGCTCCACCTATCGGATGGTATTCGCAAAAACCATCGGCCAGGGGGAGACCTTGCTGGCACCGAGTAATAACGACGACAGAATCATCGGTGATGATTGAAAAAACGAACACACGGAAAGAGCGCGATTCACGCATGTTCACGAAAGATAATATTCATCTAATGTGTTCTTCATGCTAATCTTTGTCGGATAGCGCTTTACTCAGAACTTGGTATGTTTGCCGCATGATAAAATGTAATAAGATGCTGGCAAGCTTACCAACTATCCATTGAAGGACCCGTCGATGGTGTCTACTCAAGACAGAAAAAACAGATATCAGAGTCAGTTTCAGCCACTGCTCAATCGTTGCAGGGATACGGCCCTTGTCTATATCAATGCATTGATGACGGAGCTTTTCAATAACACCGACAAGGCACTCACGAGCTTTGCCCAGAAAGCGGAAACCAACGAGGTACAGAACCGCTTTTTCGAAGCCATGGCGATGATCCGTAACCGTCATGGCCTGGTGGAGCATGAGTTCCGCGAGCTGGTGAATGAGGGTTTTGACAAATTCTGGCGTGATCAGCCTGAAATCGACAGTTTCTCAAGCCTGGATGAGGATACCGAACTCGAGTTGGTCGATCAGGAGGCGATGGACGTCAACACCGCGCTGGAAAACATGATCAGCCGCACCGTCGGTCACCACCGCGCTCAGCTCTATGCACTGGGTCAGAGACTGAGTGTGGTCAGTGGTGGACATAGCGTCAAACACAAACAGATTCCCTCCGGCCCCCATCATCTGGCGCATGCCTTCAATGAAGCCATCGATGCCCTCGGTCTGGAATCACGCATCAAAGTCATCATTCTGGCCCTGTTCGATAAGTATGTATTGAAGCAGCTCGGCTCCATCTATGACGACTTCAACAACAGCCTGAAAGAGGCTGGTGTACTGCCCCACTTACGCCCCTCCATCCAGAAATCACCCGATTCCGACCGGGGTGACGCCAAAGAAAAAGATGGGGAGCAATCGGAAACCGCCACAGAACAGACCCAGGAAGAGTTGGGCGAAGAGCTGTTTGGCTCGATTCTGGAGATGATGGCAAACCGCAGGCGGGTATCACCTGAAAAGGCCAAGGCCAAGGCCAATGCCGCGCAGGCTGCCGGCAGACAACCTGGTGCCTCACCACCCGCCACCCAGGAGAATCTGGTCAGCGCCCTCGACAACATTCAGCCGGAAAAACGTTTCGAATATGTACCGGATGTGAATGCGCCAGGCACTGCGATTGCCAATATCGAGATCGACGAGCAGTTTCTCAATCGGGTAAAACATACCCTGGCCGAGGAGCGGCACAAACTCTACGCAGAGGTTGGAGCAGACCGGCTTGAAGCAGCCGATGAGGACACCATCGACCTGGTGGGCATGCTATTTGAGTACATGCTCAACGATCCTGTTCTGCCGGCGGTGGCGAAGGCTCTGATCAGTCACCTGCATACCCCCTATCTGAAGGTTGCGATTATCGATCGGAAACTGCTGACCGACAGCAGCCACGAGGCCAGACAACTGCTTGATGCGCTGGTTGAAGCGGGTAGCCACTGGATCGACGAACGCAATCTGAAACGGGGCATCTACCCCGATATGCAGAATGTGGTCGACCGGGTTCTGAAAGAGTTTTCCGATAACGTCAGCCTGTTCGGTACGCTGCTGGATAATTTCAAGAAGCGGATGGATGAGTTCCGCCGCAAATCGGACATACTCGAAAAACGCGCACAGGATTCCATCAAGGGCCGTGAGAAGCTGAATATTGCCCGCCAGCGCGCCTCTCAGGAGATGAAAGCACGCTCCTTCAGTGAGCATTTGCCAAGACCGGCCAAAGAGTTTCTTGAGCAGACCTGGGTGGACAAACTGATCTTCGTGCTGCTGCGCCATCCAGACGGTGAGATGAGCGAGGATTGGAAGGAAGCCTTGCGCATCGCCGATGAGATCGCCTGGGCGTTCGAACCAAAATCGGAGAAGGAGCGTGAAGAGCTGGAGCAGGGTCTGCCCGATCTGCGCAAGGCGATCGAGCAGGGATTAGCCTCCCTGGGTGGCTTCCATCAGGAGAAGAGCCAGACGCTGTTCGGCTTGTTGAGCAGCGCGGAATCCACATCCATCGCCTCGGAACTGGCCCTCAAACAGGCACCGAAAAAACCGGCACCTGCGGAACCAAAAGAGGCAGAAAAGGCAGCAGAAGCAGAAGAGACCGCTGGCAAGCCACAGCTGAAGGCTGTGCCGAGCAAGCCGGTTGCCAGTGAGGCCGATGCGAAAGCAGCAACGGATGAAGATGAGATCCCGCAAGACGAAGCCGCGATGATGGAGAAGTTGCGTAAGATTCGCTTCGGCACCTGGTTTGAAATTCACGATACCCAGAGCGGCGAGTCGAAGAAGGTCAAGCTCTCCTGGCTGAGCCCGCTGACCGCTTCATGCATGTTCGTCGACCGTGCGGGCGTGCAGACCGCCATCAAACCATTGAGGACCCTTGCGCAAGAGATTCTGAGTGGTGAATCCACCATCCTGGAAGACAGTGGCGACCCATTTGTCGAAAGAACCCTGCATGCCATCCGGCGCATGCTGCAGCGCTCACTGAAAACCACCGAAGATATCGCCAGTGAGCTGATTGATGACGACGAGAATGACGGTAAAGAAGCTCGTTAACATCAACCCAATGGGCCCTAAGGAGTAAGTATGCAAGAACAACGTCAATCCCCCCGGAAAGTGGCTGATCAGGTTTTAGAGATCCAGGACCAGGTCACCGGCAACACACTGGGGCGTATTGTCAATATCAGCGCTGAGGGCTTCATGCTACTCAGCCAGGAACCGATGCTGATCGGCACCGTCTACCAACTGAATCTGGTTGATCCCTCATCCCAGGAGGCGCAGAAGCCGGTGGCATTCAGTGCAGAAGCGGTATGGTCTACTGAAGCCTCCCATCCGGAGAGCTTTTGGAGCGGTTTTCGCATCACCGAGATTTCGAGCGACGATGTGATCTCCATCGATCGATTGATCCTTGAATGGAACTCTGAACAGTTCAGCTGACGGGTTCTATTAGCCCGGCAACCCAATAGTTCAATTTCAGCCGCATTATGGCAGTGGGGTGAATCGGTAGCAGGATTTAATCCGAATCAGTTCAGCATCGCCAAACGATTTTTCTCGAATTCGTTCAGCACCTTCTTCACATATTTCTGGGTTTCAGGATAGGGTGGAATCTGCTTGCCGTACTTGAGCACCGCATTCTCACCGGCATTATAAGCCGCCAGCGCCAGCTTGATGTCGTACTCGAACATTCTCAGCAGATCTTTGAGATAGGTTGCCCCTCCCCGCAGGTTCTGTCGGGGATCGTAGGAGTTTTCCACACCATACCGTTTTGCCGTTGCCGGCATCAGTTGCATCAGCCCCTGTGCCCCTTTGTGGGAGACAGCCCGGGGATCGTAGGCCGATTCCACTCTGACGATGGCATGCAGGAGTCCAGGATGGAGATGCAGCTGTTTCGCGATGTCATCGATGTAGGGTGAGACTTCCGCTTTGTTTTGCCTGTACTTTTCCATACTGAAGCGGCTCTTGCGACTCTGCTGCTTGCCGCTGCGCCAGAGCAGCCGGTAGTTGCCCTTCATCGGTTTATCGGTGAAATGGATACCGCCCCTGGAGTCCTTGTACTTGTAGATCTCCGCTTCGGCAGCCAGTGGCACGACAAAAACAAGCCCGGCCAGGAACAGGGTTCCCAGGCAATCTCTGGCTGTTTTCATCGTCAATAGAGTCACGACTGATCCTTGAGTTGTTCAGTTATCTAAGGTGTCGGCGCTGCCAATTGAAACTTGAAACAGCCGGCCACACCAAGAATTAAAAAGTCTCAGGCCCAAATGGCAATTATTTAATAGGATAAGCCGCGAATGAACGCGAGTCACCGCAAAATGCCGCGAATAACTTCCACATTGCGGCCACTGTTTGCGGAGATTCGCGGTAATTGGTGTTCATTCGCGGTTAATCTCTTAGCTTTTCTTCAGCAGCATTGGGCGCAAATTCTATTCGTCTCAGGCCCCACAACACTTCTTGTACTTTTTACCGCTGCCGCAGGGACAGGGGTCATTTCTACCGACTTTCGGCTGTTTACGCACCTCGGTCTGGGGAGCGACCAATTCACCGTCGACAAAATACCAGTTGCCATCCTGTTTGATGAAACGGCTGATTTCGTGATGCGGGCGAATCATCCCCAGCTCTTTATAGGTGGCGATAAACTCCACACTTCCCTGCTCGTCGTCTGCTCCACCTGCTGAAGAGTCGACCACTTCCAACTTCAGCCACTCGGAGTTCTCCGCCCAACGCCGGGTGGCATTGACGTCATGGTCGTGACGGTGATCCGGATGGAGGGATTGATGCAGAAATTCCGGATTATTGACAACAAAGGCGCAATAGCGCGCCCGCATCAGTGCTTCTGCAGTTTCCGCCTCTGCTTTGCCTTCCAGGATCGGTCCGCAGCAAGCATCGAAATCAACACCGGAACCGCAATAACATTCTGCCATTTATACTCTCCAAACTCGTGCATCATGGCCCAGGACAGGCATCGCCTCTGAGTGACAGCGCCTGCTTCTATCCAGGGTAAGTTGGGAAGGAACCTTACCATGAGGCATCCATTGCACCAAGAATGTGAGTGATTCAGAGATTCAACAGTAAGCGGGTAATGTGGCACGAAACCTGTCGGACTCCAGCTTCTGAAAAGCAGAGCAATCCAAGCTATCCTGTTGTTGTGATGGGAGAAATAAAAAAGGCGGGTTTTCAACCCACCTTAATGCCCCTATCCTCGAGGCGCGAGACTGGAATACGGAACGACCCCTTGTTGAAAGACCCTGTCATCAATTTTCCGGTTTAGAGACCTTCAGGGAACGTTCCTACGCTTGCAATGGTATCGGTTGATTGTGACCAATTGATGACTGCCGGATAACGGTTCGATGAAACGGACTGAAGCAACAATCAGAGACCCAGCTCCTGAGCACGCTTGGACAATCTCTTTACGGAAACAGGATACTTGGTACCCAGCTCCTGGGCGAACAGGGAGACTCTCAGCTCATCCAGTCCCCAGCGGATCTCCTCGATGCGTTGATCCGTTCTGGCCTCCTTTCGACACAGCTCATCCCACTGTTGCCACTTCTGCAGCAGTTCCGCCATCTCCGCCATCCGCTGTTGGTCTCTGGCTGCGGCATGAGTCAGCTTTTCCGCGCGCATCAACAACCCTTTGAGGTATCTGGGGTACTCCTTCAACTGATCTTCGGGTATCTGTTGCAGAAAGCCCTGATAGACCAGGCGATCGAGCTGCTCCCGCATATCCATCACCGACTTCATCCAGTTGATCTGATTGATGCCGTGAATGGTGCGATGGGCTTGATGATAGACCTCGAAGATCTTCAGCAACTGTTCACAAAGTCGATTCGAATTGCTCATCAGCTCAGCCTTGCAGGCTTGATAACGGGATTCGAAACTCTCCTTATCCCGAATTTCAGCCTGCCCGTCGAGAAACGTCTGATCAAACACCTTGATCACCAGCTCATCCTCGAGGTTGTTGTTGCCGGATCCGGCCACGCCCTGAATCGGCGGTGGGACCTTGGCATACAGCAAGCGCATGCGATCCAGGTTGGTCAGGTTCTTACGCAGATAGCGGGTCTCCTTGGAGAGCTTGATCATCAGCAGGCGTCGAACCCCCGCCTTGTGCTGTCTGCGGGCATTGAATTCCGCATCCAGCAAGCGGATCGAGACACTCTCCCCATCGTCGATCAGGGCCGGGTAGCCCTGCAGCTGGATGCCACCCTGAGTAACCGTCATCCGCTCTGGAAGGGGTGGAAAGTCCCAGCGCTTGATACCGCTCTGTTCCAACTCCGGTGAGCTGAGCTGACGATGCTCTGCCCTGCTCTGGGTGGCATGACGTTTCTTCAAGCCGCTCAGATCGCGACTGGACTCCAGCCCTTTGCCAGCCTCGTCAACGACTTTTAGCCGCATCTGCAGGTGTTCAGGTATCGCAGTTTGACTCCACGCATCCTCAGGAACATGAACTCCGGTCAACTCTTTCAGTCGCTCACCAAGCACTTGCACCAGTGGCCGGTCGCTCGGCGTAACACCTTTGAGACAGGCATCGGCAAAATCCGGCACCGGAACAAAGGCGCGGCGCAGTGCCTTCGGCAGCCCCCGAATCAACATGATCACCCGCTCACGCAACAGACCGGGCACCAGCCACTGCAGGCGGGCGTCACTGACCTGGTTGAGGACATCCTGTGGCACCACCAGGGTTACCCCATCGGTTTGACTGCCCGGTTCGAATTGGTACTGCAGAGGCAACTGCATGCCATTCAGGTTGAATCGATCGGGAAACTGTTCGGCTGAAACCTGCTGTGAGGCATCCCGCATCAGATCCTGCTCTCTCAGATAGAGCAGTTTGGGCTGTTTTTTAGTCTGGTTGCGCAGCCATTTTTCAAAACCAGGGGCGGTGGAGATACCCTCTGGGATGCGCTGATCATAAAAGCTGTAGATGCGCTCCTCATCCACCAGAATATCCCGTCGCCGTGACTTGGCTTCCAGGGCGTGGATGTCGGCAATCAACTCCTGATTGTGTCGCCAGAACGGGGCACGGGTATGGAAATCCCCATCCACCAGCGCCGAACGAATGAAGATCTCTCTCGCCACCACTGGATCCACGGGACTGAAATTGATCTTTCTGCGCGGCACGATGGTGATGCCGAACAGGGTCACCTTCTCATAACCGGCCACCTGTCCCCGCCGCTTCTCCCAATGGGGTTCCGAGTAGCTGCGCTTCAACAGATGACCGGCTGACTTTTCGATCCACTCCGGTTGTATCCGGGCGATGGTCCTGCCATACAGCTTGCTGGTCTCCACCAGTTCGGCAGCCAGCACCCACTTGGGCTGCTTCTTGAAAAGCCCGGATCCCGGGTAGATGAAAAAGTGGCTGTTGCGTGCGCCAAGGTAGTCATGGGATTTGCCCTTGAAACCGATATGACTCAGCAGACCGCTGAGCAGCGCCATATGAATCTCCTGGTAACCCGCTTCCGCACTGTTCTCACGATAGCCCATCTCGTGCATCTGGCCACGTAACTGGGCATGGATGTCATGCCACTCCTGGAGTCGGTTCCAGGAGAGGAAGTGCTGTTTGCACCAGCTGTGAAATTTTCGTTTCGAAAGGTGCTTACGCTGGGACTCGACCTCCTGCCACAAACTCAGATAGCCCATGAAATCGGACGCTTCATGTTGATGCTTGGCATGCGCTTGATCGGCCTGCTGCTGCTTCTCCACTGGCCGGTCACGTGGATCCTGCACACTCAGTGCGGCGGCGATCACCATCACTTCATTGAGACAGTGGTGGTGTGCCGCCTCCAGCAGCATTCTGCCGATTCGCGGATCAACCGGCAGGCGGGAGAGCTGGCGCCCCAATCGGGTGACCCGACGATCCCCATCCACCGCACCAATCTCCTCCAGCACCCGGTAGCCATCCTTGATCAGACGATTGTCCGGCGGATCGATAAAAGGGAACTGACTGATATCCCCTAGCCCCAGCAGCTTCATCTGCAGAATCACCGAAGCCAGATTGGTTCGCTGTATTTCGGGCTCGGTAAAGGCTGGGCGGTCATCGAAATCCTGTTCGCTGTAGAGCCGGATACAGATGCCGGCGGCAACCCGTCCACAACGCCCTTTGCGTTGGT
Organism: Candidatus Thiodiazotropha sp. 'RUGA'; assembly: GCA_016842065.1. GTDB lineage: Bacteria > Pseudomonadota > Gammaproteobacteria > Chromatiales > Chromatiaceae > Thiodiazotropha. Next base: position 48,118 of record JAEPDS010000005.1, read on the forward strand.
TGGCGGACGCCTGGGAGACCCGTTCGATCGGCAGTCGCTGCACCTTGCTGCGATGGCTGTAGCGACTGATGCGGGCGAATCCGGTATCGATCACATAACGAATACCAGGCACCGTCAGAGAGGTCTCGGCCACGTTGGTGGCCAGAACGATGCGCCGACTGGCGTGGGACTTGAAGACCCGTGCCTGCTCCTGGGCACTCAGGCGGGCGTAGAGCGGCACCAGTTCAGTCGCCTTCAGTTTGTGCTTGCGCAGATTCTCAGCGGTCTCGCGAATCTCCCGTTCACCACTGAGGAACACCAGTATGTCCCCCTGGGAGTGTCTTGAGAGCTCATCCACCGCCTCCACGATCCCCTGTTGCATCGGATCGTCCCGCTCATTTTCCGGCTCCTCCTGCTGGCACCGATAGTGGACCTCGACCGGGTAGGTACGGCCGGACACCTCGATGATTGGAGCCTGGCTGAAGTGCTCGGCAAAACGTTCCGGGTCGATGGTTGCTGAGGTAACGATCAGCTTCAGCTCAGGGCGTTTCGGCAGCAACTGTTTCAAATAGCCGAGAATGAAATCGATATTCAGACTGCGCTCATGGGCTTCATCGATGATCAGGGTATCGTACTGATTGAGATAGGGATCCTTCTGAATCTCGGCCAGCAGAATACCGTCAGTCATCAGTTTGATGTGAGTATTCGGTCCAACCCGGTCGCTGAAGCGCACCTTGTAGCCCACATGCTCTCCCGTCTTGGAGTCGAGCTCCGAGGCCACCCTGGCTGCCAGTGAGCGGGCTGCCATGCGGCGGGGCTGGGTATGGCCGATATAGCCTGAGACACCTCTGCCGAGGCTGAGACAGATCTTCGGCAGCTGTGTCGATTTTCCGGAACCGGTCTCACCACACAGGATCACCACCTGATTTTCTGAAATCAGTTTCTTGATCTCATCCACACGCTGACTGACCGGCAGCTCGGCGGGAAAAGCCGGCACCGGCAGACTTGCCTGGCGTTGCTGCAGACGCTGTTGTGACGCTCTGATCTGCTGCACAAGCTTCAGCGCTGCCTGACTGTAATCGGCACCACTGACGAGTCGCTTCTTCACCCCTTTCAGACGCTGCCGGAAACGCTGGCGATCCGCCTGCATGCAGAGCGCCAGCTCCGCCGGATCCGGCAGATCATCCATCAGGGGTGATTTGTTGTCTGAGCTTTCGTGCATCTGCCCGATTCTGTTGAGCTGTGAATAACCTTAACCGTCTACCCCATGGGTAAACATAAAATCAATCTGCCATAACGAAAAAAGCGGGCCGAAGCCCGCTGTTTTTGCACCTCTGGCCGGTCTCAATGACCGCCCCCTTTGAGTGCAGAAACCATGCCCTCTATCGTATCCTTGGCGTCGCCAAAGATCAGAGAGGTATTATCCTGATAGAAGAGCAGGTTATCCACCCCGGAATAACCGGGACTCATGGAGCGCTTGAGGAAATAGACCTGGCGTGACTTGGAGGCATCCAGAATCGGCATGCCGTAGATGGGACTGGAGGAGTCCGACTTGGCGGCCGGATTGACCACGTCGTTGGCGCCAACCACCAGGGTCACATCCGCAGTCGGGAATTCAGGATTGACCTCCTCCATCTCCCGCACATGATCGTAGGGAATATCCGCTTCCGCCAGCAATACATTCATGTGTCCGGGCATACGACCTGCCACCGGATGAATGGCGAACTTAACCTCCACATTGCGCTCTTCGAGCAGCTCCATCATCTCTTTCAATGCATGCTGAGCCTGGGCTACCGCCATACCGTAGCCGGGTACGATGATCACCTTGCCCGCATCCTCCATCCAGTAGATGGCATCATCCACAGAGGCGGACTTCACACCTTTCTGCGCAGCCTGCCCTACCGCACTGGCTTCACCACCGCTTTCGCTGCCGAAACCGCCGAACACCACATTGATGATCGAACGGTTCATCGCACGGCACATGATGAAGGAGAGGATGGCACCGGAGAAGCCGACCAATGCACCAACGATGATCAACAACAGATTACCCAGGGTGAAGCCGGTTGCCGCTGCGGCCCATCCGGAGTAGCTGTTGAGCATGGAGATAATGACCGGCATATCCGCCCCGCCGATCGGAATGATCAGGGTGAAGCCGAGAATGAAGGCCAGCAGGGTCATCAGCACCAGCGAGGTCATGCTCTCGGTCATACCGAAATGGACCCCCAGCAGAACCGTGGCCACCGCAATGGCGGCATTCAGCATATGCTGACCTTTGAATTTGACCGGCGCACCGCTGACCAGTCCCTGCAGTTTGGCGAATGCCACCACCGATCCGGAGAAGGTGATGGCACCGATGATGATTCCTGCGGACAACTCACCCATCATTACCGGGTTGAGTGTGCCAGCGGCATCATGATTGAGGTAGGTACCGATCGCCACCAGTACAGCGGCCATACCCACAAAACTGTGCAACGCGGCAACCAGCTGGGGCATTGCGGTCATCTCAACCCTTGCGGCGACAACTGAACCGATCAGTGCACCGGCGGCAACACCGGCGACGATGAAACCGTAGGATTGAACTTCACTGCCAAACAGGGTCGCCAGTATGGCAATCGCCATACCGATCATACCGAGATAGTTGCCGCGTCTTGCCGACGCAGGATGTGTCAGGCTCTTCAGAGCCAGAATGAAAAGAACCGCTGAAATCAGGTAAGCGATCGACTGTGTGTTTGCTGATATCTCCATTGCTCAGGTTCTCACTTATCTTTTTTCTTGAACATGGCAAGCATGCGATTGGTTACCAGGAACCCGCCGAATACATTGATTGAGGCCAATAGCACTGCAATAAAGCCAAAAATCTCTGCAGCGGTGCCAACCGATTCGAGTCCGGTCACCAGCAGTGCGCCGACGATGATGATTCCGGATATCGCATTGGTCAGTGCCACCAACGGGGTATGCAGTGATGGGGTTACCCCCCAGATCACCCAATAGCCGATGAAGCAGGAGAGAACAAATACATATAGTGCGACTAGTGTGTCAGGCATAGGATCACTCTTTATCGTTATTTGTTGAATTGCGTTTTTCTCAACACCTTGTGATCGATCATCACTCAGGCTTGAGACGCATTGCCGATGTGATCTCGTCCTCATCCAGATCTTTCAGGACCAGACCCTCATCCGTTTTTTCCACCATGATGTTCAGCAGGTTCATGATGTTGCCTCCGTAGAAGGCACTGGCATCCGATGGCACCATCGAGGGGTAGTTGGTATGCCCTACCAGAGTGACACCATGCTTGACCACCACCTTGTCAGCCTCGGTCAGCGGGCAATTACCTCCGTTTGCCGCCGCCAGGTCGATGACCACTGAGCCCTCACGCATGTTCTTGATGACCTCTTCGGTCACCAGGGTCGGCGCGGGACGACAGGGAATCAATGCGGTAGTGATGATGATGTGGGCTTTGCTCAGCTCATCGGCCAACGCCTGCTGCTGTTTTGCCTTGGCCTCATCGGACAACTCTTTTGCGTATCCACCTTCACCGGAGCCACTCTCCCCGATATCCAGTTCGATCGCTTTGGCGCCGAGGGATTCGATCTGCTCTTTGGTCTCAGGCCGGATGTCGTAAGCGAATACCTCTGCCCCCAGCCGTTTCGCCGTGGCGATGGCCTGCAGACCGGCAACACCGGCGCCCAGGACGACAAGTCTTGCCGGTTTGGCCGATCCTGCCGAGGTCATCATCAGAGGGAGAAAGCGTCCGTAGTGGGCACCCGCTTCAATCACCGCACGATAGCCGGCAATATTGCTTTGAGAGGACAAGGCGTCCATAGCCTGGGCTCTGGAGATACGGGGTACCCGCTCCATCGCGAGAAACACAACCTCTTTCGCCAGTATCTGTTTCAGGGTCTCATCCTGTTCACAGGATTCAATATGCGATATCAGAATCGCCCCTTTCGGCAGATCCGCCACCTCATCGGCCGATGGTTTGCGCACCCGTACCAGAATGTCCGCTTTCAGCGCATCTGCTGCTGAAACAATCTGCGCACCCGCCTCGCTGTAGAGGGCATCGGAAAAATGGGCATGCTCGCCTGCACCTGCAGTGACATGGACTTCAAAGCCCTTCGCGATCAGTTTTTTTGTAATGTCTGGTGACAGAGCAACTCTGTGCTCACCTACCACCGACTCCTTTAACAGGCCTATTTTCATGTTTTTTTACTCAGCCAAATTTATGTCTAATGAAATCATATACTTCAGATTGCGCTGCATTATCCAGCCAAACAGAGGACTTCACAAGTTGCACCAAGCCCTTGCCAAGCCGCTGTATGAGGGGGTCGAATCCAGCATAGCCCACGTAAATTAAAAATAATTAACTGTTTATTTTCAGTATGTTATAGACAATATCATTAATATCCCAGAACAAATTCAGGCTTTAACAAAGAGATAAAAACAGGTGGTTTTAAGTGGATGTAATCGTTTGTTTTGGGATTATTTTCACAATTTTAGTGGTAATTAATATACTGTCTACCAGACAGAAACGGCTTTTTACTGCCATACGATCTGCACTCTGTGCAAGTGTAGTAGGGTTTTTTCAAGCGGATTTATGGCTCACGCCTGCCACAACTCATTGCCGTTCGGTGTATCAGGATCTCAACAGGGCGTAGTGGATTAGTGATAACAGGCCCTAGTAGTAGGTTCCGTAATAGTTGGAACCTTTATCTTCCCGGCTTTTGTTCAACACCAGTCCGATCGCCTTCTCCTGATCGAGACGGGAGAGCGAGTCCTTGATGGCATCCACGGGTGTTTCACCGGCCTCCACAACCAACAGGATCTGTCCCATGTGTTGATTCAGAACCGCAGCTTCACTGGTTGCCAGGATCGGCGATGAATCAAAAATGATGATCCGGTCGCTGTAGCGATTGGACAACTCATCCAACAGCCTCTCCATCTCTTTACTGGCCAGCAGCTCAGTTGACTTTTCAGAGCGATGACCAGCCGCAACCAATTTCAAACGAGGTATCTGAGTGTGGATGATGACATCACTCACATTGCACTCTTTGTCACTCAGCAGATCGATCAGACCTGGCTCGTTTTCGATTCCGAGCAGACGGCTCAGGGAGTATTTCAACACATCCCCATCGATCAATAACACGGTGGTATCCAGCTCAGTCGCAATACTCAGGGCCAGGTTCATGGCGGTGAAGGTTTTGCCTTCGGACGGCAGGGAACTGGCAATGGAGACCAGGTTTCCATGGGTAATCGGCGCCGCCCCCTTTCCCAAGGCATTGCGAATCAGCGGCCTTTTGATGATCCGGTACTCTTCAGAGAGTTGCTTGTTGCCGGAATGTGGCACGATGAACCCGTTGCTGGAGAGCGCTTCATAATCGAGGTTGATCCGTTTTGCCTCTTCACTGCTCTCCTCGATGGTCTCTTCTACTGTTGGTGAAAGCTTCTCTTCCATGGGCTGGGAAGCAGCGACCGTTTCGCTTGGAGCTGCCTCGGGCGTTGCCGTCTTCTCCGGCTCAACCTCCACAGCTGACCGATCCACAGACTTCTTCTCTGCTTTGGATTTCTCGAGACGTTCAATCGCTTTTTCTATGCTGCTCATTTAAACCAATTCCAATTCAATAGCACCTTGTCTGAATATAGCCCTGATCGATCGATTAAAACCAGGTTTCCGGAATGATCAACACGTCACCCGGCATCATTCTGACATTGGCTGAAATATCACCGTCACGAATCAGGTCATCCAGTCTGACCCGGTATTGGGAGGTCTTGCCGTCGATCTTACGCACGATCGTCGCACTGTTGCCTGAAGCGAATTCGGTCAAACCGCCCACTTCGATGATCACATCCAGCAACGTCATACCCTCACGAAACGGCAGAGACTGGGGCTGGGAGGCCTGCCCGACGACACGAACCTGTTCGGTATAGCGTCCGACAAACTGCCGTACGCTGACGGTGACCTTTGGGTTTTTGACAAACTTGGAGAGCCTGGACTCCAGGTTTCTGGCCAACTCTGTCGGGGTTTTGCCACTGGCCTGCAGATCTTCCACCAACGGGGTGGTTATCAGGCCATCGGGACGTACCACCACATCGGTCGTCAGCTCCTGGTCTCCCCAGACAAATACATTCAGCGTGTCACCTGGGCCAATCAGGTAGAGAGGGGAAGAGGCTGAGGCCGCACCGGTAGAGCCGCCGCCGGCTGAAGTGGCCGCATTCATTTCAGGGGTGCTTGAACATGCCGTCAACAGCATCAGACCAATGGCCGTGAAAAAACTTGTAATTTTCATATAATCAACTGATAACATAACACTTTCCTGTAATTTTTCGAGTTCGAGAACTGTTCCCGGTTCTTGTTGCTTAGGGCCTCTTCACAGCAACCCATAATCAGCCATCTGCAGATGATAACTCACTTAATAGCTGCTTGGCTTCACTGGATTCTTCAAATTGTTGGTTATTATCCAGAATTGCCTGGAGAATTTCCTGCGCCTCTTTGTTTCGACCCTCTGCCTTCAACACAGCGGCGTAGTGATAGCGGATGGATGGATCAGAGGCTCTGTGCATGATGGGCTCAAGTAACTTCAGCGCAGATTTGGAATCCCCCTCTCGAAAGGTGAGCCAGGCATAGGTGTCGATCACTGCCAGGGATGAATCACCGACCCGATCATAGGCCCTGCGGGCAAAATCGAGCCCTTTCTCCGGGTTCTTCTCGTAAACAAGCAATGCCGCATTATTCAGGGCGATTACATTATCCGGTTCATCAGATAATAGTTCATCATAGAGTTTTATTGCGTCTTGCGGCTTTTCATTGGTTTGCAGAATCATCGCCAGTGCCAGTTTCGCCTGCTTGTCTCCACCAGGCTGGGAATCGATTTTCCGCTGCAGGACCGCTGTTGCCGCATTGAGATTGCCACTCATGACATACATGTCGGCCAGTTTTCGGTAAAGATAAAATGGCGCCTCAGGCGTCTGGTTTTTTTTCAGCAGGGAAATGGCCGACTGTGGCCTGCCTTTCGCCTGCAGCACACCGGCACTCAACACCACACCAAGATATTTACTCTTTGAGTCCGCACTCAGTTGCTTGGCGACCGCCTCAGCGACGTCATACTGTCCGCTCTCCAACGCCAGCTTGTACTTCAGCAGCATACCCTTTTGCGGCAATGGCTTGAGTCCATCAAGGGTCGACATGGCAGCGCCATAGTCCCCCTGCTTTCTCTGCAGATCGGCCAATTGCAGATAGGCCTCCTGGTTTTGCGGATTCAATCGGATCATCCGCTCAATTGTCGCCCCCGCCTTTTGATATTCACCCGACTGCTGATTCATCTCTGCAATCAGCGACAGTAGGGTCTGATTTTCAGTTTCGAGGAGTGCTTTGTCTTGCAGGTATCTGGCCGCCTTTTCCGGTTGTTTGGTTCGCAGGTAGTAACGGCTGGCGATTATGATCGGCAGTGTCGGGTTGCGTGAGGCTGTTGCAGCCCGGTCTATCCATTTCAACGCCTCTCTCTGCTGACCGGAGCGCTCACTGATTTGTGCCAGCAGCAGCAAGGCGTGTGTATTCTCCGGGTCAGTCGCCAGGACCAGATCGAGCCGATCACTGCCCTCGCTCAATCGGCCATCCTCAAGGTCCATCCGCCCCAGTGCCACCAGGGCCGGCACATAGGCTCTGTTCACTTCAACCGCATTGCGCAGATACTCTCTCGCCTCATGCCGGTTACCGGATTGCAACTCGATCACGGCACGCAGGTAATAGTCTGTCGCAGACAGGTTCTGGTTTTCGGCAAACACTTGATCAGACTTGTTTCTGGCCGCTGCAAGATCCTGTTTCTTCAGATAGGAGAGAATCAACAGATTGGTGGTGCTCTTACCGGATGTACTGTCCATCTGTTCAAGCTCTGCGATCGCATCGTCCACCGCACCTTGATTCAGATAGAGCTTCGCCAATTCCTGTCGGATCTGGGTATTTTCAGGATTGGATTTGACCGCCTTTTTCAGATATTCGACGCCTTGCAGAAAATCACCGGATTGACTGGCGGCAGCACCGATCATCGAGAGCAGTTGGTGATCCTTCTGCTGATCGCTTGAGGATTTGAGGATGGAGAGGGCTTCCTGGGGTTTGTTCAAGCGCAGTTTGATCTCGCCGAGCAGTTTTCTCGCCTGAAGATGAGTCGGCACCTGATTGACGTAGCGCGACAGCAGTACATTGGCCTGTTCCAGGTTGTTATCCGCAAAGTGGGTTGCACCCAGCAGCAATATGGTCGGCAAGTGATTTGGCAAGGCGTTGTGCGCGTCCGTCAACTCCGTTTTTGCCAGCTCATACTTTTTGTCGATGTAGTTGTGCAGACCGGACAAATAGACAACGATCGGATGGCTGCTGAACTCACGCTTGAGCTCACCAAGATACTGTTTACTCTCGCTGAATCTGGATTTCAAAATCAGCATTTGAACCAGTGATGTCTGGGTGAGAAATTGCTCCTGTTTGGAGTCATCCGGCCGACTCAGGGAGACCGCCCGTTTCAGAGACTCGATCGCCTGATCGAACTGCTGCAACTTGGACTGGATACCACCCAGAGCCCGCCAGGCCTGTGGATTCTCAGCATCGAGAGCGATCGCTTTGTTGAGAAACTCGATCGCCTGCTCATCCCGGTCTCGCATACCTGCCGCTTTGGCGCGTACCACCAGCGCCTGCGCATTCCCGGCATCCGTTTTCAGCAGAGTTTCAGCCAGATTGTCGGCTTTTTCAGGTTGGCGCAGGTGGATATAGGCATCAGCCACCGTCTGAATCAGCGGTCGCTGTTCCAGCGCGCTAAAATCATCGGCCTCATAGCGCCCGACAATCTGTTTGTGTTTACCCTGCAGACGCCAGGCATCGAGAACAATCTGTTGAACTTCAGGATCTGCCTTTTGCGTTTCGTTGACGCTGTTGATCTCCTTTTCCGCCGCGATTCCATCGCCCAGTTGCAAATAGGTCTTGGCCAGCAGTATCCGACCCGCCTGGTGTTTTCCATTCGCTTGCAGAAGATTTTTGAGTTCGATGATCGCTTTGCTGAACTCTTGATTGGAATAGCTGGTGAGTGCGTTTTGATAACGCTCCTCTTCACTCACCCCACCGGAACAGCCCACAAGCAGAATCACTGTGAGTATCAGTGTGGTGATAGTTGTCGATCCACCTCTATAGACGGCCATCAGTTTCTCCAATCGATCCAAGTATTGTTAAGGCAGTTTGCAAGCCGGTAATTTTCGCTCTGTCTGTGTGCTGAAAATCAAATCAAGACGGCCCTTGCTCCGCATTGTGGCGCTCTAAAGGATGATAACCACACTCAAGATCTCACATCCTATTCCAGGGTATTCCTGAAACCCGGAAAATGGCCGGTTGAGCTATCGGGCTATTACCGGTGATGCGCTATTTCAATCCGTATTTATTCACCAGATCGTAGAGCGTGGGTCGGCTGACGCCGAGCAGATCAGCCGCTTTCGACACATTCCCCCCCACATAGCTCATCGCCCTGATAATCGCCCTGGCTTCCGCATGCTCTCTGACCTCTCTCAGATTGATCGGCATGTTCTCTTCACCATCCGGGTTGAGTTGCAGTTCCCCTGGGGTGATCAATTGATCGTCAGCCATCACCACAGCACGTTTTATGCGATTTTCGAGTTCACGTACATTGCCCGGCCACTGATAAGCCTCGATCGCCTGTAATGCATCGGTTGTAAATCCGTTGACTTTGGAATTGTTCTGCTTGGCGTACTTGGACATGAACGACCAGGCCAACAGCACCGCATCCCCTGCCCGCTCACGCAGTGGCGGAATATCGATGATGATCTCACTGATCCGGTAGTAAAGATCTTCACGAAACTCACCACTGGATATCTTCTCTTCAAGATTCTGATTGGTGGCACAGACCACTCTGACATCCACCGGTATCTCTTCGTGACCACCCAGCCTTTCAATCACCCTCTCCTGCAGAAAGCGCAGCATTTTCGCCTGCAGGCCGATCGGCATATCGCCGATCTCATCCAGAAACAGTGTCCCGCCATTGGCAGATTCAATCTTACCGATGGTGCGTTTGGAGGCCCCGGTGAAGGCACCCTTCTCATAACCATAGAGCTCACTTTCCAGCAGATTTTCCGGAATCGAAGCGCAGTTGATGGCAGCGAACTTCTGATCCCCCCGGTCACTCAGACCATGAATCGCTCTTGCCAGAACCTCTTTACCGGTGCCACTCTCCCCCAGCAGCAGTGCGGTAATGTTGGTCGGGCTGACTTTCTCGATGACCCGGCAGAGCTCGATCATCTCAGGACTGTTCGCCACCACACCATCCAAAGGTGAGTAGCGCTGCATCTTGTTGAGTCCCCGGTTCTCCTCTTCAAGTTCATGCACGTGATAGGCACGCTCGATGATTACCTTGAGCACATCGGGATCGATCGGCTTCTGGTAGAAATCGTAGGCACCGAGATCGATCGCCTTCAGCGCATTCTCCCGGTGGTCGTTTCCAGTCACCACAATGATCTTTGCCTGAGGCATCAGAGTGAGAATTTCCTGCAGGGTGGCGAAGCCCTCACTGACATTGGTAGGGTCCGGTGGTAAGCCGAGATCCAGGGTTACAACCGGCGCTGTGGTCTTTCTCAACAGGTTGATTGCGCTCGCCCGATCCCCGGCAATCTGTACATCATAGCCGTCAAAGCTCCATTTCAACTGACTCTGCAGTCCCGGGTCGTCTTCAACAATGATCAGCGGTTTTAATTGATTATTGGCTTTACTCACGCAATTACGCCTCTACAGTAGCATCTGACTGCCGGTCTGCTGCAGTCCCTGATTTAATGATTGGAATGGATATGGTGAAACAAGTGCCCTCACCAAGCTGGCTGTTCACTGTCAGGCTGCCGTTCAGGGAGTTAACGTACTCCCGGGTTTCATAGACGCCAATTCCCATTCCAGCATTTCCCTTGGTTGTCTGAAAGGGCCGAAACAATCGCTCTTTAATGAACTTGTCCTCCATCCCTGAACCGTTGTCCTGAATGGTAATGATCGCATTCTGATCGATCTTCTCGACGGTTATCTTCACTTCACCGTCCTTATCGGTCGCTTCCTGAGCATTTTTAATCATATGAATCATAATCGCAGTGAAACGATCTTTATCTGCAACAATCTCTAAATAGTTGTCTTTGATCTTCAACTGAGGTTTTGGCTGATAGGCAAACAGTTCATTAACCGCCTGAGCCACTGATTCCTCAATATAGAATTGTTTCGTTTCAGTCGACTCAAACCTACCCTGCCGCAATTGTGCCAACAGCCTGCCCATTTTGTTGACTGCATTGCCAATGGTTCTGACCGCATCGTCCATGAACTCCGGATTGTTCTTGTGTCGTTCGGCATTTTTCACGACCAGCTCGAGTTGTGCGATCAGGTTCTTTAAATCGTGCACGACAAAGGCTGACAAGCGGTTGAAGGCCTCAAATTGATTGGCCCGGTTCAATGCTTCAGAGGCCTGCAGCAGTGCCAGATAGCCGCCTGCCTGTTTCGCCGCAGCTTTGATCAGATCCCGATCCTCCCAGTTGATCGAGGGTAGTGAATGGGAACGGATAAGCAGAGCAAATCCTATCAGGGCTTCATGATGTTTTATAGGTACTATTAACCAGGCATCCTGGATATCCGTCACTCGCTGATCAAGAGCCAGATTGTCATATCGCTCCGGGTATCTGTTCAGTTCGTCGATATCGATGATCCAGTCGCTATGATGAAAATAGGCGATTAATTCGCTCTCCGCCTGCAGATCCAGGGATATATCGTCGACCTGCCAACGACTGGTACAGTGGTATCGTCCATCTTCACCCAAGGTCCAGAGATAACCGCCGCGGGACTCCACGGAATCGGATATCGCCTGCACGACTCTGGGCAGTATCTGGCCGCCACCGGGCCCCTCCGCAAGGGTTTGAACCACTCTCAACCACTCGTCCCGCCAATCGTACTTGTAACTAAAAAAGTGTTTGTTGACGAAAACTTTCAGCTTGGCTCTGAGTGATCCGGAAAACAGCACCACCGCCAAAAAGCAGACCCCGGTGAAAACAAACGCGATTTGTGTCGCTTTACCCCAGGTTCCACCGTAATAGCGGATGTAGTAACCAACCGCCGCCATCAGCACCAGATAGCTGCCGGCAACCAGCATGGTTGTGGCATGAAACACCACCTGCCTGGAGACGAAAACCCGCACGGACCAGCTGGGATTACGGGTTGCGGCAATCGCCACAAAGGGGGCAACCAGCGAGCTGGTAAAGCCTCTGGCCTGCCACAGGGCGGAATCCACCTGTTTGAACATCAACGCATCGGCATAAAGAAAAAGATCGTAGACAAACAGTATGCCCATGCCGAAATAGAGATACTTGACCGCCCAGCGCATATCCGGCCGGGTACTGCGGTAGAGTTGCTCGATCAGCACCAGACCGGCGATGGCAAACCCCAGATGCCCAAGCAGTTGAAAGCTGGCAGTACCGCCCCAGTTGCGCACCCCGGGGAAAAACTGAGCGGATAGCTCAACGCCCAGCAGCAGAGCGGAGACGGAAAAGATCGTGACTGGGGCGTACCTGAGCAGACCATCATCACCACCGGCCGCTGATTTGAGAATAGACAAGAGTCTCAGAAGAAAGGCAAACCAGGCGATATTTTTTGCAATTTCAAACAGTTGGTACGTATTGGCAGTAAGCGCCGACTCCTGAACCTGAAAAGCGATCGCGGTCAGAGCCCAACAGGCGGATGTGGTCGAGGCAATCAGCAGATAGGTCCCTTCGATCCGCCCACGCCAACTGGTCAGTAGAAGCACACTGAAAATCAGAAACAGTGTCGCCGAAAATCCATAGCCGATTATTCCGATAGTCAATCAGTCTTCCTCAAGGGTGCTTGGTTGTGTCGTTACTCAATGAACTTTTACTCCCTGACAGAGACTTACAACTGTAGGTTTTATTATCCCGATAATCACTGTGACCCTGTATACCCCTCATTGAGGTGAGTAATAGTATTTGGCATTTGAGATGGACTATCCCAAATGCAGCAGTCATTGTTTTTTGGCAAATCACAACGAACAATGCTCGATTTAAGCCGACTACCGATTACCCAATCGCTATGTCAGTATAGGGTCCTGCAGAAACTGAACTCATGAGGCTGTCGTCTATACTGCCAATTGAAGCAGAATCCGGCGCTTGATTACGGTTTGGATACGATCGCCAAAATGATGCTGATTCTGCGGCAAGAGCCACTATAGTACACAAAGATAGTGAAACGATTCACCCTGTCAGCATGATTTTTAACGGGAATCTGGATTCCAACACATAATCCCAGGATAATGGCCCACTTTTACGACATATCAACACGGATAATTGACACGGGTTTATCTTATGACCATCAATGCAGTCTCCTCGCTACCTGCCCCTGAAGCAACCACATGCCGTCACCAGGCTGAAATCAATAAATCAAAGAAAATCAGAGGCTTCACACTAATCGAAGTCATGGTGGTCGTAGTCATACTGAGTATCCTTGCGGCGATCGTCGTGCCAAAAATCATGGATCGACCTGAGCAGGCCCGCATCACCAAAGCCAAAAGCGATATACGGGCACTGGAAGCCGCCCTGAATCTCTACCGTCTGGATAACATGATCTACCCGACCACCGAGCAGGGGCTCGAGGCTCTGGTGAGCAAACCCAGCGACTCTCCGGAACCCAGAAACTGGAAGGAAGGCGGCTATCTCGATCGATTGCCCAGCGATCCCTGGGGCAATGGTTATCTCTACCTGAGTCCCGGCAGCCATGGTACGGTCGATATCTATACCTCCGGCCTGGACATGCAATCGACAGACGATGACATCGGTAACTGGAATCTGGATTGATACCGCCCGGAACGATCAACAGTAAGCCTACGGGCACTTGGCCAATGCGAAGTGCCAAAGGATCGGGCATGGGCTTCACCCTGATCGAGGTGATGGTGGTGGTGGTCATCATCGGTATCCTGATCAACTACGTGGCGATCTCATTCGGGCGCAATGCCCCGGGTGACCAGCTCAGGGATGAAGCCCAGCGACTCAACAGCCTGCTTGAACTGGCCAGCGAAGAGGCGTTGCTCAGATCCATGTTGATCGGTGTGGATATCACCGAAGAGAGTTATGGCTTCCTCAGTCTCAACGAGGGGGAGTGGGAAGTGGTATCCGACAATCTGTTTCGCGAGCGTAAACTGCCCCCAGGGGTTGAAATCAGCGTTGCCACCGCACTGCCCGAAGGGGATGACGAAGAGAAGCGAACCCCGGAAATCATCCTTCTTAACAGTGGCGAGATGACCACATTCGAGCTAAAAGTCAGCTCTGAACAGGTTGAAAGTTACTACCGGTTGACAGGCAATGAACTTGGAGAGCTCTCCCTGGAACATGTCTCACCCTACTGAACCACACGCCTGTGCCCTCCCCTCCACCAGGACATCAGCCTGTCGTCGCAACAAGGGCTTTACCCTGCTGGAGATTCTGATTGCACTGGCAATTCTGGCGATCGCACTGACCTCGATCATCTCGGTAGCATCCAACCAGTCAGTCAATGTCGCCTATCTACGTGACAAGACCCTGGCCCACTGGGTCGCCATGAACCAGATGACAGAGCTACAGGTCACCAACCAATGGCCCGCGACCGGCTCGAAAAAAGGTAAGGAGGAGATGGGACTGCAGGAGTGGCACTGGCAAAGGGAGGTCAGCAAGACACCGGATGACCGTGTCAGACAGGTGGAGATCCGGGTATTTCGCAACAAGGATGATGAGAACAGTGTCACCCGGCTGGTGAGCTTTCTTTCACAACCGATCAAATGAAATCTTCAGCACATAATCTGCGGCACCGGCAGCAGCGAAATACTCCCTATGCCGCTGGATTCACCCTGCTTGAACTGCTGATAGCGATCACCGTTTTCGCCATTATGGCGACATTCGCCTACTCGGGTCTCAAGGTGGTACTGGATTCCGAAAACCAGACCAGCCAATACAGCAAACGCATGTCTCAACTGCAACTGGCGATGAACCTGATGCAGCGGGATATCGAGCAGGCGATTGAAAGGCCGATCCGGGATCAGCAGGGAGACGAAGTCGGCGCTTTCATCAGTGGCGGTTTTGCCGGCACACTGCTCGAGTTGACCCGGGACGGCTACGCCAACCCGATGAAGCTGCCTCGCAGTAATCTGCAGCGGGTGGGTTACCAGCTGGAAGAGGAGACCCTCTACCGCCTGACCTGGAGAATTCTCGACAGAGCCCAGGATAGTGAACCCCACCGCTACGAACTGATCGATAATATTGAAGAGCTTGAGCTGATCTATTATGACAAGGAGATGAAAAAACAGAGTCAGTGGCCACCTGAAAGGTTTGATTTCGATTCAGGAGAGAAACCCGGTCTTCCCACTGCGGTGGAAGTCAAGATGGAACTCAAGGATTGGGGTAATATCAGACGCCTGTTTGCACTGGTGAGACCGATACCGGATGAACAAGAGGCGCAGGGACAAAACAGTAATGGCAACACTCAGTAAGCGTCCATCGCAACAACAAGGTATTGCCCTGATCACCGCCATTGTAATTGTCGCCATGGCATCGATCGCTGCCGTGGCAATGACCCACAACCTGCAACTCAATATTCGTCGAACCGGTAATATCCAGGCAGCAGACCAATCCTACTACTACACCCTGGGCAGTGAAGCCTGGTCCAGAGGTATGCTGATCAGGGACTTGCTCGACGATGAGTCCAAGAAGTACGACTCACTCGATGAGAACTGGGCCATCGAACTCCCCCCCACCCCGGTGGAAGGAGGCGAGGTACAGGCCATTACCACTGACCTGCAAGGTCGATTCAACCTGAACAATCTCTATCTTGAAGCAGAAGCGGAACCGCAGGCCAAACAGGAAGCCGCGGTCCAGCTGGCCATATTTCAACGTATTCTTGCAGCGCTCGAACTGCCAGAGTCGATCGCCCAGGCAACCCAGGACTGGCTCGATGGCGACATCAGGACCTCCTTTCCGGATGGTGCTGAAGACATTGAATACCTGGGGCAGGAGCCGGCCTACCGCACGGCGAATGGCTATATGGCCAGTCATACTGAACTAAGACTGATCAAGGACATCGACCAGGAGAGCTACGACAAGCTGGTGCCATACGTGGTTGCTCTGCCGGTCAAAACCCCGATCAATGTCAACACGGCAGACCAGATTGTGCTAAAAAGCCTTCTCAACGAGCTCTCGGATGGACATGCAGAGCAACTGATCAGCGAGCGAGAAGAGAACCCGTTCAAAGAGACGGCATCCTTTATTGAAAGACTTAGAGAACTTTTGGATAAAAATAAAGTAAAATCTGAAGAGATAGAGCCATTGATCTCTGTAGACAGTCAATTTTTTCAACTGGAGACGGTTGTACGCATGGAAAATATCAGCCAAAGATTGGTCAGTCGCCTATACCAAGGCAGTGAGGATGTGGTTGTCATATCCCGAACCACCGGGGTCTATTGATGGCCGAGCATCTTATTCTGCAGTGCCATGACGTTTCCTGTGATCGGGTCTCCTGGTCGATCCGGGGCGCCAGCAGCAGTGAGCCGGGATCCGGCACCCTGGAACAGGCAGCCCAACAGGCGAAGGGCCGACGCACCCTGGTGCTGGCACCTGCATCCGAAATCCTGCTCACCTCCGTCAACATCCCGACCCGCAACCGCCAGCGTCTGTTGCAAGCGATACCGTTCTCCTTGGAGAACGAGCTTACCGAGGATATCGATAACCTCCATTTTGCCGCCGGCAACATGGATAGCGATAACATCACGCCGGTTGCCGTTGTGGCCAGAAGTCGGCTTGAAGGGTGGCTTGAGAAGTTGGAGTCTGCCGGTATCGAACCACTCGGCCTCTATCCGGATATGCTCGGGCTACCGATGGAGAGTGACGCCTGGTCTCTCTACCAGGGTGATCGTCAGTTACAGATCCGCACCCAGAGCAACCTGGGATACAGCGTCGATGGCGTGAATGGTGGTGAGTTCTTAAAACTGGCACTGCAGCAGGCTGGTGAATCGGCTCCGCGCAAATTGATCCTCTACCGGCTTAACGGGAGCCATGCAGAACTCGACCTGGAGACGATTGCACCCGATCGCGAGATCATCACCAGGGATATCGAAGCGTTGGGTGATTTGACCCATCTGCTGGCGCATAACCTGCATGAGAAGCAGCTACTCAATCTGTTGCAGGGGGCGTATCTGAGGGTCGACAAGACCACGCTGCAGTGGAGGCGCTGGCTGCCTGCGGCAGTTTTGGCACTGGTTTTCATTGGCCTGTCGATTGGCAGCTCGATTCAGGAATACAATCAATATGACCGCCAAAGCAAGTTACTGCATGCTCAGATCAGGGAGACTTTTCAGCAGGCCTTTCCGGAGGTGAAGCGAATCGTCGACCCCAGAGCACAGATGGAGCAACGCCTGAAAGCCCTGCAGAGGGGTCAATCCGGCAGCTTCGCCCAATTTGCCAGCCTCTTCGTGCCCTCGGCAAGCGTCATCAAAAACAGCCCGAACACGACCCTGCAAAACATCAGCTTTCGCGACGGTCAACTCAATCTGCAGCTGACCATCAAGGAGTTGCAAGCCCTCGAGACACTGAAGAAGACCATCGAGAGTAAACGTCTGACTGTTGAAATCCGCTCTGCCAACGCGGCGGATAACAAAGTCACCTCCCATCTGAGAATCACCGGAGGATCCTGATGAAGCAGTGGTGGCTGAGCAAAACCCCACAAGAACATCTGGCTATGATCGTTGGTGGCACGGCTGTGCTGCTGTTGCTGATCTACCTGATCGTATGGCGCCCCTTCCAGCAGAGCCTTGAACAGAAAGCGTTGCTTGTTAAGAGCCAGGAATCGACTCTGCAATGGATGAAAGACAACGCGGATCTGGTGAAAAACATGCGCAGCAACCAGCCCGGCAAAGGCGCAGCCAGCAACGAAGCACTGCTGACACTGGTCGACAGGACCGCCAAACGGGTTCAATTGAGGCAGCAGATCAAGCGCATCAAGCCCCAGGGTGACGATTCGGTTCAGCTGTGGGTCGAACAGGCCTCTTTTGACACCCTGATTCGCTGGCTGGGTCAGATGACTCAGGAGCATGCACTGAATATCGAATCACTGAATATCGATCGACAGGATGCTCCGGGGCTGATCAATGCCCGGGTAGTCCTGCAGCGTGGAGGATAGAAGGTAATGAAGTGGTGGAGTTACCTGCTGATCGGTCTCGGGGCCTATCTATTGATCCTGGTGATCAGCCTGCCGGCAGAGCATGTTCTGGGCTGGACCGCGGGCAACAGTAAGAATATGCCTTTCACCTACGGCACCATTAAAGGGAGCCTTTGGCGTGGCAAGATGGAGGCATTGACCGTAAACGGTGTTCCCCTCGACAAACTCAAATGGCGCTTCTCGCCGAGTGAACTGCTGTTCGGTCGTCTCGGCTTTGATATTCAGCTAAATCATGCGGGTCAGGAACTGCAAGCGGATGTTGCGAAAGGATTTGGCAAGGAGATCCAAATCGAGGATATCAGTGGTGTGATTCAGGCTGCGATCATTCCCCAGTTGATCGATATGGCACAAATCGGTGTTGACGGTAACGTCAACCTGAACCTCCAACAGATCACTCTGTCAGACAATCAGATCATCTATGCCGAAGGAGTGGTGCAGTGGTTGAGTTCTGCTCTGAAAAGCCCATTCGCACTTAAGGTTGGCGACCTTCAGGCTGATCTTGAAACGGATGATGCAGGAGCAGTCCGGGCAAAAATCAAAGACTTGGGAGGCGCTACCGCAGTGGATGGGGAACTCAGTCTGACACCGGACGGAAACTTCCAGGTGAATGGCCAGATCAAGCCAGGGGCAGATTCCGACCCCCGACTTGGCAGTGCTCTGAATGCAATCAGCAAACGCAAATCGGATGGCAGCTACCAGTTAACCTACAGCGCGCGGCTTTAAAGCATGTGCACTGTTTCATAATACTGTTTTGAACCGGTAGGCCAATGCGCTATCATCTGCTATTATGGAAAGGATTACATATTCAACATAAACCCATGATGAATAAAGAATTTCACAACTATTTCCCTGACCTGTCACAAACCAGTGACCTGAATTGGATCAGGCTTGTTGCAGAGAGTGCTAGGGGACAGCTTCAATGATGACCAATTCGGCCAATATATTCATGGACAGATCCGTTCCGCTCCAGCGCAGAATTCGCAGTGCTCTGCTTCTCTGCTGCTGTATGATTGTGTTGAACTTTGCGCTTATCTCTCCGAGTCAAGCTGAGCAAATCACCCTGAATCTGAACAACGCGGATATCGAAGCCTTAATCAAAACGGTTTCAGAACATACCGGAAAAAACTTTGTCATCGATCCTCGAGTCAAAGGCAAGGTCACGGTGATATCCGCCCATCCGATGGATCGGAATGAGTTCTATGAAGTCTTCCTGTCGATCCTTGAGGTTCATGGTTTTTCAACCATTCCCACTGGGGATGTGATCAAGATCGTCCCCGATGTAAAAGCCAAACAGGGTGGTATTCCAATCCTGAGCAGAGCCGGCGCCCTGCCCGGGGATCAAATCGTCACCCGGATCATTCAGGTGAAGAATGTCACCTCCGCCCAACTGGTTCCCATCCTGCGTCCACTGATTCCCCAGGAGGGACATCTGGCAGCCTACCCGGACACCAATGTGCTGATCATCTCTGACCGACGCCGCAATGTGGACCGTCTGATGAGAATCATCGAGCAGATCGATCAGGTCAGTGACAGTTCCATCGAGGTCATCACACTGCAGCACGCCTCCGCAGCCGAGGTGGTTCGGATTCTGGAAAGTCTCAAACCGACAGCCGCCAAGGGCGCCTCCAAATCGGCTTCAAAGATGGTCGCCGACGAACGCACCAACAGCATCCTGATCAGCGGCGATCCGACAGAACGCCTGCGCGCACGGGTGGTGATCGAACATCTGGACACTCCGTTTGACAATGAGGGTAACGCCCAGGTCGTGTATCTGAAATACGCCAATGCGGTTGACCTGGTGAACGTGCTGACCGGTGTCAGTGAGAATATCGACGAGGGTGGCCAGGGAAAAGCGGCGAAGGCCAAAAGCAAACCCAAGGTACCGGTCAACATACAGGCGGATGAAGCCTCGAATGCCCTGATCATTACCGCACCACCGGATGTTTTCCACTCCCTGCAGGCAATCATCCGAAAGCTGGATATCCGTCGCGCCCAGGTTCTGGTCGAGGCGATCATTGCTGAAGTCTCCTACGACAAGGCCAAAAGTCTGGGGGTGCAGTGGGTGGTTGACGGCACACCGGACGGACAGGGTCCGGTTGGTGTGATCAACCTGGGTTCACCGACCATTACCGACGTCTACAACTCCGTGGCTGCCGGCGCCGGTGTACCTCTCGGCCCCGGCACCTCCATCGGCCTGGGACGATTCGACAGCGACCGGGTCAACTTCGCTGCGCTGATACAGGCACTGGAGAGCGACACTACCAGTAACATTCTCTCCACCCCCAGCCTGACCACACTGGATAACCAGGAAGCTGAGATCGTGATCGGTCAGAATGTGCCTTTCATAACCGGCTCCTACAGTTCCACCGGTGGCACCAGCAATTCGGTGAACCCCTTCCAGACCGTACAGCGTGAGGATGTGGGCCTGACCCTGAAGGTCAAGCCTCAGATCAACGAAGGCAACTCCATCCAGCTCGAGATTGAACAGGAGATCTCCAGCATCAATGCCTCCGCCAGTACCGGTACCAGCGATATCGTTACCAACAAGCGCACCATCAAAACCGTGGTGATGGTGGAAGATGGCGCGACAATCGTGCTCGGCGGTCTGATCCAGGAGGATCTCCAGCAGACCGAAGAGAAAGTCCCACTGCTTGGCGACATTCCATTGTTGGGCGCCCTCTTCCGTGCCAACAAGACCACCAAAGTGAAACGCAACCTGATGGTCTTTCTCCGGCCTGTGGTGTTGCGGGACGCTGCGATCAGTACCCAGATCGCGAGTGACAAGTACAACTACTTCCGCGCCCAGCAACTGAAGATGAAGCAGGAAGGGGTCAGTCTGATGGATGATGAGGAGACGCCGATCATGCCGCCGCGCTTCGGTACATTCGCTCCGCCTTTCGAGGGTGACCCGACAGAGCCGGAACTCTGACCGGTCGCGCAAGCCATGTCTGACACGACGCCATCAAATCCACTCCAGGACGCATTGGATCCGGTATCCGAACTACTTTCCGAAGAGCCGGAGAGCCTGCCACCCCAGGAACCGAGTCAGCTGCCTTATGCCTACGCAAGAAGGCATGGCGCGGTGGTGGTGCACAACGATCAGAGTGGTGACTATGAATTACTCTACAAACCCGGGGTTTCGATCTTAGTCCTGAATGAAATCCGCCGGCTCTATGAGCAACCTCTGGTGTTCAAACAGATCGATGAAGAGAGCCTGGAGAGACAGCTCTCGCTGATCTATGAGTCGGGCTCCAAACAATCGAGCCAGATCATGGAGACCATGGGCGATGACATGGATCTCGATCATGCCGCCCAGGCACTCAACCAACCGGAAGATCTGCTGGGCAGTGACGATGACGCACCGATCATCCGATTGATCAATGCCCTGTTTACCGAGGCCATCAAAGAGCAGGCTTCGGATATCCATATCGAACCCTATGAAAACCGTCTGGTGGTGCGCTTCCGGGTCGACGGGGTGTTGCGCGAAGTGCTCTCGCCACCGCGCAACGTCTCTTCATTCCTGGTCTCCCGTATCAAGGTCATGGCACAGCTCGATATCGCTGAAAAGCGCATTCCCCAGGATGGCCGGATCTCTTTGAAAGTGGGTAACCGCCCGGTGGATGTGCGTGTCTCAACCCTACCCTCCAGCTATGGCGAACGGGTGGTGCTGCGTCTGCTCGACAAGCAGGCGGGACGACTCGACCTGGAACATCTTGGCATGGCCAAAGAGCTGCTGGAGCAGGTCGATCCCGGCGTGATTCGGCGTCCCCACGGCATCTTTCTGGTCACCGGCCCCACCGGCTCGGGTAAGACCACCACCCTGTATGCCGCTTTGAGCCGGCTCAACACCCAGAGCCGTAACATCGTCACCGTGGAAGACCCGATCGAGTACTATCTGGACGGCATTGGACAGACCCAGGTGAACAACAAGGTCGACCTCACCTTTGCCCGCGGCCTGAGGGCGATTCTTCGCCAGGATCCGGATGTGGTGATGGTGGGTGAGATTCGTGACCTGGAAACGGCACAAATCGCCGTACAGGCCAGTTTGACCGGTCATATGGTGATGTCGAGTCTGCATACCAATACGGCGATCGGCAGCATCTCCCGTCTCAGGGATATGGGTGTCGAGCCGTTTCTGCTCTCCTCCAGTCTGATCGGTGTACTGGCCCAGCGCCTGGTACGTACCCTGTGTCCCCACTGCAAGGAGCCCTACACCGCCAGTCAGCAGGAACTGGAACTGTTGGAACAACCGGGTAGCGAATCGGTCACGATCTACTCAGCCAAAGGGTGTGAAAAGTGTCATAACCACGGCTATGTGGGCAGAACAGGCATCTATGAGCTGATCACCATCGACGAGAGCCTGCGCAATATGATTCACAAGGGCAGCGGTGAGATGGAGATGCTGGAACACGCCAGAAACTACTCCGACAGCATTCGCCAGGATGGCATGAAGCGGGTTCTCGATGGGGACACCACCATCGATGAGATCATCCGCGTGACCCAGGAAGGATAGCCCGCCTTGGACGCCTTTGAATATGTAGCACTCGATCCGAGCGGCAAGGAGAAGCGTGGTGTTCTCGAGGGTGACAGCCCACGACAGGTTCGTCAGCAGCTGCGGGAATCGGGGCTGACACCCCTCAGCATCGATTCCGCGAGCGGCACCGCCACCCAGAGCAAAGGGAAGCTGTTTCAGCGTCAGATCAATGCCATGGAACTGGCTCTGATCACCCGTCAGATGGCGACCCTGTTACGCTCCGGATTGCCCCTCGAACATGTCCTGAAAACCACCGCCCAGCAATCGGACAAACGCCATGTTGAGCGCACCCTGCTGGCGGTACGGGCGAAGGTCCTGGAGGGTAGAACCCTGGCGGATGGGCTCAAGGAGTTCCCCAAAACCTTCCCGGAAGTCTATATCCAGACCGTCTCCTCCGGAGAGGAGTCCGGCCACCTTGAAGTGGTCCTGGAGAGACTGGCGGACTACACCGAGCAACGCCAGCAGATGCGTCAAAAGACCATCTTCGCCCTCTTCTACCCGGCATTGCTGACCATCGTCTCACTGCTGATCGTGGGTGGCCTGCTGACCTATATCGTGCCCCAGGTTACCCGGGTGTTCGAAACCATGTCCGCCGAGCTCCCCTGGATAACCCAAGCATTGATGTCCACCAGTGATACCTTCCGCAGTTACGGGGTGCCGATCTTCGTCTCACTGCTGCTGCTTGGTCTGCTGTTCAGCTATCTGCTGAAGAAACCTGGGCCGAAACGCTGGTGGCATCGCACCCTGCTTCGCATACCCCTGGTAGGTCGTCTGGTACGCACCTCCAATGCGGCCCGTTTCTCCAGAACTCTGAGCATCATGGCCGCCAGTAGCGTACCGATTCTCGATTCGATGCGCATCGCATCCCAGGTCCTGACCAATCTGCCGATGCGCAGTGCCGTCGAGGAAGCCACCTCCAGGGTGCGTGAAGGGGCCAGCCTCTATCAAGCCCTGGACAAAACCGGGTATTTCCCTCCAATGACCCTCAGTCTACTCGCCAGTGGCGAATCGAGTGGTAACCTGGAAGGTATGCTGGAGCGCTCCGCCGATATCCAGGAGCGAGAGATAGAGACCCTGGTCTCGACGATTCAGGGACTGTTCGAACCTATACTCATCCTGGTCATGGGTGGTATTGTGCTGGTCATCGTACTGGCTATACTGCTGCCTATTTTCGATCTTAACCAATTGGTAGCCTGACTCTATGGAATTTTCTAGCAAACCAATACGCACACTGCCGCTGATCATCGCGCTCTGTTTAGCCATTCTGAGCGGTTGTGCAAGTTCCCCGGATCCTTCAGTGGATGAAACCGCGCTCACCCTGAATGAAGCTCACAAGGCTTACAACGCCAAAGAGTATAAGAGGGTCTTTCAACTGCTGTTTCCCCTCGCAGCCGCCGGTAATGACAAGGCGCAATACGCCCTGGGCTACCTTTTCTATCATGGAATGGGAGTCGAAAAGAACGAACGTCAGGCAATGCACTGGGTTCAGCAAGCCGCCGCCCAGGGGAACCGCAAAGCGATCCAGGCGTTGACCCCAGTGCAATAAGAGTGCCCTGGGAAGGGTTATCAGCCTGGCACTAAAAAGCGCCAATCAACCGATCTGATGGATCAGATAACTTTCGAGAAGCTGCCCTGAGAGGCCTTGCTGTTCAGGTAGATATCGAACTGCATACAGATGTTACGAATCAACAGACGCCCTCTGGGTAGCACGTTGATGGCCCCATCCTCAATGCTGATCAGACCGTCCGCCACCATCTCCTGAAGACCTTCCAGCTCATCCGCGAAGTAGTCTCTGAAGTCGATCTCCCAGCTGGCTTCCACATCTCCGATACTGAGGGTGTAGTGGCAGATCAGGCGGGTGATCACATCGCGCCGGATCAGGTCGTCCCGGGTCAGCGTGACACCACGAAACACCGCCAGCCGTCCGGCATCGATCCGTTCGTAATATTCATCCAGGCTACGCATGTTCTGTGCGTAACTGGGTCCGACCATACCGATCGAGGTTGCCCCCAGTCCGATCAGATCGCAGTCCGCATGGGTTGAGTAACCCTGGAAGTTACGATACAGAGTGCCGTCCTCCTGGGCTTTCACCAACTCATCATCCGGTTTGGCAAAGTGATCCATGCCGACATAGATATATCCGGCATCCGACAGCTTATCGATGGTCATCTGCAGGATATCGAGTTTCTCCTGCGGCGGTGGCAACTCCTCCGCATTGATCCGGCGCTGCGGTTTGAAGCGTTCCGGTAGATGAGCGTAGTTGAATACTGAGAGCCGATCCGGATCCACTTCCAGAATCTCATCCAGGGTTGCGGCAAAGCTCTTCAGGCTCTGATGGGGCAGACCGTAGATAAGATCGATACTGGTGGAGCGAAATCCCTCATCCCTGGCAGCCTGCAGCACCTGCAGGGTCTCCTGTTTACTCTGCAGCCGATTGACCGCCTTCTGGACCTTGGCATCGAAATCCTGCACTCCCAGACTCATTCGATTGAAACCCAACTCCCGCAACAGCTTGATGGTATCCCCTTTTGCTTCCCTTGGATCGATCTCGATGGAGTATTCACCGCTGTCATCATCCAGCAGGGTGAAAGACTCCCGGGTCTTGGCCATCAATTGCCGCATCTCGTCGTGGCTGATGAAGGTCGGGGTACCGCCGCCCCAGTGAAGCTGGGTCACCACTCTGGAGTCGTCGAACAGCTCTGACTGCATACGCAGCTCTTCATGAACCCGGGCCAGATAGCCAGCCGCCATGGTGCGGTCCTTGGTCGCCACTTTGTTACAGGCACAGTAGAAGCAGACGGTGTCGCAGAAGGGAATATGGAAATAGAGAGATAGCGGGCTTCCGCTGGCATTGCTCTGCTGGGCGATACGACGATACTCGGCATCATCGTATTTTTCTTCAAACTGGACAGCGGTCGGATATGAGGTATATCGCGGACCGGTCTGATTGTATTTACCGATCAGTTCCAGGTCGAATTGTGTTGAATGATCCATAACCTATCTCTCTAATTGTGTAATTGCGCTAGCCAGGATATTGCCGATGCAATACCTCGATTGATACTACTCTGCATCAGCATCGATTCCCTTGCGGTGGGTTTCGTTGATCTGACGCAGCAGTATGGCAAAGGGAATATCATCGCTGTGGCGATCAACCAGCGCCATGAACGGGAGATCCTCCCGGTCGAAGTGATACTCACCATCCACCATCGCCTGATGCAACGCCTTGATAGCGGACTCCAATGGCGCCAGGAACGATGGATAGCTTCCGAGCTCATCCATCTGATAATCATAACAGTCCCTGAGATCAGCGACTTCAAACAGTGCCTGTTTCACCCATTCAACAAACTCTTCGGCGCTTCTTGCACGTTGCAGGCTCATTGCATCTCTCTCTCAAATGGCATTAAAACTGCCCAGCGTACCTGGCGAGATCCACAGCGTTGATGAGAAACACCCCTTCCCCGCCTCTGGCAAAATCGAGCCAGACGAACGGCACCTCGGGATAGAGTTCCATCAACAAATCAGCGCTGTTGCCAACCTCCATTACCAACGCCCCACCGGGTGTCAGGAACTCAGGTGCCTGATTCAATATCCTTTTGACAATTTCCAGGCCCTGATCATTCGCTTCAAGCGCCATATTCGGCTCATGCAGATACTCCGGCGGCAACTCCGCCATCTCGACGGCCCCGACATAGGGGGGATTGGAGAGAATCAGGTCATATTTCACCCCTGGCAGCGCGTCAAACAGGTCTGATTCATACAGGTTGACCTGTTGATTCAGCCCATGCTGCGCCACATTCTCACTGGCGACAGTCAAGGCGGCTGGCGAGATATCCGCCAGATCCACCGGGCAGTCGGGAAGATAGGCCGCGGTTGCTATACCGATGCAGCCGCTACCGCAGCAGAGGTCGAGCACCCGCTGCAACTGAGAGGAGTCCATCCAGGGAGCAAACTCCTTCTCGATCAGTTCGGCAATCGGGGAACGGGGGATCAGCACCTGTTCATTGACCCGGAAGCAGAGTCCGGCAAACCAGGCTTCTCCGGTCAGATAGGGCAAAGGTTTACGCTGTTCAATCCGACGGGTCACCAGATCGATAACCCGCTCACGCTCCTCCTCAGTCAATCGGCTGGAAAACCAGAACTGGGGAAGATCCGGAGGAAGATGGAGGGCGTGCAGAACCAGGGCCGCCGCCTCATCCAGGGCATTATCGGTGCCATGCCCAAAGAACAGCCCGCTTTCGGAAAAACGGCTGGCTGTCCAACGAATGAAATCGGTAATGGATCTGAGTGATTGCACGTAATTTATCAGATGATCAAACGCACAATCATAGCCGATTTGGCTATCCAGTCATAATCATAATCTGATCAGGGACTTTTTTCTGCCGGCAAAGAATCAGCAGGCATCCCCATTAGCTGGAAGCCGTGTGAAGTGCTGCCTGTGGCCCCATTATGGCCATTGGCAAAGATGAACTGCAGATCAACCCGGCGACCGAGAGCGATATGCTCTGTCGCCGGGTCAAGCGATTTTAGGCTGCCTGGGAACTGGAGTTCGCAACCACACTCAGATTGCTCTCTTCCTCATCCTTTTTACCCAGGTTCCGTCTCACCAGGTCTCCCAGGGAGATGTCTGCGAGAAAGTTGAAAATCTCGCTGCTCAGGTCGTCCCACAGGGTATGGGTCAGACAACGAGCGCCGCCACTGCAGTTCTGTCTGCCCCCGCAACGGGTAAATTCCACCCACTCATCGACCGCACAGATGATATTGGCAATGGAGATCTCATCCGCACTCTTACCCAGATAGTAGCCACCGCCAGGTCCTCTGACGCCACGCACCAAGTCTTTGCTTCTCAGGGCAGCAAACAGCTGTTCCAGATAGGAGAGGGATATACCCTGGTTTTCAGATATCTCTGCAAGGGTGACCGGACCTTTTTTGCCATTGAGGGCCAGATCCAGCATAGCAGTAACCGCATAACGACCTTTTGTTGACAGTCTCATTGTATTTTCTCCAGAGGTATGAACTCTATTACCTAGTAAATCAGTCGGTAATTAGACTAAAGTAACTCAGTAATTTAGTCAACAATTATTCGGAAAAAATAACAATTTTATTGTGAAAATTATTTTTATTCTTTTATTTCAATCATTTACTAACTCCACTTCTTTTCGATAAGGGGAGCTTTCCATGAGGTTTTTGTGGTAGGCAAGCAATGCGGGGGCTTCCTGATGGAGGAATCGTTCAATTCCACTGTTGAATTCGGGATTCGCAATCCAATGATATGAGTAGGTCAGGGTTGGCATGAATCCCCGCCAGATCTTGTGTTCTCCCTGGGCACCGGGCTCGAATCGTTTCAGGCCCTGCTCGATTGCATAACCGATTCCCTGGTAGTAGCAGGCTTCGAAATGGAGGCTGTCATAGTGTTCCAAGCCGCCCCAGTGACGGCCGTAGAGCACCGATCTACTGCGGTAGAGAATAGCCCCCGCGACACAGCGACTGCCATCGTAGGCAAATACAAGCACCACCTGCCTGCCCATCTTTTCCCCGATCTCCTGAAAGAAGCCTTGGTTCAGTGTGGGCAGGCTGTAGCGTTCCTCAAAGGTCTTACTGTAGAAATGAGTCATCAGAGCCCACTCGGACTCGCTCACCTGATCACCGGTGACCAGCCGAAAGCGTATCCCTGCCTGAGCGACTTTGCGTCGTTCATGGCGTATGTTTTTGCGGCGTTTGGCGGTGAGCTGGGAGAGAAAGTGGTCAAAATCCGAATATCCCGGATTGCTCCAATGAAACTGAACGCCCAGCCGTTCATGCATGCCCATGCGCTTCAGGGTCTCCCCCTCCTCCGGCATGGTGAACAGCCAATGCATGGATGAGAGCTTTAATTGCTGCACAAGATCCAGGGTGGCTTCGATCATCACCCTCTGCACCTGTTGCTTATCGGCTGCAGGATCAACCAACAGGCGATTGCCATAGGCTGGGGTATAGGGTGCCGCACTGATCAGTTTCGGGTAGTAGTTCAAACCGCTTCGTCTGTAGGCATCGGCCCAGGCATGGTCGAAGACGAATTCACCATAGGAGTTGTCTTTTAAATAGAGGGGTGAGACACCGACCAATCTACCCTGATCATGTACACTGAGATGCTGCGGCTGCCAACCAAATCGTTCACCCACACAATCATTATGTTCAAGCGCCGAGAGAAATTCGTACCTGAGAAAGGGGTTTTCATCCTTTACCAGGCGATTCCACTCTTCAGCTTTGAAATCATCTATCTGACTATGAAAAGCGACTTGCATGAATCCGATCCGAAGCGGTGATATGCAGATAAAATAGCCCAAGCGGAAAGCTTGGAAAACCGGTAAATCACAAGGCATCTTAGCGGATCATGACGCTCCGGAGGGTTTGCCGCCAGTTCCCAGAGTACCCTCTCTGCCGGCAGCTGGGACCACCTAATGAGTCAGGTAATCCTGAATGCGGATATTGAACGCTTCAGCAGTGACCGGTTTGACGATTCGATCCCCACCAGCTGAACCGGAGTCGCTCAGATCCACAACTTCAGGGGCAATAGGTCGCTGCTTGCGAAGATCGTAAATCACCTTCAGAAGCGGATTGAGTAGTGCTTTTTTCGATGAAGCGATAACCACTGCCAAGCGTTGGCTCTCCAGGGCAACCAGGCTGCCTACCGGGTATATCCCGACGCATTGAATGAATCGCTGCACCAGTTCAGCATCAAATACACCTTCACCACTCCACTCAACCAGTTGGCGTAACACCAAACTGGGCAATTTACCCTTGTGGTAGACCCGGTCTGAGGTAATGGCATCGTAGACATCGACGATGGCAGCCATTTTACCGTAGAGACTGATCTCTGCACCTGAGAGTCTTCCCGGGTAGCCTGTACCGTTGAGTCGTTCGTGATGTTGCAGTATTACCTGTCGTGCCGTTTTCGGTATGGTTTCAGCTTCATCGATCAATTTGTAGCCAAAACCCACATGCAGGCGCATTAGATCGAACTCCTGGTCAGAGAGTCGTCCAGGCTTGTTGAGGATCTTCTCGGGCACCTGCAATTTACCGATGTCATGCAGAATCCCCCCCACACCAAGCTCCCAGATGGTGGACTGATCAAGCTGAAGCTTTTTGCCGAAGGCGATCATCAATGCTGACACACTGACCGAATGCTCAAAGGTGTACTGATCCATCTGACGAATCCGGGTCAATCCCAGAAAAGCATCCTGATTTCTGAAGATCGAAGCCAGCATCTCCTCAACCACCGGTGCAGCTCGCTCAGTGTCGATCTGTTTTCCAAGCCGCGCGTCCGCCATGATGTCGCTAATCACCCGCCCCGCTTCCAGACGTACCTGATTTGCTTTCGTAATCTCTTCCTGCACAGAGTCTTGCGGTTCACTGGCATTTGTCTTCCGTTCCACCACAGGTTCTGTTTGAACTGCAACTGCAGGCGGCTCAGTGCTTGGCTGTTGTGCGATATCCAAACCCTTGTCGGTATCGATGTATATCGCCTTGATACCCGATTTTCTGATTTTGTTGATATCGGATAGTTGTTTGATTTTAAATTGATTTCTTAGGAATGGATGATCGACCCACGAAGCTTCCAGCTTATGCACGTACATGCCTACCCTGAGCTCAGCGGTTTCGATCTGTTTGATCACTCGTAGCGCCCTCGATAAACGTTCCCTATTCCTGGTATACGTTATCGGCTGAAAAGCGTCTTAGCTTGAGCACCGCCATGAAACTCAAACTCTGATCGATCACTGATAATCTTTCAGAAAAGGTTGACAGATCCTCCGCAGAAGCTAGAATACGCCCTTCCTGAACGCAGCGGGAATAGCTCAGTTGGTAGAGCACAACCTTGCCAAGGTTGGGGTCGCGAGTTCGAGTCTCGTTTCCCGCTCCAATTTCTAAAAGGCCTCGGCACCACCGGGGCTTTTTTATGTGCCGATTCGATTCATCGGGAATAGATGATAGAATTGCGACCATAATGGCTGAGTGGCAGAGTGGTTATGCAGCGGCCTGCAAAGCCGTGGACCTCGGTTCGATTCCGGGCTCAGCCTCCATCTTTCTGATTTAAGATCTGCACTAACAGCGCCAATCTGCCCGGGTGGCGAAATTGGTAGACGCAAGAGACTTAAAATCTCTCGACCTTCGGGTCGTGCCGGTTCGATTCCGGCCCCGGGCACCACACCGCCCCAAGACTCAATAACCCCCCATCAGCCAGACCCAACTCTGCCTAACGATTTATCTTGCCTGGTAGAGGAAAATTCAGAGCCTACGAAAGCCTTATCCTGGCCCAATTGGTTGCGCCTTCAGGCCCCCACACTGGCCAGGATCAATCGAGCTCAGTCAATAACTAATACCGATAAGGTAAGGTGATCGTGATCACCCCGTCCTCCTCGCTTCTGCTCATCCCTGCAACATCCGCATTACCCGGCAGCCTGAAGCGACGATTCATCGAGGAGGAACTGCTGGTAAAGCTGTAACCCCGTTCATTTCGGTTCTCGACCCGGTGGGCCTCCTGATTCTTCACCACCAGATAGGGTCCTGCCACCTCAATCTGAATCGACTCCGGTGCATATCCCCGGCTCAGGATACGCAGATGATAACCCTGCTCATCCTGATAGCGCTGAAACTTGACCGATTTTTGTGTATGAAAACTGCTCCCCTGTGTCAGTGGAGCTCTGTGACTGGAGCCGGATCTGTAATCAAATGCGTGTGTCGTAACAGGTGCCATTAAGCATGCACCCAGCAATAGGCCTATGAGTGGAACTCTCTTATTCATCCGTCACCTCCCGTTTCCCAGTCTTACGCTCTGTTAACACCAATCCAATAGGACCTGTAACCACCGATTATCTAAGCCGGCACTCAGGAGTTCAAAATGGCACGGCTTTCAAGATAGTGGCCCATTTCACTTCGAGGAGCGCCAATGGGCTATGCCATTTTTATCGCCTCTAACCTATTAGTTTAGTCGTTAACCTGTCCTGTTGATCCATCAATCTCAACGCTTGAGATGTTATTGCTCTCCAGGTTGCCACTGACCTGCCGCTTGCCCAGCAGACTCGGCCAGGCCGCTTTGATGTAGAGCACCATCGACCAGAGGGTCAATATGGCTGCCACATAGAGCAGAACAAATCCAACAGTGTAGACGGGGATGCCCCACAACGGCTCACTGAAAATCAATAACAGAATCGCCACCATCTGCACCGCGGTTTTGAATTTACCGATCATTGAAACAGCGACCATCGCCCGCTCACCCAGTTCCGCCATCCACTCTCGCAGGGCGGAGATGGTGATCTCCCGTCCGATGATCACAGCAGCGGGAATGGCAAGTGCCGGTGTCGGTTCGGCCTGCACCAGCAGCAGCAGCGAGACCGCCACCATCAGTTTGTCCGCGACCGGATCAAGGAACGCCCCGAGTGGGGATACCTGCCCCCATCGTCTGGCAAGATAACCGTCAAGCCAATCGGTCACCGCGGCTACAGAGAATACAAGCGCACAACTGAGCCTGGCCCACTCAACCGGCAGGTAGAACAGCAGCACAAACACAGGAATTAAAACAATCCTTAGTAGTGTCAGTATGTTAGGAATGTTCCACATCTCATTCTCAGTCGTTTATTATGTTTTGTCATGCAAGGCCTGGTAGATCTGTTCCGCCAATCCTTTGCTGATTCCTTCCACCCGGGCCAGATCCTCTACTCCCGCCCTGGAGAGTGCCTGTAATCCACCGAATTGTTTCATCAACCGCTGTCGACGTTTGGCGCCAATACCCGGAATATCCTCAAGCACAGAACGTTTACGGCTTTTTTGCCTGCGTTGACGATGCGCTGTAATAGCGAATCGATGCGCCTCATCCCTTATCTGCTGGATAAGATGGAGTGCCGGTGAATCAGCTGGCAGTATAATCGGTGGCTTTCGCCCCAACAAGAACAGCTGTTCCATCCCGGCT
Organism: Candidatus Thiodiazotropha sp. 'RUGA'; assembly: GCA_016842065.1. GTDB lineage: Bacteria > Pseudomonadota > Gammaproteobacteria > Chromatiales > Chromatiaceae > Thiodiazotropha. The sequence continues at coordinate 80,827 of JAEPDS010000005.1, forward strand.
TTTCGATCAGCCCCTTTGGCCACACCGACCAGAATCAGGCCAGACACCCCCAAATCCTGCAAACAGTCGTTGACTGAGGCCAGCTGCCCCCTGCCCCCATCGACAAACAACAGATCCGGCAGCGGCACCTCACCCTTCTTTACTCTGCGATAGCGGCGCTCCAGTACCTGCCCCATCGCGGCATAGTCGTCGCCTGGTGTGATGCCCTCGATATTGAATCGTCGGTAATCCGACTTCAGCGGACCCTCCTGGTTGAAGACCACGCAGGAACCGACGGTCAACTCCCCCCGGGTATGACTGATATCAAAACACTCCATACGCTCCGGAATCGCCGCCAGATCCAGGGCCTGCTGAAGTGACTGTAGCCTCTGGTCCATATTTGATTGGGCATTGATGCGGCTCTGCAGAGCCAGCTTGGCGTTGCCCGCCGCCATCTTCAACCACCTGGCCCGCTCACCGCGCACCTTGGTACCGATACGAATGCGCCTTTTCGCCTGCTCACTGAAGACGGCCTCCAGCAGCGCCTGCTCTTGCAACCCCGTGTTGATGATGATCTCGTTGGGCAGTGGCTTATCAAGGTAGTACTGGGTAATGAAAGCGCGCAAGAGATTCTCCTCCGAGTCCCCTTGCGGCACTGTGGGATAGAAGGATTTGTTGCCCAGATTCCGTCCTGATCGAATGTAAAAAACCTGAATGCAGGCACTGTTGCCCCGTTTTGCGATTGCCACGATATCCAGATCACCCGACTCGCCACTCACATACTGGCGCTCCTGGATACGCTGTAGACTTTTGATCTGATCCCGGTAGCGGGCCGCCAGCTCAAACTCTAGTTTCTGCGAGGCCGCTTCCATCTGTTTCACCAACTCATCCACAACCAGGTTGGTCTTACCCTCCAGAAACATAACCGCGTGTTCCACATCCATTGCATAATCCTGCTCGCTGACCAGACCGACACAGGGACCACTGCAACGTTTTATCTGGTACTGCAAACAGGCTCGGGAACGGTTGCGGTAGAAACTCTCCTCACATTGCCTCACCGGAAAAAGCTTCTGTAGCAACTGAAGGGTTTCGCGGGTTGAACCGGCACTCGGATAGGGACCGAAGTAGCGCCCTCTACCCGTGCGGGCGCCTCGCCGGAACGAGAGGGCCGGATAGTCCTGATCCGAAGAGAGGTGAATATAGGGATAACTTTTATCATCCCGCAGCAGAATATTGTATTTCGGCTTCAGCGATTTGATCAGCTGATTCTCAAGAATCAGCGCCTCTGCCTCGGTATGGGTAACTATGATCTCAATCTCAACGACCTGCGAGACCATGATCTGAATGCGCCGGTTCAGGCTACGGGTAAAATAGCTGGATACCCGTTTCTTGAGACTCTTCGCCTTACCCACATAGAGGACCTTCTCCTGTTCGCCAATCATCCGATAGACCCCAGGCCTGGAGGTCAGGGTTTTGAGAAATTTGGCATGATCGAATTGCTGCTGAGCCATATCAGGTCAATACTGAATCTTTTGTTGAACCATCCGATCGGGACGGCTCCCAGGGTCATTTGTTAACTTGAATCGAGATGTGGTCGGATATCCCCTCATCTGCCACTGTTCAGCAGATCGGGATTCCAACAAGCGTGGCACAAACCACTCTTCAGACTATTTTAGAAGCTCACCAGCCCGTTGAAAAATCTGCTGAAACATCTCGGCGGTCAGACGTCTTGTCTGTGTGTTGTAGCGACTGCAGTGGTAGGAGTCGATGAGGTTTAGCTGATCACTGATCTGATGCTCCATTGCATGGGCGAATGGATAATCTTTCTGTCTCAACTGGAGTGCTTTGATCACCGCTTTATGGGCAATCGAACCCAGCACGATCACCACACTCTCAGAAGGCATCGCTGACAGCTCCTGGGCAAGAAAGTCATTACACTGATTGACTTCTGCCCCCAGAGGTTTGTTCTGCGGCGGCAAACATTTGACTGCATTGGTAATGCGGCAGTTATACAGCTCAAGTCCATCCCGACGGCTTGTCGATTCAGCTTGATTGGAAAACCCATAGTCATAGAGTGTCTGATAGAGCAGCAGTCCCGCATGGTCACCGGTAAACGGCCTGCCTGTCGCATTCGCGCCATGCATGCCCGGCGCCAGGCCGACAATCAGCAGTTTGGCTTGCGCGTCGCCAAATGGCGCAACAGGTGCGGCATGATAGTCAGGATAATCCTCAGCAACCTGATCAAGGAACTCTGCCAACCTGGGGCAGCGGCGGCATTTGGCAGTAAATCTCTTCAAGACGAATCAACCTCATCACGATTTCTGTAACAGTCAGAGCCAACCCGATACGCCATATCAGGGCAAGGCCCGCTGCATGATACAGAATCTGGGTCGAGGTAGGCCAGGGTCAGGACCAGGCCCTAGTCGCTGTCCTTCAAAATACCATGGCGGTAGGCGAGGCGTGTCAACTCAACATCGTTCTTGATATCGAGTTTTTCGTAGATTCGCTGACGATAGGTACTGACTGTTTTAGGACTGAGAGAGAGGATATCGGATATCTCCTGATTCTTCTGTCCTTCCAGGATCTGCAGTAAGACCTGTGTCTCTCTTGAGGAGAGTGCTTTGAATGGATTATCAGCGTGTCCCTGCCACTCGGTGAGCGTGTGTTTTCTGGCGACATCGGAAGCGATATAGTGGTGACCATTGTATACCGCACGAATCGCCCGGATCATCTCATCCGCAGGACAACCCTTGGTGAGAAACCCCATGGCGCCGACCTCATGCAGTCTTGACGGGAACGGGTCATCATCGAGCACGGTCAATGCAATCACTTTCAAGTCCGGTTTGACACGAAGCACTCTGCGGGTGGCTTCAATGCCTCCCATTCCAGGCATGTTGACATCCATCAGCACCACGTCCGGTGAGGCTTTCCTCACCAGCTCAATAGCTTCTTCCCCTGTTGAGGCTTCCCCGGCAACTTCGATCTCTTCTGCCTTGTCGAGAATCCCCTTAACTCCGGTCCTGATCAATTCATGATCATCAACCAGTAATACTTTAATCATTTTTGCATCTCTGCAGATCCCTCTTACCCTTGTGAAAAGGTATATAGATATCTATTGAAATTTGTCCTTAAATTCATACCCAAATATTCTTATTAGGGCTAATTTACCCCAAATGAGTGGTAACAGCGAGTACTATAGGTTGTAAAATTCAGTCCTTTAAAGCCTGCTGAGTCTGGCAGCAGAGCTACTTAACCGACCTGGGACATCGGAAATTCAGCAGCTAAATTACGACTGTTAGCGAGGAAGGAATGACCTTGCTCTACGCAGTATCTAAGCCATTTTGAGAGAAACAGATTGATTTTCCAACGTTGCTCCAGAGTTGGATTCGTTCCCCAACGATCGAGGGGCAGGCTGGACTGACGCAAGTCGACCACATCCACCTGCCTCGAATCATGGTAGACCCTCAGCATGGCATCAGGATCAGGGTAATCTCCCACAACATGGGTGAAGTAGTAGGTCAGATGTACCAGAGTTGTGTAGGGGGTCTGTTCGATCACATCAAGATAGAGATCCATCGAGCCGCCCAATCTTGATCGATACTCCCCGGTCAGAGTTTGAAGATCGGGCGCCATTCGCATCAGCAATCCGTAGCTCTCTTCACTGAGATCCAGTACGCGCCCCACCGTCGGCTGCTGGGAAAGCAGCTTTTTCGTACTCCATGGGTAGTCTGAAGATCTCATGTCGTCTGTTCGGTCATTCAAGTCCGCTGCATCTCAGCAGACTTGAATCGTTCCGATAAACTTTCAGCCTGGGTCCGCAGCCGACGCTTGGTTAAGCGTTTTGGCCATTCTGCTGCTCAGCCTCAATTTGTGCTCTTACTTCATTCATATCCAGTTCACTGGCTTTGCTGAGCAATTCGCGGAACGCAGATTCAGGCAGCGCTCCAGGCTGAGAGAAGATAATGATATTTTCACGGAAGATCATCAGCGTTGGAATCGACCGCACCTGAAAGTGCATGGCGAGTTCCTGCTCATCTTCGGTATTCACTTTTCCGAATACGATATTGGGATGGTCTTCAGATACGCTCTCATAGGTCGGAGCGAAGGAACGGCATGGACCACACCAGGGCGCCCAAAAGTCAATGATCACGAAATCATTTTCGGTTACGGTCGACTCAAAATTATCTTTAGTTAATTCTACAACAGCCACGTGGTAGCCCCTTACTGGAAGTTAAGATATGGCAGATAGTATCAGAATAGAGGGTGGAATGCCTGCCGGATTACCTACCCCCTGAAGCACGCATCAAAACCAAGAAGGGCCGCGACAATTGTGCGGCCCCCCTGAGCTTTTTCAAGCCGGTTTGTGCTTAGCCGAGACCTTGATAAATCTGATCCCGGATTTCATCAACCCCGCCTACTCCATTGATTTTAATGTATTTACAACCGCCAGCATCGGCATCAGCGCTGTAGAAGGAGATCAATGGTTCAGTCTGATCGTGATAGACCTTGAGACGGGCTTTCACGGTGTCTTCCTGATCATCATCCCGCTGGATCAACTCTTCACCTGTCTCATCATCCTTACCCTCCACTTTCGGTGGGTTGTAGATGATATGGTAGGTGCGGCCGGAAGCCAGGTGGACACGACGCCCAGACATGCGTTTGATAATCTCCTCATCGGGCACATCGATCTCAACTACGGCATCGATCGGTACGCCAGCCTCTTTCAGAGACTCTGCCTGGGGAATGGTGCGGGGAAAACCATCGAACAGATAGCCATTTTTGCAGTCATCTTCGCTGATCCTCTCCTTGACCATACCCATGATGATCTCATCTGAGACCAGGCCACCTTCATCCATGATCTTTTTCGCTGCGACCCCGAGCTCGCTACCCGCTTTGACATGAGCTCTCAGCATATCGCCGGTGGAAATCTGCGGAATCTGATATTTTTCTTTTATGTAGTTCGCCTGCGTACCCTTACCGGCACCTGGGCCACCCAACAAAATGACGCGCATTATGATTCTCCTTTGGTTGTAATTGATCTATCCGGATTTTTTCTGGGCGCCAAAACCTGAGGCTTCAGCCTGGGCTTTCCGGATCATGGTTCTGAGTTTGCCATGCCCGACAGACGGGGACCAGTTGAGGCTATCAATAGGCGGATACAGGCCACTTATGGAGTGGAGGTAAAATCTGTTCACCTGCCGGTCAGCAATCCACCTTTGTCTGCCTAGCAGAAATTTAATTAAGTTTAGACCCCAATATACTGATATTTATCTATTTTAAACCAGTTATCTTCGTCACCCATAAAGATTCGAATCGCTTCTTCAGCGGATAACCCTATTCGGCTGAGTGTCACCTGGCGTCATCCCGCCTGGGCAGACCGATTGATCATCAGTCTGCCCGGGGTCGATTGGATGTGATTAATGCCCAGCCAGTTTCAGCATCAGGCTGTTCAGACGCCGAACAAACGCGGCCGGATCATCCAGTTGACCACCTTCAGCCAGCTGCGCCTGATCAAACAGCACTTTACTCAAATCACCAAACCGCTCTTCATCCGACTCGTTTTCGAGTTGCACCACCAGTGGATGAGTTGCGTTTACCTCCATGATCGGCTTGGTCTGAGGGGCGTCCTGTCCGACCGATTTGAGCACTCGGGCCAGATTGGCACTCATGTCGTGCTCCTCGACAACCAGACAGGCCGGTGAATCGGTCAATCGCTGACTCACCCTGATCTCTTTAACAGACTCCTGCAGTACCTGCTGCATTCTTTCGAGCAGCGCCTTGTGCTCTTCGGTCTGTTTCTCCTGACTCTCCTGCTCTTCCTTGTCTTCAAGCTCACCCAGATCGAGCTCACCCTTGGCAACAGACTGCAGGGTCTTGCCGTCAAACTCAGTCAGGCTGGTAACCAGCCACTCATCCACCCGGTCCGAGAGCAGCAATACTTCAACACCCTTTTTCTTCAGTACCTCAAGATGTGGACTGAAACGGGCGGCGGCCGCTGAATCGGCGGTGATATAGTAGATTTTGTCCTGTCCCTCACGCATCCTGGAGACATAATCGGCCAGCGATACGGTCTGCTCATCCTGCTCGTTGTGGGTAGAGGCAAAGCGCAGCAGCGCAGAGATTTTCTCCTTGTTGGCAAAATCCTCTGCTGGCCCCTCTTTCAACACCTTGCCGAATTGATCCCAGAACGCCTGGTACTTCTCCTTGTCGTTCTCCGCCAGTTTCTCCAGGGCTCCAAGCACCCGCTTCACATTGGCCTGGCGAATGGTGTCGATTTTCCGGTTGTGCTGCAGGATTTCCCGCGAGACGTTGAGCGGCAGATCGTCCGAGTCCACCACCCCTTTGACGAAACGCATATAGCGAGGCATCAGCTTTTCAGCCTCATCCATAATGAAAACCCGTCTGACAAACAGCTTCACACCATGTTTCTGATCCCTGTCCCACAGGTCGAACGGGGCGCGAGCCGGTACGAACAGCAGCGCGGTATATTCGTTGTTCCCCTCCACCCGGTTGTGGACGTGCAGCAGAGGATCCTCAAAGTCATGGGAGACATGTTTGTAAAACTCGTTGTACTCCTCATCACTGATCTCGCTGCGGCTTCGCATCCACAGGGCAGTACCGGTATTTACACGTTCAAATTCAGCGCTTCCCGGTTTCTCCTCATCCTCTCCGTAGAACTCCTTTTCCATCTCCACCGGCATGGTGATGTGATCGGAAAACTTGGAGATGATGTTGCGCAGCCTGAAGCCTTCCAGAAACTCCTGTTCGTCATCCCTTAGATGCAGAATGACGTCGGTTCCACGGGACGGCTTGTCGACGTTTTCGATGGAATAGGAACCCTTACCCTCGGAGACCCATTGAACGCCATGCTCATGTCCCAGACCGGCTCTGCGGGTCTTCAAAGTGACTTTGTCAGCAACGATAAACGCCGAGTAGAAACCCACACCGAACTGCCCGATCAGCTCACTGTCCTTGGCCTGATCACCGGACATGGCCTCAAAAAACTTGCGCGTGCCGGAGCTGGCGATGGTACCGATGGTTTCGGTCACATCCTGGCGGCTCATACCGATACCATTATCGGAAATGGTCAGGGTACCGGCTTCCTTGTCATAAGTGACCCGAACCTTAAGCTCCGGGTCTTCCTCGAACAACGCCTCATCGGTAAGCGCTTCAAATCTCAACTTTTCCGCGGCATCCGAGGCATTTGAAATCAGCTCCCGCAGAAAAATCTCTTTATTACTGTAGAGGGATCGAATAACGAGATT
>JAEPDS010000005.1:88080-183387 GCA_016842065.1 Candidatus Thiodiazotropha sp. 'RUGA'
CGAGATTCAGTACCTGGCTGACTTCTGCCTGAAAATCCAGGGTTTCTTTTTGGGCTTCAACGGTCATATTTGAGAACGGCCTCTGTTATCAAGGTAGATACAAAATTTCCTGTAAAGCGGTCTGATTCGCAACGGGCATCAACGCCCTGCAGCGCTTGCAGGATTATAAATTGGTCTGATAATTGGGATGGCTGGCCTCTTTTTCAAGGCCAGAGGCTCAATTGATTTAAAAACTAGCCATGAATCCGATATTTACGCGATTCTCTTCATAGGTATTCAACTCGGTATCCCCATCCCGTTCGAGATGGCTGTAACCGACTGACACCCTGGCATCCTGACCGAGCAGATAGCCGAGACCCAACGAGGCGGTCCACTCGTCGTAGTTGCTCAGTTCCTGCTCATGATCCGACCAGAGTATGCGGGCCACTCCGGTAATCTTGCGGCTGATCAGTCGACTGAATGAGATGGCAGCCGTACTATCCTCGGTATCCTGAGTATCGACCACATAATCACGTTTGATGTACCCACCCCTCACTTCAAAGCGGGTACGTTGGGCGCTGAACAGATAGGAGGCATCGACACGATCGACTTCGTAATACTCCGCACTCAGAGTGGAGACACCGGTAACCCGTACCGGCGGCGGATTGTCCAGCACCGCATCCCGCACCACATTGCCAAAGGCATCCTGGCGCTGGAACAGTGAGGTATGGGTCGCTTCATCGCGGGCACTGATGTAATCCCGTTTATAGGTAGCACGCCAGACCGATCTACTGGCCTCATGCTCAAAATCCACGTAGTAATCATCACCAAATGCCCGCTCACCGCCGCCAATGGCAAAACGGGTACGGCTGGTTGGGGTGAATACAAGCCCCACCGACCAGATTTCACCATCCACATCTTCACCGATGACCAGGTCGTAATCTTCATGACCTGCGGCAAAGGCCACCGCCCAGCGACGGGTGATCTGTTGCAGAAACTCGCCGCGGAAGATCGAGATCTTGTTGTCCTCGGCGGTACCGGAAAAGTCTTCCCTGGTATGGCTGGCAGAGAGTTCCCAGGCCTGGGCCGTCGAATAGGTTCCGCTACCGAGAATCAGATTGTACTTCTGTGAGGTACTGTCAACCTCTGTATCCTCTTCGTAGTCGACCTTATCAGTCGAGTATCGTGCCTCCAGGACGCTGATATTGCCGAACCGGGTCGTATAATAGGGACTGGCCCCCATGGTGTAGTAGTCCAGGTTCTCGGTTGGACCGGTCAGGCCGTCCGGGCTGTTGCGGCTGTTGGCAATGCGGGTCTGGTCGGCGGTTGCCCAGAGATCAAGATAGAGATGGTTCTCCATCAGCTCCGCATCTGCGTTGGCACGCAGCTGATGCACGGTTTCGTTATCCCGGGTCTCCTCTTTGTAGTAGCGGTATTCAGGGGAGTAGTTGAAATCAAGATTGGTTCTGGCGCCCTCCCGCAGAATGGAGATGCCGGGCTTTACACGGGTGACGTACTCCGTCTCCTTGTCGTCATTGGTCAGCAGTGCATTGTCCGTGTAGATCTCGTCCAGTGTGATCGACGGGGAGACAATCCACTCCCCCGATTGAGCCGCCAGAGGCAGTGACAGGATACTCAACATGCCCAGCATGCGTATCGCCAGTTTTCGGTCGTGCCAGTGATATTTTACACAAGACATCCTATCCACCCCGTTTGATTCGGTCTTAATTGAGTCATGTTGTATCTTTCATCCATGTTTGCGTCAACAGCGACGATCCTGACTGATCCCGTGAGACGGAGGCCCCGTTTTGGGAAAACCTCTGTGAGAACAATAATGGGGCAGGCATTCTACCACGCTTTGTCGTGCTTGAAGTTATCGACTGCACAAATCGTCAGCCGGAGTCTCACCTGGATGGAGGCATGGCCGGTTAGCACGAACCCAATCGGTCTCACGAAACCTGGCAGCAATCTTCCTACAATCACACGGACATAACCAGGCAATATGTCACCATCCGAGCTTCAACTGACTATGTCAGATATGGTTGAATAGCAGCTATCCCAGCAACCAAACCCTATGAAGTACATAAATCATGAACAGCAACAATGTCGCCAGCCAACCCTTTGATGACCAGCGCCCAGGCACTTCCGGTCTGCGGAAAAAGGTCAAAGTGTTTCAAACTCCCCACTACCTGGAGAATTTTGTACAGGCCATTTTCGACACTCAAACCGGCCTGAATGGCGGCAGTCTGGTGTTGGGCGGGGATGGACGCTTCTATAACCGTGAAGCGATCCAGATCATCCTCAGAATGGCGGCAGCCAACGGTGTCGCCAAGGTCATCGTCGGTTTGGGGGGACTGCTCTCCACCCCGGCCGCCTCCTGCCTGATTCGCAAATACAAGACAGATGGCGGGATCATACTCTCTGCCAGCCACAATCCCGGTGGACCGGATGAGGACTTCGGCATCAAGTTCAACACCCCCAACGGTGGACCTGCCCCGGAATCGGTCACCGAGGCCATTTTCAGTCGCACCAAACAGATCGATTCCTATCGAATCGCCGAGCATGAAGATGTGGATCTGGATCAGGTCGCTGAACTGCGGATTGGAGAGACGCTGATCCAGATAGTCGATTCGGTAATCGACTATACGGAACTGATGGCAGATCTGTTCGATTTTGAACGTATCCATCAGCTGTTCAATTCCGGTGCATTCACTATGTGCTTTGATGCCATGCACGCGATCACCGGCCCCTACGCCAAACATATTTTCGAAGAGCGGCTGGGTGCTGAACCCGGAACGGTAATCAACAGCACACCCAAGGTCGATTTCGGTGGTGGCCACCCGGATCCCAATCTGGTTCATGCTCACGAGCTGGTCACCCGCACCCAGGGACACAGCGGAGTCGACTTTGGTGCGGCATCGGATGGGGATGGAGACAGAAACATGATCCTGGGGCGCGACTTTTTTGTCACCCCCAGCGACAGTCTGGCGGTAATCACCGCCAATGCCCACCTGGTCAAAGGTTATACCTCAGGCATCAGCGGTGTCGCCCGCTCCATGCCCACCAGTCAGGCAGCGGACCGGGTTGCTGAGAAACTCGGACTCGAGTGTTATGAAACCCCGACCGGCTGGAAGTTCTTTGGTAATCTGCTGGATGCGGCAAAGATCACCCTGTGCGGAGAGGAGAGTTTCGGTACAGGCTCCAACCATATTCGGGAAAAAGATGGCATGTGGGCGGTGCTGTTCTGGCTCAATCTGCTGGCGGTCAGACAGCAGTCTGTCGAGTCAATCGTGCGTGAACACTGGAGATCCTATGGTCGCAACTACTACACCCGGTATGACTATGAAGCCATCGATAAGACTGCAGCAGAAGGATTGATGCAATCGCTGGGCGATAAGCTCGACAGTCTGGTGGAGAGTGAGATCGATGGGTACCGGGTGGCGTATGCCGACAACTTCTCCTACACAGATCCGGTAGACAGCAGCGTCTCAAGCAACCAGGGCATCCGCATCGGTTTTAGCGATGGATCAAGGATTGTTTTCAGGCTTTCCGGTACCGGCACTCAGGGCGCAACTTTACGGGTCTATCTGGAGGCCTATGAGCCAGATCCGCAGAAACAGACGTCCGCCACAGAAGAGGTGATGAAACCTCTGGTGGCGATTGCTCAGAATCTGGCGGAAATTGCACAGCGCACAGGTCGAACCGAGCCCACAGTTATCACCTGAAACCCTGGACAATTCCAACAACGATTACTATAAGTTTGCCAGAGAAAATAATAATGACCGTTTTCACCTGAATCCATGGATTCAGGTTTCAACATTGATACCAATATTTAACGACACTTTAGAGGGCATAGCGTGAACAAGAAGCAGGAAAAAGAGAACGAAAAAAAGGTTTCAAAAAAGAAAACCGTGAAGAAAAAGGTGGCCAAACCGAAAGTCGCCAAGAAGAAGACAGTCAAGAAGAAAGTCACTAAAAAACGGGTGGCGAAAAAAAGCACTGCGAGAAAAGGGTTAATCAGTCCACGGGAGCGTTACGAGATGATCGCCACGATGGCCTACTATCGAGCTGAGTCACGTAACTTTAAACCTGGCTACGATGTACAGGACTGGCTCGATTGCGAAGCGATCATCGATGACATGCTGAGCAAAAGCTGATTCCAATCAACCCGGCTTGCAGGCAAGCCCTGGTCTTTTAACAGAGAGCAGGGCTTGCATAAACCTGATCAAAATGAAGTTACGGTGCAGAGCAGTCAGCTTGTGCTAGGGCCTGTTAACACGAATCCAATACACCCTGTTGTGCCTGAAAAAGTGCCAATCAAGGCGCAAGGATCGTAGTTTGGTTGTTCCAAATGAGTGACGAGCAACGGTTCGTGGCGCTTTTTCAGGCGCAACCCATGCATATTGATGGTAAAAGAGAGGGCTGGGTCTGTTTTTGCGCCCAGCGGCGTTATCATTCGCTCATGTAGAATGACTACACGACGCTCATTCTGCCTTGCTGGACACAAAAACAGACCCAGCAGGGCGTATTGGATTAATGTTAACAGGCCCGAGGGCCTGTTAACACGAATGTCTTGTAATAGATTCAGGATCACCGCGAACTGCGGGCTGATAGTGTGGCCAGCAACCGCTGGTGAAGCCAGATTATCAACCCGGCCCCGACGATCAGTACGGAACCGACATAAAACGGCCATCCCAACAGATCATCAAAAAAGATCACGCTGACCAGAGCCGCAGCGACAATCTGTGCATTCAGGTAGGGGGAGAGCAGTGACGCCGAAGCCATATGGAATGCCTTTACCAGTAAGAAGTGCCCGCTGGCACCCAACACACCGGTAACCACCAGATAGAGCCACTGGATTGGGGAGGGCTGCTGCCACCAGATTGGCAGTAACAGAGTCAGAATCACTGCACCGGCAAAGGTGGTGTGAAACAGGGTCGTCTGCTCACTGTCATGTCCTTTCAGGGCCCTGGTCAATACAAAATAGAAGGCGAGACAGACGGCTGCCAGACAGGCAAGCAACAACGCCGGATCGGGGTCACGAAACCCGGGCCTGACGATGAACAGCACTCCGATAAAACCGATCCCTACTGCAGACCATTCGGTAGCGCCAACCTTCTCTTTGAGAAACCAGCCGGCCAACAGAGTCACCAGTACCGGAGCAAAAAAGACGATTGAGGTGGCATCCGCCAGGGATATGGTCTGAATGGCGCTATACAGACTCAGCGTAACCCCCATCAGACAGATCGCCCTGATCAGTTGTATCCCCGGTCTGTTGGCCCGGACAAAAGCAAATCCGCTCTGCCAGGAGAACAGGATAGCGACAATCAGAGTATGAAAAAAATAGCGCGCCCAGACCACCTCAGGCATTGGTAGATCGCGCATCAACCACTTGCCCAGGCCATCCATGATGGCCAACAGGAAACAGGCGAGTATCGTACTGATGATTCCCAAGAATAGATGCTGCACCTTCTCTTCGGTTGGTGGAACAGTTTGGGACATGAGGGGAACCTGGGAATCGCCGTTTCTGGATCAGACGGAATTGTATCCCGCTGTCGAGCTCCTTGTCGCTAGATATATCGGATTAAAGAGGGCTGTAAAAAGTCCGCAAATGAACACGAATCAACGCAAATCAATTCTGTCCAGCAAGTGTCACTGTAGACAGCTTCACTAAGAAAGGTCATACAGAGTGGCATTGAAACCTGCTCCATACTGTCGTTTGTAGTCAATCTTACCCAATTTTGCTGCAGGCCTGTGGGATACCAAACGAAATCAATTAGCGTTCATTCGCGTTCATTTGCGGACTAAAAACAAAAACAGGGTGGGGAAACAGCGCCCCACCCTGCTCTTTCCACAGCGGTTCAGATCAGAACCGAACCCCGGCTTTCACCCAAACCTCACGACCCGGCTCATTGACCTGAATCGCTTCCGGATTGAATGGGTCCGCATTGGCGCGGTTGACATGGTAGGCATAGCTCTTATCGAGCAGATTATCGATACCGAAACTCACTTCGGCCGCTTTGGCAATCTCATAACTGCCATACAGGTCGATCACACCCCATCCCGGTGTCTCCTGAACATCCTGGCCACTGCCGTTGTCAAGATCCGCACGGGTCTGTTTAGCATTCATGCGCACATTGCCACCGAACTCCAGGGCACCCATCGTATACTCCATACCGATTGTGGCTTCCAGAGGTGAGATCTGGGCGATGTTACGGTCATCCGTGGTGTTTTCCGCTCGAACGTAGGCGAGACTGGCGGTGGTGGTCAGAGAATCCATGATCTGGTAGCCACCCTCCCATTCAATGCCATAGAACTCAGCGTCCACATTGCGATAGATGTTGGCAGTACCGTTGGCCACCAGAATGCCATCCTGACCACGCGCCTTATCGCGCAGGATGTAGTCGCTTACATCGTTGTAGAAGACCGAAACATCCGTATCCCAGGCGCCGCCCTGCCAGCGCAGACCGGCTTCCAGCTGATGATGTTTCTCAGGTTCGAGTTCCGGGTTACCCACCCAGCTCATGTCCATCATGGTCATCATGTTGCGTGAAAAGCTTGCCAGATAACGCTCCGTTGCATCCGCGGTCCGAACACTGCGGCTGAGGCCGGTGTAGAAGGTGCCGTCACCGATCTCCCGCTCATACTGCACAAATCCACCAACATTGTTCTCCGTGGTCTCGTCGGAAGTGTCGGCGTAGTAAGCCGCGTAGAGGTTGTTAGGCGTTGGGCTTGGACCCAGGTCGGGTTTCTCATCACCCCGGGAGATAGAGGCATCGACCCGATCGTATCGCAGTCCGGCTTTGAGCCGATCCAGACTGCCAATCGGTTGGGAGACTTCCATGAAGATACCGGTCTGCTCCAACTCAGCGCCAGGCCACATGATCGACTGCAGGGTGGTCGGCTCCATATTCGCCATGCCGGAGAAACGATCCGCATCCCGTTCATTGTTTTGAATATCGAAACCGACGGTCAGGGTGGTCTCACCCAGCATCAGGTCCGCCAGCAGACGACCACCTTTGGTATCGGAGGTTGTCGGTACACTCATACGCATCGGAGCGGTCAGCTCCCGCAGTGAGTAGTTGTCCATGAGATGATCGACTTCACTTGAATAGATCTCAGCCTTGATCGCTGAAAACGGCCCAACGGCGTCGTTCTGCTCATACTTGAGTCTGATGTTATCCGCATCGCTCATCGGTGAATCCATACCGGCACCAGCATACAGTGCATCATCTTCGCGGGTCGCTTCCAGATTCAGCTGCAGGATCTTATTGCTGTCCGGGGTATAACCAAGAATCAGGTTGCCGGACTGTTTGGTGAACGCAGAACGCACCTCATTACCATCACCATCCTCGTAGTTGTCTGCATCCTTATAGCCAATCACACCGCGGGCAAAACCCAGCTCCGTACCGGCCGCCACATCAACCGAGGCCTCTTTGGTCTGGGAATTACTCTTATAGCCGACTTCGGCGCTGCCCAGATAGGGTTTACCCTCTTCAAACTGCGGTGCGTTGCGTTCGAACAGCACGGTGCCGCCACTGCCGCCACCACCATAAATAACCGTCTGCGATCCCTTGATCACGGTGACACTGTCGTAGCTCTCCATGGCTGAATAGGCGGTGGGCGGATCCATGCGGTTTGGACAGCCACCATGGATGTAGGCGCCATCCATGATGATGTTGAGACGATTCTGACTCTGACCGCGAATAATCGGATCGATACCCTGACCACCCATACGGATACCGGATACCCCGTTAATGTCCCGGAGGAAATCCGCTGCATCGCCGGGAATACCGCTTGAAGCCCCATCCATTGGTGCTGTGGTTACTGCTGGACTGGTTCCACCTTCTGCCTCAACCACCACATCCTGCAGATCTTCCGTATGGTCGTCTGCAACGACTGCCTGAGCGGTCAATATGGAACTGATTGCCAATGATAGGGCCGTAAAACGCATCGATTCACCTCTATTATTTAATTCTTGGAAACGGTGTTAAAGAGCAGTTTTCGAGCCAAAATTTTAAGCCATTGATATCTAATGAATAGCTCCATTTATAAGTGAATCAGCAGAATCTGTAGTGCGGCATATCACACACTTATGCGGTATATCACACAGTCGAATGCCATACGCGCGCTCAAAGCCCGCTGGGGCATCCGCTTGACAGGATAGTAATCAGAGGGCCCGCTAGGGCGTGGCAAGATAGTCGATCCAGCGCTCAACAAGCTCGGTCTGTTGGGGCTTGTCAGCCAGTTTCAATGCGGATTTGAATGCCGCGAGTGCAGCGCTTGAGTCAGCCAGTCGATGCTGGGTGCTACCCAATAACAGCCAGTCTTCGAAAGCCGGTTTGCGGGTCAGTTTGATGCCCAGTTCCAGTTGTTGCCGAGCCTCCTGCCACTGCTCCTGCTCCATCAGTAGACGCCCCATTCTGAGTTGTGGCTTGCCTGACTTATCGATCTCCGCCAACTGTTTCAGCACTTTGATCCCCTGCTCCGGCTCTCTTGCCAGTAACCAGGCATCAACCAACAGAGACAGGGACTCTTTACGCAGCCTGATATCGCCTCGCTCCATACCATCGCTCAGCAGTTCCGCCGCATCCAGAGGATTGTTGAGTTGCAGATAGAGTTTGGCCAGCCGAATCAGTCTGCTCTCATCGACCAGCTTTCGGGAAGCCGCCAGCGCAAGCACCGCTACCGCTTTCTGCTCTCGGCCCAGCTGCAGCAGAACATCGGACAGCTGCTGCCAATATTGGGCTTTGGCCGGGTATCTGTTTACCAGAATCTGCAGTATGGGTACGCTCTGTTTGTATTGCCTGGTCTCGAAATAGAGCCCCACCAACATCTGATACCAGGACTCCTGAGGGGAGTCGGACTGCTTGATCGCCAGTTTCAGGGCAGAGATCGCCTTGCTGTACTTTTTCAGTGCATAGTAATAACTGGCCAGTAACACCCGCGCCTGTGGAGTGGGCTTTTCGGTCTGTTCAAACCAGCTCTGCAGTTGTGCAAGCCCTGCTTTATAGCGCTCTTCCTGATACATCAGTTGCGCCAGGGTGTAGCGTAAATTCAGGCTGACCCCGGCTGGCAATGCCCCCGATTCCACCGCAAACAGAAAATGATCGATGGCAGAGGGATAGTCCTTCAGGCCGATACTCAGATAGCCATAAGCCTGACGGGTCAGTGCCGTCTCATCCGGGTTCTGCTTGACCCGCTCCAGTAGCGCATCCAGTTCAATACGGGCACGTTGATACTTTTCATTGCGTATCAGTACATCGATCATGAACAGATAGTCATAGGTGTAGCGCTTCGCATCCGCTGCGTCCTTGGGCAGCTCGTCTGCCGCAAGCAGGGGTGTGCACAGCAGCAGACTCAGGCTGACCCCGAGACACCAACACAGCATGACTTGCTTTACAGATCTCATCAGTTCAAACGATAGCTAATGGTTTGGGTCGCAATCCTCGAGACCGCCTTGCCATCCACCACTTTGGGGTGAAACTGCCAGCGGCTGATGGCACGCAGCGCCGATTGTTCAAAATAGCCCACCGGCTCAGCCTCGATGACCTCCGCATCACTCACCGAACCGTCCGGATTGATGGTAAAGCGCAATACCACTTTCCCCTCAACATGGCGCATCAGCGCCCGTTGTGGATAGCGGGGCGGGAAACGCATCCGCGGCACAGGCTCTGCCGCCAGGGTGGTTGGCATTTGCGGTCGGACACCGATATAGGGGCCAGTGCCGATCTGCAGTGGGATATCCAGTTCAGGGATCTGCCACTCCGCAAGCTCGGGGCGATCCACGGCGAGCGGTTGCAGGGGTGTCTCCGGTACCGCAGGAGGGGGTTCCGGCAGCTCTTCGATCTGCTCAGGCTCCTGCTGGGGCGGAGGCTCCGGCTCAGATTTCAGGCGAACGAACTCAATGATCTCTGATGAGACCAGTTTATCCACCTGAATCTCCTTTTCACTCAACATCCGGTCAAGCAGTAGAAACAGGGCCAGATTGACGGCCATGGCAATCAGCAAAGCAAGCAGAAAACGCATTACTCCTGATCCCGGGTTGCCGCAATGGAGACACTCTCCACGCCGGCAAGACGCGATTGGTCCAATACCCGGATCACCACGCCGGTTGGTGCCTCCCGGTCGGCCATGATGACCACGGCACCCTCGGGATTCTCCGCATGCAGACGCTCCACATTGGCTCGAACGGCTCTTACGTCCACCCGGCGTTTATCGATCCAAACCTCACCCTTATGGGTGACGCCGATCAGAATCGCCGCCTGCTGCTTCATGGTGGCAGTGGCGGCACTGGGACGATCCACCTCGACCCCGGTCTCTTTGACGAAGGATGAGGTCACCATGAAAAAAATCAGCAGGATGAACACCATGTCGATCAGCGGGGTCAGATTGATCGCCAGTTCACCACTCTCCTCGTCGACATGCTGATGACGCATCAGAGACTCTCCTGAGGTGTGGTGTGGTAGCTCAACCGATGTTGCAGATCGCTGGAGAAGTAGTAGCCGGATAGCGAGGCCACCAGGCCGGCCATGGTGGTGATCAAGGCCTGTGAAATCCCGCCGGCCATTCCGCGGATATTGCCGGATCCATGTTGTGCGATCACATGAAACAGCTCAATCATCGCCTCAATGGTGCCGAGCAACCCAACCATCGGCAGAATCTGTACCAGTGAGATGATCAACGGCAACCAGGGCATACAGCGATCACTGACCTGGTCCCCATTACGCCACCAGATATGCAGGTAGAGG
Organism: Candidatus Thiodiazotropha sp. 'RUGA'; assembly: GCA_016842065.1. GTDB lineage: Bacteria > Pseudomonadota > Gammaproteobacteria > Chromatiales > Chromatiaceae > Thiodiazotropha. The sequence continues at coordinate 98,811 of JAEPDS010000005.1, forward strand.
TAGATGATCAGACTCCACATCAGCAGGGAGAGCAGCAGGATCAACAACAGGATCATACCGCCCCGCTCCAGCAGGCTCAGTGCATCGAGTGGCAACCAGTTCAGCAGGATCTCCATCTCAGCTTCCGCTACGGGCCGCCACCATAGCGGCGCTCTGTTGATCCAGCAGGCGCACCACCCGATTGCTGCGACCGGCCAGATAGCTGTGCAGCAGGACCATCGGGATGGCGACGGCCAATCCCAATTCGGTGGTCACCAGGGCCTGGGAGATGCCCCCTGACATCAACTTCGGATCACCGGTACCAAACAGGGTGATCGACTGAAAGGTCTCGATCATTCCGGTCACCGTACCGAGTAGACCGAGCAGTGGCGCAACGGCGGCAAAGATGGCCAGCAATCGCAACCCTCTTCTGAGTTTCGGCAACTCCCTGAGGATCGCTTCATCGAAGTGTTTCTGCAGTGCATCCCCAGAGAGAGCACGATGCTGTCGATCGATTGCGAGCAGTCGCCCGAGGGGGTTGTTGTCCATTGGCTCTTGCTGCTTCAGCTGCCGCTTGACCCGGCGCCCGATCCAGAAAAGCGTGATCAGTCGCTCAATGATGACCAGCGCCCCCAGCGCACCTAGAAAGAGTATGAAATAGCCGATATATCCGCCTTGCTGGATCCGTTCAGTGAGGGTTGGCGAGGCCACAAGCAGTGACAGGATCGCCCCTCGGGATGGGTCGATTGCCAATGTCTGCAATCCGCCATCACTCTCCTCTGCCTGCTTGGCAAGTAGCTGGTAACGGGGAGCCGGCTGTCTGCTCAGCTCAACGAAACGGGCGGTTTCCGGCAGATACCTGAGATAGCGGCCGTTGGATAGCGCATTGAACAGCCCAACCACGGTCACCTGCTCCTGTTGCTCCTCTCCGCTGGTCAGGATTACCGGCAGCGATGCCTGCCAGATCTGCCCGGATTGGATAATGCGCTTCAAAAAGATCTCCCACAGATCCTGCAGACGCTCCAGTGATGGAAGCGAGCGGCTGCTGGCCACCTCTTCAAGGATCAGCAGGTCCTGCTGATGCTGGGATGAGGTCAGATCATTTTTGAACAGGTTCAAACTCTCTGAGGCCACCTGCCTGACCACGCCAAACAACTCACCGAAACTCCCTGTACTCTGCTGATGGGTCAGTTTGAGTTTTTCAAGCTCCTCGCGTTGAGTGTCAAATTGAGCCAACAGCTGCTGTTGACGCTCTTTTTCCGCCTGCAGCTGTTGTTTGATGGCTTCGAGCTCCGACTTTCGCTGCTGATGCTGCTCGAGAAATCGTTTCTCCCTCACCTGATCTCTGTTTTGTTGTGCCTGACGTGACTTTCTGACCTCCTCCAGCAGGGATTGCAAAGGATCCTCAGCCGCCAGCGCTAAGGGTTGCTGTGCGAAAACAGCGATCAGGAGCATCACGATGGTAAGCAGTCGATTCATTGGCTGCCTCCCTCGGGTATCCGCATCGGCAAGACCATCAGGTCAGGAGGCAGTTGCTTGCGTGCAATCCGGATCGAGCGGGTCAACTCCGTCATATGACTCGTATCGAGGCTTATCCAGCGACGACTCTGATTGTCCCACACCCCACCTGCTTTGCCGTCCAGGGTTTGGTAAAACAGGGCAACCCGGCCGATTCTCAGGAAATCCACCATCTTCTGCGGTTCACCCTCGCTCGCCAGCTGGGCCTGATAGGCCTCGATGTTGCGGCCATAGTCTGCCTCGATCTGGTAGGCCTCGAGCAGCTGCCGATAGCGCTCGGAAATTTCAATTGAGCGATCCTCATTGGCACTCTGCAGGGAGGCCACTCTGGTCTCTCGCTCTTCACTTAGAAACGGGCTATCCCTGGCCACCAACTCAGCCAGGGTCTCCAACATCTGCTGCATCAGCGGATCGAGCTCGCTGCGCATCCGATCGATCTCCTGCAGCTCAGCGGAAATCCGTTTGATCTCGGCGGACTGACGTTCAACCTGGGATTGCAGATCGTCGTTTGCCAGTTTGGTCCTTTGCAACTGCTGACTCAGCAGACGATACTCTTCAAGCATCTTGCGGCTTTCGTCATCCAGGCGCTCAACACTCTTTTGAGAGTTACCGGCCGCTTTTTGGCCGGCGACTTCCACATCGATGGCTTGTTTAAGTTTTTCCGCTGCAAATCCATCACCCGGTGAAATCAACATACCCAGGGTGACTGCCAATGTCATAAGTATCTTCATTATCTTTTTTTTCTGATTAAACCAGCGCCTAAGCCGCTGACATACTCAGCCGAGCTGTTTCGGCCTCTCCGTTTCATCAATCCAGAAACTCAATCTGTGGTCTTTGCCGAAGTGTACCTGCAAGATCCAATCCATACCTAATCTCTCATAATATCAGTCTGGCAACCAAATGGATCGATCCCGAGTAACACAAGCTATCCGTCTGTAATCTCATGGATTATCCATTGATTGCCAAAATTCTTCAGGTTAAACCCCAACTTACCCAGGTTAACCTGGTAGTCTATTTCTGGAACAATCGCATACAATGAGTGTTGCAATCGAGATGACCCCGTGTCGTCAACGATACGAAACCATGTATATGACAGACCATGCAGGATTTTTTGATGGGTATTGACCGGCAGAGCCTTGCGGCAGAGTTCTTAAACATGCTCCCTCCCGATTCCGTCATCTATCGAGAGGAGGAGCTGATCCCCTTTGAGTGTGACGGTCTCTCCGCCTATCGCAAGGTTCCTCTGATTGTCCTGCTGCCCTACACCACTGAGCAGGTGGAGCGGGTACTGAAACACTGTCATGAAAAGCAGATACCCGTGGTGGCCCGCGGTGCGGGAACCGGACTCTCCGGCGGCGCACTACCCCATGAACAGGGAGTATTACTCAGCCTGGCAAGACTCAACAAGATCATTGAAATCGATCAGGACAATCGATTGGCCTGCGTCCAGCCGGGGGTGAGGAACCTGGCGGTGAGTGAAGCGGCCAAACCCTACGGGCTCTATTATGCGCCGGACCCCTCCTCCCAGATCGCCTGTTCGATCGGAGGCAATGTGGCGGAAAATGCGGGGGGAGTTCACTGCTTGAAATATGGCCTGACGCTGCATAACGTGCTGCAGGTCACCCTGATCACCATTGATGGTGAGCGTCTGACGATCGGCGCCAATGGCCTGGATGCTCCGGGCCTCGATCTGCTGACTCTGATCACCGGCTCAGAGGGGATGCTCGGCCTGGTGGTCGAAGTGGTCGTGAAACTGTTGCCGATCCCGGAGCGACAGCAGGTGGCGCTGGCCGCTTTTGACGATGTGGAGATCGCTGGCAAAGCGGTTGCGGAGATCATCGCCAAAGGGATCCTTCCTGCCGGCCTGGAGATGATGGATAACCTCTCGCTGCGCGCCGCGGAGGATTTTGTACATGCCGGTTATCCCACGGATGCCGCTGCGATACTGCTGTGTGAGGTTGATGGCAGTGAAGATGAGGTCTCCGAGGAGATCATGCGAGTGCGCCAGATTCTGCTCGATTCCGGAGCCCGCGAGGTTCGTACGGCAGAGGATGAGACCGAGCGTATGAGGTTTTGGGCAGGCCGCAAAAATGCCTTTCCAGCGGTTGGCCGGTTGGCGCCGGATTACTACTGCATGGATGGCACAATCCCGCGTAACCAACTGGGCAAAGTGTTGACCATGATTGGTGAAATGTCGGAAAAATATGGCTTGCCCTGCGCCAATGTGTTTCATGCGGGTGACGGCAATCTGCATCCATTGATCCTCTATGATGCGAACAATGAGGGTGAGCTGGAGAAGGCCGAGGAGTTTGGCGGTGAGATCCTCGAACTCTGTGTTGCCGTGGGGGGTACCATAACCGGAGAGCATGGTGTGGGCATCGAGAAGATCAACCAGATGTGTGCCCAGTTCCCGGATCCTGAACTGGAGACATTTCACGCGGTAAAGGCGGTTTTCGATCCCCAGAATCTGCTCAATCCGGGCAAAGCGATACCGACTCTGGCCCGCTGTGCGGAATTTGGTGCCATGCACGTGCATGCGGGCAAGCTGCGTTTTCCTGAGTTGGAGCGTTTCTGATGTCTGGCGATCAAGATCAATCATCACAGCTGCAGGCCAACATCAAAGATGCCATCGCCGAGGGGAGCCGCCTGCGCTTGATGGGCAGTGGCAGTAAGGATTTCTATGGGCGGGAACTGGGTCAGCAGAGGCTTCTGGATCTCAGCGGCAACCGGGGCATTGTCAGTTACGAACCCACCGAACTGGTAATCACCGCCCGTGGAGGGACCCCGCTGGATGAGATTGAAGCGGCGCTGGAGGCGAATGGCCAGATGCTGCCTTTTGAGCCACCCCATTTCGATGGCAAGGGTACGATCGGTGGTGCTATCGCGGCCGGTCTGAGCGGTCCCAGACGCCCCTGGGGCGGTTCCCCAAGAGATCTTCTTCTGGGTATCAAGCTGTTGGATGGCCAGGGCAGAATCATGAGTTTCGGCGGTCAGGTGATGAAGAATGTTGCCGGCTATGACATTTCCCGCTTGATGGCCGGTGCAATGGGCACCCTCGGTATTCTGCTGGAAGTCTCCATCAAGGTACTGCCCAAGCCTGCTGAGGAGCATACTCTGATCATCGATCGGGATCCGCTCAGTGCGACCCGCCTGATTGGGGAGATGATCGCCGAATCACAACCGGTCACCGCCAGTTACAGTCTGGCGGACAAACAGGCGATTCGACTCGCTTGCAACCATCAGCGGCTCGCTGCGATCCGCCAGAAGTACGGTCTGCAGGAGAGCACTGAATCAAGCGGCTTCTGGCAGCAGCTAAGAGATCACAAGCACGATTTCTTCCAACAGCCCAAAACACTCTGGCGACTTTCGTTGAAGCCAACCACGCCACTGGAACTGACTGAACCCTGCCTGCAGGAGTGGTCCGGTGGCTTACGCTGGCTCTACAGCGAACGCCCGGCAACGGAGATCCGCACGCTGCTCGAGAGGCATGGAGGACATGCGATACAGTTTCGCAATGGTGACCGCAGTGGCGACATCTTCCACCCGCTTCACCCCCGCATCCTGGGAATCCAGCAGGGTTTGAAGATGGTATTCGATCCACACGGCCTGTTTAATCCAGGCCGGCACTATTCAGACTACTAGTGGGCCACCCGCACCTGTCAACTATTGCTTGGGCTTTGCTGCCTGCATACAGCTTTGCATCTGATCCGGGGACTGACTGGACGTGAAACAGTTTTTCAGTGACTGTCCCACCAGAATGGATTGGTCGAGAAACTTCAGCATGTTTTGCTTGTTCTGCTCATTGAACTCGATCTTTTTCGGTGGTTGTGATTGAGCCTTGTCTGCGCCTGGCATGGGACCACGGCCCATTTTAGCCTGCATCTCCTTCTCCACAGCGATCATGATCTCGACACATTGTTGAAAGGCCGCCTGATCCTTGGCCTGATTCAGACAGCTCTTGGTCTCCTGCATGGCCGGGATGCTCTTCTCGATCAGCGGCAGCATGGCTTTTTTCGACTGGGCAAAATGTTGCTGAGGATCCATCTGTCCTGCCCCCTGCCCTGGTGGCTGGGCCAGTGCAAGAGTTGGCAGCAATAGAGTCGTTAGTAGCCATTTCATGTGATTCTCCTCAGCTTAATCGTAATAATTATGATGACCCCGTCCCAGGGTTGACAACCTGAAACCGAGAGTCCCTAGTTTGACACAATAATGCATTTTTTTTCCGTTAACTCGTTGCTGAAATCCACAACCGTCAAAACCACACGGATATAAGCTGAAATTTCTCGGCCAAGTCGTTAAAATTTCGCCCATCAAAATATTCACTGGAGATTTCTGTGGCAGAAAAAAGTGTCGATGTCGCTATTCTGGGTTCCGGTACCGCCGGTCTGAATGCTACCGGTCGGGTTGGACCGAGCGGGAAGAGCTTTCTCCTGATCAATGGTGGTGAACCGGGCACCACCTGTGCCAGGGTCGGTTGCATGCCCTCCAAAGCCCTGATCCAGGTTGCCGAGGATTATCATCGCCGCACCCACCTTGATCGCTACGGTGTGGATGGCCATACCGAAATGACCATCGATATTCCCGAAGCCATGGAGCATGTTCAGGATCTGCGTGACAACTTCGTCGATCGGGTGTTATCGAACAGCACGGACAATATGGGTGAGCGCTTCGTCGAGGCCTATGCGGAGTTTGTCGATCCCCATACTTTGCAACTCGATAACGGCGACCGGGTGCGTGCCGAGAAAATCGTCATCGCCACAGGATCCCGACCTGTGGTACCCGAGGCATGGGAAGCCTTTGGCGATAAGGTTTTAACCACCGACAGCTTCTTTGAACTGGAGGATCTGCCGCAATCGGTGGCGGTTGTCGGTCTCGGTGTCATCGGCCTGGAGCTTGGTCAGTCGCTCAACCGACTGGGTATCAAGGTCAGTGGCTTCGACATGGCTGAAACCATTGGCGGCACCACCGATCCCGAGGTCTCCAAGACCGCGCTGGAGATCATGCAACGGGAGTTCCCGATCTATCTGGGTGAAGCGGTCGAACTCTCTGCCGAGGGCGAGCAAGTGAGAGTCACTGCCGGTGACAACTCTGTGGTTGTGGACAAGGTGCTTGCCAGCCTGGGACGAACACCCAATGTGGAGGGATTGTCGCTGGCCAACGCCGGCATAGAACTCGATGACAACGGCATCCCCCTGTACAACCCGAACACCATGCAATGCGGCGACTCCCACATCTTCATCGCCGGTGATCTGAACGGTGAGAGACCGATTCTTCACGAAGCCGGGGATGAAGGCAAAATCGCCGGCTATAACGCGGCCCATGATGAAGTGGTGGGATTCAAGCGCAAGGTCCCATTGGCAATCAATTTCTGCGATCCCAATATCTGTCTGGTCGGCAAACCCTACCAGGAGCTGGATCTGGATAATACCGCCATTGGCGAAGTTAAATTGGCTCCTGTCGGACGGGCACTGATCATGGGGCAAAACCGGGGTGTGATCCGTGTCTACGCCGAGAAATCCTCTGGGCGGATGGTTGGTGCGGAGATGATCACCACCCGAGGAGAGAATCTGGCGCATCTGTTGAACTGGGCGATTTCACAAGACCTCAGTGTTGGCGATCTGATCCGTATGCCCTTCTATCACCCGGTAATCGAAGAGGCGCTCCAAGCCGCTTTGAACAACCTGTATGCCCAGGTCGAGACAAAGAACCAAGGCCCGATCAAAGAACTTTACCCCTTATAACGCAGGAGTGTGAGATGGACGCCATCGAGGTCAATTTCAGCGGCGGTAAACGTATTGAGGCACAGGTGGGAGATTTCACCCTGCAAACGGATCAGCCACTGAAATATGGCGGCGAGGCGAGCGCCCCTGCACCCTTCGATCTGTTCCTGGGATCAATCGCCACATGCGCCGGCATTTTCGCGTGGAATTTCTGTGAATCCCGACAGCTCTCCACCGAGGGTCTGGCGCTGAAAATGGAGTGCATCGAGGATGAAAAGAAGAAAATGATCGGTAACATCATCTTTCACCTGACCCTGCCCAAGGATTTTCCGGAGCGCTACCAGAGCGGCATCATTCGGGCGATGGAGCTGTGTGCAGTCAAACGGCATATGCATACCGCTCCGGATTTTTCGATCCAGGTCAAATAGGTCACCCTTAGCGATTAAACCACCAGGGATAACCCTAGCTGGGGAAATTCCCAGCTATCCATTTCAGACGAAATCCTGCTTACTGTATCCAGCACTGAACAGAGTGACCACAACGAACAGTGGTAACTCAACTGCTGCGGATTTCTTCGCTATGGCATTCTATTGGCAGCACGGTGCTTTAGAAGATTCATCTTTATGTTCCCCTATGAGTTGAACGCTTTTCAGGGGCGATCGGCAGAACAGATCAGGTTATTTCCATCCTATTCGGTGTTGCTAGGGCCTGTTAGGCTTTCCGTAGAGAGGAGTCTGCCTCAGCCCCTGCTCTTTTTCGCAACCAATATGGCACGTCTCGGTGCGGGATAACCTTCGATGGTCAGATCAGGGTTCTGTGGATCCAGATAGTCCTTCAGTGACTCAAAACGCATCCACTCCGTCGATCTTTGCTCGGCGGTTGTGGTGGTAGAAACATCGACCAACCGAATATCCTGAAAACCGCAGCGTTTCATCCACCCTTTGAGGGTCTCAACCGTGGGAATGAACCAGACGTTACGCATCTTCGCGTAGCGGTTTTCCGGCACCAGTACTTCCCTGTCACCGCCCTCGATCACCAGGGTTTCAAGCACCAGTTCACCCTCTTTGCGTAGCGCCCCCATCAACTCATTCAAGTGAGAGAAAGGCGATTGGCGATGATAGAAGACCCCCATCGAGAAGACCGTATCGAACGCTTTCAACTCGGCAGGCAGATCCTCAATACCCAAGGGGAACAGATGCACCGGATAGCCATTGCCGAGAAAGTGCTTGAGGGCTTCGAACTGCATATTGAACAGCTGTGTCGGATCGATTCCAATCACCCGCATCGCACCCTCACCATGAATGCGCCATAGGTGGTAACCATTACCACAGCCCACATCCAACACGGTTCGGTTTTTCAACGGTGATATCTGCTCAACCAGGCGATTCCACTTAAGATCTGAACGCCACTCGGTATCAAGCTCAATACCGCATATCCGGTAGGGGCCTTTACGCCAGGGGTGCAGCTGCTGCAGTGTATCGACGATCTGACGGCGTGTTGCATCGTCACAATCAGCCGTCACACCCGCTTCTACTTCGGCGGATCTGAAATCAACTTTTGAAACCGGGATATCGGGCAACTGGGCCAGCGCTTCTCGCCACTTGGACATATCCCCATGGGTCTGTTCATGCCAGACCCGCTCAACCTGTTGCGGAAGTTCCTTTAACCAGCGTCCCAGAGGATGCTCACTGTAGGCTTCACACCAATCCCAATCGTAGTTCATTTAATGGCCAGCAATGAGACAAAGTTAAAACACTGAAACCAGACTTCCACCGTTGTGAAACCGATCTTTTTCAGACGCTGTTTATGTCGTTCCAGAGTCTCCGGAATCAGCACATTTTCCAGAGCACTGCGCTTTTGACTGATCTCCAGGTCGCTGTAGCCCTGAGCTTTCTTGAAACTGTGGTGCATCTCGGTAAACAGATTTTGTGAAGCCTCGTTGGAGAGTGCAATCTTTTCCGAGAGTACCAATAGACCGTTATCCTGCATCCCTTCATAGAGTTGTGTTAAAAAATCGAGTCGATCCTCTGCCGGTATGAATTGCAGGGTGAAATTCAGGATTATCATGGATGCCCGCTCGATCGCCACATTCCGCACATCGGAGCAGACCAGCTGTATCGGACTATCCGCTTGATCCTGCTGCAACAGCTTCTCAGCCTGCTGTAACATCGGCAGCGAGTTATCCACCGCAATCAATCCATAGTCCTGATGTGGCATGGAGGAGCGGACTGCCATACTGGCTGCCCCCAGTGAGCAACCCAGATCGTAACAGTTGGAACCCCGGGTTACCCGACGGCTCGCCAGGGTGCCGATCATATTGATAATGGTCGCGTAGCCTGGAACCGACCGATTGATCATATCGGGAAAGACCTTCGCGACCCGCTCATCGAAGACGAAATCGGGGACCACCTGCTGCGGATCGGCATACAGTTCATCTTTTTTCATGACAACGATCTATTCCAACTCCTGGGCCGCCTTTTCACCCGCCTTCACATCCACCATGCTCAACAGTACACCACCGAGAATAAACAGAATGCCAACCGAGAGAATGGAGATTCTGGCACTGCCGGTCAGTACACCGACCCAACCCATCAGGAACGGCCCCAGTACTGCAGCGAACTTACCCAGCATGTTGTAAAACCCAAAGAACTCAGCTGCCTGATTGTGGGGAATCAATCGGGCATAGAGGGATCGGGAGAGTGCCTGTATGCCACCCTGCACCAAACCGATAGCGATCGCCAAGGTGTAAAACTCCCAAACCGATTCCATATGGTAAGCCCAGAGCAGAATCAGCAGATAGATGAAGATGGCGATCATGATCCCCTGTTTTGCTCCTCGCTTGGAAGCGATGGAAGCAAACACCAGTGCGGCGGGAAAACCGACAAATTGGGTAATCAACAGGGCAACCATCAGGTTGTTGGCGTCGAAACCGATCGAAAGACCGAAATCAACCGCCATTCTGACGATGGTGTCCACCCCATCGATATAGCACCAGTAGGCGAGTAGAAACAGGAAGGTCATACGCAGACTGCGCAGGCTGGCGAAGGTCTCCAGCAGTTGGCGCAGACTGGCCGATAACCAGCCTTTCTGCTGCTTTGGACCCGCCGGCTCCTCAACCATCAGAAACAGGGGCAGTGAAAACAGCGCCCACCAGATGGCGACGCTGATGAACGAGAGACGTACCGCCTGGGCGGCGTCAGCCAGCCCGAAAGCGTCCGGAAAGAGTGTCATCAACACATTGAAGGTGAACAACAACCCTCCGCCAAGATAACCAAACGCATAACCATAGGCGGAAACCCGATCATAGTGCTGTTTTTGCGTAACCGACACCAGCAGGGAGTCGTAGAAGATGTTACCCCCCATGAAGCCGAGCATACCCAGGCAGTAAAGCACCAGGGCCATCACCCAGTTGCCCATCGCCACCAGGTAGAGGGAGCCTGTCATGACAATGCCCATGGCGGCAAAAAACATCAGAAACTTCTTTTTTGCACCAGCCTGATCCGCCAGCGCACCAAGGAACGGCGCCATGCAGACCACCAGAATACTCGCCAGAGAGTTGGCCATACCCAGTCGGAAGGTCGACTCGGTAACTTCGACACCAGCACTCCAATACTGCTTGAAAAATACCGGAAAAAAACCGGCCATTACGGTCGTCGCAAAGGCTGAGTTGGCCCAGTCATAGAGTGTCCAGGCAAAGGTGGGGGGGTGCTTGAGTAACGCCTTACTGGTCTGTTGGTTCATGAAAAAGAGTCTTATCAGAGGCCGGCCGCTGTTTCAAGGCAGGTAACCCTGAATCGCTCTCAGCGGATCGCAGATCGGCCTGCTTACAAGCGGCCAATCGATCCGGCAGGAGCCTACTCCTCAGGTGTTTCAACCAAGGTCAGGTTGGCATTGATTGCCATGCGCACCAGTTCTGCCAGTGAGTCGGCCTCCATCTTCTCCATGACCCGGGCCCGATGGGCCTCCACCGTCTTTGAACTGACACCCAGGCTGGTGGCAATCTCCTTGTTGGCCTTGCCATTGGTAACCATCAACATCACTTCATGCTCTCTGGGGGTCAGCCTCGCCAGTCGGGTAGCGATCTCGGCGCGCTGCGACTGCATATCACGCTGTTTGGCATCCACCGCCATGGCATGACGAATACTCTCCAGTAACAGCTCATCATTGAAAGGCTTCTCGATGAAGTCCACTGCCCCGGCTTTCATCGCCCGTACCGCCATCGGCACATCCCCATGGCCGGTGATGATGATCACCGGTATGGCAATCTGATTAACCTGCAGATACTCCTGCAACTCCAAACCGCTCATCCCGGGCATGCGCACATCGAGAAGCAGACAACCGGAGCGCCCTGGATAATAGGACTGAATGAAAGCGTTTGCCGATTCGAAGGTCTCGACTTGCATGGATACCGATTCGATCAGCCATTTCAATGAGTTCCTCATCGCCTGATCATCATCTACTACAAAAACCGTTGGCCGATTACTCATGACTAAAAACCCGGTAATTCAATTGTTGGATCGGAAGGGAGCACCAATCTGAAGGTTGCTCCATGACCATATTCAGACTCCACCTCAATCACTCCCTTGTGATCCTGCATGATCTTTTGACTGATTGGTAATCCCATACCCATACCGCTCTTTTTGGTAGAAAAGAATGCATCGAAAAGATGTTTCTGTGTCTGTTCCGGTATCCCTGAACCACTGTCCTGGACTAAAACCTGAACCTCTCTGGAGCTCATTCTACCGGTTTTCAGTACCAGTCGCCGTTGATTCTGGTCAACTTGTTTCATTGCATCGATGGCATTGCGCACCAGATTCAACATCACCTGTTCGATCTGTACCAGGTCCACTTCAACCGGTAGTACGCCTTCTGACAACTCCAGTGTCACTTCCACATTCTGTCGATTTGCCTCAAATTCAATAAATGACGCCACCTCCAACACCAAGTGGTTGAGATTGACCACTTCATGCTCCTGGGGCCGTTTACCGACCAGGGTTCGCAGACGTTTGATGATCTCGCCGGCCCGCTCAGCCTGGGCGGTTATCTGGGCAATCGCATCAATGATCTCCGGCTCACCCCCTTTGCCGGATTGCATCCGGCGAACGCAGCCACTGGCAAAGTTGACGATGGCCGAGAGTGGTTGGTTCAGCTCATGCGCCAGACCTGTGGACATTTCACCCATGGTGCTGAGGCGACAGACATGCACCAGTTCGGATTGGTGCTGACGGCTCTGCATCTCAGCCATACGGATTCGTGTGATGTCCCGACCGTAAATGTTGACATACTCGAGCTCCAGGATTGGCGCAAGCTGCAGGGAAAAGATCTGACTGTCCAGATTGACTTCATACTCTTTGGTGGTTCCCTCTCTCAATGAGCTGGCAACCAGGTTTTTCCAGTAGAGCGGCAGTGTCTGACCCCGTTCACAATCCCAATACCCCATCAGCGGCTCGCTGGCGGCATTGGCATAGACAATCACACCACGTTTGTTGATGCGCAACACCGGACTGGGGTTTTCGCTGGCCAGTTTCGCCAGACTGGTGATCTCCCGCTGAGCCTGTTTTTGCCCCGAGATATCCCGTAGATAGACATTGAATACCGTCTGTTGATGCAGATGGATCGAGATAACAGAACACTCAACGGATTTCTCCTCTCCATTCACCGTGACGGCCTGCATCGCCTGCCCTCTGCATTTGCTGTTCGAAGCCGGCATGCTGATACAGGCAGTGAGCATCGCCCGAAAGCGTTCTCGATCGTTGGGATGTATCGCCATCTCTTCAAGATGACGACCGATCAATTGGTTGCGGCTGTAGCCAAAGGTTTTGAACGCTGTACCGTTGACCTCAACGATGATGCCCTCCTGATTCAGTGTCACGATGGAGACCATTGAGTTATCGAACAGTGCACTTTTCAACACCTCTGTCTCTCGCAACCGCTCTTCCTGTCGATTGCGCAGCGTATCGCGGGCGCTGATCAACTGCCGGAAGAAGGCTTTCACCCAATCCTCCAACAGCAGTAACTGGTTGCCTTTTTTGGTTACCGGTTGTTCGATTCCCAGCGCTTGCTGGCCGAATCGGGAAATGCGCACCAGCACATGACTTATCTTGGCCGATATCAGATAGAAGATGACAGAGAAGACGATGATATAGACCAGAGTCGCAAGAAATCGATCCTGCTGGGCCAGCTTGGTGATGTTGAGAATGGTCTTTTCCACCGCATCTCGGGAGACCAGCGTTGTGAACAGCAGGCTCTGCTCCATCGACTGAAACCGGGTGATCGCCTGGGATGTCAACAGATAGTTCTCATGCCAGTCATTCAAATGGGAGTCTCTCGCAATCATCTCCCGGTTACTGCTGGATAACAGCTTCAGTGTGTTGGCGTCCACCAGGGCAATCAGGGTATCGGAATCGTTGGTCATTGATTGCGATTCCAATAGAAACTGATCATCCACCGGAACAATCAGCAGCAGAACCGCAGCCAGATCGTCTTCCAGATAGGAGACATTCGACCAGACCAGTAGATAGGGTACCTGATCGATCAGAGTAACCAGCGCCTCATTACGTCCCGAATAGAACTCGAACAACTGGTCCAGATCGAATGAGAGTGGCTGTTTCTGATAGATCTCTCTTGGGGTCGCCCGATTATCCAGCAGTACCACATGTTTAGGCTCGATGGAGTTGAGTTTGGGATAGCCGGGATCGAGCCACTCCGGCGTCTGTTGGTGGAGAATCGCCTGTGTAGCCGAGTTCTTGCTCTGATGCCAGGCAGTGGAACCAAGATAGTTCTTGATGCGCCAATGGTTCGACAAACCACTCCCTACCTGGCGCCACTCCTGCAAAAAATGCTCAAACCGCTGTCGGGTCTCAACCGCCCGCACGTCAAGTCTTCTGACCAGTTCATCATGAAACAGGTTGGCCAGACGTCTGTCCTGGATCGGCTCCAATACCAGCCACATCAAAAAACCACACAAGATCCCAACCAGCAGAGAGAGCGCAGGAAGTGGAACAGCAGCCAGTTTCGCCTGCCATTTTGAGCTACTCAACGCACTCATGCTTTGTCTGTCAGCTGTAAAATCTGTCTGCTGCCTGTTATTGCTTTAGTTTCGGCATATCGCATAATTAAATCGTGATATTTTTTAGATTCAATGGCTTATTTGTACTCTTCTTGACCTATCGATTCCAGTCCTATTGATCCAGGGACTCAGTATGTCATCTACCGCCGCAGCATGCTGGCGATAAGAGTACTATGCTCCAAAGCCGTATCAGCTCGTCTTTTTGAGCAGTTTATTGGCCCGTTCAGCCAAAAAAAAAGACGCTTAACGCGTCTTTCTCAATAAATCCAGTTAACTGGAATGGAATAGTTATTATTCAGGAGGTATTCGTAATCAGTATGTCGAAGCCCTCAGGGATTTCACCGGATCTGGATTTCTGGTGGTTCGATAACCCTGGTAGAGGTAGGCTCTCTCTGCCACGGTGGCATATCCATAGAGCGCTTTTCGAAGCATCTGCCTGACACTGGAATCGAGCTCACTGAACATGAGCCCCAGACAACCCGATTGTTGATGAACAACCATGGCTTTCGCACGACACTGACTGGTACCACCGCAGGCCTCGACAGGAAATGAGACCTCAACAATTTTATTAATCTGCTGTGAGTCTTCACCAATATCAACTAACATGCCACTAAGACTGATATTACGAACTTTCCCTGTCAACTTACCGAGTTTGCGGTCTTTGATGGTGATCTCACATGAAAGTAACTTTCGGTGATCACATCTGTGTTCCATGCTTTGGCTCCCCGTTATCAGATGTCTCTGAACATGAACTTAAAGTATGGATCCTGCAGTGCAATTTTCAAATTCGGATTATCGCGTCTGACTGTTAGGGTTTTCCCTTTTATGAGCTGTATTATCTGACCATGACTGAACAATCACAGAGCCCCCACGACCTCACTGACGCCGTTGCTCCCGGACTGATGAGACGTCTCGGTGCAATCTTTTACGATAGCCTTTTGCTGACTGCGTTGGTATTTGTCGCCACGGCAGCAATCACACTGCCGTTTGGTAACCCGACCGGTAACTGGTTCCTGATTTTTCAGATATTTCTTTTTGAAATCATACCATTAGTGTTCTTTTGCTGGTTCTGGACAAGGGGTGGTCAAACCTTGGGTATGCGTGCCTGGCGCCTCAAACTGGTCACAATGGAGGGATTGCCAGTGGATTTGAAACTGGCACTGAAACGTCACTTCGCCGCCATTCTCTCACTGTTGGTTTTTGGCTTGGGGTTTGTCTGGGTGGTGTTCGATAGCGACAACATGGCTTGGCATGATCGACTCTCGGGAACCCGCCTGATTTTGACTAAAAGTTGACCAAGATCACATTTTGGTCTGAGAGGAAAATTCGACCCTATTAGACCACTAATCCTTTGTAAGTAGCCATCTACCCACTAGTAGGTAGACAAGGATAAATCTGCTTAATAACTTTATAAATGAATGATGCGGAAGAGAGCCTTCCGCATCACCATCATGAGCTGATTGAATCTGCTAGAACCGGTACCAGGCCCTAGTCGAATGGATGACGACGGATGATCGTCTCGTTACGATCAGGACCGGTTGAGACGATATCGATCGGTGTATCGCAGAGGGATTCAATTTTACTCAGATACTCTCTGGCAGCCTGTGGCAGCTGATCGTAATCGGTAACACCCACGGTCGACTCCTGCCAACCCGGCATCTCGATATAGACCGGCTCACATTTTTCAAACTGATCCGCGCCGCAGGGTGGCGTGGTCACTTCCTGCCCATCGAGCTTGTAGGCGACACAGATCTTGATCTTCTCCAGGCCGTCCAGCACATCGAGCTTGGTGATACAGATACCACTGACACTGTTGATATCAAGCGAACGACGCAGCGCCACACTGTCCAACCAGCCGCAACGCCGCTTACGTCCCGTGGTGGCTCCGAACTCGTGACCTTTTGTACCCAGGTGATTGCCATCCTCATCAAACAGCTCGGTTGGAAAAGGACCGGCGCCGACACGCGTCGTGTAGGCTTTGACGATACCCAGCACATAATCGATATAGCGGGGACCGATACCGGTGCCGGTTGCCGCGCCACCGGCGGTGGTATTGGAGGATGTGACATAGGGATAGGTGCCATGATCGATATCCAGCAGGGCGCCCTGAGCCCCTTCGAACATCACATGCTTACCATCCTGACGCAGCTGATGCAGCGTGCCGGTTACATCTTCCACCATCGGCTTCAGACGCTCAGCCTGCACCAGCAGCTGATCGAGCACTTCCTGATAATCAACTTCGCCATACTCAAACAGGTGTTTGAGAGCAAAATTATGGTACTCCATCACTTCGCGCAGGCGCTCAGCGATGTGCGCCTGATCAAAGATCTCACCCAGCCGGATACCCCGCCTGGAGATCTTGTCTTCATAGGCAGGCCCGATACCCCGCCCGGTGGTACCAATGGCTTTTTTGCCGCGCGCCTTTTCACGCGCCGCATCCAGAGCGATGTGATAGGGCAGAATCAGGGGGCATGATTCGGAGATTCCCATTCTGTCAGAGGCAGGCACCCCGCCCTTCTCCAGCATTTCAATCTCCTCCAGCAGGGCATCCGGTGCCAACACCACACCATTGCCGATCAGGCAACGCACCCCTTCACGCAACACACCTGAGGGTATCAGATGCAGTACGGTCTGCTCGCCATCGATAACCAGGGTATGCCCAGCATTGTGTCCCCCCTGAAATCTGACGACGGCAGACGCCTTGTCAGTCAACAGGTCAACAACCTTGCCTTTGCCCTCGTCTCCCCACTGTGTTCCGATAACTACGACATTCTTGCCCATGGTTCTCTCAAAAATGTTAGATCCGGGAAAACCGGATTTTTATTACAAAACCTGTCGATTCTTACAGATATATTTATAAAATCAAACAGAAATAAGTTGCCAGCGGCCATCCAGCCACTGCAGCTGCTGTTGGCAGCCCATCTCGGCCGCTCCACCGGATTGTCCAGGCAAAGCAGTGATTACCCGGTGCCCCTCACCACGCAGTCGTGCAATCTCCTGGGTAAGCGCCGGGTCTTCAGAGACCGGTGCAAATATCACCATTTCATCGCTGATCTGCAATTCGGGTTGTGCAACCCGGATCAGATTCTTCAGGTCGGTGCTGAAACCGGTTGCCGGTCTGCTGCGTCCAAATACCCTGCCGATGGCATCGTAGCGGCCTCCCCTGGCGATCTCCTTGCCATTCCCCGGCACAAAGGCTGCGAACACAACCCCGGTATGAAAGTGATAGCCACGCAGTTCCGCCAGATCGAAGTGAACCGGCACATTGGGTAACCATTGGGCGATCTGCTCGGCCACGGCCTGTAGATAGTCCAACGCCTCAATCACTTTTGGTGAAGCCTGTTTGAGCTCCTTTCGAGCCTGGCTCAACGCCTTGTCTCCATTCAACTCGCCGAGACGCAGCAGCATGGCGGCATGTTCCTCGGCAATATCAAACGAGGCCAAAAGGGTCTCAATTTCCGCCAGCGCCTTACGTTGCAGAGCATCGAATAACTCTGTCTCCTGGCGTTTGTTCAAGCCGGCCTGTTCTGCCAGCCCCTTGAATATGCCCACATGGCCCAGGTCGAGATAGACCTCTTCGACCCCGGTCTTATTCAATGTCTCCATCATCAGCCGCAGGATTTCGATGTCACTCTCGATTCCGCAGTGGCCATACAGCTCAGCACCGATCTGCAATGGACTGCGGGTACCGGCAAAACCATCGGATCGGGTATGCAGGACAGTACCCAGATAACAGAGTCTGGTGGGGTGTTGCGCCTGGATGCGATTGGCGTCGATGCGTGCCGCCTGAGGGGTGATATCGGCACGGACCCCCATCAACCTGCCACTCATCTGATCAGTCAGCTTGAATGTATTCAGGTCCAGATCGCTACCGGTACCTGTCAGCAGGGAGTCCAGAAACTCAACAAACGGCGGGATAACATAGTCATAACCCCAGCTGCGGTAGAGATCCAATAGCTCTCTCCGCTTACTCTCTACGACTTGCGCCTCCTGGGGAAGCACCTCATCTATGCCGTCAGGCAATATCCAACGTTCGTTTTCCATCATCAAGATCAATTCACCAGATAGAGCAGGATAACCCCGGAAACCATGCTGACCAGACCGCTGAGACGCATGGATCGGTTGTCGTGTTGGGCAATCATCAGCAGGATTGAGCGCATGCTGTTGGGATTCAGAAAAGGCCAGATACCTTCGATCACCAACAGCAGAGCCAACGCAACAAGCAGATCATGCCACATCTGTCATACCCCAAAAAAAAACCGGGATCGTCCCGGTCCTGTAATGACGCCTTATTCAGGCCGCCGGACATTTTCCCAGAGTGGGCATCCGTTGTCCATTCATCGATCATCATGAAGGGGATTAATCAGCCTGTGGGATTGACCGTAGATGAATACCAATCACACGAATCTACGCAAATGTCGGCTGCAATGGTTGAGTCATCCGTAGCCTTTTGCGGTGATTCGCGTTCAATTACGGTCTATTCTTTGAGTAGATTCATTGACCCGACAAACCCGACTCCACCATCAGGTGAAGACGGGTAAGTCAGGTTTGAATTACTGGCCAGTGCTGTTTTTCAGATAGCGGAAAAAGTCCGAATCCGGTTGCAGCACCATCACGTCGGAAGAGTCCTGAAAGCTGTTCTTATAAGCATTCAGGCTTCGATAGAAGGCGTAGAACTCACTGTTCTGACGATACGCGTTGGCATAGGTTTCAGCAGCCTTGCCGTCACCTTCACCACGCAACACCTCAGCTTCCTTGTAGGCATCAGCGACGATGACGATGCGCTCACGGTCCGCATTGGCGCGAATTCGTTCGGCAGCCTCGGCACCTTTTGCTCGCAGGTCTCTGGCAACACGCTCACGCTCTGCCCGCATGCGTTGATAGACCGATTCACTGACCTCAGGTGGCAGATCGATCTGCTTGACCCGCACATCGAGGATTTCAACCCCCAGTTCCGCTGCCATCGAATCGGCATCCTTGGTCAGCTTTGCCATGATCTCGGTGCGCTCACCGGAAATTACATCCTGCACGGTGCGCTTACCGAACTCATCACGCAGGCTGGTATTGATCCGTTCCTGCAGCAGTCGAGCGGTCTTGTCCAGGCTGCCGCCTGTGGAGCGGTAGTACTGGGCCACGTTGGCGATACGCCATTTGGCGAAATAGTCGACGATTACGTCCTTTTTCTCCGCGGTCAGGAAACGTTCAGGACGAGAGTCCATAGTCTGAATCCGGGCATCGAAGGTCTGGACATTGTTGATAATCGGCCACATCAGATGCAGCCCAGGCTTGTAATCGGTTGCGACGATTTCACCCAGACGCAGCTTCAGAGCAACTTCCCACTGATTGACGATGAAAGTCGCCGAATAGAAAAATACTGCGGCAACCGCAACAACAGGGATAATTAATTTAGACATTTTCATCAACGTACCCCCCTGCTGCGGTCCACATTGCGGAACTTGGTTGTTTCAACCGGTGCACGGGAAGACTCGGTGTTGCTTGAAGCCGTACCTCCACCGACACGACCCTGCTCAACACCTTGAATCAGCTTGTCCAAAGGTAAGTACATCAGGCTGTTTCCTCCTCCTTCAGCCGTATCGAGCATGACTTTGCTGGTCTGACCCAGCATCGATTCGATTGCTTCGAGATAGATTCGCTCCCGAGTGACCTTGGGCTCCCTCTCATACTCTTTGAGTACTGCCAGGAAACGGCTGGTGTCACCCTCCGCTTCGGCTATCACCCGATCCTTGTAGGCGCTGGCATCCGCGATTCTTCGAGCTGCCTCACCGCGTGCTCTGGGTACCACTTCGTTGGCGTAGGCCTCAGCCTGGTTCTCAAGCTTCTCCTTGTCCTCACGAGCCTTGATCGCATCGTCAAAGGCGCTTTTCACCTGCTCAGGTGGTTTCGCCGGTTGCATGTTCACACTGGTGATCATCAATCCGGCCTTGTAGTCATCGATCAGCCCCTGAGCACCGTCTTTGATCCGATCGGCAATTGCGCCACGCCCCTGGGTGAGAATGAAATCCAGGTCACTTTTACCGATGATTTCACGCACCGCGGTTTCCGTGGCATCGCGCATGGTTTTGTCCGGGTCACGATCCTGGAAAAGATAGTCGGCCGCGTCCTGAATACGGGACTGAATGGTGAACTCCACGTCGACGATATTCTCATCCCGGGTCAGCATCTGCGCCTTGTGTCGGAACGAGGTGATCTGATCCACGTTGACGGGAATCACCCGCTCTATCGGGAAGGGTATATGCCAATGGGGTCCAGGCGGAGTGGTTTCATGGTAAGCGCCAAAACGCAACACCACGCCACGTTCCGGGGCATCGATGATATAGATGCCACTGGCCAGCCAGACCAGCACCGCTATGCCGACCAGGAAACCAATGGATTTTGAGCCAGGCCCGGATCCACCACCGATCGAGCCATCTCCACGAGAGGGCTTGCCTCCACCGAAGATGCCTCCAAATTTATCCTGTAGTTTCTTGACTACCTCATCAAGGTCCGGCGGTCCTTGATCGCCACCCTTGCCACTCCAAGGATCTTTACCGTTTCCACCCGGTTCGTTCCAGGCCATTGATCACTCCAAACTTGGTTATTGATTTTAACTGCATACGTCAGATGCCCTCGTTTCTCTATATGGGGGCATACTGACACGATTCAATCTTCGATTTCTGGCTGCCTGCTAAGGAGACCTCTGCAGCCTATCCAGCCGCACATTCTAACAGCAGGTTTCAGCATACGATAGCATCGGTTTCCCGTACAGACCCGAATCTGTTGATACCGTATCAAGGGAAACTGCACCGGCAAATAGGCACAACGGCACAATTTGTCCTGTTTTCAGACTAAAACGGGATTCGCTGGATGTCAGACTAAACAGTTCTCAAGCGCAGGTTCCTCTTTGAGTAAGCGTCGAAACTCCCGTTCAGACATATCGATATCCATCTCCCAGCCACCCTCATCGGTGGAGGATTCGTTGATCACGGCACCACGTTCAAATAACAGCGCATGCAACCGGCCGTTTTCCGGGTTTAATCTGAGCTTCTGCCTGACATGGTTTTTGCGGTAGTACTCCGCCAATCCCTGCAGCAGAAGATCGCAGCCTTCACCGGTCTGAGCCGAGAGCCAGATCCTGGTGATCATGCCATTTTCGTTCCGGTCGATTCTGGGTTCGAACTCCTCCAACAGATCGATCTTATTGAATACTTCAATCTGATGGACCTTGTCAGCCCCGATTTGTTGCAAAACCTCATTCACTTCAGTGATACAGGTAGCACGCTGATGACTGGCCGCATCGATCACGTGCAGCAGCAGCGAGGCATCGGTGGTCTCTTGCAGCGTCGATTTGAAAGCGGCCACCAGATCATGTGGCAGATGGCTGATGAAACCCACCGTATCGGCCAATACAACCGGCCCCTCCCTTTCCAATTCAAGCCTTCTCAAAGTTGGATCGAGGGTAGCGAAAAGCTGATCGGCGGCGTACACATTCGATCCAACCAGCCGGTTGAAAAGGGTTGATTTACCGGCGTTGGTATAACCAACCAGGGAGACGGTTGGAATGTCCGCACGCTCACGCCCACGCCTGCCCTGCTCACGTTGGGAATTGACACGGGTAAGACGCTTTTTGATCTGGCTGATACGCTGATTCAGCAATCGTCTGTCCGTCTCCAGCTGGGTTTCACCCGGCCCTCTCAGTCCGATACCGCCCTTCTGTCTCTCCAGATGGGTCCAGCCTCTGACCAGTCGGGTCGACAGATGTTGCAGTTGAGCCAGTTCAACCTGCAGCTTGCCCTCAAATGAACGGGCACGCTGAGAAAAGATATCAAGAATCAACCCGGTCCTGTCGACCACCCGGCAGCCAAAGGCGCGCTCAAGATTTCGCTCCTGGCTGGGCGAGAGGGCGTGATCGAAGATCACCAGATCGGCAGCTTCCGAGGAGACAATATGGCCAATCTCCTCGGCCTTGCCCCGACCAACAAAATATTTCGGATCGGGTTGGCGGCGACTGCCGGAGACAAAGGCGACCCGCTCCGCACCGGCAGAGCGGGCAAGATCCTGGAATTCCGCGATTTCATCGGGATCACTGATCCCGTTCAGATCCAGATGAACCAAAACAGCGCGTTCACCCGACTTAGGACGTTCAAACATATTGGAGACAGTATGGGGACAGAAGAGTGGAGGCGTTTAAAATGGGCGCATCCATCTCATGGTACGCCCTTTAAGCAGAAACAAATTAACAATTTTTTAAAAATTACCACTGCCGCTGGATGCATCCTCTTCGGATTGACCGTTGGCGTGCTGGATGCGTACATTTCTGGCTGGCACCACAGTGGAGATAGCGTGCTTGTATACCATCTGGCTGACGCTGTTCTTTAACAGCACCACGAATTGATCGAAAGACTCGATTTGCCCCTGAAGTTTAATACCATTAACTAGAAATATTGAGACAGGTACCCGTTCCTTCCTCAGTGCATTCAAAAAAGGGTCTTGTAAACTTTGCCCTTTAGACATGGAAATTCTCCTTATTGTGTTTGTAGTTTTAAACGAAAAACAAGCGCGAACAAATGGTAGTAAATATCTACTTCACAAGCGAAAGTGTAGCATACTGAGTTTTTATCCAACTATTCAAAATATCAATACCTCAAATTTATTAAAAATCAAATACTCAGCCAAATCCTGTCAATTCGGGAAACCTATCTGAAATCAGCGCCAGAGCCTGCTCCACGACATCACTGTCGTCATACAGCCAGTGGCACTCCAGCTCAGCCCGCAACCAGGTAAATTGGCGCTTCGCCAGCTGGCGAGTGGCGATGATACCTCTTTCCACCATCTCATTCCTACTGATCTCACCGAGCAGGTAGTGCAGCATCTGTCGATAGCCTACCGCCCGCATCGATGGCATGGCTGGGGTCAGATTGCCCCGACTCAACAGCTCACGGACCTCTTGCTCGAAGCCGTTCGCCAGCATCTGTTCAAAACGCTCTGCAATTCGGTCATGTAAGACCGCCCGCTGTTTGGGCGCACGAACCAACTTCAGCACCCGGTATGGCAATATGTGACCTTTGTCCGACTGTTGAAGTTCACTCAAGGCCTTGCCACTCAACTCGATCACTTCCAGGGCACGGAGTATGCGTTGGGTATCGTTGGCATGAATCTTCGCCGCGGCTTGCGGATCGAGGCGCTCAAGCCGCTGATGCAGTACCGCCAGGCCGAGCTGCGCCATCTCCCCTTCCAGACGCTTACGCACCACCGGATCGGCCGCCGGCAGGTCAGAGAGCCCCTGGCTCAAGGCCTTGAAGTAGAGCATGGTGCCGCCAACCAGCAGCGGTACCTTTCCCGCCGCATGGATCTCCCCCATCGCATCCAGTGCATCCCGCCTGAACGCGGCGGCGGAGTAGCTCTCCGAGGGGTCGATCATGTCGATCAGTCGATGGGGGGCCAGATCAAGCGTCTGCCGATCCGGTTTTGCGGTGCCCACATCCATCCCCCGATAGACCAGGGCGGAATCCACACTGATGATCTCCAACGGTAACCGGCGTACCAGTTCGACCGCCAGCGCAGTTTTTCCTGAGGCAGTAGGCCCCATCAGAAAAATCGCTGCAGGCAACTGCTCCTGAGTGTGTGGGGATTGGGTCATCTCAACGGCCGCGAAGAAACAGGCGATCGAGCTCACTGATGGTGAGCTCGGTCCAGGTGGGTCGACCATGATTACACTGATCGGCCCTTTCAGTGCGTTCCATATCTCGCAGCAGCGCGTTCATCTCGTGCAACTCCAAACGACGGTTGGCACGCACAGAGCCATGACAGGCGACCGTGGCCAGAACCTGATCGATCTCCTCTTTCACTCGCTGACTGCTGCCGTGTTCGATCAGATCCGAGAGGATATCCCGCAACATCTTTTCCGGATCCGCGCCCTGCAGCAGCGAGGGGATGGAACGGATGGCCAGGGACTCCCGCCCGGAGCGACTGACCTCAAACCCCATCCGCTGCAGCAGTTCCGAGGCATCCTCCGCCAGATCGGCCTCCCTGGCGCTGACTGGGACTGAGATCGGCACCAGTAGCGGTTGATGGCTGATGCCCTCTCCATGGTAGCGCTGTTTCAATCTTTCATAAGTGATCCGCTCATGGGCAGCGTGCATATCCACCAGAATCAGACCACTCTGATTTTGTGCCAGAATGTAGACCCCATGCAGTTGCGCCAGCGCATAACCCAGTGGGGGAACCTCTTGGGGCTGACCCTCTGTGAGCGCCACATCGGGCTTAGCAGCGATCGGTTGCTGAGCAGAGAAACCCGCCTGATAGACAGTTGGCCGCTCCGCTACCCGCCAGTCGATCCCCTGTTGCCTGGGCGGGGTGTATGGCTGCTCAATCGCCCGGGAGGTTACCGGAGGTTGCAGGTTCACTGGCTCATTCTGCCCGCTTTCAGGTGCGGCTTGGGGCCGGGTATTGGCCAACAGACGATGCAGTCCGCGAAAGATGAAGTCGTGTACCGAGCGTGAATCCCGAAACCGTACCTCGTGTTTGGTGGGATGGACGTTCACGTCCACCTTGTGGGGATCGAGGCTGAAAAACAGTACGTAGGCGGGATGGCGACCATGGTAGAGCACATCCTGGAATCCCTGACGAACCGCATGGGTTACCAGCTTGTCACGGATCATGCGTTGATTGACGTAGAAATACTGCATGTCCGCCTGGGCGCGGGAGAATCCGGGTCTGGCAACCCAACCGGAAAGCGAGAAATCCCCCGCCTGTTCCTGAATTGGCAGCGCCTGTTCGAGAAACTGCGCACCAAGCAACTGCAACAGGCGCTTCTCCTGCTGCTGCCGGTTGTCGCAGGGAGGCAGCGAAAAGATCGCCCGGCGATTATGCTGAAGGCTGAACCCTACATCGAAGCGGGCCAGGGCCAGACGTTGAACCAGCGCCTGGATGTGGCCGAACTCGGTCTTTTCGGTGCGCAGGAATTTGCGCCTGGCCGGGGTGTTGTAGAAGAGATCCCGTACCTCAACGCTGGTCCCCTGAGGGTGTGCCGCCGGTTTACACTGCAGCGCCTGGTCCGTGCCGTCGCCGCTGACCTCCCAGGCCTGCTCAGCGTCCTGATGTCTGGAGGTCAAGCGCAGGCGGGAGACTGAGCTGATACTCGGTAACGCCTCACCACGAAAACCCATGCTCTGCAACGACTCAAGATCCTCAAACTGGCTGACTTTACTGGTGGCGTGGCGCGACAGGGCCAGGTTCAGCTCCTGCTGGGGTATCCCCGCCCCATCGTCCCGCACCCGCAGACGTTTGATACCACCCTGCTCAATCTCGATCTCGATATGACGCGCTCCAGCATCCAGGCTGTTCTCCACCAGCTCCTTGATCACGGAAGCCGGTCGTTCGACAACCTCACCGGCGGCGATTTGATTGATCAATTGAGGTGGAAGCGTGCGAATGGGCATAGTCAGGCCCCAGATGTTACAGAAACCCAGCACCATAATGGCTCAGGGTCCCGACTTCAAGATGCGTTATCGGTTCGCTGGACTCTGGCGGCGGAAAACGGCGGCTGTAACGCTCTGTTATGGGGAATCAGATCAGCTTTGCTGGGCACAACAGACGAGCTGAGAATGGATCAGCTGCCCGGTGGTATCTGCAATACCTGTCCGATGCGGATGGTGTCGTTCTTCAGATCATTGACATGACGCAGCCGCTTGACGCTGATCTGGTAACGATTGGCGATCGCAATCAGAGTGTCACCGGATGAGATAACGTGTTTACGGGTTCTCTGATTGGCTGCCAACCAGGTACCCGGTGGAGGCTGATATTTGAAGTAGTCACGGATCCCCTTCATCAGGGCCTTGGCTACTTTTGTCTGGTGCTTCGGATCGCGCAGCCGGCGCTCCTCATCCGGGTTGGAGATGAATGCGGTCTCCACCAGCATGGAAGGGATATCGGGTGATTTCAACACCACAAAACCGGCTTGCTGCACCTTGCGCTTATGGGTCTTGCCCAGGGTCTTGAGTTCGGTTAATACCCGACTGGCTGCCTCTGAACTGGCTTGCAGGGTACCGATCTGGGAAAGATCCAGCAGCACCGATGCGAGCATATCGTCCTTATCCTCCAGTGAGACCCCTCCCACCAGGTCAGCGCTGTTTTCCCGTTCCGCCAGCCAGCGTGCCGCTTCATTCGAGGCGCCGCTGCGGGAGAGTGTATACACCGAGGATCCTCTGACCTTCGGGTCACGGAAAGCATCCGCGTGAATTGAGACAAACAGATCCGCCTGATGCGCCCTGGCTTTGGCAATACGTTTTCTCAGCCCGAGATAGTAGTCCCCATCCCTGATCAGGACGGCGCGGATACCTTTTTGCCGATTCAGCATCTTCACAAGTTTGCGGCCGATCGCCAGTACCACATCCTTCTCATAGGTACCTTTGCGCCCGCGGGCTCCGGGATCTTCCCCACCATGACCGGGATCCACTGCAATCACCACATCCCGATGGCCGTTTGTGTTGGCTTTTTTCGCTGTCTTGACCGGCCCATTACGGTGTTTGATTCCGCTTTTGCCGTCATACAGATCAACCACCAGCCGATGGCCATACTCCCGGTTGGGGCGGAGTGAGAAACTCTTGGGTTTGACCGAACTGTTGAGATCGAACACCACCCGCACATCACGATCGTTACGTTTCGCCGTACGCATACCGCGGATGATCTTGTTCTCTTTGGTGGGATCGGGCAGGTGCTTGGTGAGAGAGGTGTTCTTCAGATCCAGGACCAGGCGATCCGGACCCTGCAGGGTGAATATCTTGTGATCTACCTTGCCATTGGCGTCGAACACCAGACGCACATGATCCGGTGCAGACCATATCCTGAGACCGGTTATCTCAGACTGCTTTGCTTGTAGCGGTAGTGCGCTGATCAGCAAGATCAGCAGCATAGCGAGCCTAATCCTCATTGCCCCATGACCCATAACACTGAAAATACAACATAAAAAATAGCATGCGAAAGGTTTTTTTTCCAGATTATTCTGTTAGATAGCTAAATTTCCTATGAACAAAATTAACCATCTACCAGATCACTTTGTATTTCCTGAATTATTTCAGATCCCCGATCACTCACCCCTTCGATGGTAACCTGCCGCGACAGACCATCATGTTCGATCTTGACCAGCAGATCGGCAGCCGGTAGCCCACCCTGCCCCCGCTCCGGCCATTCAATCAGCATCACCGCATCATCGGTCAGCAGATCCTGAATGCCGAGATAGGCCAGCTCTTCCGCATCGGCCAGTCGATACAGATCGAAATGATAACAGGAAATGCTCCCCAGTTCGTAGGGTTCCAGCAGTGTGTAGGTTGGACTCTTGACCCGTCCCTGATAGCCGACTCCTCGCAGGAAGCCCCGTGTCAGAGTGGTTTTGCCCGCACCGAGATCGCCCATCAGGTAGACAATGCAGGGTGCCCGGCAGCTCAATGCCAGGCGGCGGCCGAGCGCCTCCTGTTCCGCTTCACCAGTGACCCTCAGTTCAATCATTCAAAAGCTCCGAATTCAGTGTCTCACGCAGGGCATCGATCAAATCGCCGGCCAGCATGCCGATTTCACCTTGCCTGGCGGCCTTGTCGCCGGCGGCGGCGTGCAGACAGACACCCAACTCCGCCGCATCCCGAAGTGCATGACCCTGAGCCAGAAAAGCACCGATCACCCCACTCAATACATCCCCCGATCCTCCACTCGCCATACCCGGGTTGCCGTCACTGCAGAGGGCTACCGGTTGGCTTCCGCTACTGCCGACCAGGGTTCCCGCCCCTTTCAATACGATCACCCCACCAAAGCGTTGCTGCAGGGCCTCGCAGGCGGCAAACCGATCACTTTGCACTTGTTGGGTATCCCAACCCAACAGACGGGCCGCCTCTCCGGGATGGGGGGTCAGCAGCCGATTGTCCCGCCGATCCGGCTGTCTGGCGAGCCAGTAGAGTGCATCGGCGTCGAGCAACAGGGGCAGCTCGGTTTTTATCACCTGCTGATAGAGCCGCTCTCCCCAGGGTGTCCGACCCAGTCCGGGACCAAGCACCACACTACTGGCCTGCTGCAGCAAGGGGGTCAGATCCGTATCTGCATCAACGCCACGGCACATCAGTTCGGGGCGACCGAGGTTACTCCACGGGGCATGCTCAGGATGGGTTGCCAGGGTAACCAGCCCCGCGCCACTCCTTGCGCCACCCTCAGCAGCCATGCGTATCGCACCGCCATAACCCCGATCCCCGCCAACCACCAGCAGATGGCCATGGCTGCCCTTGTGCGAGGAGCGCTCTCTGCGGCTGACCGATGCAGAGACCTTCGACCAATCCATGCGACGGCAGGCGAGCAGCTGGCGCGCATAGATCTGTGCCGGTATCTCCAGAGCATCGAAGGCGACTTCACCACAGCAGTCAGGTCCGTTACCGGTGAACATGCCCTGCTTGAGACCGATGAAACTGATCGTTGCAGCCGCTTTTACCGCGCACCCCATCACCCGGCCACTGTCCGAATTGAGGCCTGAGGGGATGTCCAGGGCAAAGACCGGCGCCTGATGCTGATTGATCTGCTCCACAGCCGCCTTCCAATCCCCTTTGAGATCCCGCTCCAGGCCGGTACCCAGGATGGCATCCACGATCACACCGGGTTTACCGGGAAGCCCCTGATAAGGTTCCAGTTGCTCTCCAAGTGCTATCCAGGCCTCTGCTTTGAGCAATGCGTCCCCATGGATCTTCCCGGGGTCACCGAGCTGCAGCACCCGCACACTGATTCCGGCCTGCAGTGCCAGCCTGGCCAGCACATAACCGTCCCCACCGTTATTACCCAGCCCACAGACCACCAGAATCTCTCTCACCTCAGGCCATCTATGGCGCAACAGATCGAAGGCTCTGACGCCCGCCCGCTCCATCAGGTTCTCACCCGGGATCTGAAACTCATCGATGGCAATTCGATCGAATTGGCGAACCTGATCGGCCCGGTAGAGGGCGTAGGGCAAACTGTCGGTAAATGGCATCACTCGCATAGATCCATTGTCCTCTGATTTGACCGGCAACGATACCGCGAACCCTCTGGTGTATCAAAATAATCGAAGCCCAGGCTGGCAGCGGTTGAATCGTCACGGCACTGGGCTATAGTGCAGCAGCATGAGTGAGACACTGAGCGCTGACGAATTACTTAAGCTGAGCCTGTTGATCAAACAGTGGGGGGAAGAACTGGGCTTTGATGCAGTCGGTATTACCGATACCGATCTCAGCGAAGCAGAGAGTAGACTGCATCAGTGGCTGGCATCGGGTTGTCATGGTGAGATGGACTATATGGCCAAGCACGGCGACAAACGGAGTCGCCCTGCAGAGCTGGAACCTGGAACCGTCAGGGTGATTTCTGTCCGTATGGACTACCTGCCGGAGCCGATGCAGGATCTGCAACGGATTCTGGAAGACCCGCAGAAAGCCTTTATCTCACGTTACGCACTCGGCCGGGATTACCACAAACTGCTGCGAAACCGTCTCAAGAGACTGCAGCAGAAGATCCAGCAGACGCTACCGGAGAGCAGCAATCGGCTGTATGTGGATTCTGCGCCGGTACTGGAAAAACCTCTGGCAGAAAAAGCCGGCTTGGGCTGGATCGGCAAGCATACCAACCTGCTCAACAAGCGCTCAGGTTCCTGGTTTTTTCTCGGTGAGATCTACAGCACTATTCCCCTGCCGATCGACTCGCCGGCGGAAAACCACTGTGGCCGATGCCAGGCCTGTCTGGAGATCTGTCCCACCCAGGCCATCACAGCCCCATACCAGCTCGATGCGCGACGCTGTATCTCCTATTTGACCATAGAGCTGAGCGATGCCATTCCCGAGCCATATCGAGCCGCCATGGGTAACCGGATCTACGGCTGTGATGACTGCCAGCAAGTCTGCCCCTGGAATCGCTTCGCCCAGGTGACCGGCGAGCAGGACTTTCTGGCGAGACACGAGCTCGACAGCAGTAGCCTGATCAAGCTCTTTGAGTGGGATGAAACGACTTTTCTGCAAAAGACCGAGGGTTCGGCGATACGACGGATCGGGTATCAACGCTGGCAGAGAAACCTGGCCGTGGCACTGGGCAATGCCCCCCCATCCGAAGCGGTTGCAGCAGCCCTGCTGAAGCGATTGGAGCAGACCTCACCAATGGTAAAGGAGCACATTCTCTGGGCACTGAATCGCCAGCGGATTCAGTCGGCGACGGCTTGACGGAGCTTGAAATAGCCTCTGATCAGCCACCAACCTGCAACGATACCGATCAGATCGACCATCACATCACTCAATCGGGGCGCTCTGCCAGGCACATAGTGCTGCATGATTTCTGTCACCACCGCGGCAATCACCAGACCCGGCAATAGCATCCAAACCGTCTTCTCCTTTTCAGAAAACAGAATCAGACTCAGCAGAAAGAACCCCAGCAGGTGGCCGAATTTGGATACGTCCCAGCGTTGCGGAAGAATATCCGCCGGTAGCTGATAGGGTACTCCCAGCGTATTGAGTAACTGCTTCGTGGTGAACTCGGGAAGATAGAGTGATAGCCAGTTTTCCAGCTCCGATTTCAGTTCGGCCGGCATCAGAATACCGACGGAAATCGCCATCAGCATGGCCAGAATAAAACCCATCTGGGTTCTCTGCCGATAGTGTTTGACCAGTTGCATAAGCCAGACGACTCCAAAAGCAGCCCAGACGGCCAACAGCAGATTTTTGATCAGGCTGTAGCTGAGCGGGATCGCGGCTGAATAGAGCAGCGGATCTTTGAAACGGAAGCTGCCTTTTGAGCCAAGCAAGCCGATTGACAGGCAGATCCGCTCAAGCGACTGATCGATTTCAATGCCTGTCCGATAGGATCTCCAGCCCGCATCTTGTTTGAGCGACAGCAACCTCCTGGTCAATCGGTAGTCCTTTGTGCCATCGGCAAGCTCACCGATCAACCCGGCCCGGGCCAGGTGCCAGGGCTTTACTCCGAGGACTAAATCGCTGGTTGAAGCCGTGATGCCGAGCACTACCCGATCCGGAAACGCTGCACGGTCCCAACATTGGGAGAGCGTATTGGACTGGGATAGAGCCTCGTGACGAATCTCCACAGTGCCATCGGCCACCAGCAGCAGATCTCTCTCCCCACTGATCTGCCAGCCAGCCAGATGATGCGAAAAATCCGCATTGAGCAACAACGGCTCACCATCAACCACATAGCCATCGACTGAGGCAAAAAACAGCGTGCTCAGAAGTGCCAGCGAGGTGGCGATCAGATAGTGAACCGATAGACTTTGAGGGTACTTCCCTGAACCTTCAAGCATGGAATCGTGTTAGGGGAGCCTGAGGAAGTGATTGCGATAGAAGTGAAGCTCGGCAATCGAATCCTTGATGTCGTCCAGAGCAAGATGCTTACCCTGTTTGGTAAACCCCTCACTCAATGATGGCGACCAGCGGTTCATCAGCTCTTTCAAAGTGCTGACGTCCAGATTCCGATAGTGGAAGTAGGCTTCCAGTTCTGGCATCGTCCTGGCCAGAAAACGCCGGTCCTGACAGATGCTGTTGCCACACATGGGGGATGCCCCGGCAGGTACGTACTGCTGCAGAAAGCGGATCGTCTCAGCCTGCGCCTCGGCTTCACTGTATTGGCTCTGCTTGACCCGTTCCAGCAATCCCGAACCTCCATGCTGGCGCTGATTCCACTCATCCATGGCATCGAGAACGGCCTGGGGTTGATGGACCGCGATCACCGGCCCTTCAGCAAGAATACTCAGATTGACATCGGTAACGATGGTCGCAATCTCAATGATTTCGTCTTGCTGGGTGTCCAACCCGGTCATTTCCAGGTCGATCCAAATTAGATTGGAGGCATCAACAGGCATCTTGTTATCCTTCTGTTACGGAACCGCTACGCGGCGAAATTCTAACAGGAAGCCGTCTAAGACTGTATGGCAATTCATCCATAAGACAGCTGCTGCCGAACCTTTGCTCTGCAACCCCGGTCAAAACCATAACCAATCCTGCGCAAAAAACCGCCATAAAAGTAAGTATGGGGTAGCGAGTGAATGATCGAAAATGGAAACGGATGCCGCTATGTTGGCTGGTATACCAGGGCTCAACACGACATAATTGGTCGCCGGATCGATCGCGCCCCCAAATCCCAGGAGTTTTGATTAACCACTGATGGCACTCTTTACACAACTGTTTTTACTGTTTTTGATTCTCGGCACCATGTTACAGCTGTGGCTGCTCTATCGGCATCTGCAGCATGTCACACAACACCGAAGCCAGGTACCCGCCGCCTTCAAGGACCGGGTGCCCCTTGAGGACCACCAGAAAGCCGCCGACTACACCCAGGCGAAGGGCAAGCTAGCCTTTATCGAGGCTCTGATCGGGGTGGCTCTGTTGCTGTTCTGGACTCTGGGTGGTGGTCTGGAGCTGCTGATTCAGTACTGGAACGGGATGCAATGGGGGCCATTAACCACGGGGATTGTGTTTATATTCTCTTTCTTCTTTATCGGCTCTCTGCTGGATCTGCCCTTCGATCTCTATCGGACCTTTCGCCTGGAAGCCCTGTTCGGATTCAACCGCAATACCCCGCAGCAATATATCAAGGACCGACTGATCGGACTGCTGCTGTCGATTCTGTTGGGGTTACCGCTGTTGTGGGTGATACTGAAACTAATGGCCAGTGCCGGGCAGTACTGGTGGCTTGCCGCATGGCTGGTATGGCTCAGCTTCACCCTGACCATCTCATGGGCCTATCCCCGCTTCATTGCACCACTGTTCAACAAATTCACCCCACTCTCCGAAGGGGAGATGCGTGAACGAATCGGTAGTTTGCTGCAACGTTGCGGATTCACCAGTGACGGGATCTTCGTCATGGACGGCTCCAAACGCTCTGCCCATGGCAACGCCTACTTCACCGGCTTTGGCAAAACCAAACGCATCGTCTTTTTCGATACCTTGCTGGAGGCCCTGAATGCGGATGAGGTGGAAGCGGTTCTGGCCCACGAACTGGGCCACTTTCACTACAAACATATCCACAAACAGATGCTGGTCATGGCCCTGCTCTCACTTGGCGCGATGGCACTGCTTGGCTGGCTCTCCCAGCAGCTCTGGTTCTATAACGGTCTGGGTATATCCCAATCCTCCGATGCCGCAGCTCTGCTGTTGTTTGTCCTGACGATCCCTGTGTTCACCATATTTTTCACCCCTCTGGGCAGCTTTCTCTCCCGTCGCCACGAGTTTGAGGCGGATGATTATGCAGTCAGTCAGAGTAGCGGGGAGTTTCTGATCCAGGCGCTTGTCAAACTCTATCAGGACAATGCAAGCACACTGACGCCGGATCCACTCTATTCATTTTTCCATGACAGTCACCCACCGGCACCGGTGCGAATTGCCCACATCTCCAAGCAGATTACCCAATAGACGGAGCGAGTAGATGAAAAAGATATTGATAGCTGCAACCTCATTACTGATTCCCGCCACCTCAAACCTGATGGCGGCGGATCTGGAACTGGGTAAACAGCTGAATCAAGAGCACTGCCTGAAATGTCACGGCAGTGAACTCTATACCCGGCCTAACCGCCGCGTGAAAAGCCTCGATGGTCTGCATAAGCAAGTACGTTTTTGCGAACAGAATCTTGGCCTCACCTGGTTCGATGACCAGATCGACAGCACCGCAACCTATCTCAATCTGGAATACTACAAATTCGCCCCCAAACCTTAGGCTCTGTTGAGGCTCTACCCATCGCTGAAAAGATCATTAGCTTGTGCGACTCAGGTGAACTCGCGAATTCCAGTTTAGGATTACCTCTGCATGGCTAAACGGCGTCTGACAAACCAACAGAGAAACCGTATCAAGGCCATTCAGGAAAAGCGCCGTCAACGTCTGGATCAGCGGGCAAACCAGGCCCTGAGCAGCGCTGCCGAGCAACCTGAACAAGAGGGTGTGGTCATCATACGCCATGGTGCAACACTGGGCATCGACGATGGTTCGGGCCGGATCTACCGCTGCCAGACCCGTCAGAACATCGGCCATCCCGTCTGCGGCGATCGGGTCATCTGGCAACAGGTGGATGAACACAGCGGGGTGGTCACCGCACTGCAGCCACGTGAAAGTGTGCTCAGCCGTCCGGATTACAGCGGTCGACACAAACCGCTGGCCGCCAATATCAGTCAACTGGTGATCGTGCTGGCACCCAAACCGGAACCCAGCGGCTATCTCCTCGACCAATACCTGGTCACCGCTGAAACCATCAAGATCCCGCCATTGATTGCAATCAATAAAATCGATCTGCTGACCGAGCAGACGGAATCAGCTTTCATCGACCAGTTTGAGACCTATTCGAAGATTGGTTATCCGATCATCAACATCAGTGCAAAGCGTGAGCATGGACTGGATACATTGATCGACCATTTGAACCATGAAACCAGCATTCTGCTGGGACAGTCGGGGGTGGGAAAATCCTCGCTCATCAACGCCCTGTTGCCGCATCACGACATTGAAACCGGCAGGCTCTCAGAAGCCACCGGACTGGGCCGTCACACCACATCGGCGGCAACCTGCTACAACCTGCCACAGGGGGGTAAACTGATCGACTCTCCCGGTGTCCGCAGTTTCCGCCTTACCGATCTCAGTCGTGAAGAGCTGGAGCAGGGTTTCGCCGAATTCCGCCCCTATATCGGACAGTGCCGCTTTCACAACTGTACCCATGGCCATGAACCGGAATGCGCCATCCAGGGTGCGGTGGAACGGGGTGAGATTACCCGGCTCCGACTGGAGAACTTTCTCCGCTTGAGCAAGGCGTGACAGGCGCCAGTGGGCCACTAGCTTTCCGCAAAGCGAATCTCCACTGCAGCCCCGCCCAGCTCACTGGATTCACCAAGCTTGATCTCCCCTCCGTATGCCTGAGCGATATCCAGCGCCACCGCCAAACCAATGCCCTGTCCGGGTTGTCTGGTGTCGGCACGATTACCCCGTTGAAAGACACTCTGCTGAAGGTGCTGGGGAATC
The DNA here is from genome assembly GCA_016842065.1 of Candidatus Thiodiazotropha sp. 'RUGA'. Lineage (GTDB taxonomy): Bacteria > Pseudomonadota > Gammaproteobacteria > Chromatiales > Chromatiaceae > Thiodiazotropha. Next base: position 134,091 of record JAEPDS010000005.1, read on the forward strand.
CCCTCCCCATCATCCTCAATCCGAATCGACAGAATGGGATCAGAGCTGACGGTCACCCGGATCCGGCTGCGGCCATATTTACAGGCATTCTCCATCAGGTTGCCAAGCAGCTCCATCAGATCCCCCTCTTCACCGAAAAAGCGGCTCTCCGGGGCAACCGACGTCTGCCACTCGATCCCCTTATCCAGATAGACCTTGTCGAGCGATTTGACCAGTCTTTCCAGCAGCGGTCCGATCTCCAGGCTCTGGGTCAACAGATGTCGCCCTGATGCGGCGGCACGCTGCAGTTGATGACTGACAATCTGATTCATCCGCTCGACCTGCTCCCGCACGGTCTGTTCGGTGTGACTGCCGGGCTGGTCGGCAACGCCCTGCAGGATCGCCAGGGGCGTCTTCAGGCTATGGGCCAGATCCCCGAGACTGTCCCGATAGCGTTGCTGTCTTGCCTGGGCATGTTGAATCAGGGAGTTGATGTTTGAGGTGAGTCGATTCAACTCTTTCGGGTAGCGCCCCTGGAGTCTTTCCGAACGACCCGACTCGATCTCCGTGAGCGCCTCTTCCACCTCGCGCAGCGGCCGCAGGCCCCAACTCAGGACCCACCCCTGCACCAGCAGCAGCAGCAGGGCTGCGCCGCCCAGCCAGAGAAACAGGGTATCGCGATAGGTGGCAATCTGCTCCTGGATCGGTTGCAGGTCCTCGGCCACCGACAGCACATACTTCAACTCCCGCCCATTGAAGTCTTCCCACACCACCGCGAAGTTGAAGCCCATGACATCCCCGACCGCCAATTGGTATCGCCCGCTCTCAGACTCACCGGGGGGCAGGTCCCGGGAAAAACTCATCGCCTGGCCAAGGGAGGAGCCGGAGTGCCAGTTGTAACCTTCCGGATATTGGATTACCTGGGCATAGAGACCGGACTCGGGACGATTGAATCGGGGGTCGGTCAAGACCCCGGGCATGGTCAGTTGACCCTCACTGCCCTCTTCCGCCGCCGCAAGCAGCGCATAGACATTGCTTAGCAGTCTCGCCTCGAGCGCCTCTTGCGTGGCTGAACGAAATGCCTTATCCAGAGACAGACCGGTGAGCCCCAGGAAAGCGCCCAGCACCAGGCTTGCCGCCAACAGCAGTCGTTGTCGAATCGAGAGATTAGATATTCCGCTCAAGGGCAAACCGGTAACCTCTTCCGCGCAGTGTCTCAATCGGTTTGTAGCGGTCATCCGGGTCGAGTTTCTTGCGCAGACGCCTGACAAAAACCTCGATGGTATTACTGTCCCGGTCCCAGTCCTGTTCATAGATGTGCTCGGTGAGATCGGTCTTCGAAACCACCTCCCCCGCATGCAGCATCATGTACTCAAGCACCTTGTATTCGTAGGCGGTCAGCTCCACCGGCTGATCATTGATCGAGACGGCCTGGGTGCGGGTATCCAGGGAGACCGGACCGCCCGACAACACCGGCTGAGACCAGCCCCCGGAACGTCTCAACAGGGCATTCAGTCTGGCCAGCAACTCCTCCACATGGAAGGGTTTCACCAGATAGTCGTCCGCCCCGGCTTCCAGGCCTTCCACCTTATCCTGCCAGTTGCCCCGGGCCGTCAGGATCAGGATCGGAAAGTGCTTATCGAGTTTTCGTAATTCACGGATCAATTCGATACCGGACATCTTCGGCAGACCGATATCGACGATGCCCACATCGATGGCATACTCCCGCCCAAGGAAGAGGCCTTCTGCACCATCTTCCGCACTGTCTACGGTGTAGCCGGTTTCAGCCAGTCGGGCGGCAAGCGGTTCACGGATTTCCGCTTCATCTTCAACCAACAGAACGCGCATCTATATGCCTCCGAGTGTCAGTTCAGCGGAATGAAACCGGATGGGTTTGGCAAAGCCATCGCTCGATCAGCGTCTGCCACCAATGCCTCCACCCCGGTTGTTCGCATTGATTCGTAACCGACGCACCTTACCGTCCTGCGTCAGAATGCGGATATTGTGCACTCTCTGACCATCCTGGTTTCGGGTTTCCGCAGAAATCACCTGACCACCGGTACGCTTTTTAGCCTGCTCTACAGCCTTGTTGAGGCTTACCTCGGCGAATGCCGGGTTGAGCGTCATCAGCAGCAAGCCGAGCAGCAGGGTACGCCAAAGATGTGATCTGCTTTTCCTCATAGGATGAAAACCCGATGGTAGATTTGTAACCGGTTCAGTTCCCTCCTGCGGTGAGCCGGGGCTCTGCCGGTTCACCGCAGATGGTCTATCTGTTATACCTCTTTCGTCATTTTAAAGCGATTTTCCAGTCAGACAATCACAGCACCATCGAATTCAGATCAGTGGTCGTGAATCGGCCTGACACTGACCCGCACAGGAATCCGCTCTCCCGGGTGCTCTTTGGTAAAAGTTGTGAAGACCCGGCCCCGATAGCGATAGGTCACATCATAGCCGGTCAGCTGCTCCTCATAGTGGGTCTGATGAGTGGTTTCACAGCGACGTTCATAGGAGGTTGAATAGTGGCCTCCACGCTTCTGGTGACTCAGATCGTGACCGATGGCGCCGCCCAGCAGGGTTCCGGCCAGGGTTGCCGCATCCTTGCCCCTACCACGTCCGCGGCTGACGGAATTGGCGACCACACCACCGATGATGCCGCCCAGAACCGTGCCGGTGTAACCATGCCCTCTGGGCTGGTAGTGGGTGACTTCCTCATCCCAACAATGACGCTCCGGCTCGGTGATCTCCACCGTGCGGTAGACAGGCTCCACATCAATGACCTTGGCGCTATCCTGGTAACGATCCCTTGGCCCGGCGTTGGCGCTCATCGACAGGGCCAGTGTGAGGATTCCGATAATCAGTGGTGTCTTTTTCATGATGCTCTCCGGGCAGATTCAGATCATTCAGGTGAGTGGTTCACCGGATGTTATCTACAGCTTAAGAGAGTCAAACTGAACGCAAACTGAATTCCTTAAAGATCGGTGTCAGCCTGTTTACGCCAGACCAGGATACGGTTGTTCACCGGCATCTCGATATCCTCTTCAAAGGTCAGGCCCTGATCCGCAGCCAAAGCATTCAGATTGTCGAAATCCCTGATGCCACTCAACGGATCCCGGGATTTCAGCCATTCATCGAAGCGACTGTTGCTTTCGCTGGTGAAAGCCCCCTGGTAGTTGAATGGCCCATACAGCACAAACCGCCCTTCTGCCTGCAGCACACGGCCAACCCCTTGAAACAGGGCGATCACAGCCGGCCAGGACATGATATGGGTAGTATTGGCACTGAATACAGCGTCGTAGCGGCTCTTCGGCCAGTCAGAAGTAACGTCGAGCGTTAAAGGGGATAACAGATTGTCCAGTGCGGCTTCAGACAACCAGGCCCGGATACCCTCGTGATTCTCCTCCCGGTCACTGGTCTGCCAGATCAGATCCGGCATTGCATGTGCGAAAAACACACCATGCTGACCTGTACCACTGCCGATCTCCAGGACCGAGCGTGTCTCACTGAACAAGCGCAGCAGCTGATCCAGTATCGGCACCTTGTTCTCATCGCAGGCTTCGGCGTAGGGTTTGTTTGCCTGATTCAAATCGAACTCCAGTAACTGTGTCCCATATCAGTTGCCGATTATAGCCGTTAGTCCGTTGCAAGGCCCGCAGAGATCCCGCTTCGAATAAGGTCATTTGCAATGAGTAGGACACCCATTGAAGAAAAATATTATCTCTGCGATCAATTCAACGGCTATCTAACCCATCACAGACAACCGTCCCCAACAATCACGCGATCACAGCACGTCTGCGGTTGAGCCAGAGGATATAGGCGAAGGTCGGTATCAGCATCAGTATGCCGTACATCACCGGCGCAATGGTCATATTGGGATTATTGAGAATCGTGCCGGTGATGAGAATCGCCGTACCACCGTTCTGAATGCCAGTCTCTATGGCAATGGTGCGGGCCGTGCGGACTGGCATGCGGGCGAGTTTCGCAACGGCGTAACCCAACCCCAGGGCGATACTCGACAACAGCAATGCGGGCACCCCGGTCTGATCAAGAAACAACACCATTGAGTCCCGGTTCTGCCAGATAATTCCGCCGATCACCAACAGCAACATGATCAGGGGTACCCGGGTAATCAGCCTTTCATGTCTTATACAGAACTCCGCCCGATAGTGACGCAACAGCATACCGAGCAGTACGGGAATCAGAGTGATCACCACCAGTTTGGCGAAGGTGGGTAGGAAAGGCAGGACAATCTCGCTCTGATCACCCAGCTGCCATTCAAGTACCAGCCCACCGAGCAGCGGTATGGTTACCGGCGTCACCAGACTGACGATCGCAGTCAGGGTGATAGAGAGGGCCACGTCACCCTGCGCCAGGTAAGAGAACATATTCGATGTGGTGCCACCGGGACTGAAAGCGAGAATCATGAAACCGATGAAGAGCTCAGGTGGCAGTTGCAGCAGAGAGAGCAGGATAAGTGCAACCACCGGCAGCATCACCATCTGACTGATAACACCGACCATTACAGCCGCCGGGGTTTCCAACACCCGCTTGAAATCAGCGGTCACCAGACTGCTGCCCATGCTGAACATGATACAGAACAGGGTTACCGGCAGTGCCAGCTGCAGTACGATATCCTGATTCATGGCAGTTGCATCCAGAGCGTCGCCAGATAGGTGGCACCGAAAAGCAGATAGAAACGACCGGTCAGCGGCGTCAGCCTGCGGCGCTGAGAGGCATTCGCAGTCAGCAAATTGAGCGGACCGACCAAAGCGATGGAGGTCACCAGCAACATGACGATGCCGGGCAGCATCTGGGTCCAGAAGAGCAAGGCGCTGACAAGATAGACCAGGCTCGCCAGCAGGTAGTAGAGCTTGACCCCTGAACGGTAGCCGATACGCACGATCAAAGTGCGGATCCCGGCCTCACGATCCGCTTCGTAATCCCGCAGTTCGTTGCTCAGCAGCAGAAGTGAGGACAACAGACTGAACGGCAGTGACAGCCACAACACCTCAAGGGTGTAGATACCGGTGAGCACATAGTAGGACCCACCGATCAACAACACCCCCATCAACAGGAACACCAGCAGAATTCCCAGCCCCCGCTGTTTGTAGTTGACCTTGCCACCGGTATAGCCCCAGGCACCGGCCACACCGATCAGCCCGAGCAGCAACAGAGGCCATCCCCGGATCGTCACCATGTAGAGTCCCAAAGCGATGGCCAGCAACATCACTCCCCAGCCTACTCTGGCGTTGCGCCGGATCGCCTGCCTCTGGGCTGGCGCCAGTCCAGGCGATTGCAGATCCGGCGTGTCATTGATCAGATTCACCGCCACCTGCAGTAGCACGCCGGTCAGCAGCACCAGCCAGGCCAACCAACCATCCACCGCCTGGTCGATCAGCGCCAGACTGACCCCCAGGCCACAGGTGGCGATCGCCACGACCAGGGAAAAAGGTCGCATGGCACCGATAAAACTGTATTTACCGCTCATAGGCTGAATGACCAGGTGACATCCAGAGAGGCCACCCACTGCTGTTTCTCCTCACCAAAAAATGTACTTGGTACCCGGCCACCGAACGGCCTTCCGGAACCGGAATAGTGATCATAGCGCAGTTCAGGGCGAATCCTGAGACCCTCCCTCAGCCACCAGGAGAGATTGGCGGTAATCCCCCGGTAGATCCCGGCTGGCAGCAGTGCATGAGCGCCATCCGCATCCTTGAACCACTCGACTCTCAATCCGATCTGTTGGTCTTTACGCCATTGCAGGTACCAGTTCAGGTTGGCGCCGTACCAGCGACTGTCCTCGGTGATCAGAAAGCCGGGAGGGTTATTGCTGTCCGCTTGCAGATCGCCGCCCTCCTGATATCCGTAGACAGCGTTCAGCGCGACCCGGTGGAGAGAGTTGAACCGGTGACTCAACAGCACCGAGTGCATGCGACGCAAGAGCTTTTCACCACGACTGCTGACAGCGTTGAACGGCCGTGTCTGCTCAGTCAGGCCATCTTCCGACTGTTCATAACCAATGATGTTCTCAATATCGAGCCATGTCCTGAAATCGGTGCTGCGCCAACGAATGTCGAACAGCAATGTCTTGTCATCGTTGTTGTCCTGCAGATTGTTCCAACCCTGCACCAACCCCAGACCAACAGACCAGAGACCACGCTCTTCAGCCATCGGCAGCTTCAACGCCCCCATCACCCCCACATGTTTGACCGGTTGATAGACAAAGGCATAAGCGTGGGTGTAGAAGCCGGTTGGCGGATCCAGCGGCGCACCGATCTCATACCCCAGAGAGGTGAACCAACTCCCGGCAATCCAGGAAAAACCCTCTGCCAGCGGCAGATAACCGCTGAGGAACCACTGGGGCATGAGAAACAGCCGTTGCTTGCCATCGTTGATGTGGAGTTCGTCATCCAGTCCGTAGGTAATGGCCGCATCCCCACCGTAGCGCAAGTCGACTTCGAAACCCCAGTCCGCCTCCACCGGTGCGGGGCCGGGAAAGGGGCCAATGCGGGGTTTGATATTGGCCTTCGGTGACTTTTCGATAATCAACTCCGCCCGATTCAGGTTGACCCCCTCATCGAAGTTCAGAAACCCTGATGGAAACACGTTCTCCGACGGTGAATCGTTGGCGATGGCGCCAAACTGGATGCGACTCTGCAGCGTGGGCCAAGCGGACGCCTGGCACGTGGAGAGTGCGGATCCCAGTAACAGAAAAGAGATAATCGATTTTGTTGCAGCCTGATTCATATAGGGCCGCTACTCTATTTCATTACAGGCCGATCCGGCTTGATCTGCGACAAATCGCAGCATCGCTGAGCCGATCGATGGGTTAGTGCATCGGTAAAACGGGAATCGTGTCTATGGCATGCTGAGCGATTATGGTAAACCGCACTCTGACCTCAGAAAAACGGGTAGAATCTCAAATTAATTGAAGTTATTGCGTACAGTAGTTGTCATGTATTGAATTGACGATGTTGAAATTGATCAGCCCATTAGGATGTCAGGCTCGAAAGACTCTATGAGTGCAGAGATTCAAAACAATCCAAAACCCTTACTGTCCGCACATGGGCTGGTAAAGCACTTCGGCTCCTCACGGGTTGTGGATGGGGTCGATCTGCAGTGCCGATCCGGCGAAATCCTCGGCATGCTGGGGGCCAACGGCGCCGGTAAAACCACCACCTTGCGTCTCTGCTACGGCTTTTTGCAGCCCGATGAAGGCAGTGTCTTTATTGACGGGATCGAACGGGAGAAAGACCCGGACGGGGTCAATCGTCTGATTGGTGTCTGCACACAGGATGATACCTTTGATACCGATTTTACCGTGCAGGACAACCTGCTCTGGTTCGGACACTATTTCCGCCCGAGACCGACCGACCTTGAGACCCGGGTCAGGGAGTTGTTGGATCGTTTTGATCTCAGCCGCTACGCGAAGGCGAAACCGGACACCCTGTCGGGCGGTTATCGACGTCGGTTGATGATTGCCAGAGCCCTGGTACACCAACCTAAGGTGCTTTTCCTGGACGAACCGACAACCGGACTCGATCCACAGGCGCGGATGGCGGTCTGGGAGCTGGTCGACGGTTTACGTAACGAAGGGCTTGGCATCGTACTGACCACCCACTACATGGATGAAGCCGAACGGTTATCAGATAACCTGCTGGTCCTGAAGGAGGGACAGGTGGTCTCGGTGGGCGCACCGAGAACGGTATTGGGTGACCTGGTGGGTGAGCACGTTGTGGTACTGGACGCCAAGATCCCGCAGGCAATGGCCGTGGAGTCCTGGCTTGAAAAAGAGGGACTTGGCGAACCGACACGGATTCTCAATACCTGGCAATTTGCCCTCGACGGTACGGGACTGGCCCGCTTCTCTGCCGCCTTCGGCGAGTTGCGCTTTGAGGTTCGGCCGCCCAATCTCGATGACCTGTTTCTGCAATTGACGGATGATGATTCATGAGGCTCTATCTGGCCATGACAGCCTGGCAGAGCTGGGCCGTATTGCGGCGTCATCTGACGGTCTACCTGCGTAACTGGCACACCGCGGCTCTGCCACCGATCTTCGAACCGATCATCCTGTTGCTGGTCTTCGGTGTCGGTCTGGGCAGTAACATTCCCGACTTCGACTGGAAGTCGCAGAACGTCTCCTACCTGGCCTATCTGGCGCCTGGGATTGTCGCCTACACCGTCTTCATGACGGCTTTTTTTCAGGCACTGTTTGCCGCCTACATCCGCATGCACTACCAGAAGACCTGGGACGGTCAGCTGACCACACAGGTGAGATTGGAGCATGTGGTCTGGGGTGAGGCGCTCTGGTCTGCCAGCCTGGGCCTGGCCTATTCGGTCATCGTAATCTTCGTCCTGGTCGGATTTAACCTGGGGGGGTGGCTCGATCTTCACTGGAGCGGTGTGATTGCGACCCTGCCGCTGCTGTTTCTTGCGGGGGTCGCCTTTGCTGCCCTGGGTCTGTTGTTCACCGCGATCGTACCAACCATCGATCATATGAACATCCCGTTCTATCTGGTGATCATGCCGCTGGGATTTGCCAGTAACACCTACTTCCCTCTGGAGAGTGATGCCTTGTTGGCCCAGGCCTGGCTGATGATCAATCCGCTGCACCATCTTGCGGAGGGGATACGGCTGTTAATGTTGTCGGGTATATGGAGTTACCATCTGGTTATGGCGGTGTTTCTGTTCCTTCTGATGATCCTTATTCTGCTACCGGTCGATCTAAGGCTGTTGCGCCGCAGGGTGCTGGGGGAAAGATGAAGCGTCATGACATTCCGTTGAGTGAGTGGTTTACTAGCGGAACATTTCAATGCCATAGACCCTCTGGTTACCAATGCCAAAGTCGCTTATTGTGGTTGCAGGCTTATCTCCCTGCACCATCGGAGCGTGGAAAATCACGAATCAGCGACGCCACGACCGAGGGTTGATCGATCTGTACAAAGTGCCCTGCACCCTCGACCAAATGGATCTCGGAGTTGGGAAGCAGACGGTGAAAATCTTTCGCCACACCCGCATTCAGGTCCTTATCGTCCTTACCGAATATGATCCGCACCGGTGTCTGCAGTCTCATTAATGCCGGAATCATCTCCTGACGCTTTTCGATCTCTTCATTCAATACTTTGTTCAGGCTGAAGAAGGCGGGCCGGATCTGTAATGATTGATGCCCGAGTATCTTTTTAAACGGTTCCCGTTGCGCGTCTGTGCTGATGAACTTGGCAATCTGCTCATTGTAGCCTTGCATCCAGAGGCTATCGAAGTGGCGGGTTAGCCAGACCGAGATATCCCGATAGATACCTGGCGTTGAAAATCGTTTGATTGCCTCAGGCGCCCTTAAAGTGGGTGCTGGTGCGTAATAAGTGTTGAGCAGAACCAGGCCTGAAGATATCTGCGGATTCTCCAGAGCCCAGTCAATTCCCGGTTGACCGGACGCATCGTGCATGACGAGTACAACCTGGTTCAAGTTAAAATGTTCAATTACCGCTTCCAGGTCCCTGCGCAGACTGGCCACGTCGTATCGATGTTGCGCTGGCTTATCCGAATCGCCCCAGCCTAAAAAGTCGAAAGTGATGATATGCCGATCATTAGCGAGCAGCGGCACCAATCTGTCATAGAGATGCATACTGTCCGGAAAGCCATGCATCATAACCAGGGTCGGCTTCTCACTCTCGATTCCGTACTCACGGGCATGGATCTGAAAACCGTCCCGAGGCAGTCGATGGTCCCGATAGTCGATTTCGTTCTGGTAACGCGCTTCGTATGCCTGGAAATAGCCGCTATGATCCACCGTTGCGCAGCCATTCAACAACAACATAAAAAGCGTAATGTTACTGATCACAATTAACTTAACCAGCCGTAATTCCATTTTGCTTGCCTCACATTGTCACTTGCATTTTTAAAGTTACTTCAGTCTAGACAACAGACTTGTTAATTGCAAGTCACTCATTGGCATGTACTTGAAAACATTCAAAACGGAATGAATGGGTTTCAGGCTTTATCGAGGGTGTTGAAATGTTGTTTCAAATCCTCAGCAAAACCTTTACCGGCCTCTGTATAGATGTTGAAAACGAAATTTACGCCAAGCTTCTTGAGGGAGGAAATTTCATCGCGGAACTTGGAAGTTGAAGCAATACGTCCTTCAAATCCAATCTCACGCAGGCGTTCTGCAGCGGCCAGGTTAGCCGGATGTCTGGGTAATGCGAGAATGACCCATTTCAACTTCGCTGCCAGATCGGGGGCACGTGACCAGAAATCGGGGTTGGTCGCATCTCCCTTGACAACCTGCTGCCCCTGAGCCAGACGTCTCTCGACCTGGAAATCATCCATGTCGACCCCAAGCACTTTGCCAGGAAAGTCCAGTGCAAGTGAATCGTAAACTGAACTACCAACACGCCCCATTCCAAACACCAGCACCTGGACATCACCAACCTGAATGTCTTCCTCTCCAGTGAGACGCTGTTTCCGCTCCATGCGTTTGAATCGTGGACGCCACAGCGTATAGAGACGCTCGCCGTTATCGATGATCGGCGCAGCACCGATAAAAGAGAGTGACAGCAGGATGGCAAAAACCGCCATCCATTCCGCTGGAAGCCAACCGGCTGCGACCGATACCGATCCGACAATCAAACCAAACTCGCTGTAGTTGGCCAATACCAGTGACGAGCGCCAGGATGTGCTGGCGCGCAATTTAAAGGCAGCGAACAGGCCGAAGTAGAGCGCGGTCTTGATCGGCAGTACAAGAAGAAAGAGGCAAGCCAACAGAATCGCATTCCAACTTGGCGGCACGGCCATACCGACACTGAGAAAAAATCCCACCAAGAACAGCTCTTTAAAACCAAGTAGGTTTTTGGCCATTTCATTCGACTTGGGATGACCAGCCAACAACATCCCTACCACCAGCGCCCCCAAGTCTCCTTTGAGATTGACCAGCTCGAACAGGTCCGCACCACCAAGTGCCAATACAAAGCCGTAGAGCACCAACAGTTCGCCATGACCGGTACGCGATAGTATTGCAAACAGCACGTAACGCAGCGGAATAAGCGCTAACAACCCAAATGCCCAGAGCGATGGCAGTTTACCGGCGGATACGGCAAGAAACGCCACCGCAGCAATATCCTGCATGATCAACACGCCGATGGCAATCAAGCCATAAAACGAGCCGCTCGAGCCGACCTGATCAAGAATTTTTACCGCAAACACCGTGCTTGAAAATGTCAGGGCAAACGCAATGATCAAGGCTGTTGATAAATCAATCCCCGCGACCAGAGGCAAACTGAATGAGGCGAGAAAAAGCACAAACAAGGTCATCAAACCAACCACCAGAGCCATATGCAGGATGGCCACACCCCAGATGTAGGGCGGCAGCAAAGCTTTCACACGCAGCTTCAAACCGATGGTAAAGAGTAGAAGCGTCACACCCAGGTCAGCGGTGATACGAAGAAAATCACCGCCTTCGGCACCGGCCGCATTGAGCACAAAACCAGCCAGCAAAAAACCAACCAATGGTGGTAATCCAATGTGGCTTACCAATAACCCACAGGCGAATGCAAATCCAATCCACAAAGGTTCGCGTGGATCTATTGATAGCAGGAGGGAGTCCATACGTAAGATTAACTTATTACAGCGGATTTAGGAATAATCGCCATTTTCTACAAACAGTTATTACTACAATCATGATCTGTCGAATCAAACGGTGTATGTATGATGCTTGGGTTAGCAATCAACCGACTGCTTCCGGTCTGTTATCAACAGCCCGTTACGCCACTATGTCCCCTGCAGTGCTCGGCATGACTTAGCCTGCAGACTCGACACATTGATCGGCAAAGCGATACGCAAACGAGTGTTAGTCAGCCCAATCTTTGGGTTTTAAAAAATGCTCATACAAGCGAGCCTCTTCCGAGCCTGCCTGCGGAGTCCAATCATACTGCCAACGCACCAGTGGCGGCAGGGACATCAGTATCGACTCTGTACGCCCGCCGGACTGCAGGCCGAACAGGGTGCCCCGATCATAGACCAGGTTGAACTCCACGTAGCGTCCGCGACGATAGAGTTGAAAATCCCGCTCCCGCTCACCATAGGGGGTATCCCGTCGCCGTTGCACAATCGGTTGATAGGCGGCCAGGTAGTGGTCACCAACACTTTGCATGAAATTGAAAGACTTGCTGAATCCCCACTCATTCAGGTCGTCAAAAAAGAGACCACCGATACCCCGCGGTTCCTGCCTGTGTTTAAGATAGAAATAGTCATCACACCACTTCTTGTATCGGCTGTAGACACCCTCGCCAAAAGGCTGGCAAGCCTTTTTCGCCACCTGGTGCCAGGCGCGACAATCTTCATCGAATCCGTAGTATGGGGTCAGATCGAAACCGCCGCCAAACCACCACACCGGGGCTTCCCCCTCCTTTTCAGCAATGAAGAAGCGTACATTGGCGTGGGAGGTCGGCACATAGGGATTGTTTGGATGTATCACCAGGGAGAGACCCATCGCTTCGAAAGCCCGGCCTGCCAACTCCGGTCGATGCGCTGTCGCCGAGCCGGGCAACTGGCTGCCACTGACATGGGAGAAGTTAACCCCAGCCTGCTCGAACACCTCGCCAGCCTGCAGCACCGCGCTGATGCCTCCGCCACCCAGTCGCTCCCCCGGCTCGCGCTGCCAGCTGTCCTGCAGAAAAACTGCACCTCCATCCTCCTGCTCAAGGGCGCCACAGATGGTCTGTTGCAGTTTCAGCAGATAGGCCTTCACCTCAGATTTGTTAGGTTCTTCACTCAAGGTCGTCATATCTCTTGTTGTTTTACTAAGTCAAACTACAACCACACCTGTCAGCCCAGGGTTGATGAGCGGTCGGTGTCGTATTGTCCCAAAGGTTACATAAGTCGTTTTAGAAATACACGCATCTCTTTGGCTGCCTGGATATCCCCTTTTTCCTCAGCAACCTCGATCCCTTGTCGATAACTCACCACAGCCTCTTCAACTCGTTCCATCCCGGTCAACGCTTTACCCAGATGTTTCCAGCTGGCTGAATGCTTGGGATCGAGTGCCACCGCTTTCGAGAGATGCTCAACAGCCTGAGCATAATCTTTTTGTTTCAGAAACAGGGTACCCAGGGTATAGCGCAATAGCGCGTTGTCAGTACCCTGCTCCAACATCTTTTCCAGATTGAGCTGGTCCATAATATGACCTCAGTGTGTTGGCCGACAGAATCGGATCATGACCATTAGTGTAAAAACCATAGAGGCTGCTGACCTCCGGATAGTATCAGATGCGAGTCAGGATCCAGCCATACAACCGGAGACAATACATGGATATCGGACCCGCTCAACAACGACAAATTGGTATCGAATGACAGCTCGTTTCGGCTGCAACGACAAGCGAATTGCGCTGTACCTGCGGCTACTTTTGTGCCACTAACATGGCCACATCCCGACTGCCCAGGGAGAGATCACCCAATCGCCCTTCCTCCCGATAGACACGCACTTGGAGTTGGCTGAAAAGCTGCAACAGCTCCTGATCTGCGAGGCGAAAAGCGGGATTCTGTGGTCCTTCCGTGGAGACTGCCTGACGTGTAAAGGTCTGATAGAAGATCAACCCACCCGGTTTCAGGGCCTGGATCAACACGGGGATCAAGCTACGCTCCAGGAAGTAACTCACCACAATCACATCAAACTGCTCTGTCTGGGGTGGCTGACTCTCCACATCGCGTACACGGGCATGAAGATTGTTCAGTTTCAGTTGCCCGGCACCCTGTGCCAGTCGCTGAATGGCGACTGAGGAGAGATCCCAGGCCTCTACGGTAAACCCCCGCTGCGCCAGAAACAGCGCATTACCACCCAGGCCACAGGCCAAGTCCAGCGCAATCCCCCGCTCCGGTAACAGGTGTGCATTGCTCAGCAACACCTCAGCCGGCCGGGCCACTTTCTCTTCATCTGCGTAGCGTCGGTCCCACTTGATACGCAGCTGCTGTGTCGAATCTGGCTCTTGCTGGCTCAAAGAGTGTCCAGTCCCCGGGAGAGGTCCCGCTGAATATCCTCTATGTTCTCCAAACCGACAGCAACACGCACCAGACCGTTGCCTATCCCCACCCGACTACGCTCTTCCGGGCTCAAACGTCCGTGTGTGGTGGTGGCGGGGTGGGTTATGGTGGTCTTGGTATCCCCCAGGTTGGCGGTGATCGAGAGCAGTCGGGTGGCATCGATCAGGGTCCAGGCAGCGGTCTGCCCCCCTTTGACATCGAAGGCGACAATACTGCCAGGGGCACTCTGTTGCGCCATCGCCAGATCGTGTTGCGGATGACTGCTCAACCCCGGGAAATAGACCCGTTCGACCTTCGGCTGCTCCTCCAGCCACTCCGCCAGCTGTTGAGCATTTTTGCAATGGGCCTGCATACGGATATCGAGGGTTTCCAACCCTTTCAGGAACACCCAGGCATTGAAGGGACTGAGGGTGGGTCCAGCTGTTCTCAATACGCCAAACACCGCGTCACCGACGACTTCATGACTGCCGACGACGGCGCCGCCGACACAGCGCCCCTGGCCATCCAGGTATTTGGTCGCGGAGTGAATCACGATATCCGCACCAAGACTCAACGGACGCTGCAGTGCCGGGGTGCAGAAACAGTTGTCGACCACCAGCAAGGCCCCCTCCGCATGGGCCAGTGCACTCAGCTTCGGGATGTCGGCCACCTCGGTGAGTGGATTAGAGGGGGTCTCGAGAAACAGCAGTTTGGTCTGTGGGCGAATTGCGGATTGCCAGGCAGCCAGATCATCCAAGGGTACGAATGTGGTCTCGATACCGAACTTCTTCAGATACTTCTCAAACAGGATCGCGGTGGTACCGAACAGACTGCGGGATGAGACGATATGGTCGCCGGACTCCAGCAAACCCATGCAGGTGGCCATAACGGCAGACATGCCGGAGGCGGTGGCCACACAGCAATCCCCACCCTCCAGAGCCGCCAGTCGTTGCTCAAAATTCCTCACCGTCGGATTGGTGAACCTGGAGTAGATGTTACCCGGCTCATCACCACTGAAGCGGGCTGCGGCTTCAGCGGCACTGCTGAAAACAAAACTGGATGTGGGGAAAATCGGCTCACCATGCTCGCCTTCGGGCGTGCGATGATGTCCGGTGCGAATGGCTAGTGTCGAAAACCCCAGGCCTGACTCATGCTGATCCTCCATCTTCTTTCCTCGTCTTTGTTTGCCCGGCTATCTTCCAACCATCTGCCAGGATGCTCTGTTGCAAGCATTTATTATTTAGGTTCTTACTTTGCAGAGACACTTTTGCTGCTGATCATATCCCCGGTCTCATCGTTCAACTGCTGTGCAAAGTAGTTTTCCAGGAACTGATCGAAGTTCAGTGTATCAGAGGCCTCGATCTCCCGCTGTCTTCGCCAGGAATCCGTAGCCTCCTGGCTCAGCAGTTTCTGCTCCTCCGACGAATTCGGCTGCTGCATGAAATCGTGCCGATGCTGTTTCGACATACGTTGTGCAAAATGGAAAAAACCCTCGCCCTTCTCTCTCATCTCCCGCAACATGCGGGCGGATGGAGTCGACTCAGGATCCTGCAATCGACTCTTCTGCAGTTGCAGGCTCTTACTGTAAGGTTGCCCGGGCAGTCCGCTCTCCAGGATCTCACAAATCGGTAGCAGTGCCTCACAGATCTCAAGCCCCCACTCACGCAGACTGACCATTGACTCCTTTCTCTGCAATTCCAGCCCCGGCTTTCTACCCTGATGGGCGGCAGCCAGCTCATTCCAATCGATACTCTTCTGTTCGGCAACATTGATCGAAGGACTCTCATGCAGCAGACAAAACAGCATCAGCGCTTCGATAAAGTAGACCTGCTCATCGGCGATGCCCAGTGGATGGAAGGCATTCACATCCAGCGATCTCAGCTCCACGTAGCGTACGCCCCGTCTCTGCAGCGCATGGATCGGCTTCTCCATCATCTCCGGTATCTGCTTGGGTCGTACGGTACTGTAGTACTCGTTCTCAATCTGCAGAATGTTGGCATTGAGCTGTTCGTAACGCCCATCGATTTTCACCCCCATTGCCTGGTAGATCGGGCAGGGCGTCTCAATGGCACGGGAGAGGGTCTCAACATAGGCATCGAGACAGTCGTAACAGGCTTTGATACCGGTACCCTGCTCCTTACTGTTCTGATAACCGATATCCCCCATTCTCAATGAGGTGGCATAGGGCGAGAAGTAGGTATATTCATCGAAAGACTCCAGGGATGTGGGGCGTCCTCCGAGAAATGATTTACACACTGCAGGCGAGGCACCGAACAGATAGGGAACCAACCAACCCAGCCGTTGCAGATTTCTCAGCATGCCGAAATAGGCGTCAGAAATGAATCCCTGGGTATCCGATTTGTCCCCTTCGAGCTGCTGGTAGACCCACCAGAAATCCTGCGGCAGCGAATAGTTGAAATGCACCCCGGCAATCACCTGCATGACCCGGCCGTAACGATGCCCCAGACCCCGTCTGTAGACTGTCTTCATCATGCCGGCATTTGAGTTCCCATAGTTGGCAATCGGGATGCGCTCATCATCCTCCACCACACAGGGCATGCTGGTGGACCAGAGAATCTCATCCCCCAGATGCTGATAGACAAAGCGATGGGCTTCAAACAGAAATTTCAGCGGTTCATGACGATCCGTGGATGGCGGGGTGATAATCTCAGTCAACGCCTCGGAGTAGTCAGTGGTGATGTAACGATTGGTCAGGGGTGAACCCAAAGCCTCCGGATGGGGCAGGCTCGATATACAACCTTGTGGAGAGACTCTCAAAGCCTCTTTTTCCAGTCCGATCAAGCCTCCACGCAACAGCTCGAGCTGACCGGCCTGGTGTAAGCGTTTCAAACGATTTTCGAGTGTTGTATACAAACCGGATCAATCCCTACTCGGGTGTGGACAGTATTAGGGCCGGTTAACAGGCCCTGGGCAACTGGCGTAAAAGCCGGGGATTATACCCTGCCATCAAGCGCTATTGTAGCGCTTCGAGGAGTGGTTGGATCCACAGCCTGGAGCGAGAATATCAGTTCAGATAGAGACCAATCCCCGCATCGGTGAAGCGGGGTTCAGGTGGGGATTGGTCAGTTTGCCTGAGTGTACGGTTTAGCGCATCACCGCCATCGGTTGTGCAACTTTGATCGAGTCCATCAGAATCCGTGCGGCTTCATTCAGCTCGATTCGACTGGTCGCTTCGGTCTCCTTCTCATCGGGCTCATCATCAAGCTCCACTTCATCCGTGGATTTGACCACCTTCAGGCCCTGGGATGCGCGGAAGCGGTTTTTATGCAGCAGCCGTTCATGTTCACGCTCCTGCCACTCTGTGCGCCGCTGTTTCTCCAACAGGCTGACTTCAGAGCGCTTATCCAGTTCCAGGAAGCGTTTCTCCTGATCGACCAGCATTTCAAATCCCGCGTCTGATTTGATGCGCGACAGATGGTTGTTCATCAGCTCAGGCACGGTGAACTTTCCCTTGGTGATGAAATTGGCTGGCCTTATTTGAGCCCATGGCAATGCATTTTCCAGAGAACGCTCACCATACTCCTCCGAGTATCTGGCGGTCGGAAACTGGATATCCGGCACCACACCACGATGCTGGGTACTGCCGCCGTTGATGCGGAAGAATTGCGCCATGGTCAGGCGCAGACGACCCAGATCCTTTTTGCGTCCTGGCACGAAGCGCCCCAGATCGACCAGGGTCTGTACCGTGCCCTTGCCGAAAGTGGGCTCACCAATCACGATACCCCTTTTGTAGTCCTGGATAGCGCCGGCGAAAATTTCTGATGCGGAAGCACTGTTGCGATCAACCAGCACAGCCAAAGGCCCCTCATAGGCGATCGACTGGTCAGGATCCTGTTCAACTTCGATCTTGCCAAACGCATCCTTGATCTGAACCACTGGGCCGGAGTCGATGAACAGGCCGGTCAGCTCAGTGGCTTCCGAGAGGGAACCGCCACCATTCTCGCGCAGGTCGATGACGATTCCGTCAACATGCTGTTTTTTCAGGTCAACCAGCAGATCGCGCACATCCCGGGTGGTACTCCTGAAATCTTCATCACCACGAGCCTCGGCGGCAAAATCCCTGTAAAAGGTAGGGACTTCGACCACACCGATGCGATATTTACCCATACCATCCAGTTTTTCGATGATATGGCTCTTTGCAGCCTGCTCTTCCAGTTTGATCTTGTTGCGTACCAGGGTAATGGTTTTACGGTTCGAGCCCTCTCCTTTCGACAATACCTCCAGCTGCACCACTGAGCCTTTCGGACCACGAATCTGTTCAACCACATCCTGCAGCCGCCAGCCGACAATATCGATCATCTCCCCTTCCAGTCCCTGACCCACACCGACAATCTTGTCACCGGCATGCAGCAGATCACTCTGTTCCGCCGGGCCGCCGATGATGGTTTTCTGCACCACAGTGTAGCCATCTTCATCTTTAAGAACCGCGCCGATACCCTCCAAAGAGAGCCTCATGCTGATATCGAAATTCTCAGAGGTACTGGGTGACATGTAGCTGGTATGGGGCTCCAGACTCAATGTGTAGGCATTGATGAAGGTCTGAAACACATCATTGGCGTCAAACTGTTCGACCCGGGAGAGCAGCCGCTCGTAGCGCTCTTTCAGCGTCTTTTTGATCTCAGCATCCTCCTTATCCATCAGACGCTGGTTCAGAAAATCATTTTTCACCCGCTTGCGCCAGATATCGTTCAACGCAGTGCGTGTCTGTACCCAGGGTTGATCCTCGCGATCGTAGATATAGGTC
Source organism: Candidatus Thiodiazotropha sp. 'RUGA' (assembly GCA_016842065.1). Classification (GTDB taxonomy): domain Bacteria; phylum Pseudomonadota; class Gammaproteobacteria; order Chromatiales; family Chromatiaceae; genus Thiodiazotropha. The sequence goes on from JAEPDS010000005.1 coordinate 152,841, forward strand.
TCATCGATACTGAAGTCGAACTCCCCATCCAACAGTTTCAAGGCATGATTGACCGCCTCGCTGACACGCTGACGATAGAGGCGATAGATTTCGAAGGCCGGTTCAATCCGGGCATTTTTCAGATAATCATCCAGCTTGTCACGATAACCTGAGAAGTGAACCACATCGCCAGCCAGGAAGAACGAGCGGTTTGGATCCAGGGTGTCGTAGTAGCGTTGCAGGATCATTTCAGACATCGAATCATCCAGAGCGACGTCTTTATAGTGGTACTTGGCGATGACCTTGACGATGACGCTGGCAGTCTGCTGCTGTTCTGCAGTCGGTCGTAATTCCTGTATGGGTACAGTTTGACGATTGGCCCAAACTGGTGCTGATACTACGATAAGAATCAACCACCAAAACCCTTTCACATTAAGATATTTCATTCATCCTACCTGGTCTTTGCAGGAAACTGGGAAAGCTCCCTGATAGCCCCTAGGGACAGTTAACACGAATCCAATCGGCCCTGATTGGCATTTTTTCAGGTTTACCCGGTCCTGTGATTCGAACTGACAGGCCCTGGCTACAATTTGAGTATGCTTTGGACTGAAATTCCAGTCACCGGGTTCCGCACGCTCTGGAAAAGAGAACCGCTCCCCTTGAATCTACCACCTTTGTTCACAATTTCTCGTGCAGTCCGTTGATTAATTTAAGATATCCCGGTGTTTCAGGATTTATAATCCCATGCCGCACTAGAAAGTCAATCACCACCAGATTGCAGTTTGGCTTGAAATCATCGCTGTTGGCGACCCGTTCGGCCACCTCCTCGATCGGCATCAGCATGAATTCTGCCACTTCACCATCTGAATTATAGGGGACAAAATCTGGGGGAAGTTCAAGATCATAACAATAGAGAGTATCGGGCTTTAGACCGACCGGCGTTTCCGTACAGTAGGTGATCGCACCAATCGGTACCGCCTGAGCCACGATTTGGGATGGCACACTCGCCTCTTCCTGACACTCTTTGTACAGATTATCCGCCAGTGAGATGTCATGGGGCAGCCCGCCGGCCACCATATTGTCCAGATGGTCAGGAAAAACCCTTCGGTCGGCCGACCGCCTGGCAACCCAGAGCAACAGCTCAGATCCATTACGCACATAGCCATTCAGGTGCTGTCCATAGGCGCGCAGTCCGAAATAGGCAGCAGCCGCACGGTCGATGGTTGCCAGAGCGGTATCCCTGTCGGCATGGGTGACCGGATAGCGTTCACCGTGCCGGTGGGTCATCACAGAGGATTCCACCAATCCATTCACGACCTCATTGAGAATCTCAGTCCTCAGTTCGAAGCTGTTGATTTGTGGATTTAAACTGACCCCTCGCTCATTCATTGTGAAAAGGTCTGATCTGCTGCTCAAAAAAGACCATACCGGCTCTTTGAGATACCCCACAAGATGAGAATCGAAATAAAGGGCTTTGAAGTTATCCCGATTCCATTCATTCAACCTATCTATATGTCTTTGATATCCTTGTAAATTCATCTTTTATTGCAGTTCCACGTTCGGGCTCACCTCGATTATATGGCATGGTAACAACCTAAGCTCACTGTGATGGGGGTCAATCAGACTTTTTTCAAGGTGTAATTCGACATCAAAAAACGCCAATGGGTCTGTATACCTGCTATCTGCAGATCGTGAGAATTTAGTTGCCAAGTCAATAACTGGTAAAGTTGATTCCCACTAATATGGAACAGAAAAAGCGATGAATCACAGTCCGACATCCGATGATGAGCTCAGCTGTGCTGAGGCAGAACCTCAGCTAGCGGTGAAACGTTTCTGCGACGGCTGCAATTGTGCTCAGGCGGTGATCACCAGCTTTGCTGATCGCTATGAAGTCGATACGGAGTTGGCGATGCGTATCAGTTCCGGACTTGGCGGTGGTGTGGGCCGGATGGGTGATATTTGTGGTACCCTCACCGGCGCTGCGTTGGTTCTGGGCCTGCATATGGGGCCGAAAACCGCCGCCGACGTGAGTGCCAAGGAGGCAACCTATAACGCTACCAGGCTGCTCCAGGAGCGATTCATGGCGCAGCATGGCAGCAATCGCTGCAAGGAGCTGCTGCAAAAAGATTTGAGCATCCCCGCTGAATATCAAGAGGCTAAATCTCTCGGACTATTCAAAACCCAATGTCCCGACTATGTCGAAACAGTGGTGACACTGCTCAACCATGTCATTGATGAAAGTGAAGCTAAAGAATGAAAGAAAAGATCCTCAACATGCTTGAGCTGCAGGATGCGATGAACTGCAAAGTCAACGATGACTGGCGCGATGCCGGTTACCCCTGGTATCGGGCGATCTGGACCGAGTGTGCCGAGATGCTCGATCACTATGGCTGGAAATGGTGGAAACATCAGAAACCCGACATGGAACAGGTTCATCTCGAGATCATCGATATCTGGCACTTCGCTTTGAGCGATTTGATCCTGCACAATGCCACCCTGGAAGGCGCCGCAGAACAGGCACTCGAGGGTTTGAATCAGGCAACCGACGGGGTCGACCTTCGGAGTTCCATTGAACAGCTGGCGATGTTCAGCATCAAGACCGAATCAGCCGACATCGGCCACTTTGCCACCATGATGCAGGCGGCCGAACTCAGCTTCGATGATCTCTACAAGACCTATATCGGCAAGAACGTACTCAACTTCTTCCGTCAGGATCACGGCTACAAGGAGGGCAGCTACATCAAAGTCTGGGATGGTCGGGAGGACAACGAATACCTGTCGGAGATCCTTGCCAAGCTCGATCCGGACAGCGCCGGCTTCAGTGATCAGGTTTATCAACGGTTGCAGCACTACTACCCTGCTGAAACGACTGACAACAACTAGGGCCTGTTAAGAACGGTGCTTACTTAAGCACTGAAACGCTTTACATCGAGCTTTATCAAGGGTTTTGGTGGGGCACGGCCCCACCAAATCGTGCTTAAACAACGACCCTTCGGGCCTGTTAACACTAACCAGAGGGTAAAGGCCGTTGTCGCTGATGCCTTCTGACTTTGACCATCAGGTCATAGGGAAGCAGCAGAGTGTCCGCCACGAAACAGAATGGCACATCCATCGCCCTCACAAACTGCTCGCCATACAGATAGAAATCAGAAAAACTCCTGATGAAGTTGTGAACCGCTCTCTTGGTTCCCAGGTAGGGGTGCAGGATATCGTGATCTTGCAGATGGACTTTGACGGTCGAGCAAGCCATCAATACGCTGAGAATGGATGCCACCAATAGGGCTCTGCAGATTGATTGAAAACAGCCTTTTTGGTTTTTATTCGCCCTTAATCCTGCCAGTCCCATGCTCATAACCTCCGTTGTCATCGATTGGTTCTGCGACGCTGATCCGCTAGCGCTTTCCTCATGTTAAATCGTAAAAGTGATATAGACAATTCAGTCCGGTGATTACCAATGAACCATTTCACCGGCATCAAACACCTGACCCGACCTGGCCAGGCGGCAATTGATGAACAGATTGTTGATGGGAACCTGTGCATGCCTGGAGAGGCTGTCAGCCACCGCTTGAATGTACTCGGCAATCTCCTCACTGCTATTGAAGTCGGGCAGTAACATCTCAACCAGCAGAGGATGACCACTCTCAGGTTGATCGTCACACACCTCACCCGCCACCGCATAGTGACCGGCTGAAAGGAGGTTCCAGGTAACGGTAATATGCTGCTTTTCTATGCCACTTGCATTGGAAAAATCTTCAGTGATCCGTTGCAGGATTCTGCTGATATCCCGTTGTTGCTCGAATGGCAGTGACTTGATGTGAATGAACGGCATGAGTATCAGGAGAGTATCTGCTCCAGCTGTAGCTCGGTATAGCCCGCCTCTTCACCAAACTTCTCAACCAGATCCTCTCCGGCATGTTGTCTTGCCACAGTTTTCTCCTCATTCTGCTCCAGATAGTATTCATAGCGGCTGCGCAGATAACCATGCCGTCGCCAGGCATCCCGTTGATTCAGACCTACCCGTGTTGAGCGCTGGGACCTGAGAAGTTTTGCGGCACCACCGGGAGACTTCTGCTTGGCTCGCTTTTTCTCCTTACGGCTATCGGACTCCTCCAGCTTGGTTTTCAACTTGGCTATGGTTCGTTCACGTTTTTCAACCACCGCTTCGAGCATCTTGATTCTGCTCTTCAGTTCAGAGAGTTTTGCGCTCTTCTGCTTGACCTGTTTGCCTATGGTTTTATTCTTTTTGCTGAGCTTTTCCTTATCTCTCTTCTTCAGTTTTTTTTCTTTCTTTTTCATACTCCAGCCTCGATTGATCGACTCCAGCTGTTAAAAACAATCAGCCATTGGATTTCTTGGTTTTCGGCCTATCAGCAGACACCAACAGTTAAATTAGTCTAGTCTGTTTTTCGCCGGATGCCGGGAATCGAGTTCAACCGCACCCTCCATTCACTTGATGCTAACCTGAAGAAACTGGAAATCCTCCAGCAAATCTTTCTCAGCCAGGTGAATCCAAATCCCGACCGCAGGAGTAGAGAGATATAGATGCTCAACTGCAGTAGCCGAGGCTGTGCCGGAACGATTCAGGTGAACGGCAGGCCTTTGGCCCCCAAACCATTGAATTTCCAATCAGGAGAGACTTCATGGGTAAGCGAAACCTGTCACGTAGAGATTTCATCACCACGACGCCCCTGGCTCCGCTGGCGTTACTGCCCCTGGGCTACACCCCCCAGGTGACGGGCAACGATGACAACAAAAGATATGGCATCAAAGGCAGACTTGCGCCGCCACTGCAGGTGGACTACTGGATCGATGCGCAGGGTCGGCCCGGCGACTTCAAACAGCAGCAGTTATCCGGAAAGTGGGTCTATCTGAAATGTTTTCAGAACTGGTGCCCAGGTTGTCATGAGTACGGTTTCCCGGCCCTGAAGCGGGTTGCCGACACATTTGCCGAGGATCCGCGGGTTGAGGTACTCGCGATTCAAACCGTTTTCGAAGGCTACAGCAGCAATACCAGGGAAGATCTGCGAAAGTTGCAGCTGCGTTACGAGCTGCCGATCATGATGGGGCATGATCCGGGTGATCCGCAAACACACACCTATCCCCAAACCATGAGGGACTATCGGACCGGGGGAACACCATGGGTGGTGATCATCGATCCCTCGGGCAAGGTGGTGTTCAACCATTTCCATATCGAACCTGATGAGTTCATCCCCCAGCTACAGAAGATACTGGGTTGACCCTCAAGCGTTCCCGGGGTTGTCTACAACCGCAGAGCCCAAACCGGTGGCGGCGAAAGCCCAAACTGCTGTGGGTTATCGAAAAGCTGAATGGGTAATTTACTGAGTAAACCAATGCTCAATTGAAAGAGCAGCCGTTCAGCAGATAGCGGATGGCCTTGCGATTGGTCCATGAGCTGGCCATTCGCAGGGCTTGGTCTGATGAGACCCAGCGGTATTCGCTGTGTTCAGCCGCCTGCAGTCTTGGCAGTCGGCGATTGGGAAGTTGCAGAGCGAACCAGTGCTCTTTATTGGTATGGGCTGCTGCGGCATATCGGGCGCGCCAGGCGGGAAGAATTGGAAAGCTCACCTGCTGGCGCAGATCGACCAGTCGATTGCCGGCCAGGATACCCGTCTCCTCATAGAGTTCGCGACGGGCCGCCTGTGCGGCTGACTCTCCCCACTCCAGACTGCCGGTGACCGATTGCCAGAAATGCTTCGGCCGGACCCGGCGCATCATCAACACCTGACCGGCCAGCGTATAGACAACCACCAGCACTGACTCTGGTCGCTTGTAGGTTCTGCCTGTCATCTTTGGCTGATCAGCTCGCGCCAACAGCAGCGGTGATCGGCAACTAAGCGTCCTCTTCCACCACAGGTTTACGTACCCGGATGGAGAGCTCACGTAACTGATCCGGCGCCACTTCCGATGGCGCTGAGGTGAGCATGCAGGCGGCAGTCTGGGTCTTAGGAAAGGCCATTACCTCGCGGATCGAGGATGAACCGGTCAGCAGCATCACCAGACGATCGAGACCGAACGCCAATCCTCCATGAGGCGGGCATCCAAATTTCAGCGCGCTGAGCAGAAAGCCGAATTTCTCCTCGGCCTCCTCATCGCTGATCTCCAGCAGTTGGAAGATCTTCTGCTGTACGTCCTGCTGGTGAATACGAATCGAACCACCACCCAGTTCAACGCCATTCATCACCATGTCGTAGGCACGGGATTTACAGGCACCGGGATCGGTGTCGAGCAGTTCCAGCTGATCCAGCTTGGGGGAGGTGAAAGGATGGTGCAGCGGTGTCCATCGATCGTGGTTTTCATCCCACTCGAACATCGGGAAGTCGACAACCCACAAGGGGCGCCAGTCACCCTGCAACAGTTCCATATCCTGACCGACTTTGACGCGCAGGGCTCCAAGAGCTTCGTTGACCACATGAGCCTTGTCGGCGCCGAAGAAGATCAGATCCCCATCCTTCGCGGCGGTACGCTCAAGGATCGCATTCACCACCTCATCCGGGAGGAATTTGAGAATCGGTGACTGCAGACCCTCGATACCCTTGGCCAGCTCATTGACTTTGATGTAAGCCAGCCCTTTGCCACCGTAGATGCCCACATACTTGGTGTATTCATCGATCTGTTTGCGGCTCAGCGCACTGCCACCGGGCACCATCATGGCCGCCACCCGGCCTTTAGCGTCCTTGGCGGGACCGGAAAACACCTTGAACTCCACCGACTGCATCAGATCCCCCAGATCGACAAGCTCCAGGGGTACCCGCAAGTCGGGACGGTCGGAGCCAAAACGGGAGACTGCCTCATCGTAGGTCATGCGTGGGAATGGATTCGGCAGGTCGACATCCAGAACCTCTTTGTAGAGCTGGCGAATCATCTCCTCATTCAGCTGCAGAATCTCGTCCTCACTCATGAAAGAGGTCTCGATATCGAGCTGAGTAAATTCAGGTTGCCGGTCGGCACGCAGATCCTCATCGCGGAAACAGCGCACAATCTGGTAGTAGCGGTCCATACCGGACATCATCAACAGCTGTTTGAACAGCTGTGGTGATTGAGGCAGGGCAAAAAACTCGCCTGGATGGGTACGACTCGGCACCAGGTAATCCCGTGCCCCTTCCGGTGTGGCCTTGGTCAGCATCGGTGTCTCGATGTCCATGAAACCCTGATCTTCGAGGAAACGACGCAGGGATTTGGTCACCTGAGCACGGACACGAATCTTCTCCAGCATTTCGGGACGGCGCAGATCGATATAGCGATAGCGCAGGCGGATCTCTTCCGAGGCCTTCTCATGCTCATCGAGTTGAAATGGGGGTGTATCCGAGCGGTTCAGCACTTCCAGATCAAGACCGAGAATCTCGATCTCGCCAGTGGGCAGATCCTTATTGACGGTACCTTCGGGTCGAGCTCTGACCCGCCCCTTCACACGCAGCACAAACTCGTTACGTACATGCTCAGCGATTGAGAAAATCTCTGGCAGATCCGGATCATATACCACCTGCACCAGACCCTCACGATCTCGCAGATCGATAAAAATCACACCACCGTGATCACGACGGCGATGCACCCATCCACAAATTTCAACTTCCTGGTCGATATGGGAGCTATTGATTTGTCCACAATAATGACTGCGCATGGGTATTATCCTGTGAGATTTCGCTGCAACGGCTAAAAAGCGGGAATGTTACGGCTTGGCTTGCGCCTCTGCAAGCCCGGAGGTTGAGTTTACCGCTCCCATGGAGAGCAACATTTTCAATCCGTCGTCCACACTCATATCCAACTCCCGAACTTCCTCCTTGGGCAGAAGCACGAAATAGCCCCCAGTGGGGTTGGGTGTGGTGGGAATGTAGACACTCACCAGTTCACGCCCGAGCGCCTCCTGGATCGGCCCACTCTCCTCATTGGTGAGGAAGGCCAGGGTCCAGAGCCCGCGTCGCGGAAACTCCACCAGTACAACTTTGCGGAACGACCTGCCGTTGTCGGCAAACATCGTCTCCACCAGCTGCTTGACTGCGGAGTAGACGGATCTGACCAGAGGAATACGGGAGACCAACGCCTCCCACAGCTTCACCAGACGACGGCCGAACAGATTTGCCGCCACCAGCCCGGTAATGAACAGAATCACCAGGGAGAGGACGACGCCCAGACCCGGGATATGGAATCCCAGCAGACTCTCCGGGCGGTAGGCTTGTGGCAGCAGCAGCAGGCTGCGATCCATCCAATCCACCAGCAGACTGACCACCAGATAGCTCGCCCCAAGCGGTAACCAGACAAGCAGACCTGCTACCAGGTAACGACGTAAGTATGTCATTCAGAGACCCAATAAAGCTGTCTTATCAGCCACAGGAGCTACCACCGCAGCCCTTTGATTTCCCTGCTGATTTACCGCTATCGTGGACATTTTTCTTGTTGCCGCTCTTGAAATCCGTCTCATACCAGCCGCTACCCTTGAGGCGGAATCCAGCTGCTGAGATGAGCTTTTTGAGACTATCCTGTTTGCACTCAGGGCATTCGGTCAGGGGCTCATCGCTCATCTTCTGCATCGCCTCCAACTCATGGTCACAGGCCTGGCAACGATACTCATAAATCGGCATTTTCGTGCTTCCTCAAACTTCGGTTTCGGCGACAGACTCGGGCTCAGCCACCTGGAATTGCTGAATCCTACCATATTGGGCACCACAGACTAATAATCAAGGCCGTTTAAATCCTAAGCCCATGTATGGGGAAATGAAGCAGGTGTTGGCCGCAAATAGGTGCAAATCACCGCAAAGTGCCGCGAATCAGATGAATCAGGATCTGGGTTGTATCCAGTTGAGTGCTTTCAAGCCGAACAGAAATGGAAATAGTAGTGGATCAAATTCGCGAAATTTTGCGGTGATTCGCGTTCATTCGCGACAAAATACTCTTCAAGACTCGTCCTCTTCCAGCTCCTTCATCTCTCGACGGTGCCTCAGCATCTCACCCTGCCGACGGGTGATGTGCCTGATCAGTGCGTCCTGGTCCGCACCCCGGATCATGGTGAAATTGATTCGCACATGGTAGGGGAAGTCCTCATGCTCTCCCTCAGATGGTTCACTTCCAACCACCTCTCCATACGCCAGAAGGCCGGAAAATGAGGGCAGTAACAGCATCTTGACTTCCACCTTGGAGCCGACTTCAACCTCTTCGGTGATATCCATTGCCAAGCCACCGGCACTCAGATTGACCTGCTGTGAGGGCCGGTCGAGCAGCTCACGGGCTTCTGTCAGGAAACTGCGCCCCAACAGATTGATCTTTTCATCCAGCGCTTTCAGATAGTCGGCGATATCGGTATCCCGCTGTTCGATGCGATGCATTGAGGCGGACAGATGCTGGCTGATCTCCTGCAGCCGGGTCATCACGGTAAACCGCTCCCCTGCCCTCAGCTGCTCATCGATACTGGTGGGTATATCGGTCGCCGGAATCACCCGGTAACTTACTCGGATCGAATCGTCTATACGGAAAAACTCCCTGCGTTCATCCTGGATTTTTTCCTGATCATCGATAGACATCGGTCTGACTCCTATTTATTCCTCAGGGATTTCGGTCGGTTCAGCATCGAGCTCAACATCCTCACCACGTCTGATCACCAGCTCAACCCGTCTGTTCTGAGCCCGATTCTCAGCGGTTTCATTGTCCACCAGAGGCTGGGAATCTGCATAGCCCTGGATTAGAAAACGCTCCTCTTCAATGGAGGCGTTGCTCAACATGGCATGCACCACCGTCACGGCCCGAGCTGAGGAGAGCTCCCAGTTGGAGCGGAAGCGCCGGGTAGAGATCGGAATATTGTCGGTGTGTCCGGCCACAATGATCTTACCCGGCGTTGTGGCGATCACTTCGGTTATTTTTGAGATGACTTCAAAGAAATCGGGATTCAGGTTGGCTCTGCCAGAGGGGAATGAACCCTTCTCCTGAATACGGATGATGATGTTGGTCGACTCTGTCTCCACATCGATCAGGCCGTCACTGATCTCGGACTCAAGCATCTCCTGAAGCTCTTCGGCCTGCGCCTGCACCTCTCGCTCCAGCTCTGCCTGCATCGCCGCCTTGGCTTCATCCACATCATTCGCATCCTTGGATTCCCGGTCAAGAAACTCCTGCTCCAGATCACTGGTAATCTGCCGTATGTCTTCGATCGGTGAGGGTTCGGGTTTACCAGGACTGAACTCCTGCATGATCACGCTGGTGCCCTTGACGATCTCCACTGCTGGAATCTCCCGCTGCACGCCAAAAGCATCCTTCATCGATTCCGCCATCTTCTTGAAGCGTTGCGCATCCACCTCGGCAAAAGAGAGCAGCAGCACAAAGAAGCACATCAGCAGTGACATCAGATCGGCAAATGTCGCCAGCCATGGGGGTAGCCCTTCAGGACATTTGGGACACTCGTCAGCCATCCTCAGCCTTCCTGTACAGGGCGCTTACCGGTGGGCAGATAGGTACTCAACAACTGCTCCAGTACCCGTGGATTCATACCCTCCTGAATACCGGAGATGGTTTCGATGATCAACGATTTGTTGGTCTTCTCCATGGCACTGGCTCTGGCGAGCTTGTCCGACATCGGTTGAGCGAAGGCATTCGCGATGACCGCGCCATACAGGGTGGTCAACAGGGCAACCGCCATGGCGGGGCCGATACTGGCTGGGTCAGACATGTTCGCCAGCATCTGCACCAAACCCACCAGTGTTCCGATCATGCCCATGGCAGGTGCCATGACGGCCATGTTTTTAAACATGGTCTGACCCACCTCATGACGCTGAATGGTCAGATCGATATCCTTGGTGAGCAACTTATTGACCAGTACTGGATCGTGGCCATCCACACAGAGTCCGATTCCCTGTTTGAGAAAACCATTGGAGATCTCCTGCCCCTCCAAAGCCAGCAGACCGTTCTTTCTGGCGATATCCGCCAGCTCAACCGCTTCTTCGATCAGTTTTTTGGGGTCATCGGTCTTATAGAAAAAGGCCTTCATACCGATACTGAATGATCCCAGGAAGTCACCGAGTGACACCTGCATGAGCGTCACCATGAAGGTGCCACCCACAACAATCAGTAGCGAGGGAACATTGACAAACAGCATTACATCGCCACCTGAAGCGATCGCTCCAATGATAATGCCGAAACCACCTAATAGACCAACCAGTGTCGCAATGTCCACCTAGTTTTCTCCGAAACTCCGTTACCCTTATTGTGCTCATTAAGAACAAATTTCAAACACGCTTGTTGAGATTTGTCTCTGAACATTTAATCTGTTTGGTTTAGCGGTCAGATTGAGACAAACTTTAATTCCTGTTTGAGTCTGAGAGGCTATTTTGTGCCCAGTCGATTAACCACAATAAAGGGTCGGTCATAACCATGACAGATAACAAAAGCATACTGATCACCGGCTGCTCCAGCGGCATCGGACTGTGTGTCGCCAGAGGCTTGAAGGAGCGTGGCTATGCGGTCTATACCAGCGCCCGCAAGGCGGAAGATGTCAGCATGCTTCAGCAGCAGGGTTTCAACTCCTTCCGACTGGATCTGACGGAGAGTGAAAGCATCGCGAATACCTTGCAACAGGTACTGGAGGATACCGGCGGAACACTCTACGCACTGTTCAATAACGGCGCCTACGGCCAGGTTGGCGCAGTCGAGGATCTGAGTGTTGAGGTATTACGTGAACAGTTCGAGAGCAACTTTTTTGGCTGGCACGATCTGACCTGCCGGGTAATCCCGGTAATGAGAGCACAGGGGACAGGACGCATCATTCAAAACAGTTCAATTCTCGGTTTCATGACCCTGCCATACCGGGGTGCCTATGTGGCCAGCAAATATGCCCTGGAGGGACTGACTGACACCATGCGCCTGGAACTGGCGGAATCCGGCATCAAAGTGTCACTCATCGAACCGGGGCCCATTGAGAGCCGGTTCCGCGACAATGCCCTGACAATGTGGCAGAAGAACATCGATCCGGCGAGTTCGCCACACAAGATCTATTACCAATCGATGCTGCAACGACTTCGCAAACAGGGAGCAGCGACCCCATTCACTCTGCCGGCTGAGGCTGTTTTGAAGAAAGTCATACACGCCCTTGAAAGCCCAAGACCCAAAATCCGCTATCCGGTCACCTTCCCGACCTACCTGTTTGGCATGCTACGACGTTTGCTGACCAGCCGAGGCATGGACCGGGTACTGTTGAAGGTATCCGCAAGCGGTAAACGCTGAGATTGCTTACTCGGTCCTCGTCGCACTAATTCACGCCGCGAATGGACACCAATCGTTCATTTGCGTCTATTTGCGGTGATTCGCTTTTTATTAGCGGCCTGATCAGCCAAAAAAACTAATTGAGATCGAAACTCAAGGTGCGGCTTTGACCGTTGCGGATAATATCCACTTGCAGGTTCGAGGCATCTTTCAGCTGATTCATCAACTTCATCGCCTCCTTGTCATTGGTCAATGGTACGCCATTCACTGCGGTAACCAGATCCGAAGGTCTCACCCCGAGTTGATTGTAGAGCTCCCGATTCTTCTGCGGCAGGATTCGATAGCCTTTCATACCATCACGGGATTTCACCGGTACGAATCTGACATACTCAAATACCTTCAATGGCTCCTGTTGCAACATATCCCGGTATTTACTCAGATTGGGATTACGCGATACCGGACCCGGACCAAAATTGTCTTTGGTTTTGACCGTTCGTTTGGAGGATTTTCCAGACTTTCGTTTACTTGGAGCACTGTTGTTTTTCAGCTTGGGGAAACGCAGTACTTCAGATTGTCCCTTTCGCAACAGTACTACCCGGTCGGTATAGACCGCCTGCAGAGTGACACCGGACATCACCGCACTGCCCACTTTGTGATATTTCTGGTCAGAACCCTTGGCGATGATTGCTGCACCGTTTTCCGGCAGGTCTGCGACAAAAACCCCATGCAAGGTCAGATTCAGGCGGGTTTCCGGTGCTTTTTTATCGACTTTCTTCGGCTTTTTTACGGCTCCGGCTCTACCGAACAGGTGCAGATCCGAGACCTTTGAGAGTCGTGTATCACTGCTTGTGGATGAGTTGTCGGAGCTGGTTTGCCGGGTTTCGGTGGGCGCACGATGATAGGGCACATCCGGTACCGGTATCATTCCCCAGGTGAGTTCAGCCGCACGCCAGCTGATCAGTAGAATCAAGAGTATGGCAACAACGATCGGCAACTGATTGCTGACGAAGCCCTCCAACCATTTTGGGGTACTCTTCTCGCCTACCCATCCATCCAGATAGGATTGTGCGCGTGTTGCAAAATTCATCTCAGTTATCCACTCGAGCCTGTTATCGCGAATCCAAGCAGCCTCCCTTATTCAGGGTAGCGCATCAGTTTCGGATTCAATTTAAATTCTCTCTTTATCTTAGCAAGCATCTTTTCAGCAAGTCTGTGATCCACCTCCGGACCTACTCTGACACGATAGTGTGGCTTTCCGTTCAATTTAACCGGCGCCATTTGTGCTGGCAGATCCGCTTTGCGTAATCTCTGCACCAGTCTATTCGCGTTGCTCTCATTTGTCAGACTGGCCACCTGGATTATCCAGGCAGTGGGAGAAGGACGCGGTTTCGTTTGCTTCCCACTCCGCTTTGGCTCACTCTTTTCGACAGGTTTTTTACTGACAACCGGTTTGGGTTTCGGCTCGGGTTTGGCTTTTGCGACCGCTTCAGCCGCCGCTTTTGGTGGTGCTGTCTTCAACACCGTCTTCTGCTCTGGTTTTTCAGCGGGTTGGCTGGCAACCGGTTGATGCTGTTGGGATTGAGGTTTGATCGGTATGGCATGGGTCGATTTATCCCCTTGCTCAACCGGTTCATCAATCAACATCGGCACGAAAATGACCACCAGCGCCACCAGCACTGCGCCACCCAGCATCCGTTGTTTCAGTCTCTCCTCCAGAGCCATATCTTTTTTACACCTCTAGGGCTTGCTAACACTCATAACTTTGCTTTCAAACTTGCAACCGGTGTTCCCGTCAGACAGGTCTCGGTCACCAATTGATATATGCTTCAACGTCCATCGTTATGCAAGTATATCAGTTCCCTTATGCGACCTCATGCCGGGTTGATGAGCTTTTTGTCAGTGCAGGTCAAGCGAGCTAATCCGTTTTTGGATCAATAACATCCAGAGCATCACCGACAACCAGGAAGGAGCCGAATATCACGATCAGATCTTCTGCTTTGACATGACTTTTAACGCATTCGAAGGCACCGGAAAAGTCCGAAAAACAGTGCACAGGTAGCTTCGCCCCATGCTGTCGAACCACCCTGGCCAACTGCTCGGCCGATTGTCCCCTCGCCCCGGGCAGATCAACCAAATACCAACCGGATATAGCGGAATGGAGGCACTCTACAATGGCCTCGCTATCCTTGTCTTTAAGTAGACCGAACAGAGCATACACCTCAGCCGGCCAATCCAGACGATCGAGATAGCACCTCAATGAGGCCACCGCCTGGGCGTTGTGCGCCACATCCAGTAACAGACTGGGGCGCCCCTCGATCAACTGCATACGCCCTTGTAGTGAAACCTGCCTGAGGCCTTGTGATAGCTGCCCCTGTTGCAGCGGCAATCGGGCCTGTAGCAGGCTTGTGACCATCACTACGGCACTGATGTTGTGTAACTGTGCCTGACCGGTTAGGCGGGCCAGAGGCAGTGTCAGCGACTCCCCTCCCGATCTCTGCCAGTGCAAGTGATCATCTGACTGGCTGGCGTTGAAATCCCGGCCGGCAAGGTAGAGCTCGGCGCCAATCTGCTTTGCGAAACCCGGCACACTCTCCGGTATCCCACTATCTCCGACCACAACCGGCTGTTTCGGACGCATGATTCCGGCTTTCTCCAGTCCGATCTCCTCGCGGCTGTTGCCGAGCCAGTCGGTATGGTCCAGATCCACAGTAGTGATCAGCGCCAGGTCAGCATTGATGATATTCACCGCATCCAGCCTGCCCCCCAGTCCGACCTCCAGAATCACCAGATCCAGCGGCTGTTCGGCAAAGATCATCAGGGCAGCCAGGGTGGCAAATTCGAAGTAGGTCAAAACCGTCTCACCACGCGCCTGATCGACCTGCTCAAAAGCCAGGCAGAGCGCCTCGTCGCTCACCTCCCGACCGTCAATCCGGATACGCTCGTTGTAGCGCACCAGGTGGGGCGAGGTATAGGCTCCAACCCGATAGCCGCCCTGACGGTAGATGCTCTCCAGCATGGCCACGCTGGATCCCTTGCCATTGGTACCCGCGACGGTCACCACCAGTGACTGCAGGCCCGCAGGATTGAGACGTCGCCACACACTGGCCACCCGCCCCAAGCCGAGTTCGATCTCCTTGGGGTGCAGGGTTGTTTGCCAGTCGAGCCACTGCTCGAGGGAGTTGAAGCGCATTACTGATTATCGCAAGCGGATCGGAGCGATCGCGTCAGACCCAATCCACCACGGCAGATAAGTGACAAACCAGCCGGTCAGGCTCGGGGTTTACTCATCAGAATGCTGATCAGGTCTGAGATACGATCACGCATATCACGTCGATCGATAATCATATCGATGGCGCCGTGTTCAAGTAGAAACTCGCTGCGCTGAAAGCCTTCCGGCAACTTCTCACGCACCGTCTGCTCGATGACCCTGGGCCCGGCAAAACCGATCAGTGCATTGGGCTCCGCCACATTGATATCGCCAAGCATGGCGAGACTGGCCGAGACACCCCCCATGGTCGGATCTGTCATCACTGAGATGAAGGGCAAACCACGCTTCTGCAGACGTTCCAGCGCCGCACTGGTCTTGGCCATCTGCATCAGGGAGAACAGAGACTCCTGCATGCGTGCGCCACCGGAGGCGGAGAAACAGACCAGTGGGGTATGGCGCTCCAGCGCCATGTTGACGGCCCGAACAAATCGTTCTCCGACGACCGATCCCATGGAGCCGCCCATGAAACCGAATTCGAAGGAGGCGACAATGATATCCATCCCTTTCAGCTGACCCCGCATCGCGACCAGAGCATCCTTCTCGCCCGATCCTTTCTGGGCCTGGGTCAGGCGTTCCTTGTATTTCTTGCTGTCTTTGAATTTCAGCGGATCCACAGACTCGAGATTGGCTCCGATCTCCTCCTGAGGCTCAGGATCAAGAAATGTCTCAATCCGTCGTCTGGCGCTGATTCGATTGTGGTAGTGACACTTCGGACAAACATCCAGATTTCTTTCCATCTCCGCCCGGTAGAGAATTGCGCTGCAACCGGGACACTTGGCCCACAATCCCTCAGGGACTGCGCGTTTGTGGCCGGCATCCGTGCGGATCCGGCTTGGCATCAGTTTTTCGAACCAACTCATAGATGTAGTTAACCTTTCTCGTTATTTATGGACAGCGTTGTCCATGGCCTGTCTCATGCCTGAGAGCGTTTCACGCAACGCGGCACCAATCTTTTCTGGTTGATCGGCCAGCGCCTCAACCCGGGATACCAGAGCACTGCCCACCACCACGGCATCGGAAACCTGTGACACCGCTGCAGCCGTCTCAGCATCCTTGATGCCGAAACCGACGCCTACCGGCAGATCGGTATTTTCCCGAATCTGCTTAAGTTTTTCATCCAAACTCTTTATATCGAGATGACTCGCCCCGGTAACCCCTTTCACAGAGACATAGTAGACGAAGCCTCCGGAGAGTTCACAAATCCGCTCGATCCGGGCAGCGGTACTGGTGGGTGCCACCAGGTAGATCTGATCCAGGCCATGCTGTTTCAGTATCTGTTGGAACTCCTGCCCCTCTTCGGGGGGCAGATCAACCACCAGCGCGCCATCCACACCCGCGTCAGCTGCCTGTTCGGCAAAGTTCTGGTAGCCCATGATCTCGATCGGATTCAGATAGCCCATCAGGACCACCGGTGTCTCACGATCCATCTGCCTGAAACGACTGACCATTTCCAGCACATCCCGAAGACTGACATGATACTCCAGTGCCCGCTCACTTGCCCGCTGAATTACCGGACCATCCGCCATCGGATCGGAAAACGGGATACCCAGCTCAATGATATCTGCACCTGCGGCAACCAGATCCTGCATCAGATCGACCGTGATCTCAGGCAGTGGGTCACCTGCAGTGATGAAGGGAATCAGTGCGGTTTTCTGCTGCTGCCGAAGCTGGGCAAACTTCTCCTTGAGCATGCTCATATCTTCAGGCCCTCTTGTGCTGCCACGGTATGCATATCTTTATCCCCTCGCCCGGAGAGATTCACCAGGACGATCTGGTCACGACGCATGGTCTGGGCCAGCTTGGCTGCATAGGCCAGTGCATGGCTCGATTCGAGGGCTGGAATAATCCCTTCGATACGCGTCAGATCGTGAAATGCGGCCAACGCCTCCTGATCGGTTACTGCGACATAGTTGGCTCGACCGCTATCCTTCAGCCAGGCGTGCTCGGGGCCGACGCCCGGGTAGTCCAACCCGGCAGAGACCGAGTGGGTTTCAATAATCTGGCCATCCTTATCCTCCATCAGATAGGTTCGGTTGCCATGCAGTACACCGGGCTTGCCGGCACACAGGGGGGCTGCGTGCTGACCGCTATCCAGGCCGCTACCGGCCGCCTCGACACCATATATGGCAACCTCCCGGTCATCCAGATAGGGATAGAACAAGCCAATCGCATTCGACCCGCCGCCAACGCAGGCAACCAGGGCATCCGGCTGTCGCCCTGCCTGCTCAGGCATTTGTCGACGCGCTTCCCGGCCGATCACCGCCTGAAAATCCCTCACCATTGCTGGGTAGGGGTGCGGGCCGGCAACGGTACCGATGATGTAGAAGGTGTTATCCACATTGGTCACCCAATCCCGCATCGCTTCGTTGAGGGCATCCTTGAGGGTTTTCGAGCCGGATTCCACCGATCTGACTTCTGCACCCAACAGGCGCATCCGATAGACGTTCGCCTCCTGCCTGGCGATATCCACCGCCCCCATGTAGACCACACACTCCAGTCCGAGGCGGGCTGCCACGGTAGCCGAAGCGACACCATGCTGTCCCGCACCGGTCTCGGCGATAATCCGGGTTTTGCCCATATGGCGGGCCAGCAGTGCCTGACCGACCGTGTTGTTGACCTTGTGTGCTCCGGTGTGATTGAGATCCTCCCGTTTCAGGTAGATCTGAGCCCCATTCAACTCTTCACTCCAGCGCTTTGCGTGGTAGATTGGTGAGGGTCGTCCCACATAGTGTTTCAAGTCCTCGTCCAGCTCCTTGAGGAAGGCCTCATCCTGCATGAAGCGCTGATAGGCCTCTCGCAGTTCATCCAGAGGATCCATCAGGGTTTCGGAGACAAAAAGTCCACCGTAGGGCCCGAAATGTCCCCGCTCGTCAGGATAGTTCCCAATCATCTTTTCAGTCGTTGTCACCACGCATCACTCCGGTAATGAAGGCCTCTATCTTTGCCGCATCTTTGATTCCTTTCGCCGCTTCCACACCACCGCTGACATCAACCGCATAGGGGTGCAGTGACGCTACGGCCCGTGTCACATTTTCACTAGTCAATCCACCGGCCAGAATCACTCTTCCTGCCAGGGACTCAGGTACCAGATCCCAGTCAAAAGTCTTGCCGGTTCCTCCAGGCACACCGGCCTGATAGGTATCCAGCAGCAGTCCCGATGCATCCGTATATTGCTGTTCCAGGGAGAGCAGGTCTGTCTCCTGGCGCATTCTGATCGCTTTGATCCACGGTCTGCCGAAGCCACTACAATCCTCTGCGGATTCATCACCGTGAAACTGCAATAGATCGAGGGGGACCTGATTCAGGATCTGTTCGATAACCGCCCTATCCTCATTCACGAACAGACCGACAACTGTAACAAAAGGCGGCAGGCTTTTCACAATCTGCTGCGCCTGTTCGGGGCTGACCGAGCGGGGACTGGGAGGATAGAACACCAGTCCTATGGCGTCCGCACCCAGGCGGGTTGCTGTCAGAGCATCCTCAGTCCGGGTGATTCCACAAATTTTGATTCTGGTTCTCATAGGTTGCAGAAAGATACAGCAAGCGATTAGCCGATGCTATGGCCAGGAGCGGTTTTCACACGATACCCATAGCAACGCCAAGGCCATCAGCCCAATGCAAACTCCTCGGGATAATCCACCTGTGTTAAACAGAGCCCTTGAGGTGGTGCTGTCACCCCACCCAGGGTGCGATCACGCAGGGCCAGGATCTCATCAGCCCAGTTCTCAGACTGCTCCCCCTTGCCGATCGCAATCAGTACGCCGGCTATATTTCTCACCATATGATGCAGAAACGCATTGGCATGGACTTCGATATTCAACATCTCCCCCAGACGGCTGACCGACAGACTGTGCACTGTCCTGACCGGATGTTTTGCCTGACATCCGAGTGCCCGATAGGAGGAAAAGTCGTGGGTACCGACCAGGGATTGAGCGGCCCGGTGCATCGCCTCTTCATCCAGAGGTTTATGAATCCATACGGCCCGGTCACGCCACAATGCGGAGCGATAGGTCCGATTGAGTATCTGATAGCGGTAGTGCCTACCGATTGCACTGAAGCGGGCATGGAAATCTTCGGGCATCTGTTTTGCCCAACAGATGCTGACATCCGCAGGCAGATTGACATTTGTACCTAACACCCAAGAGCGTTCTGTTCTTACTGACGGGGTATCGAAGTGCACGATCTGTCCGGTTGCGTGAACACCCGTATCGGTGCGTCCGGCACAATGTACCGTTACTTCATGATCCGCAACTTGCGAGAGTGCGAGCTGTAGTGACTCCTGAACACTGCGCACATCCCCCTGGAACTGCCAGCCATGAAAAGCCGTACCGTCATACTCAACCCCCAGAGCCACTCTCATTGAACTGTCTGCCTGCAGCGATAGGATTCAGTCACGACTCTGTCAAAGCAACTCTGGCGATTGGTGAATCGCCCCAACAGCGCTGTTTTGATTGCAGGATAAAAAGAACAAGTCTTAGGTCGGTACATTTTCGAATTGAAAGCTCCTGAAACAGAAAGGGCGCACTCTGTGCGCCCCTCTTATGATATGGACAGGATCTGTCCGAAGTGGATGACAATCAGCTGTTAAGATTGCTTAACAGATCTTGAGCCTCTTTCTGCTGATTCTCACTTCCCTCACCGACAACCTCTTCGAGGATGCTCTTGGCCCCTTCGTTGTCACCCATATCGATATAGGCCCGGGCCAGGTCAAGCTTGGTTGTGATCTCATCCGTGGAATCCAGGTCGAGGTTCTCGCTGTGGCTCTGCAACAGGCTCAGCTCATCAGCCTCATTGGATTCCTCATTATCCAGATCGGTTGAGATGCCTTCCAACTCACGCTCGATACTCTCGAGGTCGAGATTGTCCAGTACCTCTGAATCCTCCATTTCAACCTGGTCTTCAACACCATCGATGACTTCGCTATCCTCGACGTCAGAGAGATCAAAAGGCAATGGATCCTCATTCATCTCCTCGGCGGCAGGTGCGGAATCGATTCCGGAAGGCACAGACTCGACTTCAAGATCGCTCAGGTCGATATCCAGCGCATCGGAATCCTCCATTGCTGGTGTAGACTCGGAACCATCCATTTTGTTCAGAAATTCTGAATCCAGAGAGAGATCGGCTTCGAGGGTTTCAGAATCCATCTCATCCAGGTTCTCGAGACCACTCAGGTCCATCGAGTCCAGCTCATCGGATACGTCTTCCGCTGGTGCCGCAGCTTCCGCCACAGCCTCCTCAATAGCCGGTGAGGATACATCCTCGTCTGACAGCTGCCCCAGATCCAGACCCAGATCATCCATGTCATCCGCCATATCCGCTGCGGCAAGACCCGCTGCACCGGCAAACAGAGCGTAACCGGGATTGAGCTCTTTACCCATGGTAGCGATCTTTGACCAGGCATCGGGCTGCTGCTCTTCCAGGCCGTTGTCATGCAACTGCTGGGCAAGGTTGGTATAGGCATCCGATTTCTTGGCCGAGAAGTAGATCTCAAGCAGTTTGTGTTTCAACTCTTCCCGTTCTGGATACTTCTCAATCGCCTGATTGATCAGCTCTTCCGCCTGCTGATAACGTCCATAGGCGATATAGACATCGGCCTCGGAGAGAGGATCAACTTCACCCGTCTCATCCTGCAAGGCGTCGATGTCACTGGGTGAAAAGTCACTCATGAAAGAGGTTTCATCAGTCGGTGAAGTCAGCGAGCTGCTGTCGTCCACACCGGAAGGTGCGATATCACTATCCGGTGAAACCAGGATGCTCTCGGCAAATTCCGCTTCGGCCTCTTTGCGACGGCGCATGATCATCGCCAACAAACCAAGCAGCAGTACGCCGGCACCACCGATGATGGCCACCATTGTGCTGTTCTCTTTCAAGCCATCGAAATAGCTGACTTTCTTCTCCGGCAATTTAGCCACTGGAGGTTCTGCCAAATCGGGCTCCGGCATCGCCGGTTTGCTCTCCGGTGCTTTCGCGACAGGTGGTTCAGATACAGCCGGTGGCTCCGCAGCCGGAGGCGCCATCTGTTCCTTGGCCTGCTGTTCAGCAATCTTGGCCTCGATATCGACCTCTTCGATGACCGTGCCTTCAGGTATTGGAATGACCGGTTCTGCCGCTTTCTCCATTGGCGCCGCTGGCTCGGCTTCTGTCATAGCAACCGGCTCTTCGGCTGCCATCTCTTCAGCTACCATCTCTTCAGCCGGCACCTCGGCTTCGGCTGGCGGTTCTGCCATTGGGGCTTCAGCTGCGGGCTCCATCTCCTGCATCTTTTCGGCTGCCACACTTTGAGCAGCCTGTACTTCGGCAAGCTGATCACTCTTGAGGGTCAGTAACCTTTGGATGTCCTGGATCTGTTTTTCCAGCTCCTGAACACGGGATTTCAGCGCGCTGTTCTCCTGCAGGGCTCCTTCATTGGACTCCCGGACAAGCATAATCTCTTGTTGCAGCTGCTTAATCTCAGCGGTTTCGGCCTGACCTTCCCGTTCAGCCGATTCACCAACACCAGGCTTGGGAGAGACCAGCTTGAGACGATCCTCGGGCGTCGGTGCCGCAGATGGGACGGGCGCCTCAGCAGCTTTCTCCTGACGACTCGGAGCCGCCGCTCTTGTTCCAGCTTTCCAGTCTCTGGTCTGGGCAAGAAACTCCTCACGGGCGGCCCGCTTGGAAAGCCCGGTGACCTCCGCATCCTCGGGCAGACGCAGAATCTTGCCAACCTTCAGGTTGTTCACGTTATTGTTGATGAAGGCGGAAGGATTATGATCCAGCAATGACATCATCACCTGTTCGATGGACTCATCGCCTTCCTGCATCTGCTTGGCGATGTTCCATAGATTGTCATTCGGCTGTACCGGTCCATACTCCCTGCCGCCTGCCGAACTCATGGCACTCTCAGACACAGGGGCTGATGTGGCCGGCGCTCTGCGGCTGGGCATGACTTTACTCACCACAGGCTGGCTCTTGGCAACCGGAGCAGCCACCGGGGCAGGCTTACGGCTCAGGGTCACTGGCGGATCGAGCAGTACGGTGAATTCCCTCACCAGTCTGCCCTTTGGCCAATTGACTTCCACCAGAAAATTCAGGAAGGGCTCCCGGATCGCATCTCTACTGGTAATCGTGATTACCGGTTTTCCCGATGCGGTCAGCTGGGGAGTGAATTTCAAACCGGTCAGGTGGAAAGGCCTGTCCATGCCTGCTTTTTTAAAGGCCTCATGCGAAGCCAGCGAGACACGTACATCTTGCAACTCTTCCTGGGTAACGGAAAGCAGATCGATATCGGCCTTGAAGGTTTGATTGAGTGCCGATTGAGGGTGGATTTCACCCATTCCGAGGGCTAATGCGCCCATTGGTGATAAGGCTGTTGCAACAGCCACTGCCAGAGACAGCTTACGAATCATGCTTCCTCCTTGCCAGAAAACATATCCACCAGTCAAAAAGTCACCTTGACACAGTGGGTCAGAGGCCCGCCGTACAGCCCCGATCGGTTTTAGAATAAACTTAATAATCAGTCGCTAACTATAGCTTATGAATGATCTTTTTACCAAAAGTTAAAGGATCATCACACTAAATATTGCAATACTGTACATGTTGATGGCGATAACCGCTAAAAGTGAGAATTCGGTCTTACTTTTAACAATCAACTCAAGCGGTCTCAGAGGGAAGGGACAACCTCCCTCTGGCCGACTCGGAATAGCCACAATGGCACAGTCAGGGACAACCGCTGGCTTTTCTCGTCACCCTTCCAGCAATATCCTCAGCATGCGCCGCAATGGCTCTGCGGCTCCCCATAACAACTGATCACCCACGGTGAAAGCATTCAGATACTCTTCACCCAGATTCATTTTACGTAGACGCCCGACGGGTACAGTCAGTGTGCCGGTTACCTTGGCGGGATTCAGCTCATCGACTGTCAGTTCACGCTCGTTGGGAACAACTTTTACCCAACTGTTGGCGCCATCCAGTATTGACTCCACCTCGTCTATCGGCACATCCTTACGTAACTTTATGGTCAGCGCCTGACTGTGGCAGCGCATTGCGCCAATTCGCACACAAGTTCCATCGATTGGTACCGGGTTCTCACTTCGTCCCAGAATCTTATTGGTCTCAACAAAGCCCTTCCACTCCTCTTTACTCTGGCCGTTTTCCAGCGGCACATCGATCCAGGGGATCAGGCTTCCGGCAAGGGCAGCCCCGAAGTTGTCTGTTGGGAATCCATCATCGCGCATGGTATCGGCCACTTTGCGGTCGATATCGAGAATCGCTGAGGCGGGATCGACCAATTGATCATGCACCGCCGTCTCCAGAGCACCCATCTGGCTGATCAGCTCACGCATGTTACGCGCACCAGCACCGGATGCCGCCTGATAGGTCATCGAAGTGGTCCACTCGACCAGGTCCTCACGAAACAGACCACCGAGTGCCATCAGCATCAGACTGACAGTACAGTTTCCACCGATGAAATCGCGCCGGCCATCGGCCAGGCCGTTACGGATCACCGACTCATTTACCGGGTCGAGTACGATCAGGGTGTGGTCCTTCATACGCAGACTGGATGCGGCATCGATCCAGTAACCCTGCCAACCAGCAGCACGCAACTGATCGTAGACCTGATTGGTGTAGCTACCGCCTTGACAGGTGACGATCGCTTCCATCGCCATCAGCTCCTCGATATTCGTTGCATCTTTCAGTGCCGGAATCGGTTTTCCGATATCCGGACCCGCCTGCCCGACCTGGGAGGTAGTAAAAAAGACCGGCTCATCGATCAGGGAGAAATCCCCCTCATCACGCATCCGGCCCATCAGTACCGAACCCACCATGCCACGCCAACCTACGAA
The DNA here is from genome assembly GCA_016842065.1 of Candidatus Thiodiazotropha sp. 'RUGA'. Lineage (GTDB taxonomy): Bacteria > Pseudomonadota > Gammaproteobacteria > Chromatiales > Chromatiaceae > Thiodiazotropha. The sequence goes on from JAEPDS010000005.1 coordinate 177,114, forward strand.
ACCGACTCTTTTCATCTTCAATTAACCCGTTTAAAAACATGTCGAACAGGACGTTCCTGACGACTTGATACCTTATATCAACATAGATTCAGCCTGGAATCATTTCCAATCCATCAACCACCGTCGTGGATCTTCTGATTCCAGGCTCAAGCGATCAATACCACCACACTCAATCCAATGCGGCAACAACCGCATCACCCATGGTTTCACAATTTACCTCAGTCATCCCCTCGGCAAAGATATCGGGGGTGCGCAGACCCTGATCCAACACCTTGTCGACAGCCGCTTCCACCCGCTCAGCCATCGCCGGTTCATTCAGACTGTAACGCAGCATCATCGCCACCGAGAGTATGGTCGCCAGAGGATTGGCCACGCCCTGCCCTGCAATATCGGGGGCTGAGCCGTGGATCGGCTCATACATGCCCTTGCCCTGCTCATCCAGCGAGGCGGATGGCAACATACCGATGGAACCAGTCAGCATGGCGGCACAATCGGAGAGGATATCGCCAAACATATTGGTGGTGACCATTACATCAAACTGTTTTGGCCATTTCACCAACTGCATGGCGGCATTATCCACATACATGTGGCTCAATTCGACGTCGGCATACTCTCCCCCGACCCGGCTGACCACTTCCCGCCAGAGTTCGGTACATTCGAGTACATTGGCCTTGTCCACGGAACAGACCCGACTATCCCGTTTTCTGGCGATGTCAAAGGCCACCCGGGCAATCCGGTCCACTTCAGACTCCTGGTAGACCAGGGTATTGAATCCCTGTTTTTCGCCACCCTCCAGCTCCCTGACACCTCTGGGCTGTCCGAAATAGATACCGCCGGTCAGTTCACGAACGATCATGATATCGAGTCCGGCCACGATCTCGGCTTTCAGACTGGAAGCGTCCGCCAGCTGGGGATAGAGAATCGCCGGACGCAGATTGGCGAACAGATTGAGCGCGGAACGCAGGCCCAGCAACCCCTTCTCAGGACGGATGGAGATATCGAGCTGCTCCCATTTGGGACCACCAACCGCTCCGAGCAGTATGGCATCCGCCTCTTTGGCCAGCTCCAGTGTCGCATCAGGCAAGGGGCCACCGGTGGCGTCGATGGCGGCACCACCGACCAACGCCTCATCCATCTCCACGTCGAAGCCAAAGCGATCGCGCAGTGCCGCCAGCACTTTCACCGCTTCAGTCACAATCTCAGGCCCGATACCGTCACCAGGCAGAATCAAAATTTGTTTGCTCATCGAAAAATTACCTCAAGAAAAGAGCCAGGGCGCTTCATCGGCACGACGCGCTTCATAGGCTTTGATCAGATCCACATGTTGCAGAGTCAGGCCGATATCATCCAGCCCGTTGAGCAAACAGTGTTTACGGAAAGGATCCACCTCAAATGGGATAGGCTCGGCATCGCCGACGACCAGCTGCTGTTGCGGCAGATCCACAGTTAGGGAGAGCGCCTGCTCAAGGCTCGCCTGAGCAAACAGTTCATCCACAATTTTTTCATCAAGAACAACAGGTAATATGCCATTCTTGAAACAGTTATTAAAGAAAATATCGGCATAACTCGGGGCAATTATGACGCGGAACCCGTAGTCCTCCAGCGCCCAGGGGGCATGCTCCCGGGATGACCCGCAACCAAAGTTCTCCCGGGTCAGCAGAACCTGAGCCCCCTGATAACGGGAATCGTTGAGTACGAAATCCGGATTCAGTGGGCGCTTGCTGTTATCCATGCCTGGTTCACCATGATCCAGGTAGCGCCACTCATCGAACAGATTGGGGCCGAAACCGGACCGTTTGATCGACTTCAGAAACTGCTTCGGAATAATGGCATCGGTATCCACATTGGATCGATCCAAAGGGCAGACGGTGCCGGTAAAGGTCTCGAATTTTTCCATCTTTGCATTCCTCTGTTTCAGTATTAGTTTTATTAATTCAGTAAATTACAACTAACACCTAACGTTAATTCTTCGTTTAGATCTCAACGAAATGACCATGAATGGCCGCTGCCGCAGCCATCGCGGGACTGACCAGATGGGTGCGGCCACCCTGCCCCTGTCGCCCCTCAAAATTGCGGTTTGAAGTGGAGGCGCATCGCTCACCCGACTCTAGGCGGTCTGCGTTCATGGCCAGACACATGGAACAACCGGGCTCGCGCCACTCGAATCCCGCCTCGACAAAGATCTTATCCAGACCCTCCTGCTCGGCCTGCGCCTTGACCAGACCGGAACCCGGCACGATCAGAGCGAGTTTGACGTTGGATGCCACCTGTTGACCTTTCGCCACCTGGGCAGCCGCGCGCAGGTCTTCGATACGGGAGTTGGTGCAGGAACCGATGAAAACCTTATCCACCGCAATATCCTGGATGGGAGTACCCGCCTCCAGTCCCATATACTCAAGCGCCCGGCGCATACCGTCTGCTTTCACCTTATCCGCTTCATTCGCCGGATCGGGCACGGCTTGATCGACGCCAACCACCATCTCCGGTGAGGTGCCCCAGGTGACCTGAGGTTTGATGGCAGCCCCATCAAGAATTACAACTTTGTCGAATTCAGCGCCGGGATCCGTGTGCAGGGTCTGCCAGTAGGCTACGGCCTTATCCCAATCATCACCTTGCGGCGCATAGGGTCGACCTTTGACATAGTCGATGGTCTTCTGATCAACCGCCACGAAGCCGGCCCTGGCGCCTGCTTCGATGGCCATATTGCAGAGCGTCAGACGACCTTCGATGGAGAGGGCTTCGATAGCATCCCCGGCGAACTCGATTGCGTATCCGGTGCCACCTGCAGTTCCGATTTTAGCGATGATCGCCAATACGATGTCTTTTGCGGTAACCCCGGCAGCGACCTGCCCATCGACCCGTACCTGCATCGACTTGGATTTTTTCTGAATCAGGCACTGGGTCGCCAAAACGTGCTCAACCTCAGAGGTGCCGATACCGAAAGCCAGGGCACCCATGGCGCCATGGGTCGAGGTGTGGGAGTCACCACAGACCACGGTCATACCCGGCAGGGTGGCACCCTGCTCCGGACCGATCACATGCACGATTCCCTGTCTGGGATCGAGCATCTCAAACTCGGTGATGGCGAAATCCCGACAGTTCTGATCCAGGGTCTCCACCTGCAGCCGGGAGACTGGATCAACAATGGTCGACACCCCACCCGAACGCTCTGTGGTTGGAACATTGTGATCCGGCGTGGCCAGATTGGCCTCGGTGCGCCAGGGTTTACGCCCGGCCAAACGCAGACCTTCAAAGGCCTGGGGCGAGGTCACTTCATGTACCAGATGCCGATCGATATAGATCAGCGCCGTACCATCCTCATCGGTACGCACCAGATGGGACTCCCAAAGTTTGTCGTAAAGCGTTTTGGCACTCATTGTTGCTCCTGATTACTTGTCTACCGAGCAGACTCTGCTGCGGCGGGTAGTCAAAACATAGGGGAGTGTGCTACATAATACAAATTCATATTTTTCATTTTTTCCATTCTTTTTAGGAATAGATATGGAGTTTGCATCACTACGCGCATTTGTCCAGGTTGCCAGGGAGGGATCGTTCTCCAATGCGGCCCAGGGCCTCTATCTGACACAACCCGCTGTCAGCAAGCGGGTTGCAGCCCTTGAGCAGGAGTTGTCGGTACGCCTATTCGACCGGGTGGGAAGACAGGTCTTCCTCACTGAGGCAGGTCGACAACTGTTACCACGGGCCGAGCAGATACTGCAGCAGATGGTTGATATCCGACGGGGTCTCTCCAATCTCTCGGGAGAGATCTCAGGTCGACTGGTGATGGGCACCAGTCACCATATCGGTCTGCATCGCCTGCCATCGGCACTGAGAAATTTTTCAGATGCCTATCCCAAAGCCGAATTGGATATCCGTTTCATGGAGTCGGAAAAGGCCTGCCTGGCGGTGGAACATGGCGAGCTGGAGATGGCTGTGGTCACCCTGCCCCTCAACCCCATCGAGGCACTTGATGCATTGAAGATCTGGCACGACCCACTCTGTTTTGCGGTCGCACCTGATCATCAACTCGCCGAGCAGCAATCGACCAGCCTCAAGCAGCTGGTCAGCCATCCTGCAGTACTGCCAACCAAGGGAACCTACACCCGCACGCTGCTGGAACAGTCGATCAACGACAGGCAGCTGAACATTAACTGCACCTTGGCAACCGACTACCTGGAGACACTGAAAATGATGACCAGTATCGGCCTGGGCTGGAGCCTGTTGCCGGAGATACTGCTTGAGGAGGGGCAGATTCTGAAACTTGAGGTGCCGGAGCTGCAGTTGAGTCGCTCACTCGGTATTGTGACTCATCGCAAGCGGACCCTCTCAAATGTGGCGAATGCCATGCGCCAGCAGCTGCTGGCGCAGAGCAATCTTGAAACCGCTTAGCGAGTACGCTCGCAGATCCCTTCCGGAAAGAAAAATTCAATCTCTACCTTGGCGGTATCGGGACCATCGGAACCGTGCACCGCATTCTCATCAACCGTCTCGGCGAAATCGGCGCGAATGGTGCCTGACGCCGCCTCTTGAGGGTTGGTAGCACCCATGATCTCACGGTTGCGGCTGATCGCATTCTCACCTTCCAGTACCTGAACCATGACAGGGCCGGAGGTCATGAAATCGAGCAGGTCATTATAGAAAGGACGCTCTTTATGTACGGCATAGAACTCCCCGGCCTGCTCACGGCTGAGATGCAGCATTTTTGAGGCAACGATCTTCAGACCCGCGTCTTCGAAACGTGCATAGATTTTACCGATCAGGTTTTTGCCTACCGCATCGGGTTTTACGATGGAAAAAGTGCGTTCAATGGCCATGGTATAGGGCTCCGGGGAAAATCAGGGTTGGGAACAAGCCGCTGCACGCTGAAAAGCTATGCTGCAGCGCAGCAGGTGGGCAAAATACTCATCTGTCCTGTTGCTGTCAAGCTCATGTTAGCCGCGAATGGAGGCGAATCACCGCGAATTGGCGCAAATACGATTTAACAGCGATTTTTAAGCCGTCAAACCGCTTGGCGGCATCTTACGCTGATTCGCCTTCATTTGCGGTTGGAGGTAGTTGAATTTGATCTACGGAACCTGTTTTACCGCCTGATCGGATGAAGCATCACGATGACCAAGCCAGAGTATGGCAATGATCACCGCAACCAGCGCATAACCGGCTGCCACCCAATAAGGCGCCTCCGGCCCCATGCCGCTCCACAGATAGCCACTCAACAGACTGCCGAAGGCGCCGCCTGCGCCAAAACTGATGCTGCTGTAGAGTGCCTGCCCCCGCCCCTGGTGCTTGCCGACAAAATAGTGGTGCACCATATGGATTGCTGCTGCGTGGAAGGTACCGAATGTCGCTGCGTGCATCACCTGCGCCAGTAACACCATAGGCATCTGATCAGAGGTGGTCGCCACCAGTACCCAGCGCACCACCGCGATCGCCAGACTGGCGATCAGCACCGTCCTGGCACCCCAACGATGCAGCAGGTGGTGCATCACCAGGAACACCAGCACCTCAACCACAACACCCAAAGCCCACAGCTGCCCGATCAGGCTGCTGCTGTAACCGATCTCCTCCATATAAATGGAATAGAAGGCGTAATAGGCGCTGTGGCTCGCCTGCATCAGAAAGCAGACCAGCAGAAAAGCGATGATCTCCCGGCGTTTCAGCACATCGAGAATCGAACCTTGCGTATGCTGCACAACACCAGCTCCCTTTTCGGGCACCAGCAGGCTGTAGAGAAAGATTCCCAGATAGAGCACCAGCACCACTTGTGGCACCAGCCCCACGCCCCACGCCTCGAGCATGAAGCCGAGTGACAGGACTGCCAGAATAAAACCGACCGAACCCCACAATCGAATCCGGCTGTAGTGCTGAATGCGCTCGTGCAGATAGCTCATGGTGACCGCCTCGAACTGGGGCAAGGAGGCGTTCCAGAAGAAGCTGAACAGCATCATCACCAGGGCCAGTGCCCAGTAACCTTCAACGGAGAAGACCCCAACGAAACAGATCACTGAGAAGAGCGAAGCGAAACGCACGATCGGCATGCGTTGTCCGGTATGATCGGCAATCCAGCCCCAGATGTTCGGTGCAATCAGTTTGGTGACCATGATCACCGCCATCAACTCACCGATTTCTGCCGGGGAGTAGCCCCGATCCTGCAGGTAGAGCCCCCAGAACGGCAGCAGTGCCCCTAGTGAAGCAAAGTAGAAGAAGTAGAAACCAGAGAGGCGCCAGTAAGGCATCCTTCTATCTAACCACCAAGATCTGCAAGGCCCGACTCGAC